>NZ_JACKSH010000275.1 GCF_025821625.1 Mycolicibacterium pyrenivorans
GGGCCGACGGTGCTGCGGCCGCAGGTGTGGGAGCTGCGGGAGGCGCCGGGGGTGCTGCCGGCGGCGCCGGCTCCTCGGCTGCCGGTGGCGCAGCCGGTTTGGGTGCTGCCGGCTTGGGCGCAGCGGGCTTCGCGGCTGAGCCGTTGCCCTCGCTCTTGACCTTTTCGCCGGCGGGCTTCGAGCCGCCGAACGATTCGCGAAGACGGCGGGCGACGGGCGCCTCGACCGTGGATGACGCGGATTTGACGAATTCGCCCTGGTCGTTCAGTCGGGCGAGCACTTCTTTACTGGTGACACCGAGTTCTTTAGCCAACTCGTGCACGCGGGCCTTACCTGCCACTACATCTCCTGTCTGGGAGGCGACAGCGGTGGTGGGCGCCGCGCCTCGGTTTAGCTATGACGCATGGTCATCGAGACTTCACGGTGTGCTCATGTTCTTCGCTACCTGTCCTGTTGCCGGGCGGTCGAGCGCGGTCGAGAAGCACTCTTCCACTGCGGTGGTGTCCGGTGTACCGGTGATCCGCAACGCTCGGCCGAAGGCCCGCCGGCGAATTGCCGCTTGGAGACACTCGGGATCGCGATGCAGCCAAGCACCCCGCCCCGGGAGCGTTCTCGCTGCGTCAACGATCACGACACTGGAGCGATTCCCAGTCCCGCTCGCACTGTCGACAGCGACAACCCGAAGCAATTCGACGGCCAGCTCTCGTTTTCGGCATCCGATGCAGGTCCGCACCGGTCCACCCGAAGGGGCGGTGGTGCTTTTCCGCGTCCGAGCCGATGCCTCGCGCTGGATCACAGCTGAGTCTACCGTCACCGCAGCACCGAAAAGAAAACCGGTGTGCCGGCGGGGCGCGTCAGCGGTCGCCGACCGCGCCGTGAGCGGCGTCCGGCCGGGGCTCGGGCCGGCCCGAGGGACGGCCGG
>NZ_JACKSH010000276.1:0-2669 GCF_025821625.1 Mycolicibacterium pyrenivorans
GCCATCATCTGATCCCGCACAACGGCCCACCCCGACTCCAAAGCGCACAACCGAATTCGCCCCCACGCCGAGGGTCGATCGGTGAATCAAGGCTAAGCGCTGAGCGGCGGTGCTAGATCGTCACCCCGACCGTCACGGTGGCGGTCAGGCTGGACACGTTGGAGTCGTCCCGGACGACGATCGACAGTGTCCGGATCTCACCGAGGTCCAACAGCCCGCCCGGCTCCGACGCAAAGAAGGTGACCGCCTTGAGCGCCGCCTCGTACTGGTCCTTCGTCCCGGTACCGGACAGCGTCAAGGTTCGGGTGCCCACATCCCACACTGCGCCGACCGGACTCCCGGAAGGGGCCACGTAGCCGAGGACGTCCCCCGAGTTGTAGTTGCCCGAGATCCGCACAGTGGCACCGAACATGTAGTCCGAATCGATATCGGAGATGGCGACCGTCGTGATCGGTTTCACCGCCGGATCGTCCGCCCCATAAATCAGTGCCCCGATCGGCGCCACCAACGGCGCGATCGGATTCGCCACGTTGGCAAGGACCGTCCCGGGAAGTGCGCTGTTCACACCCGCATCGTCGGTCACGGTGACCGACACGGTGCGCACGATCAGAGCGCCGCCGGTGGCCGAGAAGGTCACCGCCTCGAGCGCCTGTTCGTACTGTGCCTTGGTGGCGGTTCCGCTCAAGGTCAGCGTCTTGGTGCCCGCATCGCCGTGTAACCCAGCGTGTCCCCGGACTGCGCCAGCAGCGTGATCTGCACCTTGGCACCCGACATGTAATCGGAGTCAATGTCGGCGATGTCAGCCACGGAGATCAGTTGCGTCGGTTCCTTGCCGAGGGTGTAGGTCGGGACTCCGATCGTCGCTACCGTCGGCGCCGAGGAGTACCGTGCGCTTGCGAGGATCGTGGCGGGCACGGGGCTGGCCTTGTTCGCGTCGTCGGTGACGGTGATCGACACGGTGCGCACGATCAGTGCGCCGCCGGTGGCCGAGAAGGTCACCGCCTCGAGCGCCTGTTCGTACTGTGCCTTGGTGGCGGTTCCGCTCAAGGTCAGCGTCTTGGTGCCCGCATCTGTCCCCGGACTGCGCCAGCAGCGTGATCTGCACCTTGGCACCCGACATGTAATCGGAGTCGACGTCGGCGATGCCGGCTTCCGAGATCAGCGTCACAGGAGCGGTGTTGATCGTGTGGACAGGGGTGCCGATGGTGGTGATGAGCGGCGGCAGCCCGATCACCGTCACCACCGCAGCCCCCGGGGCCAGACTCGAGACTTCAGCCTCATCGGTCACGTTGATCGTGATGCTGCGCGGCAGCCCGCCCTCGGTCGTGGAGAACGTGACCGCCTTGATCGCCGCTTCGTACTGGGCGATCGTCGCGGCCCCCGTCAGACTGAGGGTCTTGGTCGCCGCGTCCCAGGAACCGGTCACCGGGTCGCCGTTCGGCTGAACGTAATCGAGCAGATCACCATCCTGGCCGCCGGTCACGATCGTCACCGTCGCGCCGGAAAGCTCGTCGGAGTCCGCGTCGAGCACCTCCACCACGGAGACCACCTGAACCGGGGATCCGCCCAACGTGTAAATCGGGGTGCCGATGGTGGTGATCACCGGCGGCAAACCGATCACCGTCACCACTGCAGCGCCGGGGGCCAGACTCTCAACCTCGGCCTCATCCATCACACTGATCGTGATGCTGCGCGGCAGCCCGCCCTCGGTGGTGGAGAACGTGACCGCCTTGATCGCCGCTTCGTACTGGGCGATCGTCGCGGTCCCCGTCAGCGTGAGGGCCTTGGTTGCCGCGTTCCAGGAACCGGTGACCGGGTTTCCTGACGGGGCAACATAATCGAGCAGGTCGCCGGCCTTGCCGCCCGTCACGATCGTCACCGTCGCGCCGGAAAGCTCGTCGGAGTCCGCGTCGAGCACCTCGACGACCGAGACCACCTGAACCGGGGATCCGCCCAACGTGTAGATCGGCGCACCCACCGTGGTGATCACCGGCGGCAAACCGATCACCGTCACCACTGCAGCGCCGGGGGCCAGACTCGAGACTTCAGCCTCATCGGTCACGTTGATCGTGATGCTGCGCGGCAGCCCGCCTTCGGTGGTGGAGAACGTGATCGCCTTGATCGCCGCCTCATACTGCGCGATCGTCGCGGCCCCCGTCAGACTGAGGGTCTTGGTCGCCGCGTCCCAGGAACCGGTCACCGGATTGCCGTTCGGCTGAACATAATCGAGCAGATCACCATCCTGGCCGCCGGTCACGATCGTCACCGTCGCGCCGGACAGTTCGTCGGAGTCGGCGTCACCATCCTGGCCGCCGGTCACGATCGTCACCGTCGCGCCGGACAGTTCGTCGGAGTCGGCGTCGAGCACCTCGACGACCGAGACCACCTGAACCGGGGATCCGCCCAACGTGTAAATCGGGGTGCCGATGGTGGTGATGACCGGCGGCAAACCGATCACCGTCACCACTGCAACACCGGGGGCCAGACTCGAGACTTCAGCCTCATCGGTCACGTTGATCGTGATGCTGCGCGGCAGCCCGCCCTCGGTGGTGGAGAACGTGANCGCNTTGATCGCCGCCTCATACTGCGCAATCGTCGCGGTCCCCGTCAGACTGAGGGTCTTGGTCGCCGCGTTCCAGGTTCCGGTGACCGGATTGCCGTTCGGCTGG
>NZ_JACKSH010000276.1:2683-2998 GCF_025821625.1 Mycolicibacterium pyrenivorans
ATCACCATCCTGGCCGCCGGTCACGATCGTCACCGTCGCGCCGGACAGTTCGTCGGAGTCGGCGTCGAGCACCTCGACGACCGAGACCACCTGAACCGGTGACCCACCCAACGTGTAAATCGGGGTGCCGATGGTGGTGATCACCGGCGGCAGCCCGATCACCGTCACCACTGCAACACCCGGGGCCAGACTCTCAACCTCGGCCTCATCCATCACACTGATCGTGATGCTGCGCGGCAGCCCGCCCTCGGCGGTGGAGAACGTGACCGCCTTGATCGCCGCCTCATACTGCGCGATCGTCGCCGTCCCAGTGAG
>NZ_JACKSH010000277.1:0-54872 GCF_025821625.1 Mycolicibacterium pyrenivorans
TGGCTGAATGTGATCCTAGAGAAATCTCATTCTTTCACCACGACAGGGCATTTCGCTGTTACAACCCGCCTCCCATCCCTACCTCATCGGTGAATCCAGGCTAAGGCCTCCTCCCGTACACGCGGCATTTCATGCAGGGCCCGAACGTCACGACCATCGTCCTGCAGGCCCGCTACCCCAGACTGCTCGTGGGCCACCTCAACATCGTCACGAGCCCACACACCTGGACCACCGTGCTCGACGCGCAGGCGGGCAACCCCGCCGCGAATCCGGCCCGGATCCTGACCGGTGCCGCCGCCTGAGGACCTAGGCGTCTTCGAGCAGGTCCGGCGTGACAGCCGACTCGGTGTCGGGGATGCCGTCCTGCTTGGCCTTGCGGTCGGCCATCGACAGCAGTCGTCGAATCCGTCCTGCCACAGCATCTTTGGTCATCGGCGGTTCGGCAAGCCGACCGAGCTCCTCCAGCGAGGCCTGCCGGTGGGCCACCCGCAGGCTGCCCGCCGCCGCGAGATGGTCCGGCACCGTGTCGCCGAGGATCTCCAGCGCCCGTTCCACCCGCGCGGCTGCGGCCACGGCCGCGCGCGCCGACCTCCGCAGATTGGCGTCGTCGAAGTTGGCGAGCCGGTTCGCCGTGGCGCGGACCTCGCGACGCATGCGCCGCTCCTCCCACGTCAGCCGGGTGTCCTGCGCACCCATCCGGGTGAGCAGCGCCCCGATCGCCTCGCCGTCTCGAACCACGACCCGGTCGCTGCCGCGCACCTCGCGGGCCTTCGCACCGACTCCCAACCGCCGGGCGGCACCCACGAGCGCCAGCGCGGCCTCGGGACCGGGGCAGCTGACCTCCAGCGCCGACGACCGTCCCGGCTCGGTGAGCGACCCGTGCGCCAGAAACGCTCCGCGCCATGCGGCTTCGGCGTCGGCGACACTGCCACCGACGACCTGCGCCGGCAGGCCGCGCACCGGCCGGCCCCGAAGGTCGAGCAGGCCTGTCTGGCGCGCCAGCGCCTCACCGTCCTTGGCCACCCGGACCACGTACCGCGTGCTCTTGCGGATGCCACTGGCCGACAGCACGTGCACGACCGCGTTGTAGCCGTACAGGTCATAGATGTCCTTGCGCAGCCGGCGCGCGATGATGCCCAGATCGACCTCGGCCTCGACGACCACCCGCCCGGCCACGATGTGCAGCCCGCCGGCGAAACGCAGCAACGACGCCACCTCGGCACGGCGTGCGCTCACCGAGTTGACCGTCAACCGGCTGAGCTCATCCTTGACCTCGGCTGTCATCGCCACGGGTCGTCACCTCTCGGTCCGTTCACTGTCGGTGTGGGCACAGTCGGCTCCTGAATCGCCTGGGCTGTGCCGGTTGACGCCATGCCGCGCTTGCAAACCCCCTCCAGCGCCGCGGCCAATCTCGCCGGGTCATGTAAAGGTGTACCAGGTCTGGAAACGTCGGCAAACTCAACGTGGGCGTCGAGGATTCGGGCGGTGCGGCGCAGCTGGTCCCGCTCCCGGTCGCTCGGCACCCTGCTCGAATCGACGATGATGTCGTGCACCGTGAAGTCCGGCGCATGCTGGGCCAGCACGTGGATGTGACGCTCCACGGAGAAGCCCGCCGTCTCCCCCGGCTCGGCCACCAGGTTGAGCACCAGCGCGCGGCGGGCGGTGGTCGCCTGCAGCGCCACCGCCAGCTGCGGGACCAGGACGTGCGGGATCACGCTGGTGAACCAGGAGCCCGGCCCGAGCACGACGAGGTCGGCGTTCATGATCGCGTCAACCGCCTGGTGGGTCGCCGGCGGGTCGCCGGGCAGCAGTCGCACCCGGCGGACCTTGCCGACGGTGGTGGCGATCGCGACCTGGCCGCGGATCGCGCGGCTGACCCGTGGGTCGGACTCCAGGCCGACGACGTCGGCCTCGATCCCGAGACCGACCGGACACATCGGCAGCACCCGGCCCTTGACGCCGAGGACGCGACCCAGCTCGTCGAGCGCGGCCACCGGGTCGGCGAGCACCTCGTTCAACCCGGCGAGGATGAGGTTGCCGATCGGATGACCCGCCAGGGCTCCGCTGCCGCCGAACCGGTGCTGGATGATCGTCGCCCACAATCGCCCTTGCGGGCTGTCGGAAGCCAACGCCGCCAACGCCATTCGGAGGTCACCGGGGGGCACCACATCCAGCTCGCTGCGCAGCCGGCCCGACGACCCGCCGTCGTCGGCGACGGTGACCACGGCGGTGACGTGCGGGGTGAGGCGGCGCGCCGCCGACAGCGTCGCGTACAGCCCGTGACCTCCGCCGAGCGCGACGATGCGAGGACTCATCTGTCCTCCTCGCGTGCGGGGAAACTCATTCGCGACCCAGATCCCGGTGCAGCACCCGCACCGTCAACGTGGAACCGTCCTGCAGCCGAGCCGCCAGCGCCTCGGCCATCGCCACGCTGCGGTGTTTGCCGCCGGTACAGCCGATGGCAACGGTCATGTAGCGCTTCCCCTCCCGCCGGTATCCGTCGATCACGACGTCCAACAGCTGATGGTAGGAGTCGAGGAACTCGGTGGCGCCCGGTTGGCCGAGGACGTAATCCCGGACCCCGGGGTGCTGGCCGCTGTGGGGGCGCAGATCGTCGACCCAGTGGGGATTGGGCAGGAACCGGACATCCATCACCGTGTCGGCGTCCATCGGCAGCCCGTACTTGTACCCGAAGGACTCGACGGTGACGCTGGTATCCGCGATCGCCTCGCCACCGAAGGCGCGTTCGATGCTCTCCCGCAGCGCGGGCACCGACAGGGCCGAGGTGTCGATCACCAGGTCGGCATTGGCGCGGACCGGCGCCAGGATCGCGCGTTCGGCGGCGATGCCTTCGGCGAGAGTCTGGTTGCCCTGCAACGGATGACTGCGGCGGTTCTGCTCGTAGCGGCGCACCAGGATGTCGTCGGACGCCTCCAGGAAGAGCACCTGCGGCGCGATGCCCCTGGTCGCCAGATCGGTGCGCACCCACTCCAGGTCACCGGTGAAGCCCCGGGACCGCACGTCCATCACCACCGCGAGCTGGGTGATCCGTGAACCCGCGGCAAGTCCCAGTTCGACCATCCGGGCGATCAGTTCAGGCGGCAGGTTGTCGGCGACGTACCAGCCGAGATCCTCGAGCACCTTGGCCGCGGTGCCCCTACCTGCGCCGGACAGCCCCGTGACGAGCACGACGTCGATGCCGGATTCGAGGTGTCCCTCATCGCCGGCGCCGCCGGCACCCCCACCAAGTTCCTCGCGCATTCCCTGCTCTGTCATCCCGTTTCTCTGCTCTGATCATTGCCGATAACCGGGGCGGGCGCTTCCGAATCGACTTCGGAGTCGCCGACCACTGCGCCCAGGGCCTCCAGGACGGCGCGTGCGGTCGCGGTCCCGATGCCGGGCACCGCGGTGATCTCCTCGACGCTGGCCTGTTTCAGCCTGGCCACCGACCCGAAGTGGGTGACCAGGGCCTTGCGGCGATGCTCACCCAGTCCCCGCACCGAATCCAGCGCGGAGGCGGTCATCCGCTTGGACCGCTTGCTGCGGTGGTAGGTGATCGCGAACCGGTGGGCTTCGTCACGGACCCGCTGCAGCAGGTAGAGCCCGTCGCTGTTGCGCGCCATGATCACGGGATCCGGGTCGGACGGCACCCACACCTCCTCGAGCCTCTTGGCCAGCCCGATCACCGCGACATCGGAGATACCCAACTCGTCGAGGACCGCGGCCGCGGCGTTGACCTGGGGAGCGCCGCCGTCGACGACGAAGAGGTTGGGCGGGTACGCGAACCTGGCCGGACGAGCGCTTGCGCGAGGACCATGTTCCGGACGAGCGCTTGCGCGAGGACCATGTTCCGGACGAGCGCTTGTGCGAGGACCATGTTCCGGACGAGCGCTTGCGCGAGGACCATGTTCGGGCCGCCCCGCATCCGATTGATCGGCCGCGTCCGGTTCGGGCGCATCGACGGGGGGCTCGGTGTCGCGCAGGTGGCGGTGGAACCTCCTGCGGGTCACCTCCGCGATCGAGGCGACGTCGTCGGACCGGCCCTCTCCTGCGGCGTCCCTGATCGCGTAATGCCGATAGTCGGACTTTCGGGGCAGCCCGTCCTCGAACACCACAAGCGACGCCACCACGTCGGTGCCCTGCACGTGGCTGATGTCCACACACTCGATGCGCAGCGGCGCGTTCCCGAGGCCCAACGCATCCTGAATACTCTGCAGCGCAGCGCTTCTCGCGGTGAAGTCGCCGGCTCGTTTCAGCTTGTGCTGAGCCAGGGCATCCTGGGCGTTGCGCCTGACCGTCTCAGCGAGCGCGCGCTTGTCCCCGCGCTGCGGCACCCGCAGCGCCACCCGCGAGCCCCGCAGCCCGCACAGCCAGGTCTCGAGTTGGTCGGCGTTGTCGGGAAGCACCGGGACCAGCACCTGGCGCGGCACCGGATTGGTCGCCTCATCTATTCCGGCGGCGCCCGCACCGCTCAGCTCGGCCTGATCCCCGTAGAACTGCGTCACGAACTGCTCGACCAGGTATTCCTGTGTGGATTCGCCTGGCTCGCCGGACTTTTCGATGACCCACCCCCGCTGACCGCGAACGCGCCCGCCTCGGACGTGGAACACCTGCACGGCGGCTTCCAGGTCGTCGTCGGCGAAGGCGACGACGTCGGCGTCGGTTCCGTCACCGAACACCACGGTCTGCTTCTCCAGGGCACGCTTGAGTGCACCGATGTCGTCGCGGAGCCTCGCGGCCCGCTCGAAGTCCAGGTCGGCGGCCGCTGCGTTCATCTGGCGTTCCATGTCGCGGACCAGTCGATCAGTCTTGCCCGCGAGGAAATCACAGAAGTCGAGCACGATGCGCCGGTGCTCCTCGGCACTGACCCGACCGATACACGGCGCCGCACACTTGTCGATGTAGCCGAGCAGGCACGGGCGATCGATCTGCTTGTGCCGCTTGAACACTCCGCCCGAGCAGGTGCGTGCCGGGAACACCCGGGTCAACAGATCCAGGGTTTCGCGGATCGCCCAGGCGTGCGAGTACGGCCCGAAGTAACGGACCCCTTTGCGGCGCGGGCCGCGGTAGACCATCAGCCGCGGGTACTCCTCGTTGAGCGTGACGGCCAAAACCGGATAGGACTTGTCGTCCCGGTAGCGGATGTTGAACCGCGGATCGAACTCCTTGATCCAGTTGTACTCGAGCTGGAGCGCCTCGACTTCGGTGTTGACGACCGTCCACTCGACTCCGGCGGCCGTCCGCACCATCTGCCGTGTCCGTGGCGCCAGGCCGGCGAGGTCGGCGAAGTAGGAGTTGAGCCTGCTGCGCAGGCTCTTGGCCTTGCCGACGTAGATGACCCTGCCGTGGGGATCCCGAAACCGGTACACACCAGGTTCGACGGGAATCGACCCCGGAGCGGGTCGGTACGTCGCTGGATCGGGCACGGACCCAGGTTACTGCGGTGTCCTGACGGGCCGGATCGACTACCGTCGGGTGATGCGGTTCCTGTCTCGGCGATGGGTGCTGTCCCCGCTGATGGGGATGGTTCTGGTGCTCGCCGGTTGCGGTGGCGACCAGAATGGCGCGCCCGCCGCGGCAGGCCCGTGCGAGATCGTCACCAACGGAACGCCCGCACCCGAGCCGGGGATGACGTCGGAGTCCAGAGACATCTCGGCGGCGCCCGAGAGCGCAACCGGCTACCGCACCGACATGACGGCCGTGCGCACGACGCGGTTCGCGGTGGCCACCGCCAACCCGCTCGCGACCCAGGCCGCGTGCGAGGTGCTGCGTGACGGCGGGACGGCAGCGGACGCACTGGTCACCGCACAAGCGGTCCTCGGCCTGGTCGAGCCGCAATCCTCGGGACTCGGCGGTGGCGGGTTCCTGCTCTACCACGACGCCGCCTCCGGGTCGGTGCAGGCCTACGACGGCCGGGAGGTCGCCCCCGCTGCGGCGACCGAGAACTATCTGCGCTGGATTTCCGCGTCCGACAGGACCGCGCCGAAGCCCGACGCCCGCGCCTCGGGCCGCTCCATCGGGGTGCCCGGCATCGTGCGGATGCTCTCCGACGTCCACACCGAGCACGGCAAGGCGTCGTGGCGGGACCTGCTGGCCCCCGCCGTCGACCTCGCCGACGGCGGGTTCGACATCAGCCCGCGGCTTGCCGCGGCCATCGGCGATGCCGCACCGCAGCTGCGGCTCGACGAGAACGCCGCCGCGTACTTCCTGGAACCGGACGGCTCCCCGAAGACCGCGCGCACCGTGCTCACCAACCCGGCGTATGCGAAGACGTTGGGCGCCATCGCATCCGACCCCGATTCGTTCTACGAGGGCGACACGGCCCGCAACATCGTCGCCGCAGCGGCCGACCCCTCTGGCGGCCGCACCCCGAGCCTGATGACCGTGGAGGATCTGGCGAGCTACACGGTGTCGGCGCGCGATCCGCTGTGCACGGATTACCGCGGCAAGGAGATATGTGGCATGCCGCCGCCGTCGTCGGGCGGTCTCGCGGTGGCCGCCACGCTCGGCATGCTCGAGCACTTCCCGATGGACGAGCACAAGCCCGCCGACATCGACCTCAACGGCGGGCGCCCCTCGGTGATGGGTGTGCACCTCATCTCCGAAGCCGAGCGGCTCGCCTACGCCGACCGCGACCGCTACGTCGCTGACACCGACTTCGTGCCACTGCCCGGCGGCTCCCCCGACACGCTGCTGGGCAGCGACTACCTGGCGGGCCGCGCGGCGTTGATCTCACCGGACCGCACGATGGGCACCGCGAAACCGGGCGAGTTCGGGCCGCCCGCCGCGCCGGTGCCGCTACCGCCGGAGCACGGCACGAGCCACGTGAGCGTGGTCGACGAGCAGGGCAACGCGGCGTCGCTGACGACGACGATCGAGTCGGCGTTCGGTTCGTTCCACATGGTCGACGGCTTCCTGCTGAACAATCAGCTGACCGATTTCGCGGCCGACCCCGTCGGCCCGGACGGGGTGCCGGTCACCAACCGGGTGGCGCCCGGCAAGCGCCCGCGCAGCACGATGGCGCCGACGCTGATCTTCGACGTCGGCGCGCCCGGATCCCGCGGGCCGCTGTACGCCGTCACCGGCTCACCCGGCGGATCGACGATCATCCAGTTCGTCGTCAAAACCGTTGTGGGGATGCTCGACTGGGGACTGGATCCCCAGCAAGCGGTGTCCATGGTCGACTTCGGCGCTGCCAACTCCCCCAAGACGAACGTGGGCGGTGAACATCCGGTGATCGACAGCACCGACGACGGTGACCATGACCCGCTGGTGCAGGGGTTACGCCGCCTCGGGCACCAGGTCGACATCGCCGATCAGTCCAGTGGGCTGTCCGCCATCGTGCGGGCCGAACCCGGCTGGGTGGGTGGTGCCGATCCCCGCCGCGAAGGTGCGGTCACGGGTGACGTGAGTTGATGCCGGGCTGGTAGCGCTTCATCGCGGCACGCACCCGGTCCATCGACTCGACCGCACGGCCCTTGTCGACGGCCTGGATCGCCATCACCGGGACGTACTCGTCGTCGGGCAGATCGAGCCGCGCCCAGCGCGCACCCTGGTGAAACGACACACCCACGACGTCGGACCAGGGAAACAGTCGGTAGCCGAACAGGTTTCGCACCGCGACCCCAGACGGCCCGACCCGCAGCCGCGGCCGCGCGAACAGACACACGAACCCCGCGAAGACCGCTCCCAGCATCGCGATGGCCACCTGGTCGGCGGTGCGGAAGATCACGCCCGTCGAGGACACCTTGAGCAGCGCGCCCACCACGACGTGCGCAGCCAGGATCAGCGCCGCCGCGCCGTAGGCGAAGAACGGCGTCAGGAACGGCTTGACCTGAACGTCCCAGCTGTCCCGGTCATTTCCGCTCATGATCTCAGCTGACGCAGGGTGAGCGCGGTCGACAGCGCCGCAGCGGCCGCCTGAGCGCCCTTGTCCTCGGCCGACGTGGGCAGCCCGGCCCGGTCCAGGGCCTGATGTTCGGTGTTGGTGGTGAGCACGCCGTTCGCGACGGGTGTGGACGCGTCCAGCGACACCCGGGTCAACCCCTGGGTGACGGCCTCGCACACGTAGTCGAAATGCGGTGTCTCACCGCGAATCACCACCCCGAGCGCCACGACGGCGTCGTGGGTCGCCGCCAGCGCCTGCGCCACCACCGGGATCTCGATGGCGCCGAGTACCCGCACGACGGTGGGGTCCGCGACTCCTGCGTCTGCCGCAGTTTTTCTCGCACCTTCCAGCAGTGCATCACAGATCGTCTCGTGCCAGGTGCTGGCCACGATGCCCAGTCTGATGTCCGAGGCATCGATCGCGGGCAACTCGGGCACGCCCGCCGCGGGACTCATACCGCGCCGCCGAACTCGCCCGGGAGCGCCTCGTCGTAATCCTCGAGTCCGACGAGGTCGTGGCCCATGCGGTCGCGTTTGGTCATCAGGTACCGGATGTTCTCGGCGTTGGCGCGCACCGGCAGCGGTACGCGCTCGATGATGTGCAGGCCGTACCCGTCGAGGCCGACCCTCTTGGCCGGGTTGTTGGTCAGCAGCCGCATCGACCGCACGCCCAGATCGACGAGGATCTGCGCCCCGATGCCGTAGTCGCGGGCGTCGGCGGGCAGGCCCAGCTTGAGGTTGGCGTCGACGGTGTCGTCACCGGCGTCCTGGAGTTGATAGGCCTGCAGCTTGTGCATCAACCCGATACCCCGCCCCTCGTGGCCGCGCATGTAGAGCACCACGCCGCGGCCCTCCCTGGCCACCATCGCCAGCGCGGCGTCGAGTTGCGGGCCGCAGTCACACCGGCGGGAACCGAACACGTCGCCGGTCAGGCATTCGGAGTGGACCCGCACCAGTACGTCATGGCCGTCGCCGTGCGGGCCCGCGATGTCGCCGCGGACCAACGCGACATGCTCGACCTCGTCATAGATGCTGGTGTAGCCGACGGCCCGGAACTCGCCGTGACGGGTCGGGATGCGGGCCTCCGCGATGCGCTCGATGTGCTTTTCGTGCTTGCGCCGCCACTCGATCAGGTCGGCGATCGAGATCAGCGCCAGATTGTGATCGTCGGCGAACACCCGCAGCTCGTCGGTCTGCGCCATCGCGCCTTCGTCCTTCTGGCTGACGATCTCGCAGATCGTCCCCGCGGGCCGCAGCCCGGCCAGCCGGGCAAGGTCGACGGCAGCTTCGGTGTGCCCTGGACGACGCAGCACGCCACCGTCCTTGGCGCGCAGCGGCACCACGTGCCCCGGTTTGGTGAAATCGTTGACGGTGCTGGACGGATCGGCGAGCAACCGCATCGTGGTGGCGCGGTCGGACGCTGAAATACCGGTCCCCACACCGACTTTCGCATCGACGGTGACGGTGTAGGCGGTTCCGTGCTTGTCCTGGTTCACCGCGTACATCGGCAGCAGGCCCAGCCGGTCGCAGATGTCCCCGTCGAGTGGCACGCACAGGTAGCCCGACGTGTAGCGGACCATGAACGCGACCAGTTCGGGAGTGGCCTTCTCGGCGGCGAAGATCAGGTCACCTTCGTTCTCGCGATCCTCATCGTCGATGACGACGACGGCCTTGCCTGCGGCGATGTCAGCCACCGCGCGCTCGACCGAATCCAGCCTCGTCATCTTCACCACCCTTGCCGGTTCCGGCTCGCCGGAACCCAGGAACACCTACAGGCCGTCCCTGCTGGGACTGCCTCTCAGTATGAACCACGCAGGGACATGAGTTATTGCCCGCCGGTTCCGCGGGCACAACCATGAGGTGGTCGGGACCACGATGACCGCTACCCGCTGGTGGGACCGTCTTTCTGGGCCAGCAGCCGCTCAACATACTTGGCGATGACGTCGACCTCGAGGTTCACGTGGGCGCCGACCTCGGCGCGGCCCAGCGTGGTCAGGTCCAGGGTGGTCGGAATCAAGGACACCTCGAACCAGTCGTGTCCCAGGCCGGAGACGGTCAGCGACACCCCGTCGACGGTGATGGACCCCTTGTGCACGACGTATCGGGACAACGCCGCGGGGAGCGCGATGCGCACCACGGTCCAGTGTTCCGAGGGGGTCCGGGAGATGACGTGGCCGGTGCCGTCCACGTGGCCCTGGACGATGTGGCCGCCGAGACGGCTCTGCAGCGCCGCGGCGCGCTCCAGGTTCACCCAGGCTCCGACGTCGACACCCCGCAGGCTCGACCGGTTCAGTGTCTCGTCCATCACATCGGCGGAGAACGAGCCGTCGGCGAGGACGTCGACGACGGTCAGGCACACACCGTTGACCGCGATGGAGTCACCGTGTCCGGCGTCCGAGGTGACGATCGGCCCACGGATGAGCAGACGGGCGGCGTCGCCGAGGTCCTCCCTGCCGACGACTTCGCCCAGCTCTTCGACGATTCCGGTGAACACGCTGCCCAGCCTAGAGCGTCTGGTGCCCGAAGTTCGCGGCCGCGGGCAGCCCTGTTCGAGACGGACTGAAATCGCAGATCAGCAGCGATGTTGTCACTTCGGCGCAGGCACCGGGCAGCACGTCCACACCGCTGTACCCACTACGATGCAGGCATGCAGACCCGCCTTCTGGCGATCTTCGCCGCCCTTTTCGCCGTCATCGCCCTCGTTGCAGGGTGCTCCGGTTCGTCGTCCGAGGATTCCGCCAAGGAACTCCCCGACCCCGCCACCCTGTTGAAAGAGTCGAGCGGGACCACCAAGGCCCAGACCAGCGCGCACCTCAAGCTCTCGGTGCAGGGCCAGATCGCCGAACTGCCCGTCGAATCCCTCGAGGGTGAGCTGACCCAGACGCCCGCGGTCGCCGCCAAGGGCACCGCCGACATCGTCTTCCTCGGTCAGCGCCTCCAGGGTGTCGACTTCGTGGTCTCCGACGGAGACCTCTACGCCGCGATCACGGCGGGGGGCAGCCTGTCGAATTTCGGGCCCGCGTCCGACATCTACGACGTGGCGGCCATCCTGAACCCCGATGTCGGGCTCGCCAACGTGCTGGCCGACTTCTCCGACGCCAAGGCCGACGGCCGCGAGACCGTCGAGGGCGTGGACACCGTGCGGATCACGGGCAACGTCACCGCCGACGCCGTCAACAAGATCTCCCCGCAGATCGCGGCGACCGGACCGGTCCCCGGCACCGCCTGGATCGCCGAGGACGGCGACCACGAACTGATGCAGGCCCGGTTGGAGCCCAGCCCCGGTAACAGCGTGACGATGACGCTGTCGAATTGGGGCGAGCCGGTCAGCGTCGACAAACCAGCGGTGTGATGCACGGCTCACCCGTGGCCACCACCTCGACGTCTTCGTCGACGAACCGCCGCATCGCGATCAGCGCGGGCAGCCTCGCGGTGGTGCTCGGCGCGCTCGACACCTACGTCGTCGTCACGATCATGACCGACATCATGCGTGACGTCGGCATCGGCGTGAATCAGATCCAGCGGGTCACCCCGATCATCACCGGATATCTGCTGGGCTACATCGCGGCGATGCCGCTGTTGGGGCGGGCGTCGGACCGATTCGGCAGAAAGACGCTGATCCAGGTCAGCCTGGCCGGCTTCGCGCTCGGTTCGGTGATCACAGCGATGTCGACCGACCTCACCGTGCTGGTCATCGGCCGCGTCGTCCAGGGCACGGCCAGCGGGGCGCTGCTGCCGGTGACCCTGGCCCTGGCGGCCGACCTGTGGGCGGCGCGCAACCGCGCGGCGGTGCTCGGCGGTGTCGGTGCCGCTCAGGAACTCGGCAGCGTGCTCGGCCCGATCTACGGCATCGCGCTGGTGTGGCTGTTCGGCCACTGGCAGGCCGTGTTCTGGGTCAACGTGCCGCTGGCGGTGATCGCGATGGCGATGATCCACTTCAGCCTGCCCGGCCGGGAGAAGACCGATGATCCGCAGAAGGTCGACGTCGTCGGTGGCCTGCTGCTGGCCGTCGCCCTCGGCCTCGCCGTGATCGGGCTGTACAACCCGAAGCCCGACGGCAAGGAGGTGTTGCCCAGCTGGGGTGCGCCGGTGCTGATCGCCGCGGGCGTGGCGACCATCGCGTTCTTCGTCTGGGAGAAGTTCGCGCGCACCCGGCTGCTGGAGCCGGCGGGGGTGCACTTCAGGCCGTTCCTTGCCGCGTTGGGCGCGTCGTTGGCCGCAGGCGCGGCGCTGATGGTGACGCTGGTCAACGTGGAGCTGTTCGGGCAGGGCGTCCTCGGCCAGGACCAGAACGAGGCCGCTTTCCTGCTGTTGCGCTTCCTGGTGGCGCTGCCGGTCGGGGCCCTGCTCGGCGGGTGGCTGGCCACCCGGATCGGCGACCGGATCGTCGCGTTCGCCGGCCTGCTGATCGCCGCCGCGGGCTATCTGCTGATCTCGAAATGGCCCGTCGACCTCCTTGCGGCGCGCCACGACCTCGGCCTGTTCAGCCTGCCGACACTGGACACCGACCTGGCGATCGCGGGCCTCGGCCTCGGCCTGGTGATCGGTCCGCTGACCTCGGCGACGCTGCGGGTGGTGCCGGCCGCCCAGCACGGCATCGCGTCGGCGGCCGTCGTGGTGGCGCGGATGATCGGCATGCTCATCGGCATCGCGGCGCTCAGCGCCTGGGGCCTGTACCGGTTCAACCAGCACCTGGCCAGCCTGCCCGCCAACACGGGCGGAAACACGCTCGCCGAGCGATTGACGGCCGAAGCAGGGAGGGTCCGCGAAGCCTACGTCCTGCAGTACGGCGAGATCTTTTCGATCACCGCGATCGTGTGTGTCGTGGGCGCGGTGCTCGGCCTACTGATCAGTGCGCGCGACGAGCACGCCGAGGAACCCGACGCGGTCGGCGACCCTCAGCAGCGCTCGAGTCCGCGGCCCATCAGCTGAGGCTTGTCGACCGGTCCGGAATCGCTGGAGGTCAGTCCCCGCCAGGCGTCCCGGATGACGGCCTTGATGCTGCGCGGGTCGACCGGACTGATGCTGAGCCAGTCCTGCAGTGCAGTCATGCTCGTTGTCCTTTGTTCGTGCTCACCATGCGCAACTCGTCGGTGAAAGCGCGATATTCCCGCCGGAGTCAGAATCCGGCACTGCACCGAGTGTACCGAGAGGGGGGCCCGCGACCGCTCCTCCGCGCGCCGAACGCGACGTGTGAAGCCGGACACAGGGATCCGAGAGTGAACAGCACGGGCTCGATTGGGAAACGATTGGATAACAAGCGAAGAACGCTCGCGCCTCGGCGGGTCAGGCGGGCTTGAGGCTGAGCAGCACGTCCGGTCCGAGGGCGTCGGTTCCGTCGAAGCGCCATCGCTGGGCGTGCGCGATGCTCAGCACCCCCACGTCATCGACGGCGGTGATGGGCCCACCCAGCAGAATCGGCGCGACGTAGGCGAGGATCCGGTCGATCGCACCGGCACGAAGGAATGCGCCCGCCAGTGTCGGACCACCCTCCAGCAGGACGTCGGTGCGGTCCGACAACGCCTTGATGACCTCATGGGGATCACGGGTGCGGATCACCATGGTCCGCGAATCGTCGTTGAGAACTCGTGCGTCCGGTGAGATCTCGCGCTGACCTACGACCACCCGCAACGGCTGGTTCTCCGCGAGGCTGCCGTCGGGCAGGCGGGCGGTCAGCGCCGGGTCGTCGACGAAGATGGTGCCCGTGCCGACCACGATCGCGTCCGCCGCCGCACGTCGGCGATGCACGTCGGCACGGGCGGCCTCGCTCGTGATCCACTGGCTCGTTCCGTCCGCGGCTGCGCTGCGACCGTCGACGCTGGTGGCGAATTTCCAAGTCACGTGCGGTAATCCGGTCCGTTGCTTGTGCAGCCACTCGCGCAGCGGCCCGCTGCCGACAGCGTCGGCCAACACGCCGGCGGTAACATCGACGCCCGCCTCGGCCAGGCGCGTCGCGCCACCGGCCGCCGCCGGGTTGGGATCGGAAACGGCGTAGACGACCGAAGAAACCTGGGCTGCGACAAGCGCATCCACGCACGGCGGGGTGCGGCCGAAGTGGTTGCACGGTTCCAGTGTGACGACCGCGGTGCCGCCGACCGCCCGCCCGCCTGCCCGGCGCAGTGCCAGTACCTCGGCATGGGGACCGCCGGCCGGCGAGGTGGCGCCGACTCCGGCCACCTCCCCGTCTCGATCCAGGATGACCGCGCCCACAGGCGGATTCGGGTACGTTCGCCCCTTGACCCGGTCGGCCTGCTCGATGGCCGCCCGCATCGCGGCGTCGGGATTCATAGCGTCAGATGTTTGGAAGCGTCCGCGGCCCGCCGTCGCAGCGCCGCCACGGCCGCAGCGGGGTCCTCGGCGCTGTAGACGGCCGAACCGGCAACGAAGCAGTCGACGCCCGCCACGGCCGCCTGTTCGATCGTGTCGTCGTTGATGCCGCCGTCGATCTCGACGACGATCGTCAGCTCACCCGAATCGACGAGGCGGCGCAGGGTTCCGACCTTCGGCAGCACCTCCGGGATGAACTTCTGACCGCCGAAACCCGGTTCCACGGACATGATCAACACGGTGTCGAAGTCCCGCAGGATCTCCAGATAGGGCTCCACCGGCGTACCCGGCTTGATCGCCAGGCCCGCCTTGGCTCCGGCGGCGCGGATGTCGCGGGCCACCTCCACGGGACGGTCCGTGGCCTCCGCGTGGAACGTCACGTTGTAGGCGCCCGCCTCCGCGTACGGCGGTGCCCAACGCTCCGGAGCGTCGATCATCAGATGACAGTCCATCGGAATGTCGGTGACCTTCAGCAGCGCTTCCACGACCGGAAGACCCATCGTCAGGTTGGGCACGAAATGGTTGTCCATGACGTCGACGTGCAACCAGTCGGCGCCGCGTACCGCTTCGGCCTCGTCACCCAGCCGGGCGAAATCCGCGGCCAGAATCGACGGGGCTATCAGCGGGGTCGGACCATGTCCCGGCGCGTCACGCATGGGCGTCAGCCTACTTGCAGAGCCGCCGCGAACATCGCGTCGGTGCCGTGCCGGTGCGGCCACAGCTGGACGTAGGGCCCCGGACCGAGCCCTTCGGCCGGGGCGAACAGCGGCCGGGCGTCGAGAGCCTCCACCGGGTGCCTGCGCAGGGCGTCGGCAACCACCCCGACCGTCTCCACCAGGTGGGGCGAGCACGTCGCGTACAACACCACACCCCCGGGCCTGGTGAGCCGGATCGCGGATGCCAGCAGCTCGCGCTGCAGCTTCGCCAGCTGTGGCACGTCACCGGGCTGGCGGCGCCACCGCGCCTCCGGGCGACGGCGCAGGGCGCCGAGGCCCGTGCACGGTGCGTCGACGAGCACCCGGTCGAAGCCCGGCTCCAGCCCCGACTCACGGCCGTCGACGCGCACCACCTCGACCGGGAGACCCCTGGTGTTCTCCTCGACGAGATCGGCTCGCCGGGGCGCGGGCTCCACCGCGGTGACGGTGAGACCGTCGACGCCGGCGGCCTGGCCGATCGCGGCCAGCAGCGCGGTCTTACCCCCGGGTCCCGCGCACAGATCCAGCCATCGTCCACCGTCGTCCCCGCGCAGCGGCGCCAGCGTCACCGCCCGCGCCACGAGCTGGCTGCCCTCGTCCTGCACCAGCGCCACGCCGTCGCGCACCGATGCGAGCAATCCGGGATCGCCGCCGGCCAGATACACCGCGTACGGCGACAACCTGCCCACCGTGCCGTGCACCTGCTCGGCCAGCTCAGCGGCGGACAATGCGGTCGGCCTGGCGGCGAGGTGGACATCGGGACGGGCATCGTCGCTGGCCAGCAGCGCGGACAGCTCCCCCGCATCCGCCCCGAGCGCGTCCGCGAAGGCCTGCGCGATCCATCGCGGATGCGCGTGCACGAACGCCTGATGCCCGACCGGGTCGGTCGACGCGGGCGGGGCGAGTTCCTCGAGCCAGTCCGCTTCGTCGCGGCCGGCGATCTTGCGGAGCACACCGTTGACGAAACCGGCTCGTGCAGTGTCGAATTCGAGGCCGGCCTGCTCCACCGTCGTCGAAACCGCCGCGTGCTGGCCCACCCGGGTACGCAGCAGCTGGTAGGTGCCGAGCCGGAGTAGATCCAGCAACACCGGGTCGATCTTGTCGATGGTACGGCCCGCGGCATCGGCGATGACGGCGTCGAGCAGCCCCCGCGTGCGGCAGGTGCCGTAGGTCAGCTCCGTCGCGAAAGCCGCGTCGCGGCCGTGGATCCCGCGCTCGCGCAGGATCGCCGGCAGCGCCAGGTTGGCGTACGCGTCACGCTCGGAGACCGCCCGCAGGACGTCGAACGCCGCCCGCCGGGCGGGGTCGAGTTCCTTGCGTCTGGGTGGACGTCGTTTGCCGGGCCGGGTCATCGCGCGAGGTCGCTCTCGGCCAGCCGAGCGCCACGCGCCCAGTCGGCGGCCACCATCGGTTTCTTGCCCGGCGGCTGGATCCGGTCGAGCAGCACCGGATGTGATCCGGTGCCCACGCGGACACCGTCGCGGGTGATACGGATCTCACCCGGCTCCAGGGCTTCCGGCGACTCGGCATCGACGGTGACCGGGCCGAGTTTGCACCGCAGATCGCCGATGACCGTCCACGCCCCCGGCGCAGGAGTGACGGCGCGGATCCGTCGCTCGACCACATGCGCGGGCAGATCCCACCGGATCCTGGCCTCGTCGACGGTGATCTTCGGCGCGACGGTGACGCCGTCGGCCGGTTGCGGCACCGCGGTCAGGATGCCGTCGGCGATGCCGTCGAGAGTCGATTCCAGCAGTGCCGCACCCGACACCGAGAGCCGCCCCAGCAGGTCACCCGCGGTGTCGGCCGGGCGGATCGTCTCGGTGACCACCCCGTACACCGGTCCCGAATCCAGGCTGCGTTCGATCAGAAACGTCGTCGCGCCGGTCACCGAATCGCCCGCCGCGATGGCCGCCTGCACCGGAGCCGCGCCCCGCCACGCCGGCAGCAGGGAGAAGTGCAGGTTCACCCAGCCGTGGGCGGGCACCGCGAGCAACCCGTCCCCCAGCAGCGCCCCGTACGCGACGACCGCGCAGCAGTCCGGCGCCAACTCCGCCAACTCGGCGACGAACTCGGCGGAGTTCGGGCGGGAGGGTCGCAGCACCGGTACGCCGTTGTCCAGCGCGAGCTGTGCCACCGGTGACGGTGCGGGACGCCCGCGGCGACCCGCGGCGGCGTCCGGCCGGGTGAGCACCGCGATCACCTCGTGCCTGCTCGAGTCGAGGAGCCGACGCAACGACGGCAGTGCCGGCTCGGGGGTGCCGGCGAAGACAATGCGCACCGAGCCAGTGTAGGGACGCGGTCACCGTGTCATCGAGGTGTCTGGTAGTACTCCCGCTCGGACACCCCGGCCAGCGGGGCGACGTACATCCACGGGATCGTGCTGAGCGACCGATTCAACGTCGCCACCGCGTCGTTGTAGTACTGCCTGGCGAAGGCCAGTTTGTTCTCGGTGTCGGCCAGGTTCTCCTGAAGGTTCAGGAAGTTGGTCGAGGAGTTGAGCGCGGGATAGCTCTGTCCCAGCGCCAGCAGCGGCGCCAGCGCGGTGTCGAGATCCTTCTCGGCGGCGCTTCGCTGCGCGACGGACTTGCCGGTCGTCGCCGCCGCAAGTGCCGCGCGGGCGTTGGTCAGATGGTCCATGATGCCCTTCTCGTGCGCGGCGAACGTCTGCACGGTGTGTACCAGGCTGGGGATCAGCGAGGCCCGCCGCGTGAGCTCGACGTCGATGCCGGAGAGCGCCTCGGCGACCCGGACGTCGGCGGTGCGAATCTTGTTGTAGCCGGTGACGAATCCGATCAGGACGAGGACCGCCAGGATCAGCACGACGATCAGCAGGAATTTCACCACGATCCACCTCCTCCTCCGCCGCCTCCGCCACCGCCGCCGCCACCGCCACCGCTGCTGCTGCCGCCGCTCGATGACGACTGCGAGGCGGTGTAGGCACCGATCGAGGACGACAGGGCCGACTCGAAACTGTCGAAGTCCGGACCCCCTGAGCCTGCGAAGAAGCCGGTCGCCCCCGTCGTCGACGACGTGCTGTACCAATCCGGCTGGGGTGCAACGGAACCGGTGTATGCCTCGTACTTCTTCGCCCACAGGGCGGCGGCGCCTGCGGCGACCGCGAACGGGACGTAGGCGCTGTATAGGTCTTTTCTCGCCCCGAAGTCGAAGCGGGCCTCCGCAGAGTCGGTGGCCAACATGCGGTGGAAACCGCCTGCGCGCGACCACAGCTCGCGGCCGGCGGCGGTGCGGCGGGTGCCGACCCCAGCGTTCCACGACCCCGCCGAGAGAATGAAGAACGCCGCGAACGGCAGTGCCCACATGGTGCTGGGGAATCCCCACCGGAAGAACGAGCAGATCATCAGGACGAAGGCGACCGCGTTGGCCACGCGGACCCAGAGTTCCTTGTTGCGCTTGACCATCAGTCCGCCGTCGATGGACCATTTCTCGACGGCCTTGGTCATGTCGGTCTTCGCCTTGCTGAGTCTTTCACCGGATTTGACCGTCTTCTTGGCTTCGAACACGGCGCCGGACTTCGTCACCTTCAGCCGCTTGGCGACCGCGAGCCCGACCGGGTCCATGGCCGCCCACTGGCGCGTGTCACCGATACCGCGGACGTTCCACTGCTTGTCACCGACCTGCTGCAGGGTGATGAGTCTGCGTTCGGCCAGATGGAACAGCGTTGCGGTCAGGCCGTTCTTGGGCACCGCCTCGGTGCGGATGTACTCGGTCTGAACCGGCCCCAGCCCCAGCGGCGGCGCGTACTGCAGCGGGAAGCCCGGCGACCGCTCGAGGGTCATCCGGTACCACAGCAGCCCGCCGAGCCCGAAGATCGCGGTCAGCGCGACCATCCAGATCACGCCGCCGACAGACTGCCCCAGGACCGCATCCCAGGCGTGCGGCCAGGGCAGGTTCTGCCGCGCCGGGGCCGGGACGTCCACACCGGCGCGCAGCGTGACCGGGGTGCGGGGCGGAAGCGCGGTTGCCGACAGGGTCACCGTATTGCCGCGGATGGTCAGGTCGTCGCAGGCACGACCGACGCCGAGACCGACCGAACACTGCGCGACGCCGACCGCGGTGGGCAGGGTGACGGTGATGTCGGCCCGGTCGATGCGGTTGTTCCAGGACGGGGCGATGACGTTCCAGAAGAAGACCGACGGCGGAGCCGTCGATGAGGGCTCGGACGGCGGAGCCGTCGATGAGGGCTCGGACGGCGGAGCCGTCGATGAGGGCTCGGTGCTGCCGGTGGTTTCCGCGAACTGCTTGTCGGCGCCGGTGTCACCGGGGTCGAGGACGCCGGCGATGGTGTACCGGATCTCGAAGACGTGGGTGCCGGCACCGAGGGTGCGATCCGGATCGCCGATCTTGGCCACCCGGAACCGCTGACGGTCCTCCCACAACATCTGGTAGGGCACCGGGTCGCCGTCGAGCAGCACCGAGTTCACCAGCGGCCGCTGGCGCACTCGCGGGTCGTTCTGGTTGGCGACGTCCCAATAGCGGAAGATGCCGTGGCGCCCGCTGGGAAACTCCGTGGTGATGGTTTCGACGGCGGTCATGTCTCCAGCGGTGTCCACCGTCATGTCGACGTCGTAGTCGGTGATCACCACCGGGTCGTAGACGTCCGAGGCGCCGGAGGAGTCGGTTCCGCCCTGGAACACAACGGGCCACAGCAACCCAAAACCGATGAGGAACAACGGGATCAGCCACCTGAGCAGACGTCCCATGCGACCTCCTGTCGGTTTTGTCAAGATCACCCTATGTGCAATGGGTCGATCTGCACACGAACCGGATCCTGATCGTGGCGTGCGCTCTGGATCGCGGTGGCTTTGCGCAGCGCCGCGGCCATGGCCAGCCCGCCCTCGCGGGGGACCCGCACCAGCATCCTGCTGACCGGCAGTTCGGCGGCGACGCCGGGGGGCCGTCGTGCCCCGACCGGCAGGTCCGCCGGTCCGATCCGTTCACCGGCCTGCGGTAGCTCCGCGGCGTCCAGCAGCGCCGCCACGGCGGCCGGCGTGCCGTCCACCGCCGCGATGTGCACCGCCGGAGGCAGGCCGACCTCCTCGCGGGAGTCCAACTCGGCCTGGGCATGTCCTATCGGATCCCACCTGACGAGTGCCTGCACGGTGGGTATCGCGGATTCCGCGACCACCACGACGAGGCCGCCCTCGGCGCGGCTGCGCACCAGCGCGGCCGCCGCCATCCAGCGCCGCAGCGTGTCCTCGGCGGCGCGCAGATCCTGCCTTCCCAGCAACGCCCAGCCGTCGAGCAGCAACGCGGCGCCGTAGCCGCCATCTGCGGCGGGCTCGACGCCGGGAGTCGAGACGACGACGGCGGGGCGGTGCGGCACGGAGTCCACGACGCTGTCGCCACCCGAGGTGATCACCGGCTTCCCGGGGAACGCCCGGCCCAGCTCCTCGGCGGTGCGGCGGGCACCGACCACCACTGCGCGCACCGCGTCCGAACCGCACCGCGCGCAGCGCGGCGCCAACTCCTCACGACCGCACCACCGGCACTCCACGTGCGGGGCATCGCGGCCGGGCAGCGACATCGGACCCGTGCAATGCCTGCACCTGGCGATGGCTCGGCACCGTCCGCACGCGAGTGCGGGCACATACCCGCGCCGGGGTACCTGAACGAGCACCGGTGAGCCGGCGGCGAGCGCGGTGCGCGCCGCGTCGAGGGCGACCGAGGGCAGCCTCGCGGTGCGGGCGGCCGGATCACGTTCCTGTGCGTAGGCGCTGTCCTCCAGCGCAACCACACGCGGCGCCCTCGCCCGCAGTGTCTGCCGCGATGCCGCCAGATCGTGTGCCCAGCCGCTGCGCACCAGCGCCTGGGCTTCGGCGGTGCGCGCGAAGCCACCGATCAGCGCTGCGCAGCGCACCTGGTGGGCGCGCAGCATCGCCACCTCACGGGCGTGCGGATAGGGAGCTCGCGGCTCGGCCAGCGAATCGTCGCCGTCGTCCCACAACAGCACCAGCCCCAATTCGGCCACGGGTGCGAAAACCGCGCTGCGCGTGCCGATCACCAGCCGCGCATCACCCCGCAACACCGACAGCCACCGGCGGTAGCGCTCGGCCGGACCCAGACCCGCCGACAACGCGACCACCCTGGACTGCTCCACCTCGGCCAACGCCGCGGCGTGGAGCCGGTCCACGTCGCGCTGATCGGGCACCACCATCAGGACGCCGCGACCCGCGTTCACCGTCACCGCAGCGCATTCGACCAGCCGCTGCGGCCACGACTCCCCCGGTAACGCCTGCCAGACGGCCCGCGCCGCGCGTCCGTCCCCCAGCGCCGCGATGAACTGCGGACCGCCGGTGTAGGAGGACCATCCCGACGTGTCGATGCCGTCGGCGGGAGGTGCTTCGAGTGCCTCGAGCTGCGGTGGCGGCTTCTTCTCGACGTTGGCGTGCCGGGGCGGGACGGCCAGACGCAGCACGTCGGCGCGGGTGCCTGCATACCGTGCGGCGACCGCGTCGGCCAGCCGACGCACGTCGTGGGTTAGCACCCGTTCGGCCGACACGACCTTGTCGAGCCACCGGAGTTGGCCGACATGGTCTGTGTCCGAACGTCTTTCGAGAACGAAGGCGTCGACCAGTCTGCCGTGGAACCGAACCCGGACACGCACCCCCGGCTGGGCGTCGTCGGACTGGTCCGTCGACACCAGATAGTCGAACTCTCGGTCCAGGTGCGGCACCGTGAGCATCGGCAGCACGCGAGCGACCGGCTCGTGTTCGGCCGCGTGCCTGGTGGCTGTCACTCCGCTGGTCTAGCAGACGGCTCCGACGACCGCCCGGACAGGAATCCGGCCGTGATCAGCAGCAGCGAGGTCGCATACACCCACCAGATCGGCACCGCCAGCGCTTCGGCGTTCTCCGGCGGCAGTGCGAACCTGCCGATGCCGATCATCGCGTCGGAGATCGCGAAGCACACCGCGCCGGCCGCGGTCCACGGTGTCGGGAGGTCGGCGAGCAACGCGGCACCCACCATGGCGCCGAGCACCGCGATGTACAGCGTGACCGGCACGGCCATGCCCTCGGCGACGAGCCGGGGCCAGAACCACACCAGCAGCGCGACACAGGCGGCCGCCATGATCGTCACACCCGCGACGCGGCCGGGCGAGGACGCCGCCAGTGGGAGCAGTGCCGCCAGAAAACACAGATGGGCGATCAGGAATGCCGCGAGCCCGAGTACGAACGACGGTTCCCACCAGGGCATCGCGAGCAGGAAGTCACCCATTGCCGAGAACAGCAGCGCACCCGTCAGCCAGCGGCGCTCCCGCGCGATGGGGTGGGTGAGCGCCGCGCCGGCAAGCAACACGGCGGCGAGCGCCTTCACGGCGGGCTGCAGCGCGAACTGGCCGGTCAACTCGGCGCCCGCAGGGAGACGGGCGGCCGTGACGATCAGGAACAGGCCGTACCCGGCCGCGACCGCCGCCGCCGCCTGCCACAACCCACGTCCGCGGAATCCGGCGGCCGCAGCGCCTCGCTCGGTCGTCCACCGATTGCTGACCATCCTCAGAAGGTACTAAACGGGTTTGCGGCGGCAGCGCGATTACCTTGTCCCCCTTTGCCAGAATCGCCGCGAACAGCTGGTTTGCGCTCTGATAGGTTCTGAAGGTTAATGGCCTCACCTCCGCGTCGCAGGAAACCGGACACCGTTCGGGTTGCGACGCTCGACGTGCAGCACAGCAACCGGCGCTCGGCGGTCATCGTCGGCCCCGTACAGATGCCGTCCACCGAGCAACTCACCGCCCGCTTCGCGGCACTGGCAGCGGTCGGCCCGCTGACGCGGGTGGGGTTACAGCCGTCGACGCGGCAGACGCGGTGGCGCTACGCACCGGAGGACGTCCGCGATGCCGTGTCCGCCACGGACATGCCGGCGGGTGCCGACCCGATCACCCTGCTGACGACGCTGCGGCGGGGCCAGGGCGCAGGGATCCGCGTTCTCGACGCCGGGGACTACCTGGCCATCGACTTCAGTCACGGTCTCGGCGAGATACCGTTGCTGCACACCGTCATCGACGTGTTGTTCGGCAACCTGGATCCGGCGGATCGGAGTGTCTGGGAGCCCTACCGGCAGTCAGTCCCGCCGCTGCTGCGGGCCGGTGTGCGGACACTCGGCCGGGGTCCCCACCGGTTGCTGCCGTTGTGGCGCCAGCATCGCCACAACGTCGGAAACCCCCCTCGACCACAGGACCGGGACATCGTCGACATCGCACCGTCCCCTGCCACCCGCGTCGCGAAGATACCGGCGACCGAGGTCGCCGAGCTACGGGCTCAGCGGGATCATAAGATGCCCGGCGTCAGCCTGTTCGCCGTTCACACCCACGCCCTCCACGAGGCCTTCGCCGCCGCCGGGTTCGACGTCGATCCCATTGTCACCCTGCCTTTCGACGTGCGCCGCTACCTTCCGAAGCGCCACCAGACGCTCGCCTCGTTCACCGCCGGACTGGATTTCGAGCTCGACAGCCAGGCGGGACCGGACGGGCTGCACGCGCAGATGGCGGCGGCCAACGCGATGGCGCGGCCGGTGGCCAACCTGATCGCGGGCACCCTCAAGACCCGCGCCGCGATCCGTTCCGGGCAGGCCGCCGAGTGGGCCGTCCCCGCCCGACGGCGGTTACGGCTGCTGCACTCCAGCATCGGCAACATCCCGCGATCGGGTCAGTGGCCCTTCACCGACCCCGCCGAGGCCCGCGTCCTGGTCGCCAGTGACCCGACCGGACCCTGCGGGGTGACTGTCACGACCTCCACGGTCATGGGCGCACTCTGGCTCACCGCGGAGTTCCACGACTCGGTGTTCGACGCCACGCAGATCGGCCGCGCGCTCGACTCCGTCGCGGATCAGGCCCGCTCACTCGTCGGTGCCTCGTCGCGGCGCTGACCGACCCCGGCCCGCTCACCGCTCACCGCCGTGGTTGTGCGGCGCCCAGTACTCGTTGACGCTGCGGAAGACCGCGGTTTCGCCGTGTTCGTGGACCAACGTCCACTTCGGTGACCGCCGGATCGCATCCTGCACGAGCCCGACAGCATCCGGCCGGAAGTCACCGTAGTAGCGAATCGCCTTGTTCGACTGTTCGCTGAAGATCACGTACGCCGTGTAGACGCCGTCGGTCACGTCGTCGTTGAGCGTCCTCAGGTCGTCCTCGCTCGGGAACGTCGCCTTCAGTTGCGGCAGATTGGGATCTCGGCCGTCCCACAGGTCGTAGCTGACCGGCTCGTCGTAGTAGGGGTTGAACCGCGTCAGTTCGGCATAGTCGGCATTGACCCGCGACGGCATACCGCCCAATCTGAGCATCACGAATCTGGTGCGGATATCCGCGTCCCTGGTGAGCGTCTCCATCAGATCGACCTGTGCGCGCGTCTCGAAGATCAAGGGCCACAACGCGACATAGCCGTGTAACCCGGCGACCGCCACACCGGTCAGCCCGATCACCGCCACTGCCCTTGCGAGTACCCGGCGTACGCCGCCACCGACCCCGTCCATCGCCGCGACCACCGCCGGGGCGATCAGGATCGCACAACCCAGAAGTGAGTACAGGTACACCCGGAAGATCGCCTCACCGCCGTAGCTCTGTCCGAGGAGCAGACCGAACGAACTGAAGGCGACGATGCCGAGCGCCAACACCGGGCGCTTCCGTCGCCGCGACCAGACAGCACAGGCGAAGGCGGTGAGCACCACCAGGATGGACAGCACCCGCACCACCGCGGAGGTGAAGTCCTTGGCGGGCAGTCCGGAGGTCAGGATGTTGCTCGTGGCATTGCTCAACGGGCTGCCGCCGGACAGCAACCCGTAGGGCAGCACCGCCTCCAGGTTCAGCACGAGATAGGCGGCCGCGATCGCCGCCATGACCAGCGCGACCCATCGCGGTCTGGCCGCCTTGAGGGCGCAGAGCAGGCAGGCCGCGCCCACCGCCCAGAACGGTGTCAGCTGGTGGGTGGGCACGGTCGCAGCGAACACCCCGATCGCCAGCACCCCGCAGGCAGGGCTGCGCGGCGACGCCAACAGCAGCACCAGCATGCCGAACACCAGGACCACCGACCACGCCTGCGGCGAGAAGTAGTCCTGCCCAACCCAGTTCGTGATCTCGGCGATGAACGCGGCGGTGACCGCGGTCCGTCGGGAACGCCCGATGACACGTGCGGCGCTGTACACCGCGAGGGCGATCAGGACGTGCATCACCGGTGCGAAAACGTGCGCGACGGTGATCGCGGGAATCCCGGTCACCTCGCAGAACCACGCCCAGGTGACGAAGAAGGCGGACCACTGGGCATAGATGTCGGTGCCGTCGGGCGCGATCCGCCCGTGCACCATGATGTAGTCGACGACGGCGAGGTGCTTGTAGGTCCAGTCGTAGAGCGGAACCTCGGTCGCCACGACCGTCGTCACCCGGGCCACGGTGATCGCCGCACCGACCGCGACGGCGGCGGGAAGCAACTGGCGGCCGCGCACCGCGACCAGCAGCGCCGAGGAGCACAGCACGATGCACACCGCCAGCAGCGGACCCGTGCCGGAGAACAAGAGGCCGTAGTAGCTGGCGTCCACCCCGGGAAGGCCGGGCACCGCCGCCACCCAGACCGCGATCGCGAGCCCACTCAGCAGCAGCGAGAGATTCTGCCGGACAAAGGATCTGCGTGCCGGTCCGACAACGGTGCGCCGGCGCCACTGCCGACCGGCGGCCATCACGGTGTTTCCGGTGCGGTAGTACCAGAATGCGCTGCTGGCTGCGACGGCAACCACCTCGACCCAGAGGATGTCGGGGGGCCTCCACCGATAGGACCACATCGCGACGATGGCCACGAGCGTGATGATCGCCGCGCCCAGCACCGGTACCGATGAGGGCAGGGCCGGTCGCGGAATGCGCACCCAGGTCAACACCGCCGCGCCGGGCCCGATGGCCATGAACACCGCGAGGCACACCGCACGCATCGTGCTCGGCAGGTCCATCAGGGCGATCGCGCCCACCGCCGCACCCACGGCGGCGAGGTCTGCCAATCGGAACTGCCCGGCGGGCAGCCGGTGCCACATCGGCGGTGGGGTCGACATCCTCGACGGTTTCCCGGCGTCGACGATCGGCTCGAGCGTCGCGGTCACCGGTGACCCGCCGATACGCCGCCAGTGCGTTGCCGTCTGCCCAGCCACAGTGCCCGCGGACCGCCGAGCACGGCCAGCACCTCTCTACGTCCCACCCACGACGGCACGTCCTCGCCGAAATCGGTGGGCGAAGTCATGATCGCGCCGTACTCCACGCCGGCGCGCAGTGACGACCGGAACTGGCGTCGAATCACCTCGGCGGCCAACCGCCGGTGTGACCGGTCCAGTGCCACCTTCGTCAGCCACGCGCCCAGACCCAGGCCGTAGCCGCGAGCCTGGGCGAGCAACGCCTCGGTGTCGCTGCGGTGCCGGTGCCAGACGATCGCCGACGGTTCGGTGACCAGTGCATCGCCGGCGGTGAGCACCCTGAAGAACAGGTCGAGGTCTTCGCCTCCCTGCGCGGCCGTGCCTGCGCCCAGGGCTTCGTCGAAACCTCCGAGTTCCAGAACGCGGTCGCGCCGGACCGCGAAGTTGGCGCCGGTGCCGAAGCGTCCCACCTGGAACGGGAACAGTGGCCGATCCGCCGGAGGTTCGGCCATGCTGAACACCCGGGGCCGTAGCGATCCTGACCAGGAGACCCGCTGGTCGAAATACGCCTGCGCGGCAGTGCGCAATTCACCGCTCGGCACGATTCCGGACACACACGACACCGTGGGCGCACGGCCGAAGCCACGGGCGATGCCGCGCAGCCAGTGGCGATCGACGACGACGTCGTCGTCGGTGAAGGCCACCATCTCGTGGCGAGCTGCACGCAGACCGGCGTTCCTCGCCGTCGACAGGCCCGCAACGGGCTCCGCCACGCGGCGCACCCGGGCGGCATCGAACCGTCCGACGACCCGCGCGGTGGCATCGGTGCGCGCCGCGTTGTCCACCACCACCACCTCGTAGTCCGGGTAGTCGAGCGACAGAATCGATTCCAGTGCGTCGGCCAGTTGATCCGGCCGGTCGCGGGTGCACACCACCACCGACATCGGCGGCACCGCACGAAGCTGCTCGGGCTCGTCGGGCCGGGTCGCGGCCGACACGTTGACACGCACCCGGCCGTCGACGATGGGGACTTCGACGAAGGCGATGGGCCGCAGCCGATGCCGCACCAGGACCCGCGCGTGCCGATAGTGCTGCGCATGTCGGGCGACGAACTCCACATCGCCGTCGGGGTGAGGCTGGGCCCGGTCGAGGTCGAGCATTCCGATCCAGCGGGCGCCGGGCCAGGTCGGGTGCGCCTGGGGCGGCATGGCCGGATCGATGACGGTGATTGGCGGCGTCACAGCGCCACCACCCTCACCGAGTCCACCAGCATCGTCGACGGACTCGGCGTCGAGGCGTCCGGAGGGCCGGGCCAGTTTCCGCCGACCGCGAGGTTCAGCAACAGGAAGAACGGCGCGTCGAAAACCCACCGGCTGTCGGGCGCCAGGTCGGCCGGCGTTGCCGTGAACAACGTCACGTCGTCGATTCCGGTGACGATGCGGCCGGGGCTCCGCTCGACCCAGTAGGTGTGGAACTCGCCGACCAGTGGGAAGGGCGCAGGCCCGGCCGCCGAAACCTCCTGGCCCCGTGCCGATCCCCGCCTGGGCGCGTGGATGCCGGTGTGGAACTCGGTGGCGTCGTTGAGGGTCTCGATGACGTCGATCTCGCCGGCCGCGGGCCACCCGACCCGGTCGATGTCGCTGCCGAGCAGCCAGAACGCCGAGTGAAGACCGGTGCCCGCGGGTAACGCGATGCGCGCCTCGGCGCGGCCCGAGACGAACTCCATGGTCCCCCTGGTGGTGATCCGGGCGGATGTGATCCGGTCCAGGTCGTCACCTTGCGCGGTGATCGCAAGACGGCCCGCGCCGTCGAGGCTGACGTTGGCCGGGTCGTCGGTGTAGACCTGCAGTTCGTTGTTGCCCCAGCCGCCGCCACCGGTGTCGTACCGCCATTGCGACGACGGTGGGGCGCCCGCCGGGCCGTCGAACTCGTCGAGCAAGAGCACCCGGGGTCCGGTCGGATCGGCGCGTCCGATCGTCGTCGCGCACCCGCACAGCGCGACGGCACAGGTCAACGCAGCAGCGCGACGAAGAAGGGCACACAGACGTCGGTTCCTCACCGCAGATCCTCGACGAGTTGCCTGGCGTCGACGGAGGCGGCGGGGGTGGCCCGCAGCCGCGAGGTGCACAGGGCGATGACGGCCACCAGAATTCCGTAGATCGCCATCCGCTGCGCCCCGCCCGACCCGAAGATGGTGTGCCCGCCCATGAACGTCAGGTATCCGACGAGGCTGACCACCCCGGCGACCACGGCCACGCCGCGTCGCTCGGCCGACAGTGCGGACGTCGATCCCATCGCGATGAACAGCACGCTGACCGACCCCAACGTCATGAACGCCACGATCGCGGTGAGGTTCCAGGAGTAGTCGACCTGCTGGGTGATGACGCCGGACGCCGCCAAACCGATTCCCGCGGAAAGCAACAGGATCGCGGGCCCGCGTTCGGCGACACGCTGTGCGAGCATGCTCGCCGCGACGAACACGATCGCCAGGCCGGTTGACACCAGTCCGACGTTCATCACGCGGTAGAGATCACTGCACGGCCAGTTGCCCGCCGGCCCGCAGAACGCGGTACCCAGCGGGCCGATCAGGTCCTCGCGGTATCCGTAGTGGCCGCGCCACGTCGCCGAGACGACCCACTCGGCCGCGAAATACCCCAGCGTCACCAGGGAGGCCCACCCCGTGACCCGGGCATTGTGCAGCGCGCGAACGATTCTCACTGTCGAGCGCTCCTCCGTCGCCGCGTCGTCTCGACCAGCCCCGCCAGATAGCCGGCCGCCGTCACCAGCAGACCCGCGGCCAGCGCGAGCATCCGTGCGGGCCGGCGCCTGGCGCGCCAGAGGCCCGAGGGCAGCGTCCTCGTCGTGTAGGTGCGTTCGCTCTCCAGCGATGACCGCTGCCCGCAGAGACCTGTCAGGATCGCCTTGCTCCGCCCCTCGTGGAAGCAGCGTCGGACGAAGTAGGCCACCGTCGTCCGGTCCCGCGGCACCGAATGTGACACCGCGAACGCGGTCTGGCGGACGATGCGGGCCTGCGGGTCGCGACGACTCAGCTCGATCCCCATCATCGTCTCCTCACAGCCCGTCGGCAGGGCGCCGACGCGGCCGAGGCGGTCGGAGAAGCCGCCGATGGCGGTCAGCTCCGCTCGCCGCACGGCCATCGCCGCCCCGATCGGGTTGCGGATCGCCGCGCCGTCGGGGGGCAGTCCGCGGTAGTCGCACCCCACCACCCAGCCGAATTCCGCAGGAAACCAACCGGGTTCGGATCCGTCGTGCCAAGCCGGATGGACCGCACCGCCCAGTGCGGCGACCAACGGGTCGGCGAACGCGGTCCGCACTGCGTCCAGCGCCGCCGGGCGCAGCACGGCGTCGTCGTCGAGAAACACCAGGACCTCTCCGGAGGCCGCCAGCAGCCCGGTGTTCCGCGCACCGGACAGGCCGCGCCGAAACGCGTTCTGCAGGAACGTCACCCGGCTGCCATAGGCAGCGGCGAGAACACGGAACAGCTGTTCATTGCCGTCGACGACGACAATCAGCTCGTCGCGGCCGCGGGTCTGCGCGAGCGCGGCGTCCACGGCGGCACCCAGCCGCTGCCTGCGCTCCCACGTGTAACAGCAGATGACCACGCTGATCGAGATGGCGGGTGCCACCGGGTCGGCCGGCCGAGGGGGTTGCTTGGTCACGGTGACCAGCCGGCGGCGGCGACCGAACGGATCGCCCGGTGCTCGCGTCGCTCTCGGCGGATGGTCCGCAACACGCGCAGGCCGTCGGTGACCGCGTTGAGGTTGCTGCGCCCGTAGATCCGTTTCCCCTCGAAACTGCCCACCTCCCGGATCAGCCATCCACCCCGGGCGGCGCGCACATTGATCACGGTCTCGATCTCGAAGCCGTCACCCGGTGGCCGCACGGAAGCCGCAGGCCAGCGCATTGCCCTTGCCGGCCCTGGTCTGCTCGATGACCGTCGCGTTCGGCCACAGTCCGCGCGCGACATCGGCGGTGCCGTCCTGCGACCCCCCGTCGATCACGATGATCTCGTCGACGGGCGGCATCCGCTTTGCGACGTAGGGCAGGTTGCGCGCCTCGTTGCGGGTCGGGAGCACCACGCTGACCGTGGGCCTGGCGGTGTGATCGGTCTTCGCCGCCGCGGCCGCGCCATCGCCCGCCGCTTCGGAAGATTTGCTGGGGCGTTGCCGATGGATATCTCGTAAAAAGTTGCTGATATTTGCCCCACGCCGCACGTCTGATTCCGGCACGATGTCAGTCAAGACGTGGAACTCCTTGTCTAGATGTTTCTTTCAGCGCCCTATGCAGTAGCGCGGGTGACGTTCAGGGGATAGCCGGCACATATTTCGCCTTAACCATGAGGGACCCTAGCGAAACAGGGTGAAGCCCGGGAGGCTACGTGCCGCGGTTATGACCAGCGTCACAACTTTGGATAGCCTAACCATTCTTTGGTGGCTTTAGTATCCTCACGCAAGCAGTCACCACCGCCCCGCTCGACCGAATGCGCCGGCCGCTCCCGCTAGGAATCCTCTTCCATGCCGACCTCAGGCAGCCTCGACACCCTGCGCACCCGGGAAACCGCCTCTTCGGCTGGGGAACCCACACGCTCGGCCCTCGGTCGGCGCCTGCAGGGCAATGCCCTCGGCGTCGACATCGCGGCCGTGATGACGTCGAGCGCGGCCACGGGCGTGCTCGGATTCGTGTTCTGGACGGTGGCGGCGCGGGGTTATGACACCGCCGAGGTGGGCCGCGCGTCGGCCATCATCTCCTCGGCGACGCTCATCGCGATCCTGGCGAACTTCAGTCTCGGCAGCCTCTACGAACGATTCCTGCCGCTGGCGGGCGCGCGCGCCCAGCGGCTGGTGCGGGCGGGCACCGCGTTCGTCGCCTGCGCGGCACTGCTGTTCGGAACGGTGTTCGCGCTGGTCGGTCCGCGGGCACTGTTCCCGGATGGCCTCGAGGCCGTGCTGTTCCCGTTGTTCGTCGCCGTTCTCGCGATCTATGCGCTGCAGGACCAGGTTCTCATCGGGCTGGGGCGCGCGCGCACCATCGCCACGAAGAACATCGGGCAGTCGACCGCGAAGCTGATCGCGGTGGCCGCGCTCATCCCGCTGGCGACCGGCTCGGCCATCGTCTGGTCGTGGGTGGCGCCCGCCGCGGTCATCACCGCGATCATCGCGATCGTCGTCATCAGGCGCGAGACGGCGCGCCGCGAAGGCTTGTCCGGCCTGCCTCCGAGGCGCGAGCTGGTCCAGTTCTTCGCCAGCTCCTACGCCATCAACGCCGTCGGCGTGATCGTGCCGCTGCTGGTGCCGTTGATCGTCGTCGCCCGGCTGGGCACCGAGATGAACGCGTACTTCTCGATGTGCTGGCTGGTGGTGAACACCCTCGGGGTCCTGATCGGAGCCACCGCCGCCCCGTTCATCGCCACCGCGTCCACACCTGGGGCCGACCTGCGTTCGTGCACAGTGCGATTCGTCCTGCTCTGCGGGGGCGCAGCGCTGACCGGTTGTGTGACGCTGCTGGTGGCCGCCCCGATGATCCTCAGCATCCTGGGACCGCACTACGCGGAGCACGGCACGATGCTCATCCGCGTCATGGCCTTCACGCTGCCGTCGGTCGCGTTGATGACGATCTACACCGCGCTGGCGCGGCTGCAGCGCCGGCTCCGTCTGGCGGTCACCGCACAGATCCTGCTGGGGATCGTCGTTGTCACCGGCGTCATCGCGACGACCCCGCACTGGGGCATCGACGCCGTCGGCTACACCTACCTCGCCGCCGAGATGGTCTGCACGCTGATCGTCGCGGGGCCGACGGTCGTGCTGCTGCGCAGGGTGGCGCGCATGCCCCGCGGCGGCAGCCTGGAAATCGAGGCGAAGGTCCACGTACGTCCGGACCTCTCCGTGGAGCGGCCGGTCGAGCATCGCTGCGTCGCCGACCGTTTCTCCGAGGTGGTCCGGTCCCGCGCCGAGCACGTCGCACTGCGCACCGAGAACGGCTCGGTCACCTACGGCGAACTCGGCCGCACCGCGGCGAACTGGACGGCGGCCCTGCGTAACCGCGCAGCACCCGACTCGCCGCTGGCCCTCATCGGCGGCCTCGACACGGACACCGCTGCGGTGATCCTCGGCAGCTTCGCCGCCGGAGCGCCCCTGGTCCCCCTCGACACCGGGCTGCCCCACGACCGGGTGCGACACATTCTCGACGCCCTCGCCGAACAGGAATACCACCTCGACCTCGTCGTCGTCGACGACCGGCACCACCCGTTGGTGGACGGGCTCGCCGGACGGCAGGTGGTGTGGACGGCCGACCGGCCGCACGGTCCGTTCGCGACCTACGGGCAGCCACCGAGCGTCGGGGTCCGGACGGTCACCAGCATCCAGTTCACGTCCGGTTCGTCCGGCGAACCGAAAGCGGTACTGCACACCAACGGAACGTGGCTGGCGGACTGGGTGCTCCATCGCGACCGGTTCGGCATCACCGAGGGCCGCAGGGTCGCGCTCTGCATGCCGGTGAGTTTCGCGGCCGGTCTCAACGTACTCATCGGTTGCCTGCTGTCGGGCGCCGAGGTCATCGCGATCGAGCCGCGCGACTGCACCCCCGAGGCGGCACTGGACAGACTCGCCGAGGCCGACATCGTCATGTGCACACCGTCGTTCCTCCAGTCGCTGACCGACGCCGTGGACGGAAACCCGCTGGATCGGGTCCAGCGAATCATCACCACCGGAGAGCCGCTGTACGGCAACGTCATCCGGCGGGGACGGGAACTGGCGCCGAATGCTGTGCTGACCAACTGGGCCGGTTCGTCGGAGACCCTCGGAATCGCGCACTTCGACGTCTGGCCGACCGACGACATCCCCGCGGGCGTCGTGCCCGCGGGCATTCCGGTACCGCACAAGAGGCTCGCGGTCGACGACCAGGGGCGGCTGACCGTGACCTCGCCGTACCTGGCCGCCGGCTACCTGAAGCCGCAGAGGGCGACCACGGTGTTCGTCGACAACGCCGATGGAACAACGACATTCGTGACCAACGATCGCGCCCGCATCACCGGCGACGGCGTGCTGGTGGTTCTCGGCCGCATGGATGCCGCGGTCAAGATCCGTGGCTACCTGGTCGAGCCGGCAGAAGTCGAGGCTGCGCTGCTGGAGTGCCCGGGGATCCGCGAGGCGCTCGTCGTCGCGGATCAGGTTTCCGGGACCCCGGTGCTGACCGCCTACGTCGCGCCCGCGCCCGGGACCCGCACGCCGGCCGTCGCCGAAGTGCGCGCGCAACTGCACACCCGCCTGCCCGCCTGGATGGTGCCCACCCACGTCGTGATGCTGGAAACCCTCCCGCGCAACGAACGCGGCAAGGTCGACCGCCACGTGCTCCCCGCGCCGGTGCGCGGCCCCATCGAAGATCCCCGACCCGGACTCGAGACCGAGATCGCCGACTGCTGGGCCGGTGTGCTCCGATTGGACCGGGTCGGCCGCGACGAGAACTTCTACGCCCTTGGCGGCGATTCACTCAACGTGCAGCAGATGATCACCGTCGTCGGCGCACGGCACGGCGTCGTGCTGGCCGCCTCCGATCTCGCCGGCGCCCCCACCGTGGCGCAGTTCGCCAAACTCGTCGGCGCACGCGGCATCGGCGGCCCGCGTACCCGGCGTCACGCCGTCGCCCCGACCACCGTCCTGTTGCGCCCACCCACCGAATCGACACGGCAAACGGTGTTCTGTTTCGCCGGGGCGGGCGCCTCGGCCCTCTCCTTCGCGCCGTTCGCGCACCGCGCCAGCGGTGACACTGCCGTCGTCGCATTCCAGGCACACGGACTGGAGAACCGGGCCTTGCCCGACTGGACCATCGGCCGCGCCGCCCGCAGGCACCTCCACGACCTGTTGGCACTGCAGCCGCAGGGGCCCTACACCGTGGTCGGGCATTCCCTCGGCGCCTTCATCGCGATGGATGTCGCCAACCGGCTGACGGCGATGGGCCACACCGTCGAGCTGGTCACGATGCTCGACCCGTTCCTGCCGCCGAGGACGGTCCGCAAGGCTCGCAGGTCACTGCGGGGCGTGCGGTCGACCCTGCTCGAGCAATCCCCTGTGGATCGCTCGGTGCTGTGGCGGCACCGACTCTGGTTGCCGGTGGCCGGGATCGTCGACGGCACGCTCGGACAGAAGGTCGAAGCGCTGCGGGAGGTCGGAGTACGGGTTGGCCGGCTGCACCGTCCGCGGCCCTACGACGGGCGAACCCTGTTGGTACTCAGTAGCTTCAACCTCGACGACGAGTGCGTGTGGCCCCTGGTGCTCACCGGCGATCTGACGGTGCAGAGGATTCACTGCGACCACGACTCGGTGGTTCGGGAACCACACGTCGGCCGTGTCGTCGCCCTCATCGGCGAGCAGGCTCAGCGGTCTGCGGACTCTGCCAGCAGTACGTCACCCATCACGCCGTGATGATCCGAGCCGGGGAGACCGACCCGATCGAACGACACCGGCGTGGTTCCGCGCGTCAGGATGCGGTCGATGGCCAACACGGCCGGGTACCAGCTGTCCGCCGGGTACGTCGCGACGATGCCGGACCCGAGGAACTCGGCGGCGTCGACGAGGGCCACGCCGTCGCGACCGCCAGCGCGCAGCAGGTTGCGGTACCGCTCGTGGTCGTAGGTGGAGTTGAAATCGGCACCGACGAGCAGCGGTCGCCGGTCCGCAGCGAGGATCGCGCCGATGCGGTCGAGTTCGAGCGCCCACCGCCAGGCCGGCTCCGGATAGGGCGGCAACGGATGCAGGGCATAGAGGGCGACGGGTTCGGCCCCGGGCACGTGCACGGCAGCGCGCAGATTGTTGTGCTGCAGGCCGGGCAACTCCTCGGTGCCGCTGAGCGGGTACCGGGAGTAAATGCCCTCTCCCCCACCGCCTTCCCGCGGGCGTAGATACGAGAACGGCAACACCTGGTCGAGGCCGGCGGACGCCAACCGCCGCACCGCGGTCCCGGTCAATTCGGCGACGGTGAGCAGGTCCACCCGGTCGCTGCGGACTCGACCGACCAACGCCCGCGCGTCGGCTTCGCCGAGCCGGATGTTCGCCTGCAGGAGCCTGACCTTCGGTGCGTGCACCGCCGCGGAGACCGGCTCACCGAGGTAGAGGGGCAGTTGCGCGGCCACCCCGACAAGCGAGACGAGCAGCGCCGCCACCGCCCCCGCCCGGAATCGTGCGGCGACGAGCAACCCCGCCGACACCGCCGCGGTTACCCCGAAAAGTGGGCTGAACGACGCCAGCAACGTGACCGCCGTGCTGACGGGGCCGAAGAAGTGCACCGCCACCCCGACACCGGAGAGGATCGCCGCGGCCAGTCCGACGAGGCCGAGCATCGTGCGCAGGGGCTTGTGCGCCGTCTCAGCCGAAGTGCGTGCGGGTCCGTCGATCACGAGCCGGGTACATCGGCTTGTCCAGACCGGATCACGCAGACAACGGTAGTCGACCGGCGTCGGCGAGCGAGACGACGCCGCGGGCCGCCCGCAACGCGGCTCGGGCCCGCACTCCGGCAGGTGCCCGCCACTGGACCGGCGCCTCGACGCTGACCGGCACGCACGGCAGCGCCTGGAGCATGGCCACGATGTCGATACATCCCTCACCCGGAAGCAGGCGTGCGTTGCGTCCCTGATGGCGCAATTCGTCCAGCGACGTCGGGCGGGGGAAGACGCCGTCGCAGATCTGCACGTAGCGGATCCATTCCCGGGGCAGCGCCCCGAGATCGTCGAGGGTCGCCTGCGTGCGGTCGTAATGGAGGGCGTCGACCAGCATCCCCGCCTCCCGGCCGTCGCAGCGCCGCAGGATCGACGTCGCCTCGCCGAGGTCACGGACGTCGGTCCACGGCATCGGCTCGAGGTTGGGCACCAGACCGAAATCCCTTGCGAACCGGCCGAGTTCGGCGAAATTGTCGGCCAGTCGCGAGTGGTCGGTGTCGTTGCCGGTCACCAGAACCTGGGTGGCGCCGAGGTAGGCGCCGGTCTCCAGGAAGGGACCGAAGTCGTCGCGCACGACAGTGTCCGGCCGGAGCCGCAGGACTTCGATGTCGAGCACGGACAGGCCGGTGTCGTCCAGGCGGCTACGGGTCTCACGGATCATCGGTGTGTCCCCGATGGTCGGACGCAGCGGCTCCTCGTCGGTGGCGCGCACCAGACGCAACCCGACGCCGTCGTAGCCCGCACCGGCTGCGCAGGCAACGAGTTCCGGCGGACTGAGCTCCAGCACCGTCAACGGCGCGAGGGAGATGGGCCGTGCAGATTGCCGACCGGCCGCCGCCACCGAACGACGTCGCAGAATCCTCAACGCAGGTCCTCATTTCTCGAACGGGGTTGGCCCATTCTCGCCCGAAACCCCACGGTCTCGGGGGGCTACGTGCGCCCCCGCCGACCACGCGGGCCGTGGTGCGTACGGTGTGTGCCATGTCCCTTGACGGCGTGCTGCAGAAGGTGCTCGAGGCGGTTCCGTTTCAGCTGACGACCGACGGCGGCCCCGAGGAGGCCCGCAGGCGCTTCGCCGAACTCCCCCGCACGCCGATGCATCCCGATGTGACAGCGCAGGACCGCAGCATCGACGGCCCGGACGGACCGATCGCGGTCCGCGTCTACCGTCCGCCGTCGCAGAGGTCCGCGCTGCCTGCGGTGATCTACATCCACGGCGGCGGATGGTCGGTGGGCGACCTGGACACCTACGACGAGGTGGCGCGCCTGCACGCGGCGGTCGCCGAGGCGGTGGTGGTGTCGGTCGACTACCGGCTGGCACCCGAGCACCCGTTTCCCGCTGCCGTCGACGATGTGTGGGCAGCCACGCAGTGGGTGGTGCGCCATGCCGATCAGCTCGGCGCCGACCCCGACCGCGTGGCCGTGGCCGGTGACTCCGCCGGGGGCAACCTCGCCGCCGTGATGGCACAGCTGGCCCGCGACGCCGGGATGGGTCTGCGGTTCCAGCTGCTCTGGTATCCGTCGACGACATTCGACACCTCGCTGCCCTCGTTCACCGAGAACGCCGCCGCGCCGATCCTGTCGCTGCAGGCATGTAAGGGCTTCTCCCGGTGGTACGTCGGAGACACCGACCTGTCCGCGCCACCGCCGACCCTGGTGCCCGCCCGCGGCGACCTGACGGGGCTGCCCCCTGCCTACATCGCGGTCGCCGGACACGATCCGCTGCGCGACGACGGGATCCGGTACGCCGAACTGCTCACCGAAGCCGGGACGCCGGTGGAACTGCACAATGCCGACTCGCTGGTGCACGGCTACGTCGCGTACGCCGGTGTGGTGCCTGCCGCCACCGAGGCCACCGAACGCGGAGTGACCGCCTTGAGGGCCGCGCTGATGTGAGGCTAGCCGCCCGCGCCGTTCCCCGGCGGCGGGCGCTCTCCGTTGTCGGCGTCCTCGCCCAGCGCCGGCTCCAGCGCGACGCTTCGCCCTCGCGCGACACCGGCGGTCGGGGGCGCCGTGGCCTCCGCTGACCGCAGATGCACCACCGCGCCCACCGCGCGGCGGAGACCGGGGGGCCCCTCGACGCGCAGGAATTCACCGATCCGGCCGGCCCGGTAGCGCAGCGGCGAGCCGAGGAACTCGCCCAGCACCACCCCGCTGCCGAGGGCCAGCGCCACCGCGGCCGCCGCGACCAACTGTCGCAGACCGTCGCCGACGTCCTCGTCGGACGCCAGGTAGAACACCGCCCGGAACACCGCGAGGCCGGGCAGCATCGGCATGATGCCGGCGGTCGCGGTCACCAGTGCGGGCGCCTGCCGCCGGATCGAGATCAGCGTCGCCAGGACCCCGACCCCCACCGCGGCGATCCCGCTGGCGACCACCTGGCCGAAACCCGCTCGGCTCAAGGCCAGCAGTACTGACTCAGCCACCCCGGCGGTGATCCCGGCGATGACAACCGACCGCAGCGGCGCGTAACTCGCCACGGTCAGCGACGCGCCCGCCAGCGCCGCACCGACCACCGCAAGGGAGATCGTCAGCGGCCGGTTCGGAATGATGAAGGTCTCGGTCGCATCGACGTGCAATTCGATTGTCACCCCTAGGATCTCGGCGACCTGGAGACCGGCCAGGATACCGACGACGATCCCCGCGGTCAGGAACACGGCCTCACCGAGCCGGGTGACGGCGGTGAGCATGTATCCGGTCACGGCGTCCTGCATCGCGCCGACCAGCGTCATGCCCGCAAGCAGCATCACGATCCCGGTGGCCACCAGCGCGGTCGGCCCCTGACCGGCGAAGTAGTAGGCCGCGACCGCCACCAGGGTCGCGATCATCGCCCCGACCACGTGCTGGAAGAAGAACGGGGTCCCGATCCGGTTCAACAGCCGACCGGCCCGGTCGATCATCGCTGCGGTGACGGCAGCCAGGACACACGTCAGCCAGTTGCCTCCGAAGAGCATCGCGATGCCCAGAGCGAAGCCCGCCCACCCGGCTGTCGCCACCCAGCGCGGGTACGGGTGCGGCCGCTCGGCGACCTCGTCCATCGCCGCGTGCGCCTCGTCGACCGTGACGCCACCGGAGGTGATCCGGCCGACCAACCGGTCGAGTTCGGCGACCCTGGTGTAGTCGGTCGACCGGGCCTGCACAGAGCGCACGATGGTGACGGGCGGGCTGTCCGCGGTCGGCGGCGCCGACACGAACACAGTGGTGACGAAGATGTCGACGACGCAGTCGGTGAGCCGGTAGGCCCGTGCCACGTCCTGTGCGGTGGCGACCACGTCCGCGGTACCCGAACCGGAGGACAGCATCACCTCGGCGAGCCGGATGGTCAGGTCGAGAACCTTGCGGGTGTGCAGATCACCCAGGGTGTTCTGGGTGCGGCTGCGCTGCCCGGCCAGCGGCGCCGGATCACGCCGCCCCCGAAGCGCGTTCTGCAGCCCACGGCCGAGCCGAGCCCTGCTATTCGATCGTTCTCGCGCCATCGCCCAGCAGGATACTGGCGGTCTGTCGCAGCCCGGAAGTGCCGCCCGGCTGGGTTAGACCGCGGCCTTGAGCTCGTCGACCTTGTTGACCTGCTCCCACGGCAGCTCGATGTCGGTGCGGCCGAAGTGCCCGTAGGCGGCGGTCGGCGCATAGATCGGGCGCAACAGGTCCAGGTCGCGGATGATGGCACCCGGCCGCAGGTCGAATACCTCGCCGATCGCCTTCTCGATCTTCAGCGGGTCCACGGTCTCCGAGCCGAACGTCTCCACGAACAGGCCGACCGGCGCCGCTTTGCCGATCGCGTAGGCGACCTGCACCTCGACGCGCTGCGCCAGGCCCGCGGCGACGACGTTCTTGGCCACCCAGCGCATCGCGTACGCCGCCGAGCGGTCCACCTTGGACGGATCCTTGCCGGAGAACGCGCCGCCGCCGTGGCGGGCCCACCCGCCGTAGGTGTCGACGATGATCTTGCGACCGGTCAGGCCGGCGTCACCCATCGGGCCGCCGAGCACGAACTTGCCGGTCGGGTTGACGAGAAGCCGCGGCGAGGAGGTGTCCAGCGTCGCGTGGCCCAACTCGGTGAGCACCGCGTCGATGACGTGTTGCTTGATGTCCGGGGACAACTGGCTTTCGAGGTCGATGCCGTCGGCGTGCTGGGTGGAGAGCACCACCGTGTCCAGCCGGACCGGCGTGGTGCCGTCGTACTGGACGGTGACCTGGGTCTTGCCGTCCGGGCGCAGGTAGTCGAGCGTGCCGTTCTTGCGGACCTCGGTGAGCTTGCGCGACAGCCGGTGCGCCAGCGCGATCGGCAGCGGCATCAGTTCCGGGGTGTCGGCGATGGCGTAGCCGAACATCAGGCCCTGGTCGCCGGCGCCCTGGGAGTCCAGCGGATCCGCGGCGCCCTCGACACGGGTCTCGTGTGCGGTGTCGACGCCCTGGGCGATGTCGGGTGACTGTGCGCCGATGCCGATGTTGACACCGCAGGTGAGGCCGTCGAAGCCCTTGTCGGAGTGGTCGTAGCCGATCTCGAGGATGCGCTCACGAACGGTGTTGGTGATGTCGGCGAACGCGCTCTTGGCGGTCGTCGTCACCTCACCGACGACGTGCACCTGTCCCGTCGTCACCAGCGTCTCCACCGCGACGCGCGATTTGGGATCGTCGGCCAGCAAGGCGTCCAACACCGAGTCGCTGATGGCGTCGCAGATCTTGTCTGGGTGCCCCTCGGTCACCGACTCACTGGTAAACAGCCGAGCTTCACTCACGTCGATCCCTTCCACTCAAGCCTCTTGAGATAGTTAGTTAGTCTACTTATACATGGCGCGATGGTCCCGCCCCTTGCAGCTACATCGCGTTGTCTCTTGCACCCAAGCGGTTGCCTGCGCTGCACGCAACCTTTACGCGCAGGGCAACCCCCGCCGGGAGGAGCACGGCACGGCGGCCTACCCGCCGCCGCTGTGCAGGAACGCCACGATCGCGTCCACAATACGGCTGGCGATCAGAGTCTTCGAACCGTGCTCCAGCGCCGACTCGGTTCCGGCGGCGGTGAGTAGCCAGCCGTCGTTGTGATCGACCTCGAAGGCGCGGTTGTCGCCGACGGCGTTGACCACGAGCAAATCGCAGCCCTTGCGTTTGAGTTTGGCGCGGGCATGGAACAACACGTCGCCGTTCTCGTCGCCGGTCTCGGCGGCGAATCCCACGATGGCCCTCATGTTGGGTAACTGACCCTCGGTGCGGGCGCGAACCGAGCCGGCGAGGACGTCGTCGTTGCGGACCAACTCGATCGCGGGATCACCCGCGGCGTCCGGGCCCTTCTTGATCTTGCTGGTCGCCTGGTGGGCGGGCCGGAAGTCTGCGACTGCGGCGGCCATGACCAGGACGTTCGCGCCGGGTGCGTGCTTGGAGACGGCGTCGCGCAGCTGGGCGGCCGATCCGGCGTGGACGACGTCGACGCCGGCGGGGTCGATGAGGCCCGCGGTGTTGCCCGCGATCAGCGTCACCTCGGCGCCGCGCTGGGCCATCACGCGGGCCATCGCGTATCCCTGCTTTCCTGAGCTGCGGTTACCGATGAACCGGACGGGATCGATCGGTTCGCGGGTGCCACCTGCGGTCACGAGAATCTTGACCCCCGCCAGGTCGTACGGGAGCGCGTCACCGCGGTCGAGGAGCAGTTGTGCGAGGGTGCTGATCTCTTCGGCCTCGGGCAATCGACCGGGGCCGGTGTCGGCGCCGGTCAACCGGCCGGACGCCGGCTCCATCACGACCGCGCCGCGGCGGCGCAGGGTGGCGACATTGTCGACGGTCGCCGGGTGCAACCACATCTCGGTGTGCATCGCCGGGGCGAACAGCACCGGACAGCGTGCCGTCAGCAGCGTCGCGGTGAGCAGGTCATCGGCTCGGCCCGCGACTGCCCGGGCCAGCAGGTCCGCGGTGGCCGGCGCGACGACCACAAGGTCGGCGGTCTGGCCGATGCGCACGTGCGGCACCTCGTGGACGTCCTCGAACACCCCGGTGTGCACCGGATTGCCCGACAGCGCCTCGAAGGTGGCGGCACCGATGAACCGCAGTGCCGATTCGGTGGGGACGACGCGGACCGAATGTCCGGCCTCGGTGAGCTGACGGACGACCGTGGCCGCCTTGTAGGCGGCGATGCCACCGGCGACGCCGACGATGATCCGCTTGCGCTCCATGAGAGCGGAGGCCTAGCCCTCACCCTCGGTGTGCTCGAGCAGGTCGCCGTGGATCTCGCGCATCGCGATCGACAGCGGCTTCTCCTGCAGGCCGGGCTCGACCAGCGGGCCGACGTACTCGAGGATCCCGTCACCGAGCTGGTTGTAGTAATCGTTGATCTGACGTGCGCGTTTGGCGGCGTAGATCACCAGCGCGTACTTGCTCGACGCGCGATCCAACAACTCGTCGATGGGCGGGTTGGTGATGCCCAACGGCGTGTCGTAGGCGCTGGCGGCAGTCGGGTCGATGTCGACGGCTGCCAGCCGCGTGTCGGCGTGCGGGGTGCTCACGTAAAAGGTCTCCTGGCGGTTCCGGTTGGTACGAATCTGTTGCGAAAATCTGAAGTGCCGGGCAGCGATCAGGGTTGATCTCGCGGCACCTGCCTGTGGGCCACCAGCAAGGATACCAATTCCGCGCACGCAGACTCCAATTGACTGTTGACGACGACCTTGTCGAAGTCACCTTGGGCGGCCAATTCCGCCCTGGCGGTCTGCAACCTTCGGGCCATCGCTTCCGGGGACTCGGTGCCGCGGCCCGACAGGCGGCTCTCCAGCGCCTCCCAGTTCGGAGGGGCGAGGAACACGGTGATCGCCTCGGGCATCGCCTGCTTGACGGCTCGCGCTCCTGCGAGATCGACCTCGATCAGGACCGGGTGGCCGGCAGCGGCGGCCACCCGCACCGGAGCCGCGGGCGTCCCGGAACGGTGCAGACCTCCGTGGATCTCGGCCCATTCCAGCAGGGCACCCTGATCGATGAGCCGCTGGAACTGCTTCTCCGTCACAAAGGTGTAGTCCACGCCGTCCACTTCGCCGGGACGCGGCGCGCGAGTGGTCACCGACACACTGAAGTGCAGGTCAGGGATCCGCTCTCGGAGGCACCGGACGACGGTCGACTTGCCGACGGCAGATGGGCCGGACAGCACCACGACCGAAGCCGTGAGGCGGTCCGGCCCTCTACCTTCGCTCACAACCTCTCTTAAGAGGTGAAGTCGAACTTTTCCAGCAGGGCCTTGCGCTGACGATCGCCGAGGCCGCGCAGGCGGCGGGTCGGTGCGATCTCCAGCTCGGTCATGATCTCCTGAGCCTTGACCTTGCCGACCTTGGGCAGGGCCTCCAGCAGTGCGGAGACCTTCATCTTGCCCAAGACCTCGTCGGTCTCGGCGTCCTTGAGAACCTGCTTGAGGTTGGTGCCGCCGCGCTTGAGTCGATCCTTGAGCTCGGCACGTGCTCGACGTGCGGCAGCAGCCTTCTCCAACGCTGCCGCGCGCTGTTCGTCGGTCAACTGGGGAAGGGCCACGGGTTCCTCCGTCTCGTCACCATCATCTGATTTTGTCTCGGCTGGTCCAGAACCAGCCAGCGTGCACGACCGTACCCACGCAGGCTGACGAAAGCTAACCCCACCCCCCCTGTTACCGGGTCAAAAGCCCAGCGTGTAGGGCGCTACTCGGCGGTCACCTGGGTCGCGCCCGAACGTCGCCACGCAGCAGCGGCAACCGCAAGAACGGCTAAACGCCCTGCATATCAAGGGTATTCGCCGGTCCTCGGCGAAAATCAAGCCTCGCCGGCGCCGTCTCTGGCCGGCGCAGGACCCTGCTGAGCCCGACAAACAGAGAAATTTTGCCTGGTCACCGCGCCTCGGGCGTGTCGCGGCGACCGCTGCAGGGCCTGGCGCGGTCGCTCGACCCCGAAGACGGTCACACCAATCCCTGGTTGAGGTAGCCGACGGCCTCGCGCATCCGCTCGGCCGCTTCACGCAGGGAGGCGAGGTCCGGCCCGGCCCGCAGCACCTCGCGCGACACCGCCGGCAGCAACTGCCCCGGCAGCGCCCCTCCCAGGCCGGCGAGCGCCTCGGGCCGCCCACCCTGGGCGCCCACACCCGGGACGAGCACCGGCCCGTTGAGGGCGCTGACGTCGGGCGGGTCGCTCAGCGTCGCGCCGACGACGACACCGACCGAGCCGGGCCGCCCGGTGCCGTTGACCGCGGCCGCCGCGTCGACGATCGACTGGCCCACCGTGCGTCCGCCGGCCTCCCCTGCCCCGATGGCGCGCTGCACCGACGCGCCCTCGGGGTTGGACGTCGCGGCCAGCACGAAGACACCGCGGTCGTTCTGCTGCGCCTTGTCCAGCAGCGGCTGCAGCGACCCGAAGCCCAGATACGGCGAGGCGGTCACGGCGTCCGAAGCCAGTGGCGAGTCCCCTGCCCAGGCGTCGGCGTAGGCGGCCATCGTCGAGCCGATGTCTCCGCGTTTGGCGTCGGCGAGCACCAGCACCCCCGCTTCGCGCAGCGCGGCGATGGTGCGTTCGAGCACCGCATACCCCGCCGACCCGTACGCCTCGAAGAACGCCACCTGAGGCTTGACGACGGCGAAGTCCGCGAACGCCGCCACGCAGGCGTCGCTGAACCGGGCCAGGCCGTCGGCGTCGAGGCTCAACCCCCACGCACTCAGCAGGCCGGGGTGCGGATCGATGCCCAGGCACAGCGGGCCCCGCTGCACCATCGCACTGGACAGGCGGTCACCGAACCCGCCCATCGTCAGGAGCCCAACGTGCTGTGCAGCTCCTGCAGCGACATCACGCCGATGTCGCCGCGGATGCCCGCCTCGATGCCCTGCACCGCCGCCGAAGCGCCCTGCACAGTGGTCACGCAGGGGATGTTCATCGACACCGCGGCCGATCGGATCTCGTAGCCGTCGATGCGGGGTCCGGAGTTGCCGTACGGGGTGTTGATCACCATGTCGATCTCACCCGCCCGGATCGCGTCCACCGCCGACAGTGCGGGCCTGTCCGGACTGGGAGACTCGAAGTGTTTGCGCACCTCGTCGCACGGAATCCCGTTGCGCCGCAACATCTCCGCCGTCCCCTCAGTGGCCAGCACGCGGAAGCCCAGATCGGCGAGGCGCTTGACGGGGAACACCAGCGAGCGTTTGTCGCGGTTGGCCACCGAGACGAACACGGTGCCCTGCGCAGGCAGCGAACCGTAGGCGGCGGTCTGGCTCTTGGCGAACGCGCTGCCGAAGTCGCGGTCGATGCCCATCACCTCGCCGGTGGACTTCATCTCGGGCCCGAGCAGCGAGTCGATCTGCGTGCCGTCGGCCTTGCGGAACCGGTGGAACGGCAGCACGGCCTCCTTGACCGCGACCGGGGCATTGCGTGCGGTGGTGCCACCGTCACCGGTGCGTGCCAGCACCCCTTCCTCGCGAAGCTCGGCGATGGTGGCGCCCAGCATGATCCGCGCGCACGCTTTCGCCAGTGGGACTGCCGTGGCTTTGGACACGAACGGCACGGTGCGACTGGCCCGCGGGTTGGCCTCCAGGACGTAGAGCACGTCGTCCTTGAGCGCGTACTGCACGTTGAGCAGTCCGACCACTCCGACTCCGAACGCGATGGCTTCGGTCGCCCGGCGCACCGCCTCGATGTCGCTGCGGCCCAACGTGACCGGCGGCAGCGCGCACGCCGAGTCCCCGGAGTGGATGCCGGCTTCCTCGATGTGCTCCATCACGCCGCCGATGTACACCTCGCTGCCATCGCAGAGGGCATCCACGTCGATCTCGATCGCGTCCTCGAGGAAACGGTCGACCATCACCGGGTGCTCGGGAGACAGTTCGGTGGCCCGGGTGATGTAGCCCTCGAGGGTTTCGTCGTCGTACACGATCTCCATGCCGCGCCCGCCGAGGACGTAGGACGGCCGCACCAGGACCGGGTAGCCGATGTCGGCGGCGATCTTGCGAGCCTGGTCGAAGCTGGTCGCCATGCCGAACTTCGGGGCGGGCAGACCTGCGTTGGTCAGCACCTCCCCGAACCGGCCGCGGTCCTCGGCCAGGTCGATGGCCTCGGGTTTGGTGCCGACGATCGGTACCCCGGCCTTCTCCAGCCGTTCGGCCAGGCCCAGCGGGGTCTGACCACCGAGCTGAACGATGACGCCGACGACGCCTGGCCCACCTCTGCCGGATTCCTGCTCGGCGTAGTAGATCTCCAGGACGTCCTCGAACGTCAACGGTTCGAAGTACAGCCGGTCGGCGGTGTCGTAGTCGGTGGACACCGTCTCGGGGTTGCAGTTGATCATCACCGTCTCGAACCCGGCATCACCCCATTCGCTCCTCACGTCCGCGGCACTCAGCGTGGTCGCGGCGTGCACACAGCTGTAGTCGAACTCGATCCCCTGCCCGATGCGGTTGGGCCCGGATCCGAGGATCAGCACCTTCGGCCGTTCGGCCTGGGGCGCGACCTCGGTCTCGGCGGCGGGATCCAGCTCGTAGCTGCTGTAGTGGTAGGGGGTCTTGGCCTCGAACTCGGCCGCGCAGGTGTCCACCGTCTTGAACACCGGGTGGATCCCCAGCCGCTGCCGCAGCGACCGAACGCCCATCTCGCCGGCCAATTCCGGCCGCAGCGCGGCGATCTGGCGGTCGGACAGGCCGTGGTGCTTGCTGCGGCGCAGCAACTCGGCTTCCAGGACCGGCGCGTCGATCACCTCGGTGCGCAGCTCGATCAGCCCGGCGATCTGCTCGACGAACCACGGGTCGACCCCGGAGGCCTTCGCCACGTCCTCGACGGTGCCGCCGAGCCGCAGCGCGTACTCGATGTCGTAGAGCCGGCCGTCGGTGGGTGTGTGCAGCCGCTCGAGCACCTCGGTGAGGTCACCCTCGGGGTCCGGCCCGGTCCAGAAGCCGGCCCGCTTGGTCTCCAGAGAACGCATCACCTTGCCGAGCGCCTCGATGAAGTTGCGGCCCAACGACATCGCCTCGCCGACCGATTTCATGGTGGTGGTCAACGTGGTGTCGGCGCCGGGGAACTTCTCGAACGCGAACCGAGGGGCCTTGACCACCACGTAGTCGAGTGTCGGCTCGAAGCAGGCGGGCGTCTCCTTGGTGATGTCGTTGACGATCTCGTCGAGCGTGTAGCCGATCGCCAGCTTGGCGGCGATCTTGGCGATCGGGAACCCGGTCGCCTTCGACGCCAGCGCGCTGGACCGCGAGACGCGGGGGTTCATCTCGATGACGATCAGCCTGCCGTCGGACGGGTTGACCGCGAACTGGATGTTGCAGCCGCCGGTGTCCACGCCGACCTCGCGCAGGATGTCGATGCCCAGCGTGCGCATCGTCTGGTACTCGCGATCGGTCAGCGTCATCGCCGGCGCGACGGTCACCGAGTCACCGGTGTGCACGCCCATCGGGTCGACGTTCTCGATCGAGCAGACCACCACGACGTTGTCGCGGCCGTCGCGCATCAGTTCGAGTTCGTATTCCTTCCATCCGTAGATGGATTCCTCGATCAGGACGTTGGCCGAGGGGGAGGCAGCGAGGCCCTCGCCTGCCATCCGCTCGACCTCCTCGGCCGAGTAGGCCATGCCGGAACCGAGACCGCCCATCGTGAAGCTCGGTCGCACCACCACGGGCAGGCCGAGGTCGGCGACCGTCTCCCGGACCTCATCCATCGTGAAACAGACTCGGCTGCGCGCCGATTCGCCACCGACCTTGCTGACGATGTCCTTGAACTTCTGCCGATCCTCGCCCCGCTGGATGGCCTCGAAGTCGGCGCCGATCAGCTCGACGCCGTACCTGTCGAGGGCGCCGTTCTCGTAGAGTTTGACCGCGGTGTTCAGTGCGGTCTGCCCGCCGAGCGTCGCCAACAGGGCGTCGATCTTGTTGCCCCGCTCGGCCTGCTGGGCGAAGATCTTCTCCACGAACGCCGCCGTGATGGGCTCGACATAGGTGTGATCGGCGAACTCCGGATCGGTCATGATCGTGGCCGGGTTGGAGTTGACCAGGCTGACTTGAAGGCCTTCGGCCCGCAGCACGCGGCACGCCTGGGTGCCCGAGTAGTCGAACTCGCAGGCCTGTCCGATGACGATCGGGCCGGACCCGATGACCAGAACGTGGTTGAGGTCTGTGCGACGCGGCATCTAGTCACTCCTACTGATCGCCGGAATTGCATTCCAACAGAGAAAGTGCGAGAAGACGCCTGCTGGAATGCAATTTCGGCGCGGTTCGGGCATCATTTCTCTCCCGCCATCAGGTCGACGAACTGATCGAACAGGTACTCGGCGTCGCGGGGACCAGCGGCCGCCTCGGGGTGATACTGCACCGAGAACGCCCGACCGCTGACCAGCTTGATCCCCTCGACCACACCGTCGTTGGCGCAGGTGTGGCTCACCATCGCGCGCCCGAACGGCGTATCGAACTCCTCGCCGGCCTCCCCCTCGAGGGCGAAGCCGTGATTCTGGGCGGTGATCGCCACCCGGCCCGTGGCGTGGTCCATCACCGGGATGTTGATGCCGCGGTGCCCGAACGTCATCTTGTAGGTGGAGCGGCCCAGCGCACGGCCGAGGATCTGGTTGCCGAAGCAGATGCCGAACAGCGGGATTCCGGCGCCGAGCACCTCCCGGGTCACCGCCACCACGTGGTCGGCGGTGGCCGGATCCCCCGGGCCGTTGGACAGGAACACCCCGTCCGGGTGCAGTCCGGCGATCTCGCCGAAGCTGACCGAGGACGGCAGCACATGCGTGCGGACACCGCGCTTGGTGAAGTTGCGCGGGGTGTTGGTCTTGATACCGAGATCGAGGGCGGCGACGGTGAACCTGTGCGGCCCTTCGGGTTCGACGACATAGCTGCCGTGGGTGCTGACCTCGCCCGCCAGGTCCGCACCGAGCATCGCCGCCTGGCCGCGCACCCGGGAAACCAGTTCCTCGGCACCGGCCAGTGCGTCGCCACTGAACACGCCCGCCTTCATCGAACCGCGACTACGCAGGTGGCGCACCACCGCACGGGTGTCGATGCCCGCGATGCCGACGATCCCCTGGCGGATCAGTTCGTCTTCGAGCGTTCCGGTGGCGCGCCAGTTCGACGCCCGCGGTGAGGGATCGCGCACGGCGTAACCGGCCACCCAGATCTTGTCGCCGCGGCTCTCGCCGTCCTCGAGATTCCACCCGGTGTTGCCGATCTGCGGCGCCGTCGCCACCACGATCTGGCGGTGATAGCTGGGATCGGTCAGCGTCTCCTGGTAGCCCGACATGCCGGTGGAGAACACGGCCTCGCCCAGCGTCTCACCGACCGCCCCGAACTCCGTCCCGGTGAAGATGCGTCCGTCTTCGAGCACCAGGAGAGCTTTGCGTGCGGTCATGCGACCTCCTCCGGAAGCCATTTTGAGTAGTCACGGCGGTCGTCGGCGCGAAATCCGGTGTCGATCTCCGCGCCGGAGGGCAGCCGCCAGCGGATCGCCAGGATGCCCTCGTGCGTGATCACCTTGCCCGCCAGGTTCTTCTCGCATCGGATGTCGACGATCGCGTCGTCGGGTATCCAGATCGGTCCGGCGCCCGTGCGCTGCAACATGATTCCTTCCGGGTAGCGGCTCAGGACGGCCTTGGCGCGGTACCCGAGATCGCCCGCGGCGACCCGGTCGTTCCAATGCGGAGCCAGGGTGCTGCCGACGTAGAGGCCCTTGGTCGCGGGGACGATCACCGGGCCGACGATGTCGGGCAGCGGCGGCAGCGTGCCGACGATCTCGGCTTGCCAGCGCGCGCGGCGCCGCCACCCGCGCATCATCGCCTGGATCAGCACCGCGATCAGCACCACCAGCAGCGCGGCCATGACCAGCGACGTCACCAGCGTCGGGGTGTTCACGGACGCACCTTTCCATCGCGGGCGGTGAGCCTGCCGCGCAGCATCGTCGCCGTGACCACCGCAGGCAGTTCCATGTCCTCGTACGGCGTGTTGTCCGACCGACTTGCCAGCGCGGGGCCGGTGACCGTCCACGTGGCGTCGGGATCGACCACGGTCAGGTTCGCCGGTTCCCCCACCTCCAACGGCCTGCCCTGATCGGGCAATCCGACGATGCGGGCGGGGCCCTCACTCATCACGCGGGCGACGTCGCGCCACGTCAGAAGGCCGGGCGTGACCATCGTCTCGACGACCACCGACAGCGCCGTCTGCAACCCCAGCATGCCGGGGCGGGCGTTGGCGAACTCGCACATCTTCTCGTGCTCGGCATGGGGTGCGTGATCGGTGGCCACGCAGTCGATGACGCCGTCGGCGAGAGCCTGGCGCAGCGCGACCGCGTCGTCGGCCTCGCGCAACGGAGGGTTCACCCGGTTGCGGCCGTCGTAGGTGTGGAGCCTGGTGTCGTCGAGCAGCAGATGATGCGGCGTGACCTCCGCGGTGATCGAAATGCCCTGCTCCTTGGCCCATCTCAGGAGTTCGACAGTGCCCGCGGTGGAGGCGTGGCAGATGTGCACGCGGGCGCCGGCGTCCCGGGCCAGCAGTGCGTCGCGGACTACGATCGACTCCTCGGCGGCGCGCGGCCAGCCCGTCAGCCCGAGCTTGGCGGCGTTCGGCCCTTCGTGTGCGACGGCGCCGACGGTCAGGCGGGGCTCTTCGGCGTGCTGGGCGATCAGCACCCCGAGGCCGGTCGCATACTCCAGCGCGCGGCGCATCACCAGCGGGTCGTCCACGCACACACCGTCGTCGGAGAACATCCGGACCTGCCCGACGCCGGCGGCCATCAGCCCCATCTCGGTCAGTTGCTTGCCGCCCAGGCCGACGGTGACCGCGCCGACCGGGTGCACGTCGACGAGGCCGACCTGCTGGCCGCGGTGCCACACGTGGTCGGTGACCACCGCGCTGTCAGCGACCGGATCGGTGTTGGCCATCGCGAACACGGCCGTGTATCCGCCGAGAGCGGCTGCGGCCGAACCGGTTTCGATGTCCTCGGCATACTCACGGCCGGGCTCACGAAGGTGGGTGTGCAGGTCGACGAACCCCGGCAGCAGGATCTGGCCGTCGGCATCGATGATGTCCGCGCCGTCGGGTGCGCGGACGTCGGTGCCGATGGCCGCGATCTGGCCGTTGTCGACCAGCACGTCGACGGCTTTGCCCTCGCCATAGAGCCGGACACCCTTGATGAGAACGGTCATGCGCTGATCGCCTCTCCCCCGCGAGCGGGAGGTGCCCCCAGCTCGGACCCGACGAGCAGGTGGAACAGCACCGCCATCCGAACATGCACGCCGTTGGAAACCTGTTGCAGCACCGCGGATTGCGGTGAGTCCGCGACCGAGTGGGCGATCTCCATGCCGCGCAGCATCGGGCCGGGGTGCAGCACCACCGCGTGTTCGGCCAGCATCGCCTGGCGTTTCTCGGACAGTCCGTATCGCACCGAGTACTCCCGCGAGGACGGGAAGAATCCGCCGTTCATCCGCTCGGCCTGCACGCGCAGCATCAGCACGGCATCGGCCAGCGGGAGTTCGGCGTCGATGTCGTGGCTGATCGTCACCGGCCACCCGCCGACACCGATCGGCAGCAGCGTCGGCGGTGCGACGAGCACCACCTCAGCGCCGAGCGTGTGCAGCAGCGCGACGTTGGACCGGGCCACCCGGCTGTGCAGGACGTCGCCGACGATCACCACGCGCTTGCCCTCGACGGAGCCGAGCCGCTGTCTGATCGTCAACGCGTCCAGCAGGGCCTGCGTCGGGTGTTCGTGCGTGCCGTCGCCGGCGTTGATGACCGACGGCCCGCCGTGCTCGTCGAGCGTCCATGCGGCCAGCTGCTGGGCGGCGCCGGAAGCCGGATGCCGCACGATCAGCGCGTCGGCCCCTGCGGCGCGCAGGGTCAGCGCGGTGTCGCGCAGCGACTCTCCCTTGGCCACAGAGGATCCCGACGCACTGACGTTGATGACGTCGGCGCTCATCCACTTGCCTGCCACCTCGAACGACACCCGGGTGCGGGTGGAGTTCTCGTAGAACATCGTGATGATGGTGCGCCCTCGCAGCGTGGGCAGCTTCTTGACCTCGCGGCCCAGCAGCGCCTCCCGGAAGTGGTCGGCGTTGTCGAGGATCGCGGTGGCGTCGTCACGGCTCAGGTCGGCCGCAGCCAGCAGATGTTTCACCTTGGAGGCCCTCCGTACGGTGCGATCCGGACCCCGTCGTGCCCGTCGTCCTCGGTCAACCGAACCTTGACGTTCTCGGCGCGCGAGGTCGGCACGTTCTTGCCGACGTAGTCGGCGCGGATCGGCAACTCCCGGTGCCCGCGGTCCACCAGCACGGCCAACTGCACCGCCCGCGGACGGCCGAGATCACGCAGCGCGTCCAGCGCCGAGCGCACCGATCGGCCGGAGTACAGGACGTCGTCGACGAGGATGACCAGCGCACCGTCGATGCCGCCGTCGGGAATCGAGGTCTCCGCGAGCGCGCGCTGTGGCTTGCTCATCAGGTCGTCGCGGTAGAGCGTGATGTCCAGAGCACCATGCGCGACTTGTGCGCCGCTGAACTCGGCGATGTTGCGGGCAAGGCGGGTGGCGAGGGTGACCCCGCGGGTCGGGATGCCCAGGAGGACCACTCGGGGAGCGTCGGGACCGTCGAGCGCGGTCTTCTCGATGATCTGGTGAGCGATGCGAGCAATCGTGCGGTTGACGTCCGCTGCGGACATCAGTTCCCGGTCCTGACTACCGGCGTCAGGATCAGCGCTGTCGGGCGAGCCCACGAGTGAGCAGGACCTCCTTCTCCGCCTCACGGGACGGATCGTTAAAGGATGTCGAAAAACTGCGGGGAGCTTAGCACCTACTCCTCGAGGACTCCGACCGGCGGGCACTCGGTTCACCGACCGAGGAACCGCTGACCTAATCTGGCGCGATGAACCTCGACCGCAACAAGGCGTCCATCGTCGAAGCGATCGACGCCGGACTGTTGGCCGGAGCGGTGACGCTGGTCTGGCGATCAGGTGAGGTGCTCCAGGTCAACGAGCTGGGGTACCGGGATGTCGAGGCGCAGCTGCCGATGCAGCGCGACACCATCTTCCGTATCGCCTCGATGACCAAACCCGTGACCGTGGCAGCGGCGATGTCACTGATAGAGGAGGGCAAGCTCACACTCTCCGATCGGGTCGCGACGTGGCTGCCCGAACTGGCGGACATGCGGGTGCTGGTGGATCTCCGCGGTCCGCTGGACCGCACGGTTCCTGCGCAGCGCCACATCACGGTCGAGGATCTGATGACGCACCGCAGTGGGTTGGCCTACATGTTCTCGGTGCTCGGCCCCCTGTCGGAGGCCTACCGCAAGCTGCCCACCCGCCAGGATCAGGACCGGTGGCTCTCCGAGCTCGCCGAGCTCCCCCTCGTTCATCAGCCGGGTGAACGCCTGACATACAGCCACGCCACCGACGTCCTGGGCATCCTGCTGTCGCGCATCGAGGGCAGGCCGTTGAGCGACGTGCTCAAGGACCGGGTGTTGGGGCCATTGGGCATGTCGGACACCGGGTTTCACGTCGGGGCCACCGGCAGGCGCCGGGCCGCGACGATGTACCAGCTCGACAGCGACAACAAGCTGCGTCACGACGTGATGGGCCCCGCCCCCATCATGGATCCGCCGTTCTGTACAGGTGGGGCCGGACTGTGGTCGACGGTGGACGACTATCTGCGCTTCGCCCGCATGCTGCTCGCGGGGGGCACGCTCGACGGCGTCCGGGTGCTGTCGGAGGAGTCGGTGCAGTGGATGCGCACCGACCGACTGACAGAGGAGCAGAAGCGTCAGGACTTCCTGGGCGCGCCGTTCTGGGTCGGGCGTGGCTTCGGCCTGAACCTTTCGGTGGTGACCGACCCGGCGAGGTCCCGCCAGCTTTACGGACCCGGCGGTCTCGGAACGTTCTCCTGGCCCGGCGCCTACGGCACGTGGTGGCAGGCCGACCCGTCGGCAGACGTGATCCTGGTCTACCTCATCCAGAACATGCCCAGCCTGTCCGTCGACGCGGCCGCCGCCGTCGCCGGCAACACGTCGTTGGCGAAACTGCAGAGCGCGCAGCCCAAGTTCGTTCGGCGCACCTACGAGGCGCTGGAGGCGTAGCCGCGAGTTGTCGGGGCTGTGTTCTAGCCTGGGTTCATGTTCGAAAGTTTGTTCGATATTGATCCGGGGGCGGGTGAGGCTGACCTGCGGTCCGCGGTGGAACGTTTCGAACAGCTGAAGTGTGTGGCGGCGGCGGCCCAAGCGCGGGTGACGGCGTTGTGGGCTGCTAAACGCCGCGCTGCCGAGGAGGCCGCCGGGGTTCCGGCCCGCAAACGTGGCATGGGGTTGGCGTCGGAGGTGGCGTTGGCCCGCCATGACGCCCCGACGTGCGGGAACCGGCACCTCGGGTTCGCCCAGGCGCTGGTGCACGAGATGCCCCACACCCTGGCCGCGCTCGAGTCGGGGGTGCTCTCGGAGTGGCGGGCCACCCTGATCGTCAAACAATCAGCCTGCCTGAGCGTCGAGCATCGCCGCGCGTTGGACGCCGAACTGTGCGCTGAGGTCACGGAGTTGGCGGGCTGGGGTAACGACCGGGTCGAGGCCGAAGCCAAGAGGATCGCCGCCCGCCTCGACGCCGCCGCGGTGGTGGCCCGCTCAGCCAAAGCCGCCGCCGATCGTGGGTGTGGACAACGACCGGGTCGAGGCCGAAGCCAAGAGGATCGCCGCCCGCCTCGACGCCGCCGCGGTGGTGGCCCGCTCAGCCAAAGCCGCCGCCGATCGTGGGTGTGGATCCGCCCGGCCCCCGACACCATGACCTACGTGACCATCCTGTTGCCGGTGCAGCAGGGGGTGGCGGTGTTCGCCGCACTCAAACGCGAAGCCGACGTGAGCTGTGACGGGCGCTCCCGGGGGCAGGTGATGGCCGACACCGCCTACCAACGCCTCGTTCGCCGCACTCAAACGCGAAGCCGACGTGAGCTGTGACGGGCGCTCCCGGGGGCAGGTGATGGCCGACACCGCCTACCAACGCCTCACCGGCCGCCCGGCCGAACAACCCGTGCCGGTGGCGCTGAACCTGGTGATGGCCGACACCACCCTGGCCGGCGACGATCACGAACCGGCCTGGCTGGCCGGCTTCGGACCCATCCCGGCGGGGTTCGCCCGCCGACTCACCGGTGACGCCGTCGCCGACAAGGCGGTGAAGGCCACGCTGCGGCGGCTCTACCGCCACCCGAACTCCGGGCAACTGGTGGCCATGGAATCCCGGGCGAGGATTTTCCCGAAAGCGNTGGCCGCCTTCCTCCGGTTGCGCGATCAGCGGTGCCGGACCCCGTTCTGCAACGCCCCGATCCGGCACTGCGACCACGCCACCCCCGACCGCGACGGCGGGCCGACCAGCGCACTCAACGGGTTGGGTGATTGCGAAGCCTGCAACTACACCAAAGAAGCCCCCGGCTGGACCGTCACCACCACCGACACCGACGGCG
>NZ_JACKSH010000277.1:54956-129769 GCF_025821625.1 Mycolicibacterium pyrenivorans
GGGCCGACCAGCGCACTCAACGGGTTGGGTGATTGCGAAGCCTGCAACTACACCAAAGAAGCCCCCGGCTGGACCGTCACCACCACCGACACCGACGGCGNACANNNCGCCGAATACCGCACCCCCACCGGAGCGGTCTACCACTCCACCGCCCCACCACTACCCGGACCACCAATCCGACGACGAGTCAGCCTCATCGAAGGCCGACTCTCCACCGCCCCACCACTACCCGGACCACCAATCCGACGACGAGTCAGCCTCATCGAAGGCCGACTCAGCATCGACCTCGTCACCTTCGACGCCGCCTAGCGTCGCCGAAGGGATCGTCAGACGGCCTCCGGATCGTCGGCGAACGCGTCGGCTGCCCGCTGCGCCAACTCGATCGCTGTGCGCGCCCACGCCGACGTTGCCGCGGCCAGCCCGCAGCTCGGGGTGACACCGATGCGGTCACGAAGGACCGAACGCGCGAACCCGAGCCGATCGGTCACCCCCGCCACCGTCGCCGCGATCTGTTCGGCCGTCGGAGGTGTCCCCGGTGGCGGCGTGGTCGGCACGGCGCCAAGCAGGACGGTTCGTCCCGACTCGACGAACTCGCCGACCCCGTCCAGATCGGCGGCGGTCAGGGTGTGCACATCCACCGAAACCGCGGCGATAGTGCTGCGCTGCAACAACTTCCACGGCAACCCAGCAGCGCAACTGTGCACCGCGACGTCCCCACCCACCACGGCGGCACACTCGCCGAGGAGTTCGGTGACCACCGCCTCGTCCACCGGATGCACCGGGGACAGACTCGTCACGCCCGTCAGCCGGCCCGCCAGCGCCGCCTGCAGCGACGGCTCGTCCAATTGGACGACCACCGGCGTGTCCAACCGTCGGGCCAGTTCCGCGCGGTGTGCTGCCAGTCCCTCGGCCAAAGACCTCGCCAGGTCCCGTACCGCCCCGGGGTCGGTGATCGCGCGATGCCCGCCGGGCAACTCCAGGTGCGCGGCCAGCGTGACCGGGCCGGGGGCCTGCACCTTGACGGTGCGGCCGCCGCCGCGCAGTCCGGCGGTCTCCCAGGCCTCCTCGAGTGCGTCGATGTCCTCGTCGAGCAGGCTGACCGCCCTCAGGGTCGCCGACCTCCTGCCGGTCGCGATGCGGTATCCGCGAGGGACCGTGTCGATGGCGATGTCCACCAGAAGCGCACCGGCACGGCCGATCATGTCGGCACCGACACCACGGTCGGGTAGCTCGACGAGATGTGGCAGGCGGTGCAATTCGCCGACCACCACTTCGGCGGCCTCGCGCGCGGACGAACCCGGCCAGGATCCGACGCCGGTGGCGGTGGCGAAAGCAGTCACTCGATCGACCCTATTCGACGGTCTAGTGTCGTGCCTATGACGGCCCGGCTGTGCACGTCGGCTCTGTGCGCCGCAGCGATGCTGGTCGCCGGGTGTGCGCACAGCGTCGACGGCACCGCGGTCCGCACCCCGGCAGGCATCGACGAGGACTCCCGTTCACCGGTCGACGTCGACACCGTCCTGCTGGAGCGGGCGCAGATGCAGGCCATCACCGGGGCGGGCGCGGACCTCACCGTCGTACCGGGAATGGAGAGCAAGACGCCCGTCGACATCGAATTGCTGCTGGAATCCGTTCCGCCGCAGTGTCAGTGGGTTTTCGCGGAGACGCAGGTCTTCGGCACCGAGGTCGAGGAGTTTCACAAGTCGACGTTTCAGAACCCGCCGAAAGGTGGCCTGATCTCGCAGGCGGCCGCCGGCTACCGCGACAGCGATGTTGCGCGAGGGGCGTTCGACAACCTCGTCAGCCTGATCGAGGGATGCGGTGCGACCGGTTCGGGCCCCGCGATCGTGGGCGACGTGACGACCACGACGGACGCCGTCCACACCAGGCCCGGAAGCTGCGGCCGCGACTACCGGGTGAAGTCGGCTGTGCTGGTCGAGGTGACGTTCTGCGCCTTCCCCGATTCGGTTCCCGACATCGTCATGTCGAACATCCTCGCCAACGTGCCGGGCTGACTCGACGGTCCGCTAGTACGCCTGCCGGATCGTGGCGCTGCCCACGACCTCGTCGCCGGCGGGGTCGGGTCGGTAGAGGACCAGGGTCTGGCCCGGGGCCACTCCGCGCAGCGGGTTGCGCAACTCGACCGTCAACGTGTCGTCGCGCAGTTCGGCGACCGCGTCGGCGATCCCGCCGTGGGCCCGCACCTGGACCACGCATTCCACCGGGCCGCCGGGTGCGGCGCCCGACGTGAACACCGGCGCCTCGCCGAGCAATGTGGTGACCTCGAGGTCGGTGAGGTCGCCCACGTGCACGGTGCCGGTCTCGGCGTCGATCCCCGTCACATACCTCGGACGCCCGTCCGGGCCCGGACCGGCGATGCCGAGCCCCTTCCGCTGGCCGATGGTGAAGCCGTGCACGCCGTCATGCTCGGCCAGCACCGTCCCGGTGCCATCGACCACAGTGCCTCGGCGCACCCCGATGCGCGCCCCCAGGAATGCCCTGGTGTCGCCCGACGGGATGAAGCAGATGTCGTGGCTGTCGGCCTTCTGCGCCACCGACAGTCCGCGGCGGGCGGCCTCCTGCCGGATCTGCGACTTCGGGGTGTCACCGATGGGGAACACCGCGTGCCGCAGCTGCTCGGCGGTGAGCACCGCCAGCACATAGGACTGGTCCTTGTCGCGGTCGACGGCCCGGCGCAGCCGGCCGTCGGACAACCGGGCGTAGTGGCCGGTGGCGAGTGCGTCGAAACCCAGAGCCAACGCGCGAGCGGCCAGGGCGGAGAACTTGATTCGTTCATTGCAGCGCACGCAGGGGTTCGGCGTCTCCCCGCGGGCATAGGAGTCCACGAAGTCGTCGATCACGTCCTCTTGGAAGCGATCGGCGAAATCCCATACGTAGAAAGGGATGTCGAGCACATCGGCCACGCGGCGTGCGTCACCGGCATCCTCCTTCGAGCAGCACCCGCGAGATCCGGTGCGCAGCGTCCCTGGTGCCGAGGACAACGCCAGATGCACTCCCACGACGTCGTGTCCGGCGTCGACCATCCGTGCGGCGGCGACCGACGAATCCACGCCACCGCTCATCGCGACCAGCACCCGCATGGCTACCGCAACCCTCTGCTCTTCGCGCGAGCGCTCATCGTGCCCTTGCTCTTCGCGCGAGCGCTCATCGTGCCCTTGCTCTTCGCGCGAGCGCTCATCGTGCTCATGCTCTTCGCGCGAGCGCTCATCGTGCCCTTGCTCTTCGCGCGAGCGCTCATCGGCCCGAACTCGCGAGCGCCGCCTGCCGGGCCCGCTCCACGGCCGCCGGAAGGACCTCGAGGACGGCGTCGACATCGGCGTCCGTACTGGTGTGGCCCAGCGACAGCCGCAGCGATCCGCGGGCGCTGACCGGGTCGGCGCCCATCGCGATCAGCACATGCGAGGGCTGCGCCATCCCGGCCGTACAGGCCGAGCCAGTCGAGCACTCGATCCCCTTGGCGTCCAACAACATCAGCAGGGAGTCGCCCTCGCATCCGCGGAACGTGAAATGTGTGTTGCCGGGCAGCCTGTCGGCCCCCGGTGCGCCGTTGAGGTAGACGTCGTCGATGGCTTCCAGCACACCGTCGATCAGCCGGTCGCGCAGCGCCCGCAGACGCGTCCCGGTCGGTTCCATGGCCTCGACCGCGTCCCGGGCCGCGGCGGCCATTCCGACGACACCCGCAACATCCTGTGTGCCCGAACGCACATCACGTTCCTGGCCGCCGCCGTGCAGTTGCGGCACGCAGGCGGTGTCGCGACGCAGCAGCAGCGCACCCGCGGCGGTGGGGCCGCCGAACTTGTGGGCGGCGATGCTCATCGCCGCCAGGCCGCTGGCGGCGAAGTCGACAGGGATCTGGCCGACGGCCTGGATCGCATCGCTGTGCATCGGGATTCCGAACTCGGCCGCGACCGCGGTCAGTTCGGCGATCGGCATGATCGTGCCGACCTCGTTGTTGGCCCACATCACCGAGATCAGCGCGACGTCGGACGGGTCGCCGACGGCGGCGCGCAGCGCGGCAGGACTGACCGAGCCGACCTCGTCGACCTGCAGCCACGTCACCTCGGCGCCCTCGTGCTCGACGAGCCACTCCACGGCGTCGAGGACCGCGTGATGTTCCACCGGGGTGGTGACGATACGACGCCGTTGCGGCGATGCATCGCGGCGCGCCCAGAAGATGCCCTTGACCGCGAGGTTGTCGCTTTCGGTGCCACCCGCGGTGAAGATCACCTCCGAGGGGCGCGCGCCGAGCAGGTTCGCCACCGTCTCCCGCGATTCCTCCAGCCTGCGCCGGGCCACTCGGCCCGAACCGTGCAGCGAGGAGGCGTTACCGACGGTGGCCAGCACAGCCGTCATCGCCTCGATCGCGGCGGGGCGCATCGGGGTGGTGGCGGCGTGGTCGAGATAGACCGGCGCGAGCGCAGACATAACCGTTCCACAATAGCCGTCGCGACCCGGCCGACCCCATTCGCTCAGGCCACCAGCACGTGACCCTCACCGCAGCCGCCACCCGCCGCCCGCAGCGTCGGGGTGGTGTCGCCGCGCACGGCGGCCTCGCAGCGCGCCGCCAGCTCACGGCGATCCGACCCCGGCAGCTGCAACGACTCGACCCGGACATGGACCACGGTGCGCCGCGCGGTGACGATCCTGCGCAGCGACGACAGCAGCGTGTCCTCGCCGATGTAGGCCGCCACCGTCGACCGGCTGCCGTCGCGGTGGTGATAGCTCAGCCGCAACGGTTGCACGGGCCGACCTGCGTCGATGGCCGCCTGGAACATCGCGGGGCGGAATGGTCCGAACGCCAGCCCGCACCACGTCGTGCCCTCCGGGAAGGCCACCACGGTGCGTCCGGCCCGCAGCCGGTCCGCAACGGCGCCCACGACCTCGGGAAGCCTGCGCAGGCTGCCGCGGTCGATCGGGATGACCTTCATCAACCTCGCGAGGGCGCCCAGGCCCGGCCAGCCGACCATCTCCGACTTCGCGACGAAGGAGCCCGGCATCACCGCACCGATGACGAAGATGTCCACCCAGGACACATGGCCGCTGACCACGAGCACTCCCGGCACGTTGCGAATGGGCCCGCCGGACACGGTGATCCGGATTCCCAGGCTCGCCAGCACGAGCCGGCAACAGCCGCGTTGAAAGTGGGACCGTGCGGGCACCGGGAGGGCGAGCAGCGGAAGCACCGGCAGCAGCAGCACTGCCAGGACGGTGCGCACCACGACACGAAGCGCGACGGCCATCCGCCGTCCCGGCGACGCGTCGCCTGCCCGGATGCATCCGGACCCGCAGGAAGCCCGGGGCAGCCAGGCGTGCTCGGGCGCCTCGGTGACGGTCACGAGACAGCCCTGTCGACGATCGCGGCGGCGGCGCCCGCCGACCGCAGCCTGCGCAGGTAGCGGGTGTCGGCGTGGCGCTTGTCCAGCAGTGCCGGGAAGTCGCCGACTCCGAAATCCGGGTCGTGGGCGGGTTCTCCGCAGACCTGAGCCCCGAGCCGCAGATAGCCACGCATCAGCGGTGGTATCGAGACGCGCGGCGGCGGGTCGATGTCGTCGAGGCCGCGACCGTCGACGACGACGGGCCGGTAGGGATGGACCGTGTACTCGGCGGGGGCCGCGTGACGTCGCATGACGAAGTCGCGAACACCCCGCAACCGGCTGCCCGGACCGCTCCCGCCCTCCGGATCCAGGACGGGCACCGAGACGCACCCGGTCACGTAGTCGTAGCCGCTGTGGTCGAGGTAGGCGAGAATCCCGGCCCACATCAGCAGCACCACGGCACCGTTGCGGTGGCCGTCGCGCACGACGGCGCGGCCCATCTCCACCAGTGAGGGCCGCAGCGGGTCGAGTGCGGAGACCTCGAATTCGGTTGCCGTGTAGAGACCCCCGGCGGCGATCGCCCCGGGCGGCGGCAGCATCCGGTAACAACCCACCAGTTCGCCGGTGTCGTCGTCGCGGACAAGCAGGTGATCGCAGAACTCGTCGAAGCGGTCGGCGTCCAGGCCATCCGATCGGTTGTCGCTGCTCAATGCGAAGCCCGGCTCCGAGGTGAACACGTCGTAGCGCAGGCGCTGCGCCGCCTCGATCGATTCGGCGTCGGTGCACAGCAGCATGGAATACCGGGGGGCCGAGCCCGCCGGAGCAGAGGTGTCGGCTGGGATGAGTACAGAAGCAGTGCTCATAGCCTGCACGTTCGCTGAGCCGGTCGGCGGGCCGGCAATCGGTGCGTGACGTGTTCGTGAGCGCTGGGTGACGGTTCGGGGCCGACCGATGCGCGAAGGCCCCCATCCCGGTGCTTGGGGATGGAGGCCTTCGGCGTCTGGTTACCTGGCGGCGATCAGCCCTTGCGCTTCTTGACCGCCTCGGTCAGCTGCGGGGTCACCTTGAACAGGTCGCCCACGATGCCGAGGTCGGCGATCTCGAAGATCGGCGCCTCTTCATCCTTGTTGACCGCGATGATCGTCTTGGACGTCTGCATGCCCGCGCGGTGCTGGATCGCCCCGGAGATACCCAGCGCGATGTAGAGCTGCGGGGACACGGTCTTACCGGTCTGACCGACCTGGAACTGGCCCGGGTAGTAGCCGGAGTCGACCGCGGCGCGGGATGCGCCGACTGCGGCGCCGAGGGAGTCCGCCAACTCTTCGACGATGCCGAAGTTGTCGGCGCTGCCGACACCGCGGCCACCGGACACGACGACCGTCGCCTCGGTCAGCTCGGGGCGGTCACCGGCGACGGCCGGCTCACGCGAGGTGATCTTGGTCGCATTCTCGGCCTGCGCCGGCACCTCGACGGAGACGACCTCACCGGCACCGTCAGCGGGCTCGGCTTCGATGGCACCGGGGCGCACCGTGATGATCGGGGCGTCACCGACGGTCTCGGCCTCCACGGTGTAGGCGCCACCGAAGATCGAGTGGATGCCCTTGGGGCCCGCCTGGACCTCGACGACGTCGCCGAGCAGCCCGGAGCCGATGCGGGCGGCCAGCCGACCGGCGATCTCCTTGCCGTCGGCGCTGGCGGCGAGGATCACACCAGCGGGGCTGGCGGACTCGGCCAGCGAGCCCAGCACGTCCACGTAGGGGGTGATCAGGTAGTTCTCTGCGTCGTCGGACTCTGCGACGTAGATCTTCGCGGCGCCGGCCGCCTTGAGCCCTTCGGTGAGCGGTTCGGCCGTGCCCGGCTTGCCCACCACCACGGCGGAGGGCTCACCCAGCGCACGGGCGGCGGTGATCAGTTCTGCGGTGACCTTTTTCAGCGCACCTTCGGCGTGCTCGACGAGCACGAGTACTTCAGCCATGGGTTTCGTTTGCCTCTATGTCTGTCAGTGGATGGGAGATCAATCGAATGATCTGCTAGATGATTTTCTGAGCGACCAGGTACTCGGCGATCTTGGTGCCGCCGTCGCCTTCGTCGGTGACCTTCTCGCCCGCGGTCTTGGGCGGCTTGGGGGTCGAGGTCAGCACCTTGGAACCGGCGTTCGCGACGCCGACCTCGTCAGCCTCGACACCGATCTCGGCCAGTGTCAGGGTGGTGACTTCCTTCTTCTTGGCGGCCATGATGCCCTTGAAGGACGGGAAGCGGGGCTCGTTGATCTTCTCGTTGACGCTCACCACTGCGGGCAGTGAGGCCTCGAGCGTGAACACGCCGTCGTCGGTCTCGCGCTCGCCGGTGACCTTGCCGTTCTCGACGGTCAGCTTGCGCACGTGCGTCAACTGGGGCAGACCGAGGTACTCGGCGATGATGGCCGGCACCGCGCCGCCGGTGCCGTCGGTGGCCTCGTTGCCGGCGATGACCAATTCGGTGCCCTCGATGGTGCCCAGCGCGCGGGCCAGGGCCCAGCCGGTCTGCACCATGTCGGAGCCGTGCATGCCCTCGTCGACCAGGTGCACGGCCTTGTCGGCACCCATCGACAGGGCCTTGCGGATCGCCTCGGTGGCGCGCTCGGGACCGGCGGTCAGGACCGTCACGGTGCTGTCGCCGCCTTCACGCTCCTTGATGAGCAGCGCCTCCTCGACCGCGCGCTCGTTGATCTCGTCGAGCACGGCGTCGGCGGCCTCGCGGTCGAGGGTCCAATCACCCTCGGACAGCTTGCGCTCCGACCACGTGTCTGGGACCTGTTTGATCAGGACCACGATGTTCGTCATGAGTCTGGTTCGTCCTCCTCGAAGGGGCCGGTGACCGGCCTGCAATACCACGTTTCAAGCAACCACCACCATGTTACCCGTGGGTAACTTATGCTGGCTCGCAGAAACACCATAGCTGGTCGAAGTTTGTGATTCGTCAACCCTGCGGACAGCCCGGGTCCGACGAACAGTTCGCCTCCGGACGGTTACGGGTTAGCCTGCCTTCCAATGAGCGCATCTGTTACCGGATCGACGGAGCCCGGCCAGGCTTGCGCGGCAGCCCCCATGGCGCTGACCGGCGAGCGGACCGTGCCCGGACTGGCCGAGGAGAACTACTGGTTCCGCCGCCACGAGGTGGTCTACCGGCGCCTCGTCGACCGCTGCATCGACCGCGACGTGCTGGAGGCCGGTTCCGGTGAGGGCTACGGCGCCGATCTGATCGCCGACGTGGCCCGCCACGTGATCGGCCTCGACTACGACGAGTCCGCGGTCGCGCACGTCCGCGCGCGCTATCCCCGCGTCGACATGCGCCAGGGAAATCTCGCTCAGCTCCCGCTGTCGGACGGCGCTGTTGATGTGGTGGTCAACTTCCAGGTGATCGAACACCTGTGGGACCAGGGGCAGTTCGTCGCCGAATGCCTGCGGGTGCTCCGGCCCGGCGGGGTGCTGCTGATGTCGACCCCCAACCGCATCACCTTCTCCCCCGGCCGCGACACCCCCGTCAACCCGTTCCACACCCGCGAGCTCAACGCCGCGGAGCTCACCGAGTTGCTGGAGTCGGCGGGCTTCGACATCGACGGGGTATACGGGGTGTTCCATGGGGAGCGGCTCGCCGAGATCGACGCCCGTCACGGCGGATCGATCATCGACGCCCAGATCGCCCGGGCACTGGCAGACGCACCGTGGCCGGCCGACCTGCTCGCCGACGTCGCGTCGGTCGGCATCGACGACTTCGACCTCGTCGCGGCCGGGGACGGCAGGGACAGCAGGACTATCGATGACAGCCTGGACCTGGTCGCGATCGCGGTGCGCCCGTGACGGAGGTCGGTCCCGGGACGTCGACCGAGCCCGTCCCCGGCCTCTTCACCCTGGTCCTGCACACCCACCTGCCGTGGCTGGCGCATCACGGGCGGTGGCCGGTCGGCGAGGAATGGCTCTATCAGTCGTGGTCTGCCGCCTATCTGCCGCTGGTGCGGGTGCTCCGCACCCTTGCCGCCGAGAACCGCAGGCACCTGGTCACGCTCGGCGTCACGCCGGTGGTGGCCGCCCAGCTCGACGACCCGTACTGCCTGCAGGGCATGCATCACTGGCTGGCCAACTGGCAGCTTCGCGCGCTCGAGGCCGCAACCATCCGTACGACATCCACCGGGTCGCCGGCATCTGCACCGGAAGCCTTGAGGCAGTTCGGTTCTCGCGAGTACGCCGAGGCGGAACGCGAGCTGGCGGAGTTCGAGACGCTGTGGCGTCACGGCGCCAGCCCGGTACTGCGGGAGTTGCTCGACGGCGAGGTCATCGAGCTTCTCGGCGGACCACTGGCCCACCCGTTCCAACCGCTGCTGAACCCCCGGTTGCGGGAGTTCGCGCTGCGCGAGGGCCTGGCAGACGCGCAGCAGCGGTTCGCCCACACACCCGCGGGCATCTGGGCACCGGAGTGCGCGTATTCGCCCGGCATGGAGGTCGACTACGCCGCCGCCGGGGTCGGCCACTTCATGGTCGACGGACCGTCACTGCACGGGGACACCGCGCTCGGCCGGCCGGTCGCCGGTTCCGACGTCGTCGCGTTCGGCCGTGACCTGCAGGTCAGCTACCGCGTCTGGTCCCCCAGGTCCGGATATCCCGGCCATTCTGCCTATCGGGACTTCCACACCTACGACCACGTCACCGGGCTCAAACCCGCCCGGGTGACCGGACGCAACGTCGCCTCGGACGCCAAGGCGCCCTACGACCCGCAGCGCGCCGACGCCGCAGTGGACACCCACGTGGCCGATTTCGTCGAGACGGTGCGGCAGCGATTGACGGGCGAGAGCGCACGCATCGGCAGGCCCGCCCATGTCATCGCCGCGTTCGACACCGAGTTGTTCGGCCACTGGTGGTACGAGGGCCCGATCTGGCTGGAGCGGGTGCTGCGCGCGCTGCCGGCCGCCGGGGTGCGCGTCGGCACGCTGTCGGACGCGGCCGCCGGCGGCTACGTCGGCACGCCCGTCGAACTGCCGCCGAGCTCATGGGGTTCCGGCAAGGACTGGCAGGTGTGGGCGGGCGAGAAGGTGGCCGACCTCGTGCAGCTCAACAACGAGGTCGTCGACACGGCGCTGACAACCGTCGACAAAGCGCTGGCCCACACCGGGTCGTCGGGGTCGATGGGCTCACCGACGCCACGGGATTTCGTCGCCGACCAGATCCTGCGTGAGACGCTGCTCACGGTGTCGAGCGACTGGCCGTTCATGGTCAGCAAGGATTCGGCCGCCGACTACGCGCGCTACCGCGCGCACCTGCACGCGCACGCCACCCGCGAGATCGCCGGGGCGCAGGCGTCGGGCCGCCGCGATCACGCGCAGCGCCTGGCCGAGGGCTGGAACCACGCCGACGGACTGTTCGGCGCCCTCGACGCGCGCAGACTGCCGAGCGCATGACGATGAAGATCCTGCTGGTGTCCTGGGAGTATCCGCCGGTGGTGATCGGCGGGCTGGGTCGCCACGTGCACCATCTGGCCACCGAACTCGCCATGGCGGGCCATGACGTCGTCGTCCTGAGCCGCAGGCCGACCGCCACCGACCCGCACTCACATCCCACCACCGACGAGGTCACCGAGGGCGTGCGGGTGATCGCCGCCGCGGAGGACCCGCACGAGTTCACCTTCGGCACGGACATGATGGCGTGGACGCTCGCCATGGGTCATGCGATGGTCCGCGCCGGCCTCGGGCTTGCCGACTGGCAGCCCGACGTAGTCCACGCACACGACTGGCTGGTCGCCCATCCCGCCATCGCGTTGGCCCAATTCTTTGACGTACCACTGGTTTCCACCATTCATGCCACCGAGGCGGGCCGGCATTCGGGCTGGGTGTCTGGTGCGGTGAGCCGGCAGGTCCATGCCCTGGAATCGTGGCTGGTGCGCCAATCGGACTCGCTGATCGCATGTTCGTCGTCGATGCGCGACGAGATCAGCACGCTGTTCGGTCCGGAACTGGCCGACGTCTCGGTCATCCCGAACGGGATCGACACCGACGGTTGGCCGTTCGCCGTGCGTCGCCCCCGTTCCGGACCCGCCGAGTTGCTCTACTTCGGCCGCCTGGAGTACGAGAAAGGGGTGCACGACGCGATCGCCGCCCTGCCCCGGATCCGTCGCACGCACCCCGGCACCACCCTGACCGTCGCGGGCGACGGCACCCAGCTGGATTTCCTGAAAGCGCAGGCCCGCAGGCACAAGGTCCTCAAGGCCACCAATTTTGTTGGACGCGTAGATCATTCACAGCTGCTCACGCTGCTGCATCGCGCCGACGCCGCCGTGTTGCCGTCACACTACGAGCCGTTCGGCATCGTCGCGCTGGAGGCCGCCGCCGCCGGAGCGCCCCTGGTCACCTCCAGTGCCGGCGGGCTCGGCGAAGCCGTCATCGACGGTGTGACCGGATTGTCCCATCCCCCCAGCGATGTGGCCGCGCTGTCGGCGGCGGCGCGGGCGGTACTCGACTCACCCGCGGCGGCTCAGCAGCGGGCCAGGGCCGCGCGCGAGCGGCTCACATCCGACTTCGCCTGGCAGACGGTGGCCGCGGAGACCTCGCAGGTGTACCTGGCCGCCAAGCGCGCCGAGCGCCGACCACATCCGCGCCGACCCATTGTCGAGCGCCCGCTTCCGGACCGCTGACCCGCGCCGAACCTGCCTTCCCCGGTGTCAGCGGGCGGCCTTCTTCCGTTCGATGTCGGCCAGCGCCGCGGCCAGTTCGGCCCGCTGGGCGGCCGACGTCTCCCATGACAGCTTGCGGTTCTTGACCACCTTGGCCGGCGAACCGACGGCGATCGAGAAGTCCGGGATGTCCCCCTTGACCACCGCGTGGGCGCCCAGCACGCAGCCGCGGCCGACGCTGGTCCCCCGCAGCACCGTCACCTTGGTGGCCACCCAGGTGTCCGGACCGATCTGCACCGGGCTCTTGACGATGCCCTGATCCTTGATCGGCAGTTCGATGCTGTCCATCCGGTGGTCGAAGTCGCACACGTAGCACCAGTCGGCCATCAGCACCGAGTCGCCGAGTTCGATGTCGAGGTAGGTGTTGATGACGTTGTCGCGCCCGAGCACCACCTTGTCGCCGATGCGCAGCGACCCCTCGTGGCAGCGGATGGTGTTCTTGTCACCGATGTGGACCCAGCGGCCGATCTCCATCTGCGACAACTCCGGGGTCGCCTGAATCTCGACGTCCTTGCCGAGGAACACCATGCCGCGGGTGATGATGTGCGGGTTGGCCAACTTGAACCGCAGCAACCGCCAGTACCGGACCAGATACCACGGCGTGTACGCACGATTGGCCAGCACCCACTTCAGCGAGGCCATGGTGAGGAAGTCGGCTTGACGCGGATCCCGCAAGCGCGAGCCTCGCCAGCGTTTGTGCAACGGTGCACCCCACATCGTCGTCATGGCCGGAAAGCCTACGCGAGCGCAGCAGGGGTGAGCGGTTACCCTCACGTGGGCTCGAAGTACATGCGGACGTAGTCGAGCGCTCCGAATACCAGAAGGGATCCCGTGCTCCGGCGAATCACCGCGTTGGCCGCGACGGCGCTGATCACCGGTGTGATCGCCGGCTGCGGCACCACCGATTCCTGGGTCGAGGCTCGGGCGGCGACGGGCTGGTCCGCCCAGTACGGGGACGCCGCGAACAGCAGCCACTCCCCCGTCAACGGTGCCGACTCGCTGCGCCTGGAGTGGATCCGGTCGGTCAAGGGTGACCTCGCGGCGCAGGTGGCGCTCGGCTCCGGCAACTACCTGGCCGTCAACAGTCAGACCGCCGGGGGCTGCTCGCTGATGGTCTGGGAGGCCAACAACCGGGCACGGCAGCGCTGGTGCACCAGGCTCGTCCAGGGCGGCGGCATCGCCGGCCCCCTTCTCGACGGCTTCGACAATGTCTACATCGGTCAGCCCGGAGCGGTGTTGGCGTTTCCGTCGACCCAGTGGATCCGGTGGCGCAAGCCGGTGATCGGGCTGCCGATGACGATGCGCATGCTGTCGCCGGGCAATCTGCTCGTCGTCACCCATCTCGGCCAGGTGCTGGTGTTCGACGCCCACCGCGGCACCGTGGTCGGCACCTCGCTGGACCTGGTTGCCGGTGTGGATCCCACCGACTCCGAACGTGGGCTCGACGACTGCCGCCTCGCACGTCGGGAGTGCCCTGTCGCCGCGGCGCCTGCCTTCTCCGAGTCGACCGGCATCGTGGTGCTGACGCTGTGGGAACCGGGCGCGGACCGGCCCGTGCTGGTGGGCCTGCGGTACCGCCCCGGGCAGACGCCGGTACTCACCCGTGAGTGGACCAGCGAAGCCGTCGGCGAGGGGCCACTGGCCAGCCCGGTGCTGTCCGCGGACGGGTCGACGGTCTACGTCAACGGTCGCGACGAGCGGTTGTGGGCACTCGACAGCGAGGACGGCAGCGAGAAGTGGTCGGTCCCGCTGGACTACCTCGCCCAGACGCCACCGTCGGTCACCCCCGACGGGTTGGTCGTCGCCGGTGGCGGGCCGGGAGCCCGCCTCGTGGCGGTACGCGACACGGGTGAGCAGGGCGAGGAGGCCTGGAGCCGCGAGGCCACGTCACCGCTGTCGACCTCCAGCGTCGCCGGGGTCGGCTACACCGTGGTGCGCGACGACGGACAAGACCCGGCCGGGATGTCGCTCGTGGTCTTCGACCTCGGCGACGGCCGCACCCTGAACAGCTATCCCCTCCCCGGCGCCACCGGGTGGCCGGTCGGGGTGTCGATCGGCCACGACCGTCGCGTCGTCGCCGCCACCAGCGACGGGCGGGTCTACGGCTTCACCCCGGCCTGACATTCGTCCCGGCTTGTCAGCAGGCACCTAACAGCCAGTTCACGACTTTGCAACACAACCCTTGCGTGCCGATGCCAACATGCAATGTGCAACGCGGGGCCGCCGCAGGTGACGAAGGAGAGCGACGTTGTCGGAATTCCTCAACGAGGTGAACAGCTATGTGTGGAGCAACGCACTGGTCTACCTGTGCCTGGCCGCAGGGGTGTACTTCTCCATCCGATCGCGGTTCGTCCAGATCCGCCAAGTCCCCGAGATGATCCGGCTGATGTTCAAGGGCGAGACGTCGCCCTCGGGCATCTCCAGCTTCCAGGCACTGACGATGTCGCTGGCGGGGCGGGTGGGCACCGGCAACATCGCCGGTGTCGCCACCGCCATCGCGTTCGGCGGCCCCGGCGCACTGTTCTGGATGTGGACGGTGGCGTTCCTCGGTGCGTCCACGTCGTTCGTCGAATGCACCCTCGGCCAGATCTACAAGGACCGCGACAAGCTGACCGGTGAGTACCGGGGCGGCCCGGCGTATTACCTCAGCCGCGCCTTCGCCCACACCGCGGCCGCCCCGGCGATGAAGGTCTACGGGTACGTCTTCGCCGCGGTCACCATCCTGGCGATGGGTCTGCTGCTGCCCAGCGTGCAGTCCAACTCGATGGCCTCGGCGATGAACTCGGCGTGGGGCTTCTCGAAGTGGTGGGTGGCCGTCGGCACCGTGATCGTGCTGGCGTTCGTCATCATCGGCGGGGTCAAGCGCATCGCCACCTTCGCGTCCATCGTGGTGCCGTTCATGGCGGTGGTCTACATCGTTCTCGCACTGGTGGTGGTGCTGATGAACGCCGGCGAGGTCCCCGGCATCCTGCAGATGATCTTCGCCAGCGCGTTCGGACTCGACTCGGCGTTCGGCGCCATTCTCGGCGCCGCGGTGATGTGGGGCGTCAAGCGCGGCATCTACTCCAACGAGGCAGGCCAGGGCACCGGCCCGCACGCCGCGGCCGCGGCCGAGGTGTCGCATCCCGCCAAGCAGGGTCTCGTTCAGGCGTTCGCCGTCTACGTCGACACGCTGTTCATCTGCTCGGCGACCGGTTTCCTGATCCTGTCGACGGGCGCCTACCGGGTGTTCGAAGGCGAGAGCGCCGACGGCGCGGTGATCCGCGAGGGTGGCAACATCCTCCCCGCCGATGCCGAGGTCGGTCCGGCGTTCGCCCAGACCGGATTCGACACGTTGTGGAACGGCGCCGGGTCCACCTTCATCGCCATCTCGCTGGCATTCTTCTGCATCACGACGATCATCGCCTACTACTACATGGCGGAGACCAACCTGCGCTTCATCCTCGGCAAGGCCTCCACCATCGACGTCCCCTACCTGCGGGGCACGGTCGGCTCCAACGCCACCATGGTGCTGCAGGCGCTGATCCTGGTGTCGGTCACCCTCGGTGCGGTGTCCACCGCGTCCGAAGCGTGGACGCTGGGCGACATCGGCGTCGGCCTGATGGCGTGGCTCAACATCGTTGGGATCATCATCCTGCAGCAGCCCGCCTACAAGGCCCTGTGGGACTACGAGAAGCAGAAGAAACAGGGGCTTGACCCGACATTCGACCCGGTCGCGCTGGGGATCACGGGCGCCACGTTCTGGGAGAACTACGACCCGGTCACCGGCAAGGACAAGGTCGTCAGCACGACCTGACGGATCTCCCGTCAGGCCAGCATGGGAGCGATCGCGCTGCGTGGCACCGTCGCCTGCAGCGCGCCTCCGGCACCGGGCATCAACTGGCCCTGGCCGAAGAAGAAGATCACCGAATCGTCGGTGAGCGCGAACTCCTGGTACTTCGCGGGGTCCAGCCCGTCGGCGGGTGAGATCGGCACGTCCACGCCGAGTTGCCGGTTCACCTCTGCCCGCACGAGCGGGAAGATCACGTCCAACGGCCGGGAGTCGGGCTTGAACAACGTGTCGAAGGTGATCGGCGCCTTCTCGGCGACGTCCCAGTTGAACGCCTTGTACCACGTCTGCGGATGGGCCCCGCCGACGTTCTCGTACACCTCGAACACCACGCTGCGTGTTCCGCCGTCGTCGGGCCCGGAACGGTAGGACGTCGCCTTGGCGTCCAGGACGTACGGCAGGTTCCACGACCCCGGCATCTCGGCGACGTTGATGAAACCGTCGCGGGTCTGCCTCAGATAGGCGGTCAGCGCCTGCTGGTCGGGGTAGTCGGTGGGAAAGGTGTAGTCGAGCCGGTAGGTCGGGTTCTCGACGTGCACGCGACAGACCTGGTCGGGGTCGACGGCGCCTCCCAGCTCTGCACACGCCGTCTGACCCCCCGCCGGGGCGGACGCCAATCCCGCCATCACAGTGGCAGCCAGCACAACAGCGGCGGCCCGCACAGCAGCGGTGAATGGGCGCATCGACGACCGTCCTCGTGGTCGGCGCCGATCGGGGCACGGCGCGGATGATGCCAGGGTACGTGTCCGATCACCGCGACGGACGACAGAGGAATGCGGTCACCCGGCTCGCCGCCCCGGATCCCAGGCGGGTGATGACCACCGACAGGTGCGCCGAGCCGCGCAACCGAAGCCGCGACCGCAGAGCATCGGGGTCGACGTCGACGCCACGGACGAGGATCTCGACCGCTCCGACGCCTCGCGCCGAAAGCGCCTGACGCAGGTGCCGTTCACTGAACGCCACCTGATCGAGGACCTCGAAACCGCGCACGCCGTCGGGCAGTCGGTCACCCGACAGGTAGGCGATGTCGGCGTCGAGCTGCCACATGCCGTGCCGCGCCGCGTAGTGACGCACCAGCCCGGCACGGACCACCGCGCCGTCGGGGTCGACGATCCAGCGACCGGCCGCGGCCACCGGGCAATCGTCCGGGTCGGCGTCGGTGACCTGTTCTGCGGTGTCGAGCATCGTGGCCCGGCGGCGCACTAGGGCCTCGGTGAACCGCCGCGACCACAAGCAGGCTTCGCGGACACTGCCCGCAAGCGAGGTGATCTCCACCTCGCCCTCGAACCCGAGTTCGCCCAGTACACCGAAATCGACTCCGGGAGCGCACTTCACGACGTGGTCGCGATCCCGCAGCACCTCGAGCAGCTCGTCCAGCGGCGGCAGGTAGGCGCGGGGATCGAACCGGCGCCGCGAACCACTGCGCCGCGCCGGGTCGACGACGACGACCGCGTCGGCGGTGACGGGCCGCAGCGCATCCGCACGGCAGAGGGGCACGTCGGGCACGTTATGGCGGGCCATCGCCAGGCGCACCGGGTCGAGGTCACTGCCCACCACGTAAGCAGCCCGATTCCGCAGCGCCGCAAGCTCCGTGCCGATCGAGCACGTCGCGTCGTGGACGACGGCACCGGCCAGACGCTGCGCACGATGCTCGGCGACGGGCCCGGCGGTCGCCTGCTGCAGCGCCTCGTCGGTGAACAACCAGCCCGCGGCGTCGGCGAACTTCGCGGCCGCTTTCCGGCGCAACATCACCGTCTCCACCAGGACAGCAGAGCGCTCACCGAATTGTGCTCTCGCCGAGGCGATGTCAGCGATCAGAGTCGGACCGGCCAAGCGGTGCCGCGCGACCTCGTCCAGCGCGAGCCGTCCCGCATCGCTGCGGAGATACCTCACATCGTCGAGGCCGAACGCTACGACGGCTTGACCCCCGTCACCATGACGTTGTAGAACCAGCCCTTCGGCACGACGCGACGCCACACGTTGGCGTCCACCCACGACAGCGTCGTCCAGCTGCCGAACGCGAATTTCGCCCAGCCCCAACCGAGTTTGCCCGGGGGCACGGTCGACTCGAAGGTGCGCACCGGCCAGCCCAGCATCGCCGCGGTGAATTCCTCACTGGCCGTCTGCACCTCGACCGCTCCGGCGTTGGCCGCCATCTTCTCCAGGTCGGCCGGTTCGAACGTGTGCAGGTCGACGATCCACTCCAGCGCAGCGGCCCTGGAGTTCTCGTCGAGCTCCGCCTGGGGCCGGCGCCAGGAACCCAACCCGGGCAGCTTCATCGCCGCCACCGTCGTCTTCCAGGTCAGATCGGCGAGCCGGCGAGCGTAGGCGTTGCCGACGGCGGTGGGCTCGCCCGCGAAGAGGAACCGGCCACCCGGCTTGAGCACCCGCACCACCTCGCGCAGCGACAGCTCCACGTCGGGGATGTGATGCAGCACGGCGTGCCCGACCACCAGGTCGAACGTGTTGTCCTCGTACGGGATGCCCTCGGCGTCGGCGACCCGGCCGTCGATGTCGAGGCCGAGCGAGAGGCCGTTGCGGGTGGCCACCTTGACCATGCCCGGGGACAGATCCGTCACCGATCCACGTCGGGCCACCCCGGCCTGGATCAGGTTGAGCAGGAAGAACCCGGTGCCACAGCCCAGCTCCAGCGCGCGGTCGTAGGGCAGCTCGCGCTGGACCTCATCGGGGACGATGGCGTCGAAGCGGCCGCGCGCGTAGTCGATGCAGCGCTGGTCGTAGGAGATCGACCATTTCTCGTCGTAGGACTCGGCTTCCCAGTCGTGGTAGAGCACCTGGGCGAGCTTGGTGTCGTGGCGGGCAGCCTCGACCTGCTCCTCGGTCGCATGCGGCGTCGGAGCCGGCACGGCGACATCGGGGTAGGCGCCGGGTTCCTTCGTTTCCGTCATGCAGGGCAGCCTAACGTCCGTTGCCACCCCCGCTTGAAGCGGAGAGCCTCAATCGCGCCGGAACGACGCCTTCGCCGCGGAAAGACTCTCCGGCGAATAGTCCAGGAACCGCCTCGTCCAGGTGACCGCCGCGTCGTACACCGCGTCCGGTGCCACCATCTCGTCGATCAGGCCCAGCTCGAGAGCTTCCCGCGCGTCGACGAAGCGTCCGCTGAACACCAGGTCCTTGGCCTTGCTGTCGCCCACCGCACCGGCCAGCCGGGTCGCCCCGCCGCCGACCGGCGCCAGGCCGGCCAGGATCTCGGTCGCACCGAACTTCACGTTGTCCCCGCTGATCCGCCAGTCCGCCGCCAGCGCCAGCGTCATGCCGGCGCCGAGCGCGTAGCCGGTGATGGCGGCGACGGTGGGCTTGGGCACCGCGGCGAGCGCATCGACCGCCTGCTCACACACCCGCGCCGCCTCCTGCGCCTCGGCGGCGTTCAGCGTCTGCAGCTCGGGCATGTCCGCCCCGGCTGAGAAGATCTCGTGGCCCCCGAACACGATGACCGCGGCGACGTCGTCGAGCCGCCCCACGTGCGCGGCGGCCTCGCTGAGCTCCCGGCACACCTGCCGGGTCAGGGCGTTGGTGGGCGGCCGCGACACCAGTAGCGTCGCGATGCGTGCCTGCCCCTCGCCCACAACGACGCTGACGTACTCCGTCACGCGAGCGGCGCCCCGTCGGTGTACCCCTGGGGAGCCCGCCGGTTGCGCGCTTCGTTGTAGCGGTCGCTGTTGAAGAACTCGATCTCCCAGTTGCCGCCCTTCGCAGCGGACAGGTGGGGTTCGACGGCCACGATCTGACGTTCGACGGCGAGCACCTCGGCGACGGTTCGCCCGTTGAGCGCATCGAGCTGGGTCCACGTCGGGGGCAGCAGGAAAGTGCGGCCGTGGGCGAAGTCGTCGAGGGCCGCCTGCGGCGTCACCCAAGCGGCTTCGTCGGTCTCGGTGTTGTCGCCGTCGGCGAGCTGGCCCTGCGGGAGCGCCCCGACGAAGAAGTAGGTGTCGTAGCGGCGGGTGCGCTCCTCTTTCGGGGTCACCCAGTTGGCCCACGGACGCAACAGGTCGGCCCGCAGCATCAGCTTCTCGGAGCGCAGGAACTCTCCGAACGACAACGTCTTGTTCTCCAGGGCCGCGCGCTGCTCGCGATACACCGAGGCGTCATCGACGAGCAGGTCCGGATCGTCGGCAGCGCCCGCGAACAGCACACCGGATTCCTCGAAGGTCTCCCGCGCCGCGGCGCACACCAACGCCTCGGCGAGCTCCACGTCCACGCCGAACCGGTCGGCCCACCACTGCCGATCCGGCCCGTGCCAGGCCACGTCGGCGTTGCGATCCCGGTCGTCGACACCGCCGCCGGGGAACACCATCACCCCGGCCACAAAATCCATCGCCGAGTGCCGCCGCATGAGAAACACCTCGAGGCCGTCGGCAGCACCGTGGGCACCGTCACGGATCAGCATCACGGTGGCGGCGGGCCGCGGCGTCAACGGTTCGGGGGTGGTCATATCCGTCTCCTGTGTGCGGCGCGGCTTCTGGTGCGGCGCGCGAAATAGCGGCCGTCGATGACGTCGAGGGCGATGGACTGCCCGAACGCCTTCGAGAGGTTCTCCGCGGTCATCACGTCGGCCAGCAGGCCGGAGTCCACCACCTCACCCTCGGACAGGATCAGGCAGTGGGAGAAACCGTGGGGGATCTCCTCGACGTGGTGGGTCACCAGGACCATCGCCGGAGCATCCGCGTCCGAGGCCAGATCACTGAGCCGCGCGACGAGTTCCTCGCGGCCGCCCAGGTCGAGGCCGGCGGCGGGCTCGTCGAGCAGCAGCAGCTCCGGGTCGGTCATCAGCGACCGCGCGATCAGCACCCGCTTGCGTTCACCTTCGGACAGGGTGTCGAAGGTCCGCTCGGCGAGATGTTCGGCACCGACGCTTTCCAGCATTTCGAGTGCCTGGTTGTAGTCGATGTCGTCGTAGCGCTCGCGCCACCGGCCCAGAACGGCATAGCCGGCCGAGACGACCAGGTCCCGCACGACCTCGTCGTCGGGCACCCGCTGGGAAAGAGCCGCACTGCTGAGCCCGACACGCGACCGCAACTCGGACATGTCGACCCGACCGAGCCGCTCGCCGAGCACGTACGCGGTGCCCGATGACGGATGCTCCATCGCGGCGGCGATGCGCAGCAGCGAGGTCTTGCCCGCGCCGTTGGGGCCGACGATCACCCACCGCTCGTCGAGCTCGACCGACCAGGTCACGGGACCGACCAGCAGCCGGCCGTTGCGGCGCAGCGTGACCTTGGCGAAGTCGATCAGCAGGTCGGGGTCGGCTGCGTCTTCCTCTGTTCCGGGGCTGTCGACTGGCACCCGCTCATCGTAGTCAGCCGGCTTCGGCGTGTTCCGGCGCGCTCACCGCCGATCGGTCACGCCGAAATCGCCCAGCCGCTCGCGCCGTTGAGGATGACCCGGTCAGCGGCACCGGCCGTCGCCGACACCCGCGCGGCGTTGCGGCCGTCGACCTCGGTGACCCAGGCCAGCGCCTGCGCCGCGCTCTTGCCGAACTCGACGTGGCGCGCGACCAGCCGGCCGAGTCGGGTGTCCTCGTCCGCGGCGACGAACCACACCTCGTCCATCGCACGGCGCGCCCGCGCCCAGTCCGGTTCGTCGAGCAGCAGGTAGTTGCCTTCGGTGATGACCAGCCGAGCCGTGGGCGGGACCACCAGCGCGCCGGCCAGTGGCTGCTCGAGCGCCCGGTCGAATCCCGGCGCGTAGACGTCGATTCCGGTTTCGGTCCGCACCCGCTCGAGAAGGTGCGCATATCCCACGGGATCGAAGGTTTCCGGCGCACCCTTGCGATCCAGCAGCCCGAGCCGACGCAGTTGGGCGTCGGCCAAGTGGAACCCGTCCATCGGCACGTGCGCGGCCCATCCGGCGCCACAGCGCTCGCCGATGCGCGTCAGCAACGCCGCCACCAGGGTCGACTTGCCCGCTCCCGGGCTCCCGGCGACTCCGAGGACGGCCCGCGGCCTGCCGCGCCCCAGCGCGACGGCGTCAGCCGCCAGCGACTCCAGCGTGTGTCGACCGCTCACCCGCACCATCATCAGCCCCGCGCTGCGCCGAATCCACCCGGGCCCACCCGCTGACGGCCAGTACCCGGGCGGGCGTCAGCCGCACGAACAGCTGCACCAGCGGGCCGATGCCGAACGCGTAGACCACGGTGCCGGTGCCGACGGTCCCGCCGAGCAGCCAGCCGACGGACAGCACGGTGGCCTCGATTGCCGTGCGCACCAAGCGAACCGAACGGCCGCTGCGTATCACCAAACCGGTCATCAAGCCGTCGCGCGGGCCCGGTCCGAGGCCGGCGCCGATGTAGAGGACCGTGCTGAAGGCGTTGAGCACCACCGCGGCGAGCATCATCGAAACCCGCACCGTCATCGAGGCCGGCGCCGGTATCAGCCACAGCGCGACGTCGACGGTGACCGCGATGACCACGACGTTGGCGACCGTGCCGACCCCCGGGCGGTTACGCAGCGGAATCCACGCCAGCAGGACGGCGACGCCGACCACGGCCGAGGCCAGCCCGATCGTCATCCCGGTCCGCAGTGCCAGACCCTGGTGGAAGACGTCCCAGGGGTCCAGACCCAACCCGGCGCGCACCATCATCGCCATCGACGTGCCGTAGCCGAGCAGCCCGGCCAGCAGCGCCGTGCCGCGCACCGTGGCGCGGCCGGAGTGCGTCACGCGTGGTCCGGGAAGTGCATCCGGATGGCGTCCAGTTCACAGCGCATGCGGCGGGCGTCCGCGTCGCGCTCATAGCTGATGGGGTCCATCGGCAGGTAATAGAGGTCCGCCAGCCGACGGGCCAGACGAGATATCCAGTGCGTCATGTGGACATGTTCTTCGCCAACTGGCTTGCACTTCAATAGCCAGTTAGCGAATACTGGCCTCAATGACTGGCGTAACGGCGGCGCGCACGCTCGGTGTGGACCTTCTGGCTCGCGAGCTGGGAAACTGGCGCACGTCCAGTCGAAGCGGTCCGGCATACCACGGGCTTGCCGACGCCGTCCGATTGTTGATCGTCGACGGCCGGCTTCCCGTGGGCGCCCGGTTGCCCAGCGAACGCGCGCTGGCCGAAGCGCTGCACGTCTCGCGCACCACGGTCACCGCCGCGTACACCCAGTTGCGCGAGGACGGCTACCTCAACGCCCGCCGCGGGGCCCGCAGCACCACGGCGCTGCCTGTCACCCCCGGTGGTCCCCCGCTCTCCGCGCCTCCGACGCTCAGCCTGGCGGCGGCGGCGCTGTCCGCCCCGGCGTCCGCGGTGATGACCGCCTTCGCGGAGGCGGCCGACGACATGACGCCCTACCTGCACGGGATGGGCCACGAGCTAGTCGGCGCCCTCGCTCTGCGGCAGGCAATCGCCGAAAGATATTGCGAGCGAGGACTTCCCACCGAGCCCGACGAGATCATGGTGACCACCGGTGCGCTGCACGCCATCGGGCTGATCCTCACCACCTACATTCAGCCCGGAGACCGTGTCCTCGTCGAGCAACCCACCTATCACGGTGCGTTGTCGGCGATCACCACCGCGGGCGCTCGTCCGGTGCCCGTCTCGATGACCGAGGACGGCTGGGACCTCGACGCTCTGGAGGCCGCCGTGCACCAGTTGGCGCCCAACCTGGCCTACCTGATTCCCGACAACCACAACCCGACCGGCCACACCATGCCTGCCACGGATCGAAAGCGCCTGGCGCACATCATCACCGAGACGCGGACGCGGACCATCATCGACGAGACGATCAGCGACATCTGGCTCGACGAACCGGCACCGCCCCCGCTGGCCGCCGACGTCACCAGTCGGCGCGACCTGGTTCTGACGGTCGGTTCGATGTCGAAGTCCTTCTGGGGTGGGCTGAGGATCGGCTGGATTCGCGCCGAGCGGAACACCATAGCGACCCTGGCCGCGATGCGACCGTCTGTCGACATGGGAACCGCCGTGCTCGAACAGCTCGCGGCGGCAAGGCTTCTCGCACGCCGCGCCGAGCTGATGCCGGAGCGTCGGGAGATCCTGAGGGCACGGAGGGCGTTCCTGCGGTCGCTGCTGCAACGGCAGCTACCAGACTGGCAGCCCGGCCCCGGCGCCGGGGGCATGTCGCTGTGGGTCCGGCTACCTGCCCCGATGAGCACCGCACTGTCGGCCGCGGCGTCGCGAATCGGCCTCGAGTTGCCCGCGGGACCCCGTTTCGGCGTCGACGGAACTTTGGAGCGCTTCGTGCGCGTCCCCTACGCGCTGCCCGAGGACCAACTCTCCGAAGCGGTGGTCCTGCTCGCGCGGGCCTGGCACAGCGTCACCGGTTCTGCGGCACCTGAACCCACGACGGTGGTGGTGTAGGCGCCTTCTCGCCGGAATTGCATTCCGGCAGAGAAAGTTCGAGAAAAGGCCTGCCGGAATGCAATTCCGGCGAGAAGTGGTCTCAGTCGGGGATGTCGACCCGCCGCACGACCCCGTCGAGCGCGTCGGCGGCCTCGATCTCGCCCCGGGTGACACCGAGGATGAACAGCACCGTGTCGAGGTACGGATGGTTCAACGACGCGTCGGCCACCTCCCGCAGCGCGGGCTTGGCGTTGAAGGCCACGCCAAGCCCCGCCGCCGAGAGCATGTCGATGTCGTTCGCGCCGTCGCCGACGGCCACCGTCTGCTCCATCGGCACCCCGGCCTGTTGCGCGAAATCCCGCAGCGCCTTGGCCTTTCCCGGCCGGTCGACCACATCGCCGATGACGCGGCCGGTGAGCTTTCCGTCGACGATCTCCAGCTCGTTGGCCGCGACGAAGTCCATCATCAGCTCATGTGCGAGTGGCTCGATGACCTGGCGGAAGCCGCCGGAGACGATGCCGCAGTGGTAGCCGAGCCGGCGTAGCGTCCGCAGCGTCGTCCTGGCGCCCGGGGTGAGTTCGATCTGATCGGCCACCTCGTCGAGCACCTCGGCGGGCAGCCCCGCGAGCGTGGCGACCCGGCGGTGCAGCGACTCGGCGAAGTCGATCTCGCCGCGCATCGCCGCCGCCGTGACCTCCGCGACCGCGGCCTCGGCGCCGGCATGTGCGGCCAGCATCTCGATGACCTCGCCCTGGATCAGCGTGGAGTCGACGTCGAACACGATGAGCCGCTTGGCCCGCCGCGAGAGGCTGTAGTCCTCGACCGCGATGTCCACGCTTTCCTCGACGGCCACCCGGGCCAGCACCGCCTGCAACTGGCCGTAGACGCCGGGTGGGACCGACACCCGCAGCTCGAGGCCCGTCACCGGATAGTCCGACACCCCGCGGATGAAATCGATGTTCACGCCGAGGGCGGCCGCTTCCCTGGCCACCACCCCGAACGCCTCCGCAGTGATCGGACGGCCCAGCACCACGATGGTGTGCGTCGACGGCTCCCGCATCACCGGCAGCCGGTCGCTGCTCTCGATGGTGACCTCGAGACCCACGCCGTGGATGGCGGCCTCCACCTCGGCGTGCAGTTCGGGACCACCGCAGACCTCGGCCGGGCCCGCGACGAGCACTCCGAGCGTCAGGCGCCCGCGGATGACCACCTGTTCGACGTTGAGAAGCTCAACCCGGTGCCTGGACAGCACCTCGAACAGCGCCGACGTGACACCCGGCTGGTCGCGGCCGGTGACCGTGATCAGTAGCGATGAGCGCTCGCGCGAAGAGCCGACCGGCTCCGATGAGCGCTCGCGCGAAGAGCCGGCCGCTGCACTCACTCCTTGTTGCCGCGACACGCGCCTATCTAGCTACGGACTTCGACGTCGTCGATCCTGGTGACGTCGCCGTCCTCGGGACCGTGCGCACGTCCGACGTGGGCCTCCCGGCGCATCCGGTCGACCATGTGCGGATAGTGCAGCTCGAAAGCCGGTCGCTCCGAACGGATCCGGGGCAACTCGGTGAAGTTGTGCCGCGGCGGCGGGCAACTGGTGGCCCACTCCAGCGAGTTGCCGTAACCCCACGGGTCATCGACCGTGACGACCTCGCCGTAGCGCCAGCTCTTGAAGATGTTCCACAGGAACGGCAGGGTCGACGCACCGAGGATGAACGCGCCGATCGTCGAGACGATGTTCAGCGTGGTGAATCCGTCGCTGGGCAGGTAGTCGGCGTAGCGCCGCGGCATGCCCTCGTCACCGAGCCAGTGCTGCACCAGGAACGTGGTGTGGAAGCCGATGAACGTCAGCCAGAAGTGCAGCTTGCCCAGCATGCCCTCGTCACCGAGCCAGTGCTGCACCAGGAACGTGGTGTGGAAGCCGATGAACGTCAGCCAGAAGTGCAGCTTGCCCAGCCGCTCGTCGAGCAGTCGGCCGGTCATCTTCGGGAACCAGAAGTAGATGCCCGCATAGGTGGCGAACACGATGGTGCCGAACAGCACGTAGTGGAAGTGCGCAATCACGAAGTAGCTGTCGGTGACGTGGAAGTCCAGCGGCGGGCTGGCCAGCAGCACGCCCGACAGGCCGCCGAGCAGGAACGTCACGATGAAGCCGACGGAGAACAGCATCGGCGTCTCGAACGTCAACTGGCCCTTCCACATCGTGCCGATCCAGTTGAAGAACTTGATGCCGGTGGGGACCGCGATCAGGAACGTCATGAACGAGAAGAACGGCAGCAGCACCGCACCGGTGGCGTACATGTGGTGCGCCCACACCGCGACAGACAGCGCAGCGATACCGAGCGTGGCGTAGATCAGCGTGGTGTAGCCGAAGATCGGCTTGCGGCTGAACACCGGGAAGATCTCGGACACGATGCCGAAGAACGGCAGCGCGATGATGTACACCTCGGGGTGACCGAAGAACCAGAACAGGTGTTGCCACAGCAGCACACCGCCGTTGGCGGGGTCGTAGACGTGCGCGCCGAGGTGGCGGTCAGCGGCCAGGCCGAACAGCGCGGCGGTCAGGATCGGGAACGCCAGCAGCACCAGGATCGACGTCACGAGGATGTTCCAGGTGAAGATCGGCATCCGGAACATGGTCATGCCTGGCGCGCGCATGCAGACCACCGTGGTGATCATGTTGACGCCGCCCAGGATGGTGCCGAGACCGCCAACGGCCAGACCCATGATCCACAGGTCGCCACCGGCGCCGGGCGAATGGATGGCGTCGGTCAGCGGCGAGTACGCGGTCCAGCCGAAGTCGGCGGCTCCGCCGGGAGTGATGAAGCCCGCGGTGGCGATCAGCGCGCCGAACAGGAACAGCCAGAACGAGAACGCGTTCAAGCGCGGGAACGCCACGTCGGGCGCGCCGATCTGCAGCGGCAGCACCAGGTTGGCGAACCCGAACACGATCGGGGTGGCATAGAACAGCAGCATCACCGTGCCGTGCATGGTGAACAGCTGGTTGTACTGCTCGTTGGACAGGAACTGCAGTCCGGGGACGGCGAGCTCGGTGCGCATGAACAACGCCATCAGGCCGCCGATGAGGAAGAAGGCGAAGCAGGCGACGCAGTACATGATGCCGATCAGCTTGTGATCGGTGGTGGTCAGCACCTTGTAGAGCAAGTTGCCCTTGGGACCGAGCCGCTCCGGGAAGGGACGCCGAGCCTCGAGTTCTCCGATCGGGGGCGCTTCGGCTACCAACAGGTCCTCCAACGTTTCGCATACACCGGGTGCGTACCGGGGCTATTCCCGACGACTTCCAACAGTCGGCTCGCCGACCGTTCGCTATGAATCCTAGCCTCCGGATTCGTCGGCGGTCGGGGTGGTCCTACAAACCGTCGTATTCGATGTCGGAGCGAGGCCGCCTCGGCTCTCCGACGATGGTTGACCAGGCGCGAGCACCCGGATGTTACCGTCGGCGACGTGCTGTTCAGGCGAGTGCAGGCAGGCCGCGGGGTGGTCTTCCGGTCAGCTGGGCTGGCGGCCGTCGCGACCGCCGTCGGTGTGACGGTGTTCACCGGTTGCGGGACGTCTGGCGAGGCCCCGTCGACCGCCCCCGGCGAAGGCTCGGTGGTCACCAGCACCACCCGGGTCGCCGGCGCGGGGGTGCTGGGCAACGACCGCAGACCCGACGAGTCGTGTGCAGCCGAGCCCGCCGCACTCGACGACGGCCCTCCCGAGCGCGAGGTCCGCAACGCGGCCGGGCACGGGGTGACACCGCCGTTGCCGGAGACGACGCTGGTGCGCGCCGATCCGCAGCGCATCGTCGTGCTCTCCGGTGACCACCTCGACGCGCTGTGCGCACTGGGCCTGCAGTCACGCATCGTGGCCGCAGCCCTGCCCGACGGGTCGCAAGACCAGCCGGCCTACCTCGGCACCGTGATCCACGAACTGCCCGCCGCCGGGAGCCGAAGCGACCCCGACATCGCCGCCATCAGGGCCGCGGCACCCGACCTGATCCTGGGCTCTGCGGCGCTGACCCCCGAGGACTATCCGGAGCTGTCGAAGGTCGCGCCCACGGTGTTCAGCGGGGCGCCGGGAGTGGCGTGGAAGGACAACCTGCGCACGGTCGGCGCGGCGACCGGTCGGCTCGAGGCGGCCAACGCCGTGATCGACGACTTCGAGCGCGCCGCGCAGCGGACCGGCGCGGACAACGACGCGACCCATTTCCAGGCCTCGGTGGTCCAGTTCACCGACACCACGATGCGCGTCTTCGGCGTCGACAACTTCCCGGGCGGCGTCCTCGCCGATGTCGGCGTGGATCGCCCTGCGGCGCAACGGTTCACCGACAAGCCCTACGTCGAGATCGGCATCTCCGAGGCCGACCTGGGTGACTCGCCTGACTTCTCCATCGCCGACGGCGACATCCTGTACGTCTCCTTCGCCACGGCGGAGGCCAGGGAACGCGCTCCCGAGGTGATGGGCAGCGATGCGTTCCGGCGGCTGTCGGCCAACCGCGACAACCGGGTCTTCGCGGTGAACAATGAGGTGTGGCAGACCGGCGACGGTGTCGTCGCCGCGCGTGGCATTCTCGCCGATCTGAGATGGGTGAACGCACCGATCAACTGATCGCGACCTCGCCTTCAGCCGTTGACCCGGCATGCCGCACCGTCGCGGCAGGTTCCTGTTTTGCCGCTGCGTCGACGCAGCCGGCATCCCCGATACGAGACACCTTTAGGACATGATGAGCACCGTTTCCGCGTATGCAGCCACCTCGGCGGCCGACCCGCTGACCAGAACCACGATCACACGGCGTGACGTCGGGCCCCACGATGTGGCCTTCGACATCCACTTCGCCGGCATCTGCCACTCCGACATCCACACGGTGCGCGGCGAGTGGGGCCGGGTGCGGTACCCGATCGTGCCGGGCCACGAGATCGCCGGCGTCGTCACCGAGGTCGGCTCCGAGGTGACGAAGTTCACGGTCGGTGACCGGGTCGGGGTCGGCTGTTTCGTGGACTCCTGCCGCGAGTGCACGCAGTGTCTCGCCGGAGAGGAACAGTACTGCGACAACCCCGGCATGGTCGGCACCTACAACGGTGTCGGTCGCGACGGGCAACCGACGCAGGGCGGCTACAGCGGCGCGATCGTCGTCGACGAGAACTATGTGCTGACGATCCCGGACGCCCTCCCACTGGACGAGGCCGCTCCCCTGCTGTGCGCGGGCATCACCACCTATTCGCCGTTGCGGCACTGGAACGCCGGCCCCGGAGAACGTGTCGCCGTCATCGGCCTGGGCGGGCTCGGGCATGTGGCCGTCAAGCTCGCGGTCGCGATGGGAGCCGAGGTCACGGTGCTCAGCCAGTCGTTGAAGAAGATGGAGGACGGCCTGCGCCTGGGCGCCGGCGAATACCGGGCGACGAGCGACCCCGACACCTTTCGCGAACTGGCGGGCAGCTTCGGTCTGATCCTCAACACCGTCTCGGCCAATCTCGACCTCGGCGACTACCTCGGCCTGCTCAAGGTCGACGGCACTCTCGTCGAACTTGGCATGCCCGAGCACCCGATGGAGGTTCCCGCGGGTTCGTTGATCATGGGGCGGCGCAGCATCGCGGGTTCCTTGATCGGCGGCATCGCCGAGACGCAGGAGATGCTGGAGTTCTGCGCCGAACACGGGGTGACGCCCGAGATCGAGGTCATCGAGCCCGATTACATCAACGATGCCTACGAGCGCGTGCTCGCCAGCGACGTGCGCTACCGCTTCGTCATCGACACCCGGTCACTCCGGTAGGCCGGGACACGGCCACCGTCGCGCCGGGGACCGCTAGAAGGCCCAGTCCTCGTCCTCGGTGTTGACGGCCTTGCCGATGACGTAGCTCGAACCCGAGCCGGAGAAGAAGTCGTGGTTCTCATCGGCGTTGGGGCTCAGTGCGGACAGGATCGCCGGGTTGACGTCGGTCTCGTCCTTGGGGAACAACGCCTCGTACCCGAGGTTCATCAGCGCCTTGTTGGCGTTGTACCGCAGGAACTTCTTGACGTCCTCGGTCAGCCCCACCCCGTCGTAGAGGTCCTGGGTGTACTCGACCTCGTTGTCGTAGAGCTCGAAGAGCAGTTCGTAGGTGTAGTCCTTGAGCTCGGCCCTGCGCGCCTCGCTCTCGAGCGCCAGCCCCTTCTGGAACTTGTAGCCGATGTAGTAGCCGTGGACGGCCTCGTCGCGGATGATCAGCCGGATCATGTCGGCGGTGTTGGTCAGCTTGGCGCGGCTGCTCCAGTACATCGGCAGATAGAAGCCGGAGTAGAACAGGAAGCTCTCCAGCAGCGTGGAGGCGACCTTGCGCTTGAGCGGGTCGTCGCCCTTGTAGAAGTTCATGACGATCTCGGCCTTGCGCTGCAGGTTCGGATTCTCCTCCGACCAGCGGAACGCCTCGTCGATCTCGACCGTCGAGCACAGCGTGGAGAAGATGTTGCTGTAGCTCTTGGCGTGCACCGACTCCATGAACGCGATGTTGGTGTAGACGGCCTCCTCGTGCGGGGTCAGCGCGTCGGGGATGAGGCTGACCGCACCGACGGTGCCCTGGATCGTGTCCAGCAGCGTCAGACCGGTGAACACCCGCATCGTGAGCTGCTTCTCGTGGGCGTTGAGCGTGCCCCATGACGGGATGTCGTTGGAGACCGGGACCTTTTCCGGCAGCCAGAAGTTGCCCGTAAGCCGCTCCCAGACCTCGGCATCCTTGTCGTCCTGCAGACGATTCCAGTTGATGGCCGACACACGATCGATCAGCTTCATTCCGTCGGACACCAGGACCCCATTTCGCCGGATTTTCCAGAGGCAGTAACTGTTCTACACGCCGATACCGACACTACAACTTGTTGGGGCTCAGAACGTGTGACGCCGCAACATCTTGTGTTGGCGTGTCGCGCATTCTTCCGAAGAACGTGTACTCGGAGGCCTTGAAGCGGCGCGTCGCCAACCAGTACTGCCACGTCATGCCGCTCCACAGGGTGCGGTTCACGCCGTGCTCGTCGAGGTACCAGCTTCGGCAGCCGCCGGTGCTCCAGACGGTACCGCCCAGGTCGTGTTGCAATTCGTCGTTGTAGCGATCCTGCGCGGCCCGTGTCGGCGCGAGCGCGCGGACGCCGGCGCGGTCCACCGCGGCGATGGCGTGGGCGGCGTAGCGGATCTGCGACTCGATCATGAAGACCACCGAGTTGTGCCCCAGCGCGGTGTTCGGGCCGAGCAGGAAGAACAGGTTGGGCATGTCGGCGACGGTGATCCCGCGCAGCGCCGCGATCCCCTCTCGGTTCCATCGGTCGACGAGGTCCACGCCGCCCGGGCCCTTGACGTCGACGTAGGTGTAGGAGTCGGTGACGTGGAAGCCGGTCGCGAAGACCACCACGTCGACATCTCTTTCGGTGCCGTCGGCGGTGACGATGCCCTGCGGGGTGAACCGCGCGATCCGGTCGGTGATCACGTCGGTCTTCGGGTCGGCGATGCCGCGATAGTAGGTGTCGGAGTTCAGGATTCGCTTGCAGCCGGCCCGGTAGTCCGGGGTGAGCTTGCGGCGAAGCTCCCGGTCCTCGATCGAACGCCGGATGTTCCATTTGCCGAGCATCTCGCCGATCTTGAGCAACCGCGGCTGCTTGGTCATCGCGAACCCGACCGCCTCGTGTATCCAGTAGATTCCCGCGCGCATGGCGGCCCGCGTCCCCGGCACGTTGGCGAACAGATGTTGGACGCCCTCGGGGATCGGATTGTTCGGCCTCGGCATCACCCATGCCGGCGTGCGCTGGTAGAGCTGCAACGACGCGACGTCTTTGACGATCTCGGGCACGATCTGGATGGCGCTGGCGCCGGTGCCGATCACCGCGACCCGCTTTCCGGCGATGTCGACGCCGTGGTCCCACTGCGCGGAGTGGAACGCAGCCCGGCCGGAGGCGACGTAATCGTCGAGACCCTCGAACTCCGGGATCAGCGGGATGTGCAGACCGCCTGCCCCCGAGATCAGGAACTGCGCGATGAACTCCCCCCCGTCCTTGGTGAACACGTGCCAGACGAGCTCGTCGTCGTCCCACTGGGCGCGGTCGACGTTCGCACCGAAGTGGACGTAGCGGCGCAGCCCGTATTTGGCGGTGATGCCGAGCAGGTAGTCCTGGATCTCCGGCTGGAACGCCCACATGTGGGTCCAGTCGGCCTTGGGCTCGAAGGAGAAGGAATACATGTGTGCCGGGATGTCGCAGGCGCAGCCCGGATAGGTGTTGTCGCGCCAGGTGCCACCGATCTCGTCGGCCTTCTCCAGGATCTCGAACGGGACACCACGGCGCTGCAGCTCGATGCCCATTCCGAGACCGGAGAAGCCGGAGCCGATGATCAGGGCGCGGGTGCGCACCGGGGCGCGGTCGACCGAGATGTTCTCGGTGTGTTCAGCGACGCTCATGACCCGACTGTACCTGGGAACGCCGGTACCGGATAAACCCGCGGCGTCAGGCGACCTGCTCGCGGCGCTGAACGCCTTCGTGCAGGGGCAGATCCGGGTCGATTCGGATGCCGAGCACCTCACAGGTGCCGTTGATCGAGCCCATCATGATCGTGGTCAGGTACTCGACGAACTTCTCCGGCGGCAGCCGTCGCGGAGTGTCGCCCTCGGAGCCCAGCCACCAGTCGGTGGCCGACGCCGCGGCACCGAAGGTCGCGAACCCGGCCAACTCGAAGGCTGCGCCGTCGAGTTCCATCTCGCGAAGCTCGTTGCTGAACATGTCCGCCATCGCCAGGGTGATGTCGCGGCCCTCGTTCAGCGCCCGCATCGTCGACTCGCTCTGCTCGGCGAAGCGGCCCAGCATCAGGAAACGCACGACGTTGGGGTGTTCGTGGACCAGCCGGACGTACTGCTCGACAGCGCGGTGGATCACCGCGCGTGCCGGATCCTTCGAGATGTCGATCGACGGGAAGATCGCGGCCCACAGCATGTCCCTCATCCGCTGGCCGATCGCCTGGAAGAGGTCCGACTTGTCGGTGAAGTGCCGGTAGATCTTCGGCTTGGCGGTGCCTGCCTCCTCGGCGATCTCCCGCAGGGACACCTCCGGCCCCAGCCGGTCGATGGCACGGAACGCGGCGTCGACGATCTCGGAGCGCACCTTCTTGCGGTGCTCGCGCCAACGCTCACTGCGGGCGTCCACCTTGACGCCCGCCTCTTCGCCCACGCGTGCCCTCGACCCTCGTCGCACCCCGATCACTGTACCCGGATCGACGCCGCTGACCTGCCCAGACCCTCGTTCGGTGAGAATGATTACCGAACTATTAGGGAATCTTCCCGGCGCGATGGGTGACGTCAGCTTGGGTACTATCTCTGCGACAACCGATCGACGAGACGAGATTCATGACGCAGCGATACGACCTGGTCATCGCCGGTGGCGGACCTTCGGGTTCGGCCGCCGCATGGCAGGCCGCGCAGACCGGCGCGAAAGTCGTGGTCCTGGACAAGGCACAGTTCCCCCGCGACAAGCCCTGCGGAGACGGTCTGACCGCTCGCGCGGTCAGCTATCTGCAGAAGATGGGCCTGGCCGACGAGGTCGCCACGTTCCACCGGGTGAACAGGGTGACGGTGTTCAGTCCGAGCGAGTGGGAGCTGTCGTTCCCGAAGCGTCCGGGCATGCCCGACCACGGCCACACCGTCAGCCGCACCCACCTGGACACGGTGCTGCTCAAGCACGCCGAGTCCGCCGGCGCCGAGGTGCGCCAGGGCGCCGAGGTCACCGGACCGGAACTGGATGCCACCGGACGGGTGATCGGTGTGACGCTCAAGGGTGGAGAGAAGGTCTACGGCGACGCGGTGATCGCCGCCGACGGCGCCTACTCCCCCATCAAGCGCGCGCTGAAGATCGACTCGGAATACAACGGCTACCAGGCGATCGCGATCCGCTCGGAGATGCACGCCAATCGGCCCGACTCCGACAGCCTCGACATCTACCTCAAGCTGGTGTTCCAGGGTGATCAGCTGCCCGGCTACGGCTGGGTCTTCCCGATGGGCAACGGTGTCTTCAACATCGGCCTCGGCTACGTGAACAGCTACAAGAACTGGCAGTCGATCAACGCCACCCAATTCCTCGGCGAGTTCCTGCGCACGCTGCCGGGTGACTGGGAGTTGCCGCCGATCGAGGAACTCAAGAAGAACAAGAGCGTGCGCGCCTGGCGGCTGCCGATGGGCTTCACGGCGTGGCCGCCGTGGCGGCCGGGTGTGCTGTTCACCGGCGACGCACTCGGTGCCGGCAAGCCGGCCTCGGGCGCAGGCATCTCCAAGGCGCTCGAATCCGGTCTGGCCGCAGGGGAATGCGCCATCGCCGCGTTGACCAACGGTGGTCCGGATGACTTCACCAACTACGCGCAGCGCATGGAAGCCGCCTGGGGCCGCGAGTACAGGCGCGGCCGCTACATGCACAAGTTGATCGGTCAACCGAAGCTGGCCAACGCCGGGGTCAAGCTGATCGACAACGCCGCGTTCCGCGACCGGATGCTCAAGGCGCTCTACAAGAAGGCGCAGGGCCCGCAGCACAAGGTGAAGTAGCAGTCCCCGCCGGGCCGGTGCCCGGTGTCGGGATTCCGCGCCGATCCCGTGCACAACCCCCACGCTCGAAGCCCTTCGGTGGAATCATCTGGAGGTCGGAGAACGGGGGGCGGCGTGCGCGACGGGGTCAGCGGGTCGACGGTGGCCCGCGGCTCCCTGTCGGTCGTCGCGGTCCTGCTGCTGGCCTATCTGGCGGTGCTGTCGCTGTTTCCCGATGTGCGCGACAGCCTCCCACCAGGCCTGCAATGGTTCGGCAGGCCCAACTCGGCGCTGACGATCGGCATCGTGGTGGCCGTGCTCATCGCCGTCGGCGCGATGTTGTTCCGGTCGGGACGGGTCGGCAAGGCCGGCGCGCCGGTTGCCGTGGTCGCCGGGCTGGCGCTGATCAGCCTGGTGCTCGGCCTGACGTCCTACTGGAACTGCCACGACGCGACCCATCCCCGGTTCTTCACGCCGCTGATGTGGACAGCCGGCGTGGTCAAGGGCGGCACCGGCTCACAGTCCCTGGCCGCGGGGCCGTGCCCGGCACCCATCCCGGTGGCGCTCGAGGTCGCCCGGTTGTCGGCTCTGGCGGCGGTCTTCCTCGGCGTGGTCGGCATCGTGGTCGCGCTCATGCAGTCGCGAGTGGATGTCTTGCGGGTCCGGTTCGCCCACTCCGTGACCGTCGTCGTCGGCATCGACGAGGACGCGCAGTCGATGGTGGAAGCCATTGCCCGCAGCAAGCATCGCCGGGAGACGCTGGTGGTGGTGACCGCGCTGCCGGAACGGCAGTGCGTCCGCTTGGCGCGCCGCCAGGGGGCGAGGATCGTCACCGCCGACCTCAACCGGTCCGGCGCACTGGCGTCACTTCCGTTCTGGCGCAAGCTCGACCGGCTGTACCTGTTGTCGCTGGATCCGTCGACGAACCTCCGGCGCCTCGACGAGATCAGTCGCCGACTCTCCGAAATCGATGACCGGCAACGTATTCCGCTGATCGTGCGGATCGACGACCCGTGGCAGGCGATGGCGTGGCGGGCCCAGCACTTCGGCGGCGCCGAGAACCGCTGGGCGGCGGACGCGGTCGGCAAATACGAGGTGACGGCCCGCCGGCTGCTCGGCGACATCGTCGCCGACGGGTCGATCGACCGGCTACTGGTCTGCGGCGCTTCGCAACTCACGCTGGCGCTGTGCGCGGACATGGCGCAGCGCCAGCTGGAGCAGGACTACTACGCCTCACCGGACGATTCGCCACTGCCGCGGGTCACGCTGGTCGACGCCCGCGCGGACGAATACAAGGCCGACCACGAGTTCCTGTGCCGACAACTCGGCTTGCCGTCGGACCGGCCCGAGGTGGCGGCGGTGACCGCGTCACCGACGGTGGCCCAGATCGTCTCGCTCATCACCCGGTCCGACCCGGCCCGGACCGCGGTCGTGCTCGTCGATTCGGGCGATGTGGACTCCGCCATCGGCACTCGTCTCGCGGCCCGGCTGCCGGCCACGCCGATCTGGGCGTGGGACCCGGACGCGGAAGTCGACGACGACAGGGTGTCGCTGCTCGGGCGTCTGCGGACGTTCCGATTGAGCATGGATCTGCCCGGCGGGCAGGCCCAGGACGCGTGGGAACGCGCGGCGCGGCTCATCCACGACCGCTACGCCGCCGAGAGCGCCGATCGGACTCCGGCCACGGTGCCCTGGTCGGAACTCGACGAGTTCTACCGCGGGTCGAATCGCCGCCAGGTGCAGAACGCGCTGTGGATGGTCGAGAAGATCGGCGGCCACACCTGGAACACGTTCGGCAGCCCGCCGGATTCGTTGTCGACCGCCACGTTGCGTGGCAAGCCGCCGTTGGAGCAGCTACGTCTGATGGGCTTCGACACCGACACGGCGCTGGCGATGGCGCGCGCCGAACACGAGGACTGGTGCCGGTACCTGCGCGGCCACGGATGGAGGTCGGGGCCGGTCCGAGACGACGCCCGCAAGGTCCATGACGGCCTTGTCGACTGGGGCGATGTCGCGGCCGACCCGGTGCGGCGGGACAGGGCGCTGTCGAGCCTGGCGGCCACCCTGTCGAAACTGCGCGAGCTCGGTTACCGGTCGCGTCCCCGCGACGCCGGGTGGCAGCTGTTTCACCGCGCGGGCACCGTGATCGCCGAACGCCGTGATGTCCCGTGGACGTGGACCACCCGCTCGGGCGCGAGCATGCGGGGCGGCGCCGGTGACTGGGCGGTGCGCGACCCCGACGGCGACCACTGGTGGTCGGTGCGGGACGACATCTTCCGGGCGCGCTACGAGCATCTCGAGGGTTCCCTCTGGCGGCGCCACGGTACGGTGCAGGCCCGTCCCGCCTCCGACGGCGAGGTCGTGTCCACGCTCGAGGGACCGGTCACCGCGTCAGCGGGCGACTGGGTGGTACAGGGCGGGGCCGGCGAACAGTGGCCGGTGCCGGGCGACGAATTCGCCCGCCGTTACCGGCATGGCGAGGCCGGCTAGAGGTCGAACGCTGCCGGGAAGTGTTCTTCGCGGACCTGCACCGCCGCCGCGGTCCGCCCCAGGCTCGAGAGCAGGCCTACGTTCTCGGCCCGATCCATCGCACACAACGCGGCACACTGCTCGTCGGACAGGTTGACACCGAGAACATCACGCAGCCAACGGGTTTCGAACTGCACCTCGTAGCGAAGGTAGGAGATCAACGCCGCTCCCCCGCCCAGGGAATCCGACCCGAGGTCGCCGACCTCGCTGTCGATGGTCCATGCCGTCGGGCTGTCGGCCATCCACTGCAGGACCGCCTGGCCGAGCCAGTTCGCATCCTCCATGATCGACAGCATCGACTCCGCGGCCAGCCGGACCGCCGGCATCCCGATCACCTTCTCGGCGGGCTCCGCGACGGTGCGAAATCCCGTGCCTGCCGAGACGAGCAGCAACCTGTCCGCGCCGAACGGCCAGCTCAGCCCGTAACCGCGGCACGTCGCGAGCATCAGCATCTGCATCGCCGGGTTGTTGTACGGGCTGACCCCGCCGTCGACGAACGCCCCGGAAAGCCCCGGTGCGATGTCGATCAGCTCGGGATCGAAGTAGTGCGGCGCCGCGGTGCTGGCCCGGACGATGTTGCGCAGCAACAGGTCACGATTGCCACCCGCGTCGGGCGCTGCGCCGAAGAACTCGCCGCGGGGGTTGTTGTGGAAGAGCCACGGACTGCCGGTGTCGAGCCGCTTCGTCATCACCATCAGGCCGGTACGCAGCTGCTCGCTGCCCAGCGTCTGGTCGCCGAAATATGTCCGAAGCGCCTCCTGCAGCGGCTCTTTCGGAAACTTGGCTCCGATCACCCCGATCCGCCAGAAGCCCGCTTCGAAGACCTCCTCGCCCAGCGCGAGGTAGATCTCTGACAGCTTGTCCACCGAGAATCCGAGCGCCAGACCGGTGGCGATGATCGATCCGGTCGACGTGCCGCCGATGAGGTCGAAGTAGTCACACAGCCGGAAATCGGGGTCGCCGCCGTGGCGTTGCCGCAAGAGCGCCTCGATCCTGCCGAGGTAGCCGAGGGTGAGGGCGCCGCGGATGCCGCCGCCGTCGAGGGCGAGGATGCGTTTGGGCCCGGCACCGAACAGATGCTCGTCGCGCGACCTGCCGTTCACAGGACCGGAAGACCCGGACACGTCGCCACGTAGTCGATGTCGGGCGAGACCCACCGATCCCACTCGTCCTCGCTCATGTTGGCGGTGAGCTTCGCGCACAGATCCTCCGGCTCGGCCCCGGTGCGCCACAACCGAAGGGTGCCGTCCATCCCACCGGACACGATGGTGCCGATCCCGTCGCCCGCGACGGCCACGCCGCGCACCACGGCGCTGTGGCCGGCCAGCGGCTCTCCCACTGCGGCAAGCCTTGTCAGGTCCCACTGGCGCACCGTACGGTCGGCGCTGCCGGTGACGGCCCGGGCCCCGTCTTCGGTGACGGCGACGGACGTCACGGAGTCGGTGTGGCCGCGCAACGGCTCACCGATCTGTTCGCCGGTCTCGGCGTCCCACACCCGCACCCGCCCGTCACCGGTGCCGGTGACGAACCGGTCGCCGTCGGGCGTGTACGCGATGCTGTTCACCCAGTCGAGCGTGCCGCCGAGCGGATCACCCACGGCCTCACCGGTCTCGCCGTCCCAGACCCGAATCGTCTGGTCGGCACTGCCCGACGCGATACGCGTGCCGTCGGGACTGAACGCCACCGCGAGCACCACCGCGGTGTGACCGGTGAGTGGGCCGCCGATCTGCTCTGCGGAGTCGACGTCCCAGATGCGGACGGTGTTGTCGTCGGCACCGGAGACGATACGGGTCCCGTCGGGGCTGAACGCGACCCCGTACGGCGCGCCCTGGTGCCCGGTGAACGGCCGCCCGACCTGTTCTCCGGTGGCGGCGTCCCACAGCCGCAGCGTGCGGTCGTCGGATCCGGAGACCAGCAGGCTGCCGTCGGGACTGAACGCCACCGGGCCGATGCTGTTCTGGTGACCGGTCAGCCGATCACCTTGGGGTTCACCGTTTTCGAGGTTCCACAGCCGGACGGTGCCGTCGATGCCGCCGCTGGCGGCACGCGTGCCGTCGGGGTTCGTCGCCACGCTCCACACCCCGTTCTGTTGGGCGGGCAGGACGTGGCTGGTCGTCCAGACCCGAACCGTCTGGTCGTAGCTCGTCGTGACGACAGTCCGGCTGTCGGGGGCGAAGGCCACACCGAACACCTCGAACTGGTGGCCCGAAAGTGGTTGTCCCAGAGGCGTCATCGTCTGCGTGTCCCACAACCTGACGACGTTGTCTCCGCCTCCGGTCGCGAGCATCGCTCCGTCCGGGCTGAACGCCACGCTGTACACGCCGTCGCGGTGGTCCGTCAGCGGTGTCAACACCGCGTCGCCGGTGCCCGGATCCCAGATCCGCACGGTGCCGTCGAGGCTGCCCGACGCCAGCAGCGCGCCGTCGGGACTGAACGCCACGGACCTGATCTGTGCCCGGTGGCCGGTGAACGGCTGACCCACCTGCCTGCCGGTTGCCGCGTCCCAGATCCGCACGGTGTCGTCAGCGGAACCGGAGGCCAGGTGCCGCCCGTCGGGACTGAACGCCACCGCGTACACGCCGTCTTCGTGACCGAGGAGGGGTTCGCCCACCGCGGCGCCGGTGCGGCTGTCCCACAGCCGCACGGCCCGGTCCCAGCCCGCGGTCGCGATCCGCCTGCCGTCGGGGCTGAATGCGACCGCGCCGACAGCGCCCGTCCGACCCCGCACACGGGTGCCGGCCGAGCCCGGATCGTTGACGTCCCAGAGAAATACGGTGTCGCGGCCGGCCGTGGCCAGCCGCTGCCCGTCCGGACTGAACGCGACGCTGAGGACGTCGTCGTCATGCGCATCGAGCATCTCGGCGACGACGTCGCCGGATTCCAGGTCCCACAGCCGGACGCCGTCGTCCCGGCCGCCCGTCGCGATCAGACGACCGTCCGGGCTGACCGCGACGGTGTCCATCGGAGTCGATGTCGGGGTGATCCGCACGGTGTCGTCCCGGCTGACCGCAGCGTGGTAGACCACCGCGTCGCCGACGTCTCGATCGAGAGTGCGGGCGGCCAGGATCTGTTGCAGGGCCTGCACATCACCGCCGAACCGCGAGCCGGCGAGCATGCCGTCGGCCTCGGAGACCAACCGGACGGCGGTCGCCTGCCGGAATCGGCTCTGTGCCTGCCCGCGCGCCGTCCATGCCAGCACGGAGGCGATCACGGCGACGACCGCGACGACGGCGGTGCCCGCAAGCACCGCCCGCATGATGCGCGAGCGCTTCCGCAGCGTCGCGGTGTGCGCCTCGGCGGTGGCCTGCCGTTCCTGGGCGTGCCGGGCGCGTTCCTCGGCGGCCTGCAGTTCGGCCTGGCGCTGCTGCTCCTCGTCGGCGCGGCGCCTGCTCTCACGCTGATGGGAAGCGTTGAGGTAGTTGTGTGTCGCCGCGAGTCTTTCGCGGAAGCCGGGCTCGTTGGCCAGTTTCGTGGCCTCCGCCAGGCGGCTGCCCTCGAGCAGCCAGGCCGGGTTGTGATCGTTGGTGGTCCAGGCGATCGCGGCGCGTTCGAGGTCGTCGGCATCCTTGAGGTCCTTGCGCTCCTCGCGCAGCCAGCCGGCCAGCTCGTCCCACTGGCGCAGCAGGCTCTCGAGCGCCACCTCGACGACGATCTGGCCGTCGCGGTTGTCCTTGACCATCAAGCGCTTCGCGACAAGTGCGTCGATGAGCGGGCGGCTCGGCTCCGGCAGGTCCGACCAGCGGGCGACGCGTCGCATCGGTTGGTCGTTGTCGGCGTTGATCGTGGCCAGCCACGGGATGAAGGCTGCCCGCAGCGCGGCCAACTGGGTGGCGCGCCGGTGCGGGTCGGTGGAGAGCACCTCGTCGATCTCGGTCTGCACGACGCGGCGCATTCCGCCCAGCGCCTCATAGTTGGCCAGGGTGAGCTCGCCGGTGGTGCCGTAGTCGGTGTACAGCCGTGACAACGTCAACGCCAGGATCGGGAGCGTATCGGCACCGCCGGACGCGTCGGCGAGCAGCCGGTCGACCAGGTCCGGCGCCACCCGTAGCGGGCGGCCCGCCTCGGACGCGCGCTCCGCGGGTCCGGTGATGACCTCTTTGAACTGGGTCGGCGGCATCGGCTTGAGCTCGTCGAAGAGCACGGTGCCGAGGCCGGCGAGGCTCGGGTGGGTCTGCATGAGCTCGTAGCGATCGGTGCGGATGGTGGCCGCGACGACGATGCCGAGATCCTCGGCGTTGAGCGTCTCGATGACCCCGGCGAGCAGGCGCAGGAAGTCCGTCGCCGGTTCTCCGGCGTCGGCGGCGAACAGCTCTTCGGCCTGATCGAGCGGAAGCACCAGTGTCGGCGCGGATCCGGTCGCGCCGTCGTCCCCGCGCTCGAGCAACCGGCGCGCGGCCTCGCGGCGGATCCCGGTGAGCCAGTCCGCCATCGCGGCCACGTCCCCGTCCGCGCACACGCGTTTGATGTCGCCGAGGCTCGTCTGGCTCATGCCGAACGCCTGGCGGGTCGCGGCCACCGCGGCGGCCAACCCGGAGGTGCCGATGAGCGCGTTGCGTTCGGGCCGCACGATGTCCATCAGGACGAACCGCCGGTCCTCGCGCCGTAGGCGGGGCAGTAGACCGGCGCGCAGAAACGACGACTTGCCGGTGCCTGACGGCCCGAGCACCACGAACAACGAGTTCACCCCGGACAACCGCATGCCCCGGATGGCGTCGAGCGCCCGCACGATCTGCGCGTCGCGCCCGAAGAACACGGCGGCGTCGGCCTCGTCGAGCGGTTCCCAGCCGCGGTAGGGCGCGCGGTCGGGATCGCCCGGCGGCGGCCAGACGAACGACTCGGCACCGATGCCCGCGCCCCGGATGCCGTCACGCAGCCGATACAGGCCTTCGGTGGCGAACTCGACGGGCGGTCCGCCGCCGATGTCGATGCGGGTCCTCGGCCCGTCGCCGAAGAGGTCGCAACGCTGCCATTCGGAGGTCAGGTCGTCACCCGTCGATGCTTCCAGGCGCGCACAGAAGATTTGCTTGTTCAAGTTCTCGGCAGTGCGGTACTCGACCTTGCACTCGTGGGATTTCTCCCAGTTCGGCGACAGCAGGCAGATGACCGCCTCACAGCGGGCGTTCGCCCGCCGCAGCGCGTCCTTCCAGCGGGTGCCGGTACGCAGCCCTGATTCGGGGTCCACGTCGAGGAAGATCTCGTTGGCCAGCGGCGGATCCTGCTCGGCGAGCCACTGTTTCAGCGCGACGGCTTCGCGCATGTCCCGACTCGAGTGGCTCATGAAGATCCGCGACACAGCCTCACCCCTACCCGGACACCGCACACACGTGCTTCACACCGGTCAAACCGATTTCAGCAAACAGAGTCGATGCCAGTCACCGTATGACACCGTCGTCGACCGCGCAGAGCATTCGTCGAGCCCGGCGCGTGCACCATTCGACGTTCGGCGAGATCCCGGGCCGGTTAGTATTCGCAACATCTGCGCCGTTGCTCAGAGAGACTCGCGAGAGGGGGCCGATGAGAAGGATCGTAGGGGTCACTCTCGCAACGCTCTGCGCCGCGGGAACTGTTGGCGCCGCGGCGCTGACGTGCGCACCTGCCGCGCTCGCCACCGAGGACGAAGAGTTCTACCTGGAGTACATCGACCTCTTCGGCGAATTCGCCGAGTCGCCGGAGATCGATGAACAGAAGCTCCTCGCCGAGGGGTATGCCGCGTGCGAGGGCGAACGCACCGGCATCCCCGAAGACTTCGCGGTCAATTTCATCGCCACGGCCCTGAACTTCGGACCGGCCGATGCGCAGTTGGTGTACGACGCCGCGACGGAATTTCTCTGCTGACCGCGCCGGCTCACGTCGGTGGCCGTGGGTAGCCTCGCCGACATGGAACAGCGGATCAGCCTCATCACCCTCGGTGTCGACGATCTCGAGCGTGCCCGCACTTTTTACGAGCAGGGCCTGGGGTGGGTACCGACGCAGGCACCCGAGGGCGTCGTCTTCTACCAACTGCCCGGCATCGCGCTGGCGTTGTTCGGCCGCGGTGACCTCGCCGAGGATTGCCGGCGTCCGATCGACGGCCGGTTCAGCGGCATCACCATCGCCATCAACCAGCGCTCCGAGGCCGACGTCGACGCGGTGCTCGACCAGGCCGCAGCGGCGGGTGCGACGATCCTCAAGCCCGCCGAAAAGGTTTTCTGGGGTGGGTATTCGGGCTACTTCGCCGATCCGGACGGCCATGTCTGGGAGGTCGCGCTGAATCCGGGCTGGACGATCAACGACGACGGGACGCTGACCATCTAGACGTCAGCTCCGCCCGGTCACCGTCAGCGGGTGGCCGGGCGCAGGACCAGACCCACTTCGCACGAGCCTCCGTGCGGATCCGGCGTCACCAGGACGCCGTAGTGCCCGCCGAGCGACTCGGCGTTCAGGTCGATCACCTCCTGGATGAGCCCCTGCTGGATACCGCGGACCACTTCTGGGGCTGTCTGCGCGACCTCGGCCAGAGGACACGTGCAGATCTGGATGGTCACCTCGCCGAAGGACGTCAGTACCGAGCGGACCTGAAATCCGAGATCCGCGAGCGTCGCCACCACCAGGTCGCTGACCGAGGTCTCCGCGCGCGACCTGGCCAGCCTGACCCGATGAGCCAGATCGGCGCCGATCCGCTGCGCCCGTTCCTGGCGTTCCTGCGGCGTCCCGCCGAGGTGCGCGGCGAACAGCGACACGATGTCGGCGTAGTCCAGTCGCGGGGTGAGCTCGTAGGTGAGCTTGGGCCTGCCCGCACCGCTCGACCGGCTGCTGCCGCGTCGGATGTATCCCTGAGATTCCAACGCCGACAGGTGGAATCGCGCCGTCGTGACGTGAATCCGCAGTGTGTCGGCGACGAGCTGGACATCGACGGGGCGGGTCGCTTCGCGCAGCAGATCCAGCACCTTCTGCCGCTGTCGACCCGCCGCGCGGTCCGACCGCGCGGCGGCGTCGTGACGCTGCACTGACATGCGACGAGTCTGTCACGAGCCGGGGACGACGCCGACGACCGCGACGGCGGTGAGCGAACGCCGGTAACGCTGGAAGGTCCGCCGCATTCCGATGACCCGGCGCCGCGCGGCGGGGCGCCTGATCAGGTTGCCGACGATGCGCAACGCGCCGAGCGGTCCCTCGTCGGCCAGCACGCGGGCCGGGTTGAGCAGCGCCATCGGTGCGTGGTCGACGCTGACGATCTCGAAACCCGCGTCGCTGAGCACCTGTGTCCACTCCGCCGTCGTCAAGGGGCGCGCGTTGACCTTGATCGCCCGGGCCATATCGCGCCGGATCTCGTCCTTGGCCTCCTGCGGCAGCGTGTCCGGTTCGAGCCCGAGTTCGTGGATGGCGTAGCGCCCACCGGGGCGCAGCACCCGGAACGCCTCGGCGACGATCGCCCGCTTGGCCTTGTCACCCTGCATCGTCAGCATCGCCTCGCCGACGACCACATCGGCGCTGCCGCTGGGCAGTCCGGTCTCGGCGGCGTCGGCGACGACCACCGACCCGCCGACCGGTGAGACGACCGCGCGGACGGATTCGGTCGCCGCCGCGGTGTCGTCCACCCCGACGTAGGACCGCGGATGCAGGGCGACGATGTCGCTGGCGGTGCGGCCGAGGCCGGGGCCCAGTTCGACGACATCGGCCCCTTCGAGGCGGGCAGCCGCCAACAGCCGGGTGGTCAGCGCGAGGCCGCCGGGTCGCAGCACTCGCTTGCCGAGGCGGGCCAGCAACCAGTGGCCGGGAAGGTCGGCGTCCGACCGTTCGGCGAGCGGAAGGGATTGGGGGCCGGTCGCTCTCGAATCAGCCATGTCGGACAGTCCTTTCGACGGCGGCGATCAGGAAGATCGCCGTGAACAGGGAGCACACATAGAGCAGCGCGACGTTCTGGCCCCACGGTGGCACCAGCACGGTGTCCTGACCGGTGGCGTACCCGCCGTTGAGGAGCGGCATGAACCGCTGCAGCGCCGCCCCGCTGGGCAGGTAGCCCGCTGCGGATTCGATCACGAAGGCCCACAACAGGATTGCGCCGGCGGCCCCCAGAGGAGACCTGACGAGGGCACCGGTGCCGACACCTGCGCCCGCGGCGAAGAACGCGAACACGGGCACCGTCCACACCAGCCTCAGCGCAACGCCGTCGGTGACCGCCACCGTGCCGTACACCGAAGGCGACACCAGGGGCAGCGCGACCAGCACGATGACCAGGGTCACGGCGGCCGTCACCGCGGCGAGCGTCCCGTAGAACACCCAGCGTCCGGCCAGCACGGGCCACTGCCGCGGGAACGCCAGGCGCACGTATTCGGTGCTGCGGTAGCGGTTTTCCGAGGATTGTCCGTCCGCGGCGGCGACGGCGACCAGGGTGACGGTGATGGTGATGACCCAGTAAGCGGCGTTGGACGTCGACACCTGCAACACCGATATCTGCCCCGGGATGCGCGCGAAGGATTCGGCGACCAGCGCGATGCCGAACGTTATCGCCAGCGGCACCGTGGCCGCGGCGGGGATCAGGACGGTCCACAGTCGGCTGCGGCCACCGGTGCGGATGCGTTCGGCGCGCACGCTGCGGGCGATGAGCGCGATACTCACGCGCACCCCATCAGGGTGGACTCGAGCCATTGCTGCGCCGCGGCGTCGGCGGGGACAGCGTCGTCGAGAGCGCCCGCCACGCGCAGCCGTCCCCGGTCGAGGACCGTGATGCGATCCGCGCTCAACACCACCTCGCCGAGCATGTGTGTCGCCACCACCACCGTGCATCCCCGGTCGGCGAGCCGACGCAGGAGGCCACGGAACCAGATGATGCCGGGAACGTCGAGGCCGTTGAGAGGCTCGTCGAACAGCAGCGCCCGCGGTGCGCCCAGCAGGGCTCCGGCGATCGCGAGCCGTTGTCGGGCGCCCAGGGACAGCGACCCGATGCGTTCCGCGCGGCCGCCGGACAGCCCGGTCTCCACGAGTGCCTCCGTGACGCGCGCGGTGTCGATTCCGGCGAGTGCGGCCACCCAGCACAGATGCCGCCACACGGTGTGCCGCGGGTTGAGGGCACCGGGACCGAGGTGCACACCCACCAGCCGTGGATCGCCGCACGGTTGCTGACCGCAGACGGTGACCGTGCCACCGTCGGGCCGGTCGAGGCCGGCGATCCCGCGCAGCAGGGTGGTCTTGCCTGCGCCGTTGAGGCCGAGCAGAGCAGTCACCGAGCTGGCGGGAAACGTGACCGTCACATCGTCGACGGCCGGGCTGCCGCCGAATGTCTTTGTGAGACCTATAATCTCGATCATTGAAAATTGCACGGGATCGGTAGGCCGAGCGTGGTGATGCCATTGCACAGCGACTTGCTCGCCAGCTTCCACCGGCCGTCGATACGGCGCCATTCGGCGGTGACCTGAACGGTCGGGACGCCCTGGCGGCTGGCGTTGATCACCGCGGTGTGGGTGTCGCCGTCGTGAGTCTCCGGACCGGTCACCAGGCTCGAACCGCGCGGGGGACGGAAGAACCCGATGCGGTAGACCATCTTCGGCACGACGACCGCGCGGCTGCCGCCCTCCAACTGCGCCGCCTTCACCGCGTCGGGGGCGGGCGTGCCGACCAGCAACCGGATCTGCGCGTCGAGTTCGGCCAGCGTCGGCACCTCGGAGGTGATCGCGAACTCGCCCTGGGGCGGTGGATCTGCGTCGGGATCGGCGAAGGCCGGCGGCGCGACGCCGGCGAGCAGCGCTGTGGCGGCGCCTGCCGTGGCGACCAGAACGCGGAACCGTGCCACCATCAACTGCTCCTCATTTACCGGAAACTTGTCCGGTTAATGTAGGAGGTCCTCTCGGATAAGGCAAGCCTTACCTGATTGAGGGGGTCAGCGCTCCCGCGGGACGCAGCGTCGGTGCCGAGCGCATCGTTTCCCGTCTGTTGGTGAACTCGTCGACGAGCAGTTGAAGACGTTCCGAGTCATGGCCGTCGCGTAGTCGGCCGGCCCGGCTGAGGGTGACCAGTCCGTGCAGCGCGGCCCAGAACACCTCGGTGAGTGCGTCCGCGTCCTGCTCGTCGGCGACCATGTCGACCGCTTGGCGCAGCTCGGCGAAGGCCGCGGTCAGCTGAGGTGGAGTGTCCCGGGCGGCGAAGCGCAAGGTGGTCGCGCGGGTGAACATCGCGTCGTAAACGGCCGGGTTGTCGCGCGCAAAGTCGAGGTAGGCGTGTGCGATTCGGGTCAGGGCGTCACCGGCCGCGCTGGCGTCGGAGCGGGCGGCCCGAATCACCTCCGCGAACTCGCCGAACCCGTCGATGGCGACGGCCTCTGAGATTTGTTCCATGCCGGCGAAGTGCTTGTACAACACCGGCTGGCTGTATTCGATCTCGGTGGACAGCCGACGCGTGGTGACGGCATCCCAGCCTTCGGCCTCGGCCACCTTGCGGGCCGTGGTGATGATCAGCCGTCGCCGGGCGGTCCGTTCACGCTCGCGGCGATCCTCGATGGCCATACCGCACGATAGCACCGATAGAACTACTAGCACTGCTATTGCCACAGGATGGGGTAGGGGTTAGCGTTGCTAGCAGTTCGCTGGAAGGGGGTCACATCATGCGATCCGCTGACAAACCCAGGAGTGTTCGACATGACCGTCACCACCAGCGCCTACACGCTCGCCGGACTGATCGGCGCGGGCATCATCTTCATCGGAGCACGGTTCCTCGTCGCGCCGCGCGCCGCGGCCGCCGGCTACGGTGTGCAACCGGATCTCAGCCAGCGATCCGCCGGCGCCTATTTGAGCGTCAAGGGCGTCCGCGACATTGCATCGGGGCTGTTCGTCTTCATTCTCATGGCCGCGGGTGCCACCCACCTGCTCGGCTGGGTGATATTGGCCGCCACGATCATTCCGGTCGCCGACGCGGCCATCGTGCTCGGCAACGGCGGCCCGAAGTCGATCGCCTGGGGAGTCCATGGCCTCACCGCCGCCGTCATGCTCGTGACTGCCGCGCTTCTGCTCATCTCCTAGGAAGGAGTCACGTCAGCGTCGACCGCGCCCGGGCCGTCCCGGCTTGCGGGCGACCTTTCCCGCAGCGGCGCGGGCGGCCTGCTTCGCGAGGGTCTTCTCCCGGGCGGTGCGTTTCGGTGCCGCCTGGACCTGCGCCCGCGACGAACCGGGTTTGCGGCCCCGCACAATCCCGATGAACTCCTCGACCAGCGCCGACTGCGGCCCTTCCGGGACGGCGAGCGCCACCGGGCAGGTGGGCGCGTCGGTGATCGGGCGATACGTGAGGTCTTTGCGGTGATACAGCCGCGCCAGCGACTGTGGAACGATGAGCGCGCCGACCCCTGCAGCGACGAGGTCTATTGCGGCCTCGGTGGTCTCGGGCCGGTGGTCGACCGGGGCGCCGGGGGCGCCAGCCCAGGAGACGACGTCGTCGAGTGGGAGCAGCATCGGCTCACCGTCGAGGTCCGCGGCGGTGATCTCGTCGACGGCGGTGAGAACGTGATCGGTCGGCACCACCGCTACCGTCGTCTCCTCGTAGAGCGGGATGACGGCAAGCCCGGACGTGTCGGCCGGCGGCCGGAGCACCGCCACGTCGACGGTGCCTGCCCGCACTTCGGCGACCGCGTCTGCGGCGGCGATCACGCGCAGCTCCAGAGGCGCCTCGGGGTGGCGCTCCGCCCAGATCCGGGCCCACTTCGCGGGCGTCCCGCCGGGGACGTACCCGAGGATGAGCGGGGGCAGCGACGACGAAGCCACCGCATCAGGCTACCGATAAGCTCTGGTCATGAGCAGGCCGAACGCGCAGTCCATGAAGCCCGCCACTGCGGCGAAGAAGCTGGACGTGTACTTGCCCGCGACGCCGGCCGAGTTCCAGGAGAGCCGGATCACCCGCACTGATCTGGCCGCCCTGCAGGCGGACCCGCCGCAGTGGCTCAAGGACCTCCGCAAGAACGGACCGCACCCGAAGAACCTGGTGGCCGCCAAGCTTGGCGTCTCGATCGCCGGTCTCGCACGCGGCGGCGTCACGGATGCGCTCACCACCGAGCAGATCGATCAGTTGCTCGTGGAGAAGCCTGAGTGGCTGGTCGCGGAACGCGAGAGCTACCAGACGGTGCTGCGCGAGGAGCGACGCCTGAAGGCGCTGCGTGCAGAGCAGGCTCGCGAAGGCTGATCGGCTGGACTGTCGACTACGCCTCGCTGGGTGACGAAGCAGTCGCAGGCTTGCGTCCACGCAGGAAGTACGCGGCCGGCAATACGCCCGACGAGGTCACCAGCCCCAGGGCCGCACCCCAGAACCATCGCGGACCGTTGACCTCACTGGCGTCGCGGCCAGCGAGATCACGCAACGCCCAGGCCCGCATCCCGGCATCGAGCGCGGTGATGGCGATGATCGTCGCCTTGCCCACCAGGTGTAGTTCCTTCCATGACCTGCCCACCACGGCCGCCCTGCCTTCCTCTAACAGATCCGCTGTTGCGATCCAATCTACTGACGGCTCAACGGTCGAACCTGTCGCTCAGACGATCGAAGATGCGGTCGATGCGCTGTTCCAGTCGCGTGCCTTTGCCCCACTTGTCCCACGCGTAGATCACTGCGAAAAGCGCAGCGACGATCCCGAGAACGAGCGCCGTGACGAGTACCGCCTCAACCGTTGTCGACATCGGACATTCTCGGGCACCGAAGCTCCGCTGTCAGCGACCAGTCGTCACAGCATGCAGGACACGCAACCCTCCACCTCAGTGCCCTCCAGGGCCATCTGTCGCAGGCGGATGTAATACAACGTCTTGATTCCCTTGCGCCAGGCGTAGATCTGCGCCTTGTTCACGTCACGGGTGGTGGCGGTGTCCTTGAAGAACAGCGTCAGGCTCAGCCCCTGGTCCACGTGCTGGGTGGCCGCGGCGTAGGTGTCGATGATCTTCTCGTAGCCGATCTCGTACGCGTCCTGGTAGTACTCCAGGTTGTCGTTCGTCAGATACGGAGCCGGGTAGTAGACGCGCCCGATCTTGCCTTCCTTGCGGATCTCGATCTTGCTCGCCACCGGGTGGATCGAGGACGTCGAGTGGTTGATGTAGGAGATCGACCCGGTCGGCGGCACCGCCTGCAGGTTCTGGTTGTAGATGCCGTGGGTCTGCACCGACTCCTTGAGTCGCTTCCAATCCTCTTGCGTCGGAATGCGAATCCCAGCGTCGGCGAACAACTGGCGCACCCGCTCGGTGGCCGGCTCCCACACCTGATCGGTGTACTTGTCGAAGAACTCTCCCGACTTGTACTTGGAGCGTTCGAAGCCACCGAAGGCCTTGCCCCGCTCGATCGCAATGCGATTGCTCGCCCGCAGCGCGTGATACAGCACGGTGTAGAAGTACATGTTGGTGAAGTCCACGCCCTCTTCGGATCCGTAGTGGATCCGCTCGCGGGCCAGATACCCGTGCAGGTTCATCTGCCCCAGGCCGATGGCGTGAGAGTCGTTGTTGCCCTGCTCGATCGACGGCACCGACCAGATGTGGGTCTGGTCGCTCACCGCGGTCAGCGCCCGGATCGACACCTCTATGGTCTGGGCAGGTTGCACGAGATGTCCTTGCCCACCTTGGCGTAGGTCAGGTCCTCGTTGAACAGCGACGGTGTCGACACCTGCAGGATCTCCGAGCACAGGTTGCTGTGCGTGATCTTGCCCTCGATCGGGTTCGACCGGTTCACCGTGTCCTCGTACATGATGTACGGGTAGCCGGACTCGAACTGCAGCTCGGCCAGCGTCTGGAAGAACTCCCGCGCCTTGATCTTGGTCTTGCGGATCCGCGCGTCGTCGACCATCTCGTAGTACTTCTCGGTGACCGAGATGTCGGCGAACGGCACCCCGTACACGCGTTCCACGTCGTACGGCGAGAACAGGTACATGTCCTCGTTCTTCTTGGCCAGCTCGAAGGTGATGTCCGGGATCACGACGCCGAGGCTGAGGGTCTTGATGCGGATCTTCTCGTCAGCGTTCTCACGCTTGGTGTCCAGGAATCGGTAGATGTCCGGGTGATGGGCGTGCAGGTACACCGCGCCTGCGCCCTGGCGGGCGCCGAGCTGGTTGGCGTAGGAGAACGAGTCCTCGAGCAGCTTCATGATCGGGATGACGCCCGAGCTCTGGTTCTCGATGTTCTTGATCGGGGCACCGTGCTCGCGAATGTTGGACAGCAGCAAGGCAACTCCGCCGCCACGCTTGGACAGCTGCAGTGCCGAGTTGATGGAGCGACCGATGGACTCCATGTTGTCCTCGATGCGCAACAGGAAGCAGTTGTGCACGACCGTGCCGCGAATCGTGTATGTATGTGTGCCCTCGACGTGGAGGTTGTAGACCTTGTCGGGCGTTTCCTGCGTCTGCGTGAGGTCGCGGACGCCGTACACGTGCCGACCATGCACCACCTGATAGGTTTTGCGCGATGCGCCCTTCTGCCCCACGTAGTTGTGCAGGTTCTTACCGACATCGAAGATGAAGTCCTCGTTGTGGCCGGGAAGCCCGGGCACGAACACCTGCCCCGTCACGTTGCCTGCCTGATTGACGTACTGGCGAACTCGGGACACGATGCCGACTCGGCGCAGGAGCAACTGCACTTGGTCGATGAGCTGCGGGTTCACCAAGTCGAGCACCATCCCACCGGTGGTCGAGCACCCGTCCCCGCGGAACAACCCGGCCAACAGACCACGCTGGAACTCTTCGTCGGCTGTCAGGACCTCGTGAGACAAGCGCTTCAGGTGGTATCCCGTGCCGACCATCGACAAGAAGAGCGACGCCACGACCTTGCTGTTACACACCATGCGCACCGACTGATCCGACACACTCTGATGGACGGAGAGGTCGGCCGCGAAGACTCGCTTGAAAGCTGCCGCCAACTCCTGCTGATACTCGAGTTCGTGTGCACAGACCGTGAAATGGATGCCATTGGGCGCGTTGGCGCTGTCAGGTCCCGATCGCTTGGAGATGTGGCCTTCGGCGACGTACCAGCCGAGGACGAGGCCGAGGTCGTAGGACTCCTCGACATAGCGGTTCACCGACACGAACTTCGTATGGTGGCGCTGCTTGTTGCGGTGCTTGAGGTCCGTGTTCACCTTGCGGATGAGCCCGTCGACTTCTTCGTACTCACCGGAGCCGACGTAATCCATCAAGTCGTGAATGCGCCGCGTCCGTCCTTCTAGCGGGGCTGCGGTGACGATGAAATCTGCGGGTTGGATGTCCTTGGCAGCCAGCCACACAAACCCGTTGAACGGGTCGGCACCGTCACCGTCGATGAGGGTGGACACCTCGCGTGTGGTCCACACCAGGATCGGATGCTCGGGAGTGCAGAGTATCGGCTCCTTGTGCCCGAAGTGCGAGATACGGATGAGCGCTTGCTCATTGGGGTTCTCGATGAGGTCCTCCACGACCGCAAAGGATCCGTCGTGCGAGAGCACACGGTCACCCTGCTGCAGGGTCTCGATCGCCTTCGGGCCGTCCGGAGTGTCCACAGGCGTCCCGGCGGGGAAGCAGGACACCGGCTCGCCGCGTTGCTTCTTGCCCGAGTTGAGGAATGTCGGGGTGGCCGGCTGGAAGCGGCCGTCGATGATCTCGTCGACGAGCTTCTCGGCCAGCACCGTGTCCCCGGCGGCCAGCGTCAGCGCCACCATCACCACGCGGTCCTCGAACCGCTCGAGGTAACGCTTACCGTCGAACGTCTTCAGCGTGTAGGACGTGTAGTACTTGAACGCGCCGAGGAACGTCGGGAAGCGGAACTTCTTGGCGTACGCGCGATCCAGCAGCGTCTTGACGAAGTTGCGCGAGTACTCGTCGAGCACCTCGCGCTCGTAGTACTCCTTCTGGATCAGGTAGTCGAGCTTCTCGTCCTGATTGTGGAAGAACACCGTGTTCTGATTGACGTGCTGCAGAAAGTACTGATGCGCGGCTTCCCGGTCCTTGTCGAACTGGATCTTGCCGTCCGCGTCGTACAGATTGAGCATCGCGTTGAGGGCGTGGTAATCCGTTTCGCCCGGCAGCGCGTGAACTCCGGTCGCTACAGGTTCTGCAGCTGTGACGGTTGGGGGCACGTCTGGTCCTTCCAGAAGTCAGAGAGGCCCGCGCGGACGGCGAAGACGTCGTCCGTGGTGCCCATCAATTCGAAGCGGTAAAGAAACGGAACGCCGCACTTGCGGGAGACGACGACCCCCGCGTAGCCGAACTCGGCGCCGAAGTTGCTGTTGCCCGCGGCGATGACGCCGCGCAGCAGCGCACGGTTGTGCTCGTTGTTGAGGAACGCGATCACCTGTTTGGGGACGTATCCCCCGGCGTCGGGATCAGGGCCGTTGGCGTGCCCACCACCGTAGGTGGGCAGTACCAGGACGTAGGGCTCTTGGACGAACTCCGGGTCCTCGATCCGTCCATGAACCGGGATACGAACGGCGGGGATCTCAAGCTTCTCGACGAAGCGGTGGGTGTTCTCGGACACGCTGGAGAAGTACACGAGATTGCTCATGGAAACCCCCTCGAGTCCTGTTCTGTCCGTCGGTCTGCGGGTACCCGTGCGGGCGGCGTCGTCAGGCGGATGCGGCGACCACGCCGGCCGGCGGAGTGTCGATATTCGGTGTGGCGATATTCATCTCTTGATTCCTCTCGGTTGGTGGTGGCGGTCATTAGGGGACGGTTGTTTTCATGCGGTTTCCTCTGTCTGTTCTGAGAGGCTTTCGAGGCGGCGGGCGGTGTAGGCGCTCCAGTCCCGTTGGGCGAATTTGGCCCAGCCGGATGTGGTTGTGGCGTGGAGGCCCAGCTGGGCTGCGAGGACCGCAGCGGGAACGTCGTTGGCCAGGGCCAGAAGTGCACGGTTGCGGCTGATTCGGTCCGGAATGTCGGCGTCGGTGAGTTTTCTGCTCAGTGTTGCCGTGTGAATCGGCATGCCGGGCTGACCGCCGGGGAACAGGTAGTGCTGCCCGTCGTGTGTGCGGGCCCGCCAGTTGTTGCGCGCGGCAGCGGCGAGCTCGTTGACGAGTGCGCCCACGGCGTCGGGTAGCTGCAGCGGATGTTGAGCCAGCTTGATCTGCGTGCTGGCAGCGCTGGTGGTGATGTCGCCAGTCGTGAGCTGTTGGATTTGGGTCAGCCGTGCGCCGTAGAGCAGCACGAGAAGTCCAGCGACGCGAGTTGACAGGTCCTCTGCGCCGTCGCCGTGCAGGAGCCTGTCGATCCGCGCGTGGTGAGCGTCTTCGCAGGCAATCTCACTCGGCATGGCTCGGCGCTGACGCACGACGCTCAGATCGCTTGCCGTGACGCCTCGTTGGGCAAGCCAGTGAATGAATCCGGTGATGTCGGCGCTTCGCTCGGCGTTTCCAGCGGTCCAACCATCGATCATGGGCTGTGTCAGGTCACCGATCGCAATGCCTTGCTGGTCAAGGTGATCAAGCAGTCGCACTGCAGTGCGGATCCGTTCGCGACCGGAATCAGCGGCCCCGTTGGTGTAGCCGCGGCGACGAGCGCGCCGACGCGCCGCCCGAAGCACCGCCCACCGCGCATACGGCCCGATCAGGCTGGACTGGTGGGCAGGCAACCCAGCGGTCAGCTCATTGACCCACGTCTCGAACCGCTCGATGGGTTCATCACGTCGCGGCAAAATGTTCGCCTCGACGAGCATCGCGCGCACCCAGTGGCGGGTGTTGGTCGGCGGGCATTGGTCCAGGGTGGCGTGTGTCAACGGCTCTGGATCCGAGGCCAGCGTATGCAGCACCGCTTCTGCGGCTGGCTTGCTCAGCCAGCGCAGCGTTGAGGCCGGCTGGCCCCGATCGGCCAGGACGGCAGGCAGCTGTTCAAGTTCGGGCCGGATCGTGCCGTCGACGGTGATGAGTCCTCGGGTGGCCTGTGCGACCGAGCAACGTAAGCACATGCCGGCGTAATGCTGCGGGCCGCTGTGACCGCAACGGTGGCACGCGTAGTCGAGCGAGGCACCCGAGCACGGTCCGCAGACCTGAGCTCCTGTCGCGTCTGCGGCGATGAGCACCTTGGTGTCACCACAGGCGGCGCAGGTCTGTGGGTGGGCAATGGTGCGTCGATAGCAGGGCAGGCATACCGGCCCCAGTGGCCACCGTGTGTGCACGGGCCGCTGATGAGTGCAGATAGCGCAGTGTTCGTGAGGCGTCTGCACGCAACGGAAACACAGATCCACCACACCGCGTTGGGCCCGAACCGCGACGGGGCCGATGGTGCCGCACTGGCCGCAGGCACGCGCCGGCGCCTGGTAGCAGCGCTGGCATAGCGGTCCCGCACTGGTGAGTTTCTTGGCGTGATCGACGCGGCCGCAACCAACGCACACATACTTGGGGCGAGCGCAGTTGCCGCACAATGACAAGCCCTCAGCGGTACGTGTCGACGGGACGTGACGTCGGCCGCATCCACTACACGGTTCCCGCCGGGCCGGGTCTTTCTGGTAGCAGCGGCTGCAAAGCCCACCTGTCTCGGTCGTGGTGACTCGGTAGCCCAGTTGCCCACACCGTTCACAGACATGCTCGGTGCGCCGAGATGCGCACCACCCGCAGCAGCGAGCACCCTCAATGACCCGATCGAGCTTCGGCGTGATGCGCCCGCATTGAGCACACGGCACCGGCTGCACCAGGTAACCCGACTGCCACAACAGATACGCCACGCGCGCAAACACGTAGGGGCAGTGCGGATTAGGCGTGGTCCACGGCGTATCCAGCTCAGCCAGATAGGCCGCCAGCGATTGCCGCGAACGTGGCTTGGCGGCCTCAGCGCGCTGCAGCAGTGTCTCGAGCTCGCTATCGGCAATGACGATGTCGGCAGCGGCCAGACTATCCGCGATCGCGGTGAGGGCAGTGGTGACAGCGGCGGTCATCGCTGCTGTCCTGGTCGCCGAATCTTGGTGCGTCGCGCCGAGGACATCGCGGTGACAGTGCTATTCGATTGTCCTGCTGCTTTTCTCGTTGCGACCTCGGTCACCTGAGGTTCAATCAGATCGTTCGGGGTGCACTCCAGGATGTCGCACAACGCGATAAGGGTGTGCATGCTCAACCGTTGCGGCTGCCCGGTCACCAACCGATAGACCTGCTCCCGCGAGAGGCTCACTCCACGATCGGCCAGGTGCGGCTGCAGATCGGTGGTCGAAAACATGCCCTTTTCAGCCATCTTCATGCGCAGATGCCACGCGTAGTCCATCTGCTTCATCGCGGCCCCCGATCGAAGTGGTGGCCATAACGCGACTGCATCGACTGGCTGATCAACCGATTGCGGTACTCGTTGGACACCCCGACGTAGATCGCAGTCGTCGAGGAGAACGAATGCCCGACTTGCTCCTGGATAAATCGCTCCGGATAGTCAAACTCCACCAGATGGGTGACAAAGGAATGACGCAACGAGTGCAGATCCAGAGTCGGATCGATGCCGGACTCATCGCGTACGGTCGCGAACGCCACATTGAGCATGCGCGTGCCGATTCGGGTGCCCCGCTCGGTCAACCACAACGCCTGGCTGTTGTCCGCGGGAAACAGTGGGCGCACCTCGGTGAGATAGTGATCGAGAACATCGACGATCCAGCTCATCTCCGGAACCGTTAACACAGTGCGCCGCTTGGGTGCGCCGCCCCGCGAAGCCTTGCCGTAACGGACCGACAGCGCACCGAACCTGCCGAACTCATCCATCTTCGAATTACGGCGCAGATCAACGACATCGGAGTGCACGACCTCGCTGCGGCGTAGCCCGTAGGCGTAGCAGAACTTCAGCATCGCCGCGTCCCGTAGCGCGGTCATGGCACCTTTGCGGCCCCGTGAGCGAATCAATCCGACACGGGCGTCGGCGGCATCAAACAGCGCCTGCACCTCGTCGTAGGTCAGCGGACGTCGAGACGGATCGCCCTCGTAGTCCCCGACGTGAATGATCGAGTTGTCCTCGTGGAATACCTGCTGCGGGACCTGGCCGAACTGCTGCGTGCACTCGGCGGCCCATCCGTAGCGTTGATCGAGCAGATACTCGCAAAACATCCGGATGTCGATCTCATAGTTGCGTGCGGTGGACACCCGCAACGGCGAAGAACCAGAACGCAACTCACTGATCCAGGCCTCACCCTCGGCCGGCGTCCACTGCCAGGGATACAACCCGGAGAACTCCACGAACCGCCGCACCAACCGAAGCCGCGGCACGATCGTGGCGTCTCGAAGAAACCGTGCTCGCTGCTGGCTTTCCCAGCCCTGCAGCATTGCCTCCAGAACAGCCTGTTCCGGATCGAGATGAACAACATTGGGCGCCAACACCCGTCGGGCCGCGCCCTGGGAATCACTAGTCACAACGCCTGTTGTAGCAGATGCATCATCGATGCATGGCGATTTCAGGCGGTGTTGACCATCGGCGATTCGCGTCGAGGTCTCACCCCCCGACGCCTGAGCTGCTACAACAGACAACATTGCTAGCTCACCAATGTTGCATCAGATGACAATATTGCTTGGTTGCCGAGTGCCTTGATCCGGTCCGGACGGAAACCCGACCAGTGGTCGTTGCCCGCCACCACCACGGGCGCCTGCAGGTAGCCCAGCGCCATGACGTAGTCACGGGCATCGGCATCCAGGCTGATGTCGACCGTCTCGTAGGTGACGCCCAGCTTGTCGAGGGCCTTGTACGTGGCATTGCACTGCACGCATGCGGGCTTGGTGTACACGGTGACGGGTGACGAGGCTGGCTGAGTCATCTGCGGTTCGGCTCCTCTGCGGAAGTGGAAGTATCGAGCACTGGCAACTGGTCGGATGGCGCGTTTCGCTGAAATTCAGCGGCCCGCAGGTCTCCAAAATTCCAGGTCGTCCGAGCCGCGTTCCGATGGCTCGGGAAACCGATTCCGCCGGATCTGGTGGCTCCGGCCGACCTCCATATCTTGGGGGTCTGTCGGTGTTCGAAACACTACACCTAGTGGGTGACATCCAGAAGAGATACAAGATGTTCTGAATAACATTTGTGAAATTCCCAGGTCGTAAGGCTTTGGAGACATCCGCGCCCGGCGTGTCGCATCTCACATCCGCACGTGTCGCCCACTACATGTCTGTGGTACCAGAAGCCACCGACATCAACGCCGTCGCGCAGCGGGCCGTTGGGTGCGGTCAGCAAACCGCCAGCCGGTCCAGCAACTCTCCCAGCAAAGCGCGCTCGCCGGCACTGAGCACGCCGTCGCCGCACTGCAGGGCCAATGCTCTCGACAGCTCCTCGGCCGCCTCGGCAAGCGCGGTGCCGCGTGACGCCGTTACCTCATGGCCCAGTGCGGACGCTGCGATCACGCCGGCCAGAACGGTCTCCCGCAGCCCGCGCGACTGTTCGACATCGGCACAGCCCTCGGGCTGCGCGATCAACTGCAGCGTGATTCCGACGTTGGCCGCGACGATCTGCTGGGCCGCCACCGCCGGCGTGACCAGCAGCAGACCGAGGCGGTCGAGCCGCTCGAGCAACACCCGCAGCTGCCGCTCGGCCACCGCCGTCACCTGACAGGGCCTGCCCGCGGCAACCCGCCCGTAGAGCAACGCGTAGAACGCCGGATGGTCGAGCCCGTAGCGCACGTGCCGGTCCCACCCGCGGCGCACGTCGACCACCGGGTCGTCCGAATCGGTGTCCGCGGCGGGTACGTACTGCCCGAACCCGTACTCGACCACCGCGTCGACGAGCCCCTGCTTGTTCCCGAAGTGGTGGTAGAGCGTGGGCGCCCGCACGCCGGCGCGATCGCAGATCGCCCGGGTCGACACAGGCGCGCCCTGCGCGGCATCGAGCAACTCGGCGGCCGCGGCGAGCAGCCGGTCCCGCGCACTCGTCGCCTCCTCGACAGGATCTTGCATACCGCTATAGTATGCGCTATAACAACGCTATAGGCGGGAGCGGCACGATGCCGACACCAGAAGACCTCGAGGGACGGCACGCGGTGGTGACCGGTGGCACGCGCGGGATCGGGCGGGCGATCGCCGACCAGTTGACCGAGGCCGGAGCCACTGTCTTGACCGGAGTCGATCGGCGGTATCCCGCTGGGTGCGTCCGGCCGGCCGAGCGATATCGCCGAGCTCGTGGTGTTCCTGGTCTCCGGCAGGGCGGCCTACATCACCGGCGCCGAATACACCATCGACGGAGGCAGTTCGCGCTGCACATGACGCCCGGCAAGAGACGAGACGTGAGAAAGGGACACACCGTGACATCCATGCCCGACGTGATCGCCGAGTACTTCCGCGCCGCCGCCGTCGGCGACACCGACGCGGTGGTGGCGACGTTCACCCACGACGCGACGGTCGTCGATGACGGCCACCACCATGCCGGCCACTCCCGGATCCGGGCGTGGCGCGACCAGACGTCGGCGCAATTCTCTTACACCACAACCGTTCTCGACTCCGCACCCAGCGGGGCCGAGCACCACGTCACCACGCAGGTCGCCGGAGACTTCGCCGGGTCGCCGGTACGGCTGGGATTCCGCTTCACCCTCGCCGGGGAGCGCATCGCCGCGCTGGCCATCGCACCGGACGGATCGCCCTAGCCGATCTCGGCGGCCAGCTTCCCGACGATCTCCCGCAACCGCTCGGCGACCTCGGCATTCTCCCGAGGATGCTTGCCGTCGAGTGATGTCGCAGGTACCGACAGATCGAGGTCGTCGACGACCCGCGGGCCGGCGATGCCGAACGACTTGCGCGTCTCGTCGTGCGCCCACACACCGCCGTACTGGCCCAACGCGACCCCGATCACCGCCAGCGGCTTCCCCTTCAACGCGCTGGTCCCGAACGGCCGCGACAGCCAGTCGACGGCGTTCTTCAGCACGCCGGGGATGCTGCCGTTGTACTCGGGGGTGACGACCAGGGCCGCGTCGGCGCGCGCGGCGGCCTCGCGCAGCGCCGCGACCGGTTCGGGGACGCCGCCGTCCTCGGGCGCGTGGTCGATGTCCTCGTTGTAGAAGGGCAACTCGCCCAACCGGTCGAACAGCTCGAGGGTCACTCCCGCGGGGCTCGTCTCCACCGCCAGTTCGGCGAGTTGGCGGTTGACCGACGCCGCACGCAGACTTCCGACCAATACCAGAACCCTGCTGTCTGACCCGTCTGACATCTTCATCCTCCCGATCGCTTCGGCCGACACTCGCACCAACCAACCGGACCACAGTCCGAATTATTCCGGCTGAGGTAAAGTTGCCAGGTGAGTGTGTCCGACCGGCTGACGGCGTTGCCGGTGAGCGAATCCGGTCCGCCCGAACGGGGCCAGGAGCGTGGCGACGCGGCACGCAACCGTGTGCTGCTGCTCGAGGCCGCGCGCCGGTTGGTCGACGAACGCGGCGCCGAGGCCGTCACCACCGACGACATCGCGGCGGCGGCAGGCGTCGGCAAGGGCACGCTGTTCCGCCGGTTCGGCAGTCGTGCGGGCCTGATGATCGTCCTGCTCGACGAGGACGAAAAGGCCCAACAGCAGGCGATCCTCTTCGGGCCGCCTCCCCTGGGCCCCGACGCGCCGCCGTTGCAGCGTCTGCTCGCCTACGGCCGGGAGCGCCTGAAGTTCGTCGACACCCACCACGCCCTGCTCTCCGACGTCAGCCGCGATCCGCAGACGCGGTTCAGCGCGCCGATGACACTGCACCACAGCCACATCCGGTTGCTGCTCGAATCCGCTGGCACCACCGGCGATCTCGATACCCAGGCGACAGCACTGCTGGCTCTGCTCGACGCCGATTACGTGCGCCACGAACTCAACGACCGGGGTCGTACGCTCGACGAACTCGGCGATGCCTGGGAGACGGTGGCGCGCAAGCTCTGCGGGTCATGAACGCGTCCGACCCGGCCCCCCGGAAGACCTGGATTCTGCACGTCGACCTGGACCAGTTCCTCGCCTCGGTCGAACTCCGGCGCCATCCCGAACTCGCCGGGTTGCCGGTGATCGTCGGCGGCAGCGGCGACCCGACCGAACCCCGCAAGGTCGTCACCTGCGCGTCCTATGAGGCCCGCGAGTTCGGCGTGCACGCCGGAATGCCGCTGCGCACCGCCGCCCGCCGATGCCCCGACGCCGCGTTCCTGCCTTCGGATTCAGCGGCGTACGACGCCGCCTCCGACCAGGTGATGGGCCTGCTGCGCGATCTGGGCCACCCCGTCGAGGTGTGGGGGTGGGACGAGGCCTACGTGGGTGCCCGGGTCGCCGACGTCGGGGATGCGATCCGGCTGGCCGAGCGCATCCGCGAGGTCGTCGCTGCGGAGACGGGCCTGTCGTGCTCGGTGGGCATCAGCGACAACAAGCAACGGGCCAAGGTCGCCACGGGGTTCGGCAAGCCGGCGGGCATTCACGTCCTCACCGACGCCAACTGGATGTCGACGATGGGCGACCGCGGTGTCGACGCACTGTGGGGTGTGGGTCCGAAGACCGCGAAAAAGCTTGCCGCCATGGGTATCACGACGGTAGCCGACCTGGCGGGGACGGACGCCGCGGATCTGACCGCCACCTTCGGCCCGACCACCGGGCTGTGGATCCTGCTGCTGGCCAAAGGCGGCGGCGACACCACGGTCAGCGCCGAGCCGTGGGTGCCGCGGTCGCGCAGCCACGTGGTCACGTTTCCGGAGGACCTGACCGACCCGGCCCAGATGGACGCGGCGGTGGCCGAGCTGGCACAACGCACGCTGACCGAGGTCGTCGAGCAGCTGCGCGTCGTCACCCGTGTCGCGGTAACGGTGCGCACCAACACCTTCTACACGCGCACCAAGATCCGAAAGCTGCCCGCCCCGACGACCGCCGCCGACGTCGTCGTCGGGGCCGCGCTGGACGTTCTGCACCTGTTCGAGCTGGACAGGCCGGTCCGGCTGTTGGGTGTGCGCCTGGAACTGGCGATGACCGACGAGCCGGCAGCCGTTGTCACCGCGGGCCACTAGCGTCGTCGTCATGCTCGAGACGGTGGCGATCCGCGGTTACCGCTCCCTTCGCGACCTGGTGCTACCGCTGCGCCGGCTCACGGTCGTCACCGGGGCCAACGGGACCGGCAAGTCATCGCTCTACCGCGCGCTGCGGCTGCTCGCCGACTGCGGCCGCGGTGAGGTGATCGCGTCGTTCGCCCGCGAGGGCGGCGTCGAGTCGGCCCTGTGGGCGGGCCCCGAGCACCCCGGCGGCGCCCGCCGCACCGGGACCGCCCAGGGTGGGCCGCGCACCCGGTCGGTGTCGATCGAACTCGGTTACGCCTCAGATGATTTCGGTTACCTGATCGACCTGGGGCTGCCGCAGGCCGGGGGCACGGCGTTCGAGCGCGATCCGGAAGTCAAACGCGAAGTGGTCTTCGCCGGACCCGTGGCACGCCCGGCCACCACCCTGGTGCGCCGCGTGCGGGGTTTCGTCGAGGTGGCCGCCGACACCGGGCGCGGCTTCGACGAGCTGGGCCGCAACCTGCCCGCGCACCGCAGCGTGCTGGCCGACTGGGCCGGCGCGGTCCCCGAACTGGTCATGGTCCGGGAACGCCTGCGGGACTGGCGGTTCTACGACGGCTTCCGGGCCGACAGCGGCGCTCCATCGCGGCGGCCGCAGGTGGGCACGAGGACACCGGTGCTGGCCGATGACGGCGCAGACCTCGCCGCCGCGGTCCAGACAATCCTCGAGACCGGCGCCGACGACCTCGCCCGTGCGGTGGCCACCGCCTTCGACGGCGCGTCGGTGTCGGTGTCGGTCACCGATGGGTTGTTCGACCTGCAGTTGCAGCAGCGGGGCATGTTGCGCCCGCTGCGCAGCGCCGAGATATCCGACGGCACGTTGCGTTTCCTGCTGTGGGCCGCCGCTCTGCTGAGCCCCCAGCCGCCGTCGCTGATGGTGCTCAACGAGCCGGAGACATCGCTGCACCCCGATCTCGTCCGACCGCTCGCGGCCCTGATCCAGGAGGCGGCGTCGCGCACCCAGGTCGTGGTCGTCACCCACTCCGAGACGCTGCGCGGGTGTCTCGGCGCCGCGCCGCTGGGCAGCGACGAAGACGCTTGGGAGATCGAGCTTTTCAAGGACTGGGGGGAGACCAAGGTGGCCGGCCAGGGACTGCTGACCACTCCGGCGTGGGACTGGGGGCGGCGGTGAGCGCTCAGCGCCGCGCGGTCCGCGGCCGCAGCGCCCGGGAGAACAGCGCGTTCACCTGCTTCATCGCCACGCTGTAGGGCAACCACATGGTGCGCTTGAACATGTACAGCGCACGGATGTCCACCGAGGTGTAGATCAGGTAGCGATTCCTGGAGATGCCACGCAGGATCTTGTCCGCGGCGTGCTCCGGCGACACCGCGTGTCCCGCGAAACGTTCCGTCCACTTCTGCACGTTCGGGTCGTCGCGGTCCACGCCGGCGATGTGCACGGTGTTCACCAGCGGGGTCTGCACCGCACCGGGCACCACGACCGACACCCCGATGCGGTGGCGGGCGAGGTCGAAACGCAGCACCTCGGACATGCCACGCAAACCGTACTTGCTCGCGCTGTAGGCGGCATGCCAGGGCAACGCCACGATCCCGGCGGCCGACGACACGTTGACCAGGTGGCCGCCGCGACGCGCCTCGATCATGGGCGGCACGAATGACTCGATGACGTGGATCGGCCCCATCAGGTTGACGTCGATCAGGGATTTCCAGTCCTGGTGGGTGAGCTTGTCCACGGTCCCCCACGCGGAGATCCCGGCGATGTTCATCACCACGTCCATGGCCGGATGGGTGGCGTGGATGTCGGCGGCGAACTCGGCGACCGCGTCGTGGTCGGAGATGTCGAGCGCCCGGTACTCGGCGACGACTCCGTCCAGCGCACGGACGTCGGCGACCGTCGTCTCGAGTCCTGCGGCGTCGCGGTCGGTCAGATACAACTCGGCTCCGTCGGCAGCCAGCTTCAACGCGGTCGCACGCCCGATCCCGCTGGCGGCGCCGGTGAGGAAGCACCGCTTGCCCGTGAATCCCGCACCGGACCGCCCCTGTTGCGCCATGAACGGTGACACTACCGGCGCGGTGTCAGCGTTCCGGCGGGGCCGAGCCGCCCCACAGGGCGCTCAGCCACAGCCGCTCGGCGATGTCGACCGCCGCGGCGGGGTCGGCCGGCCGACCCACGAACGCGCTGTCGTGCGCCAGCGTCATCGACGTCACCGCGGTCAGCGTGCGCACCAAGGCGCGAAGGTCATCGGAGACCGGCCGGGCGCCGGAGTCCTGCTCGACGAGTCCGACGATCTTGTCGACCACCGACGCCTGGAAGTCATCCATGATCTCGCGAATCTGGGCGTCGGTGTTCCGCGCCACGTTGCACGCGCTCATGATCGGGTCGTTCGACGCGTAGACCGCCGCCGCGTAGCCGACCATCCGTTTTGCGAACACCGAGGGCGACTCCCCCGGCTCACGGGGCGCGAAGTCGTGGGTGAGTTGGGCCAGCTGGGCCATGGCATCGGCGACGATCACCGCAAGCACGGCGTACTTGGAGTCGAAGTAGAAGTAGAAGCCCGACCGCGCCACCCCGGCACGTTCGCTGATGGTGCTGACCGACAGGTCCGCAAACGATCGTTCTTGCAGCAGCTCGCGGACCGCGACGACGATGGCGTCACGCTGCCGGTCGCCGCGACTCCGGCGTTCCTCCCGCGGCGATGATGGTTCGGCGGTCATGGCAGTAGACCTTTGCATCGCGACTCGCCCCGATCAAAACTTGACATGCGTCAAGTGTGACGGCGAGGATGGGCTCACGGTGACATCCACCACAGCATGTCTCTACCAGGAGCGTTCGATGGCGACGATCAGTACGACCGATTACCTGCTTGATCAGGCAAAACGACGCCTGAAGCCAACGCCGGTGACCATTCCGGGCATGGGCATCCTCGAGAAGCGGCTGCTGGATCACAAATGGGACGAGATCGTCCTTGCCGAACCGCCCGCAGGCAGCGGGCTCAAGGCGGTCAAGGGCGACAACGGACTCCCGATCCTGGCGCACATGATCGAGATGTTCCGCGGCGGTCCCGATTTCATCCTGCACCAATATCGCAAGTACGGGCCGGTGTACTACTCGGGTTCGCAGGTGCTGCCCGCCGTGGGGGCGCTCGGTCCCGACGCCACGCAGGCGGTGTTCTCCAACCGCAACAAGGACTTCTCGCAGCGCGCCTGGGATCCGGTGATCGGGCCCTTCTTCGAGGGCGGGCTGATGCTGCGCGACTTCGACGACCACATGTACCACCGGCGGATCATGCAGGAGGCGTTCACCCGCAGCCGGCTGACCGGATACGTCGAGCACATCGACTCGGTGGCCTCGGCGGTGATCGCCAAGGACTGGGTGGCCAACGACCGTCGGTTCCTGTTCCACCCCGCGGTCAAGGAGCTCACCCTGGACATCGCGTCGGTGGTGTTCATGGGCCACAAGGCCGGCACCGACAAGGAACTGGTGACGACCGTCAACGAGGCGTTCACCACCACCACGCGGGCGGGCAACGCGATCGTGCGCAAGCCGGTGCCACCGTTGAGCTGGTGGCGCGGCATCAAGGCCCGCAAGACGCTCGAGGACTACTTCAACGCCGGGATCGCCGAGAAGCGCCGCTCGGAGAGCACGGACATGTTCAGCGTGCTGTGCCACGCCCAGGACGAGGACGGCCAGAGCTTCACCGACGAGGACGTCGTCAGCCACATGATCTTCCTGATGATGGCGGCGCACGACACGTCGACGTCAACTCTGACGACGATGGCGTATCACCTGGCGGCCAACCCGGAGTGGCAGGAGCGATGCCGCGACGAGTCCGCGCGGATCGGTGACGGCCCGCTCGACATCGAGGCCCTGGAGAAGCTCGAGACCTACGACCTGGTGATCAACGAGGCGCTGCGGATGGTGACGCCGTTGCCGTTCAACTTCCGCGAGGCCGTGCGGGACACCGATCTGCTGGGCTACTTCATTCCGAAGGGCACCGCGATCATGACGTGGCCTGCCCTCAACCACCGGCTCCCGGAACTGTGGACGGATCCCGAGAAGTTCGATCCGGCCCGCTTCGCCGAACCCCGCAATGAGCACAAGAGGCATCGCTACGCGTTCGCCCCGTTCGGTGGTGGCGCCCACAAGTGCATCGGCATGGTGTTCGGTCAGCTGGAGATCAAAACCGTCATGCACCGGTTGCTGCGCAAGTACCGGCTGGAGCTCATCGATCCGAACTACACGCCGCACTACGACCACGGCGGCATGGCGGTTCCGATCGACGGCATGCCGATCATGCTGCGGCCTCTGCACTGAGGGGCTTTTCCGCCGGAATTGCATTCCGGCAGCTGAATCGCGAGCTCAGGCCTGCCGGAATGCAATTCCGGCAGCACTGACGCGCGGTCAGGCCGGCGTCAGCGCACCCGCCAGCAGGCGGTTGGCGCAGGCGATCACCGCGCGCAGCGACGACTCGATCGGATCGTCGGACCAACCCATCGCCCATTCGGTCCGGCCGCCGCCGCTGCCGCGGACAAACGTGGCAGTGTGCTCGCCGGCCGGCACCTGGTGAAAAGCGGTCATCTCCACCGCGACCCCGCGCTCGTGGAGCATCTCCGTCAGCGCGGCGACAGGCCCGCTCGCGGCAGCGCGAGAGGTGCCGATCTGGTCACCGAAGGCGATCGTGGCCTGATAGTTGCGAGCCTGAGGTCCCAGTCGGCCGGACGGGCGTTCACCGTCGGTACAGGACCACTGGCCCAGCCGCAGCGGGCCGTTGGTCGGCACGTAGTCCTCGACGAACTCCAGGAACGATTTCATTTCGGCCTCCTCACGCAGAGCGCGCGGTATCGGACCGTCCACGTGCGCCGCAAAGCAACGCGGCGAGGCGAGGTATCCGGTGGCGAATAGAGAATGCATGTGCCGGCCTTCTGACTTCGGAGAAATCGACCGACGAAGTAGCGACGACCCACAGCGAGGGGTCGGTCAGGATCAGACCCCGCTGCGGGTGGCTACTACGAGTCGTCTCGGCACGTCCGCGATGCTAGACCCCTGAGTTCCGCCCGCGCAAACGCATATGGGGTCGGACACAATATGCCGGGTGACTTGGCCCGAAGCGCTGCTCCTGTTCGCGGCAGGCATTCTCGGCGGGTTGACCGGAAGCATCGCCGGTCTCGCCTCGGTCGCGACTTACCCCGCCCTGTTGCTCGCCGGCCTGCCGCCGGTCACCGCCAACGTCACCAACACGGTCGCGTTGGTCTTCAACGGCGTCGGCTCGATCTGGGGGTCGCGGCCGGAACTGAGCGGGCAGGCCGAGTTTCTCAGGAAGATCCTGCCTTTCGCCGCGGTGGGTGGGATCGCGGGGGCGGTGCTGCTGTTGTCGACCCCCGCGGAGGGATTCGAGAAGGTCGTTCCACTGCTGCTCGGCTTCGCCGCGCTGACGATCCTGGTCCCGGTGCGACCCACCCACGTGGCGCATGTCGCCAGCTATCGCAGGCATACGACGAGGCTGATCCTGGAAGGCGCGGCGATCTTCGCGATCTGTGTCTACGGCGGCTACTTCGGCGCGGCGGCGGGTGTCCTGCTTCTCGCCCTGCTGCTGCGCGCCGGCGGAGCCACGCTGCCGCGGGCCAACGCCGCCAAGAACGTCACGCTGGGCGTCGCGAACGGTGTCGCCGCGGTGATCTTCGCCGTGCTGGCCCCGGTGCAGTGGGACGCGGTCGCGGCCCTCGGCGTGGGCTGCCTGCTGGGCTCCCGGCTGGGCCCGATCGTCGTCCGGCATGCGCCCACCGGTCCCATGCGTGCCGCCATCGGCCTCGCCGGGCTGGTGCTGGCGGCGAAGCTCGGGTGGGATGCGTACCGCTGATTCAGGCGAACGGGTTGTCACCGTGGGAGACGCGGGTGCCCAGCTCCATCAGGTTCTGCGCCGACACGTGCAGCCGCTCGCCGGCCTCCGCGTCCGCCTGCCCGGCGAGATAGCGCGACCAGGTGCCCTCGATGACGATGCCCAGCTTGAAACAGGCCATCGCGACGTACCAGTCCAGCCGGGATGTCCGGCGGCGGCCACCCGCGTCCCGATAGGCGTCGAGCAGCTCTGCACGTGACGCCAGGCCACCGAGGGCGGCCAGCGCGCCGCCGACGTCGATCGGGTTGGGCCCGTCGGGCCAGCAGACCAGCATCCACCCGAGGTCGAGCAGCGGGTCGCCGATGGTGCACATCTCCCAGTCGACGAACGCGGCCAGCTCGGGGACCTCGCGGCGGAGCAGCACGTTGTTGAGGTGGCAGTCGCCGTGCATGACCCCGGGCTCGGCGTCGGGCGGACGGTGGCTGTCGAGCCATTCGGCCAGCACCCGAACCGACGGGAACGACTCGGGCGCGTAGTGCGCGTGACGATAGCTTTCCAGCAACCGCATGAACTGCGGAACCTGGCGCGCCAGAAAGGAACCCGGACGCCTGATCTCGGCCAGCGGGCTGCCCTTCCACGCCACGTTGCCCAGCCCGGCGAGGCTGGCCGCATACGACAGTCCGACGCGGTGTCGCATGTCGGGGTCATCGACGTAGGCGCTGTCGACCTCGTTTCCCGGGTTGAAGCCGTCGACGGCCTCCATCAGATAGAACACCACGCCCAGTACGTCGAGGTCCTCACAGCCGGCGATGAACCCGGGATGCGGCACCGAGGTCCCGGCGAGGGTTCGCAGCACCGCGATCTCGCGCCGCATCGTGTTGTCGCTCGTCGGCCGTGGGTGGGCAGGCGGTCGCCGCAGCACCATCGCCTTGCCGTCGACGCGCAATCGCACGACGATGTTCTGCGAGCCACCGGTGAGCGGTTCGACGTCGGTGACCGCCGCGCCGATACCGGTCCGGCGCACCCAGCCCTGCAGCGCCTCCTGATCGGCCTCGTTGAGGGTCACATCGACAGTCATGCCGCCATGGTGTCAGGTCACGCCGCCGGCGCAGTGCGGAATCTCACGGCTCGAGCGACAGGCAGGGATCCACGCCGTTCATCACACCTTCCCGGAACGCGCGCACCCGCGCATACCCGGCACCCTGGCGCTCGACATCGCCGTCGCCGCAGAACACCAGCAGCGCCTTGATGCCCTCGTCGAGGTCACCCGGAGAGATGCTGAAGGTACTGGTCTCGGGTCGGTTGTGCAGGATCACGCTCGCGGTGTAAGCGCCTGCGAGACAGTCGCTTCGCAACGTCGAGGTCCTCTCCTGCGACTGGTCGTTCAAGCGCTCCAGCGCCGCCAGTCCGTACTGCGTGGCCAGCAGCGTCGCGACGGCATAGTCGCCGCCCTGCCGGTACACCTGACGCATCGCGATCTCGTTGTCCCAACCGATGTAATCGTCTGGGACGCAATAGAAGAGCGCGTAACCGTCGGTACTGTCCCCGCCGCAGTCGGGCGGGTTGTAGGGGTCGAACGGCTCCAGTCCGCGCACCGGGACCCACTGCTGCCCCTCGACGACCTCCGGATACACCTGCGTCCAGTAGTCCTCGAGGTCGTAGGGCACCGTGTTGAGCACCGAGTCGTAGGGCATGTTGCCGCCGCGGGCCTCGTCCTCGGCGTCGTTGAACGGCAAGGCGAGCACCATCGGGTCGTCGTCGCGGTAGTCCTTGCAACTATCCGGCCCGTTGTCGTATCCGTCCTGGAATGCGCTGACGCGGTCGAAGCCGCTGCCGTGTGCGTTCGGGTCCATCTTGCTGGTGCCCGGCTGATCCCGCAGATCGAGCACGCCGGCCAACGCGCTGTCGAGCTGCGCGGCGTTGACGTCGAAGATGCGTTCGTCCAGTGCATGTTTGGACCACGCACCGGCGAAGCAGTCGGCCTGCAGTTCCTTGGTGACGGTGCGCGCAGTGTAGTTGGAGCGGCCCTGGATGGCGTGGCCGAACTCGTGGGCCATCACCACCGGGATGACGAAGTCGCCGTATTTGGATGACAGTTCGGGGAGCAACCCCTCGGCGTCCCACGCCACCACGTCCGCGGTGTAGCAGTAGAACGCGTTGCCCGAGATGTCACTGGGGTCGGTGGCACACGGCGGCACCTCTCCCGAGGACGGGTAGGCCGCGTAGTAGCCACCCTCGATCGGCTCGAACTCCGTTTCGTAGAGCTCGGGATAGTGCTTGCCCCAGTAGCTTTCCAGGTCGGCGATGGCCTGCATGACCATCCTGTTGATCGGGTCGGATTCGTCGCCGTGGATCTTGATGCCGCTGATGTCCGGGAGCGCGACGCCGGTCTTGGGTACGGCGCTGGACCCGGGCGCCGGCGGCTGTGGGTTCGGGCCTGCGCAGCCTGCGGACACGACTGCGGTGACGACGAGCGCCGCGCACACGCGCATTCCCATTGGCAAACTTTAGCCGCGGAAGTCAAGATCGGCGGCAAAGTCGCACAGCGGCGCTGACGAGATTCGGCGTGATCGTCGGCGCTCACGGCGACGATCACGGCGACGATCACGCCGAAGTCACCTCTACTTGGGGGCGAATCGCTGCCCGGCGTCCAATCGCAGGCACTGGCCGTTGAGCATCGGGTTCTCGACGATCGCCACCGCCAGTTTCGCGTACTCCTCGGGCTTGCCGAGCCGCTTCGGGAACGCCGCATCCTTGGTCAGGACCGCGGCGAACTCGTCGGGGATGCCCTCGGTCAGGCCGGTGGCGAACAGGCTGGGGGCGATCGCCAGCGCCCGGATGCCCAGGCTGCCCATGTCACGCGCCATCGTCAGGCACATGCCGGCGATCGCGGCCTTGGACGCGGTGTATGCCACCTGGCCGATCTGGCCCTCGAACGCCGCGATCGACGCCGTGTTGATGATGACGCCGCGCTCCTCGGCATCCGCGTCGACGGGGTCGTTCTTGCTCATGTGCCAGCCCGCCAGCCTGCTGATGTTGAAGGTGCCGATGAGGTTGAGGTCGATGCTCTTGCGGAAGGTCTCGAGGCTGTGCGGGCCGTCCTTCTTCACGGTGCGCTCGGCGATCCCGCCGCCCGCGGTCGTCACTGCGATGTGCAGACCGCCGAGGGCCTCGACCGCGCTGCCCAGCACGGCTTCGGTGCCGTCGAAGTCGGTGATGTCGACCTCGAAGAACGTGCCGCCGATGCCGTCGGCCACCTCCTTGCCGTTCGACTGCGGACGGTCAAGCACGGCCACGCTGGCACCGCGCTTGGCGAGAGCCTCCGCCGTCGCGCGTCCGAACCCCGACGCGCCACCGACGACGACGGCCTTCTTGCCCTCGATCTCCATATGTCTCCCTTTCGACGAACGTTGCAAGTAGAGGTGAATCTGTAAAGCAACTTAGCGGACGACATCTTTCGGTAAGGGTTTCGGGTTCACTGCGGCGGTACTTTGGCTCCCATGACCACCCTCGGCGCCAAGGCGATGAGCGGCATCGCGGCAGCCGCCATCTCGGTCGGCGTCGCCCAGTTGGTCGCCGTCGCGTTCGGACCGCAGGCCGACGTCCGCACCGCGGTCGGGTCCTCGGTGATCGAGTTGACCCCGGGTCCGGTCAAGGAATGGGCCATCGAGACCTTCGGCACCGCCGACAAGCTGGTGCTGAGCGTGCTGGTGCTCGTGGTCATCGCGGTGGTCGCCGCGGTGGCGGGAATCGCCGAGTCGGCCCGCAGACCATTCGGCAGCGCCGCGATCGTGGCCGCGGGCGTGGCCGGCTGTGCCGCGGTCCTGTCACGCGCCGGCGCGACGGTGGTCGACGTCGTGCCGACGGTGGTGGGCGCCGCGTGCGGGGTGGCGGTGTTGCGGCTGCTGATATCGGGGCGCTTCAGCGACGCCGGGTCCGGGCGCGATGGTGCGGACACCGCCGACCGCGGCCGACGGTTGTCCCTGGTGACGCTGGGTTTCCTCGCTGCTGGCGCGGTCAGCGGTGTCGCGGGCGCGGTGATCGCCCGGCTGGCCTCCTCGGTGGCAGGCGATCGGGATGCGTTCGCGTTGCCCCGCATCGACGAAGCCGCGCCGCCGGTACCCGCTGCGGTGCAGCCGAAAGACGTTGCCCTGCCGTCGTTCATCACCCCCAACACCGACTTCTACCGCATCGACACCGCGCTCACCGTGCCCCAACTCAGCCGCGCCGATTGGCAGCTGCGGATCCACGGAATGGTGGACCGCGAGGTCACCTACCGCTTCGAGGATCTCGACCGGTTCGACGCCGTCGAGATGGTCGTGACGTTGACGTGTGTCTCCAACCCTGTTGGCGGTGAGCTCATTTCGAACGCGACATGGACCGGGTACCGGGTTCGGGATCTCCTCGCCGAGGCAGGCGTGAAATCCGACGCCGACATGGTGTTGTCGATGTCGACCGACGGGTGGACCGCGGGCACGCCCGTCGAGGCGCTCACCGCCGACGACGCGCTGCTGGCGGTCGGCATGAACGGCGAGCCGCTGCCCGTCGAGCACGGATACCCGGCCCGGCTGGTCGTCCCGGGGTTGTACGGGTACGTGTCGGCCACCAAATGGGTGGTCGACCTGGAACTCACCCGCTTCGACCGGGCGGAGGCGTACTGGACGCGGCTGGGATGGTCGGCGCGTGGACCGATCAAGACGGAATCCCGCATCGACGTGCCGCGAGCCGGCCAGGACGTGCCCGTGGGCCCGGTCAAGTTCGGCGGTGTGGCGTGGGCGCAGCGTCGCGGTGTCCGCGACGTCGAGGTCCAGATCGATGACGGTGACTGGCAGCGAGCCACCCTGGGCGACAGCTACTCCGGCGACACGTGGCGGCTGTGGAGCTTCGACTGGGAGGCCGAGGAGGAGGGCCTGCACAAGATCACGGTGCGCGCCACCGACAACGACGGCCAGACCCAGACGTCCGAGCGGGCCGACCCGGTCCCCGACGGCGCCACGGGCTGGCACTCGTTGACCTTCGCCGTCAGATGAGCACCCCTCCGCCGGAATTGCATTCCAGCAGGACCACACTCGACGTTTTCCTGTGGGAATGCAATTCCGGCGACTTGTCGGTGGCGCGTGTCAGGGTTGTCGGGTGCTGCTGGTAGACGTCGCCCGTGCCTCCGCCGATGTCGGCGCGTCCTCGGCGCGCCTGGCCAAGATCGCCCGCATCGCCGAGTTGCTGCGGGTCGCCGGCGACGAGGACGACCCCTGGCTGGTCCACGTCGTCGTGTCGTGGTTGTCCGGGGAACTCACGCAACGCCAGATCGGCGTCGGATGGGCGGCGCTGCGCTCACTGCCGGAGCCCGCCGACGAGCCGAGCCTGGAGGTGCGCGGCGTCGACGCCACGCTGGGCGACATCGGCGCGGTGTCCGGCAAGGGCTCGCAGGCTCGCCGCGCCGAACTGCTGGCGGGGCTCTTCGCCGCGGCCACCGACATCGAGCAGGCGTTCCTGCGGCGGCTCCTCGCCGGCGAACTGCGCCAGGGCGCACTGATCGGGGTGATGGCCGACGCCGTGGGGCGTGCCGCCGACATCCCGGCAGCGGTGGTGCGCAGGGCCGCGATGCTCGGCGGGGAGCTCCCGGCCGTCGCGGCAGCGGCGCTGACCGGTGGCGCATCCGCCCTCGAGCAGTTCACGCTGCGGGTGGGCAGGCCGGTGGGCCCGATGCTCGCCCAGACCGCGTCCGACGTAGCCGATGCGCTCACCCGCCTCGGCGGCGCCGCCGTCTTCGAGGCCAAGCTGGACGGCGCACGGGTGCAGATCCACCGTGCCGACGATGCGGTCTCGATCTTCACCCGCAGCCTCGACGACGTGACCGCACGACTACCCGAGGTCGTCGACGCCGCTCTCGCGTTGCCGGTCACCGACCTGATCGCCGACGCGGAGGCGATCGCGCTGAAGCCCGATGGGCGGCCGCACCGTTTCCAGGTCACCGCGTCGAGGTTCGGCAGGCGCGGTGGCAACACCGGACCGCCATCCCAGAGGCTGTCGGTGTTCTTCTTCGACGTGCTCCACGCCGACGGCGCGGACCTGCTCGATCGGCCCACCGGCGAGCGCCTCGCCACACTCGACGCGATCGTGCCCGAACACCAACGGGTAGATCGGCTGGTCACCTCCGAAACCGAAGCCGCGCAACGGTTTCTCGACGTGACGCTGGACGCCGGGCACGAAGGCGTGATGGCGAAGTCGCCCGCGGCGCCGTATGAGGCCGGGCGCCGCGGCGCGGGCTGGCTCAAGGTCAAGCCCGTCCACACGCTCGACCTCGTGGTTCTCGCCGTCGAATGGGGGTCGGGCAGGCGCACCGGCAAGCTATCGAACATCCACCTCGGCGCCCGCGATCCCGCGACCGGCGGGTTCGTGATGCTGGGCAAGACGTTCAAAGGCATGACCGACGACATGCTGGCCTGGCAGACCGAGCGGTTCCTGGGGCTGGCCGACGGCCCGACCGACGGGTACGTCGTGACGGTGCGGCCCGAGCAGGTGGTCGAGATCGCGTTCGACGGACTGCAGAGGTCGTCGCGCTATCCCGGTGGCATGGCGCTGCGGTTCGCACGGGTGGTGCGGTACCGCGACGACAAGAGCGCCGCCGAAGCCGACACGATCGACGCGGTGCGCGCGCACTACGAGCGCGGCAACTGAGCGACGTCAGACCGAACGCCGGTCCCGGCGCTCACAGGCTGTCCGCCGCGCTAAACTGTAATCCATACGGTAAGCGGCTACGGAATGGGACGGTCATGAACAAGGACGACATGATTTTGATCAGCGTCGACGATCACATCGTCGAGCCACCGGACATGTTCAAGAACCACCTGGCGAAGAAGTATCTGGATGAGGCGCCGCGGTTGGTGCACAACCCCGACGGCAGCGACACCTGGCAGTTCCGGGATG
>NZ_JACKSH010000278.1 GCF_025821625.1 Mycolicibacterium pyrenivorans
TGATCGATGTGCGTTGTGGTAACCCACACCGATACCGGAGGTCCTCACCTACATTCTGCTAGCCACGCCGTTCACAACCTGTCTGGGAGTTACACCTAGCCGGCGGCGAGCTGGTGGTCACCACCGGAATGATCCTCCTGGAGCTCTTGCGAGGGTTTGTTCCCCGGCAGGCCCAGGAGACAATTCGGACGGCGTTCGATGCGCTCGAATTTCTGGAGCCAAATCGCACCGACTATGTAGAAGCGGCCGGGATTGGCAACAGCTGTCGGCGCGCGGGCGTGCAGATCGGTTCCGTCGACGCCCTGATCGCCCAACTCGCGGTGGCCGGTGGCCACCTGCTCCTCACCACCGACCAGGACTTTCACCGGGCGGCAGAGCACGTGGACTTGCGCGTCTGGCGGCCGTCCGGTTGACGTGCGAGCGCCGCCGGCGAGAAGCCTCGAAACCCCGCATCTCGACGACACAAACCAACCACCGACCACACTCCAAGGAGCACGCCCAATAATGTTGGCCACCATCGCCGGTTCGCAGTTCACCGCGGACCTCAAGCCTCAACTGGCGTTGCTGGTCGACGACATGCGCACCCGGCTTGCCGACGACCCCGGCCGCACCGCGACTTGGCGCGACGCCCACCAGCAGGCCGTGAAGGACAAGCGCACCGCCGCCGCCTGGACAGATTATGTCGAGGATCAACTTACCCAGGGCGCAGTCGGCTGGCTGCTCACCTCGGTGTTCGTGCGATTCTGCGAAGACAACATGCTGCTCGGCCCAACCGCGGTGTGGATCACCAGCCCGAACCCGGCACTGCGCCAACGCGCACTGGATGCCGAGGAACATTTCTATCGCGACGAGCGCGGCGAGGAACAGGGCAACCGCTCCTACCGTGAGTGGCTCGAAGAAGCCTTCGCGGCACTGCGCGAGAACCCCGGCACCGCGTCCCTGGTCGACGACCACGCCGCGATCGGCATCATGGAACCCTCCTCCTACGCGGTCGAGCAACTGCTCGGATACTGGCGACGCACCGACGACCACGGGGACCTCGTGTGGCGCTTCGATGATCCGGACCTGTCCACCCGATTCCTTGGCGACCTGTACCAGGATCTCTCCGACTATGCGAAGAAGAAGTACGCACTGCTGCAGACTCCGGAGTTTGTGGAGGAGTTCATCCTCGACCGCACTATGAAACCGGCGCTGAAAGACCGTGCGCTGGAGGGCTTCAAGCTGATCGACCCCACCTGCGGTTCTGGTCATTTTTTGCTCGGCGCGTTCGCCCGGCTGGTGCGTCGCTGGGAAGACGAGGCGCCCGGGATGGACTCACGGGCGCGGGTCGACAAGGCGCTCGAATCCGTTCACGGTGTGGACCTCAACGCATTCGCGGTGGCAATCGCGAAGTTTCGGCTCATCGTGGCGGCGATGAAGGCCTCAGGTGACGAGAGTCTTGTGAATGTGCCGAAGTACACGCTGAATGTTGCGACCGGGGACTCACTTCTCCACGGTCCGGAGCGTGATGCGTTTGCAATCGACTTCGACGATCCCAACGTCGACAAAGACTCAGTCGCGAGTGGATTCGCCTATGTCACTGAGGATCTCAAGAAACTACGTGATTTGCTCACCCTGGGGCAGTACGACGTCGTCGTTGGCAATCCGCCGTACATCGCGGTCAGCGATACGGCCCTCAACGCGCGGTACCGAGAGCGATACAACTACTGCAAGGGGACCTATGCGCTGACCGTCCCTTTCATGGAGCGCTTTTTCACACTTGCGAAGCGTGGGGACCGGCCCGGTTGGGTTGGGCAGATCACCTCGAACTCGTTCATGAAACGCGAGTTCGGGGTGCCCATCGTTGAGAAGTTCCTCGCCAAGAAGGACCTGCGGCTCGTCGCCGACACCTCGGGCGCATACATCCCGGGACACGGTACTCCAACAGCAATTATTGTCGGCCGAAATCAAGAGGGCCTTGGCGAGGTTCGTGCGGTCCTCGGAAATCAAGGCGAACCAGGTGTGCCAGAAGTTAGTTCTCAGGGCAAAGTATGGTCGTCGATAGCCGCGCATGTAGATGAACCAGGTTACGAAGATAAGTGGATTTCAGTCCTCGATTTGGCTAGGCGGTATTTGAAAGAGCATCCGTGGAGCCTTACTGGCGGGGGCGCGCTCGAGCTGGGTGACGAACTTGTGGCTGCGTCGGGAGTTTTCGTAGGGGACAAGACTCAACGAATTGGCTTCTTCGGTATGACACATGCCGACCCTGCAATGATTGTGGATTCAACGCTGCCAGGCCGACATGGATACGGTGAAAAATGGTTCCGCGAGATAGTTGAGGGCGATAACATTCGTGACTTCTCAGTCAAAAGCACAAAGCTTGCATTCTTTCCGTACGATACAAATCACGAGCTGATTCCACTTTCTAATATCGATACGGTATGGAAGTTCCTCTGGCCTAATCGTACCGACCTGGGTAATCGTGCGACTTTCACAAAGGGTACGTACTTCTCAGAACGCCGTCCTTGGTATGAATGGCATCAGCTACCGAAGGATTCAAATCCACTATCTATTGCTTATGCCTTCGTCGCTACGCACAATCATTTTGTAATCGACTATGGAAGTGGGGCTTTCACGCAAGGCGCGCCTCTCGTAAAGCTGGCGAAGGGCTCGTCCGAAGATGACTACCTGCGTATCCTTGGTGTCCTAGACAGTTCGATTTCGTGTTTCTGGCTTCGTCAAAAATGTTACAACAATGGTCGGCCCGGTGCGGAGTCTGCGGGTGCAGATGAGAGATGGGAGCATCGGTTTCAGTTTGGAAGTAAGAAGATCGGCGGCGTTCCGTTGCCGAAAAGTTTTCCACTCGAGCGGACTCGCCACCTAAATACGTTGGCCCGGTCACTAATGGAATTCGAGCCCGGTTTTATGCTGCAGAAGTCGGTGAACGGTCTTCGCGAAGCTATCCGGGAATCTTCGGAGAGCTTCCACACAATACGAGCCCTACTGGTCGCCGAGCAAGAAGAGCTCGATTGGGAATGCTACTACCGTTACGGCCTCATCGACGAGGATTTGTCTGCCCAAGTAGGGGTAGCTCCCGGGTTATTGCCAGCGGACCGCGCGTTCGCTATCAGGTTGGCGCGAGAAGAGGCAGCGGCCGAAGTCGAGACGACGTGGTTTGACCATCACAACCACAAGTTTGAACGTGTGAGAGACCTTCCTATCGACTGGCCCCAGGATTACAAGGACCTGGTGCAGCGCCGCCTAGATGTCATGGAGACCAACCAGTACATCCGCCTGCTGGAGCGTCCCGAATACAAGCGCCGCTGGGCGGGGGAGCCATGGGACGCCAAACTGCGACGAGCGCTGCGGGATTGGCTGCTCGACAAGATCGAGAGTCCGCAATTGTGGGTCAATCAGCAGGGCATGCCCCAGCCCAGGTCGGTGGGCGAGCTCGCTGGCGAACTCGGTCGTGACCCTATGTTCATCGAGGCGCTCGACTTGTGGGCGGGTCACCGGGACGCTCCGGTCGCGGAAACGATGATGAACCTGCTGGCGGATCAGGCGGTGCCGTATTTGGCGGCGTGGCGATACAAAGATTCCGGGCTGCGCAAGCGTGCCGAGTGGGAGCGGGTATGGGAGCTGCAGCGCGACGAGGATGCCTGGCCTGATCGAGGCAACCAGTATCTCAGTGCCGTCAAAGTACGCAAAGGTCGACTTCCGCAACGATGCCTACTGGTCAAATCGTGGCAAGCTTGATCTTCCCAAGGAACGGTTCATCCTCTACCCGGAGGTAGGCCGGGAGACCGACCCGACACCGTTGCTGGGGTGGGCGGGTTGGAACCATGCACAGCAGGGATTGGCGTTGGCCACCATCTACGCGCTGCGGGAATCCGAAGGGGTGGACCGCGAACGGCTGGTGCCGGTGGTCGCCGGCATCGCGGAGGTCTTGCCCTGACTTCGGACATTTGGCCTAGTACCCGGGTTTGATGCCGAGGTCGGTGAGGATCTTGCGCTGAGCTTCGGGAATGGCCGGTGGGAAGGTCTGGGT
>NZ_JACKSH010000279.1 GCF_025821625.1 Mycolicibacterium pyrenivorans
ACGGCGCCGATCGCGGTCACGCTGGCCAACCGGGTCATCGCATGTTCGTCGGCGGCGCGCGCGGCGGGTGTGCGGCGGGGGCTGCGGCGCCGGGAGTCGCAGGCCCGATGCCCGGAGTTGCATGTCGTCACCGCCGACCCCGCCCGCGATGCCCGGCACTTCGAGCACGTCACCGCCGCGGTGGACGCCCTGACGCCGCGCGCGGAGGTGCTGCGGCCCGGACTGGCGGTGCTGTCGGTCCGCGGTGCGGCCCGCTACTTCGGCTCCGAGCAGGCGGCCGCGCAGCGACTGATCGACGCGGTGGCCGCGGCCGGGGCCGAATGCCAGGTCGGAATCGCCGACCAGTTGGGCAGCGCCGTCTTCGCCGCACGCGCTGGCCGCGTCCTCACCCCCGGCGAGGACGCGCGCTTTCTGTCGGAGCTGTCGATCCGGCAGCTGGCCGCCGAGCCCAGCCTGGCGCCCGCCAGCCGGGGGGACTTGGTGGATCTGCTGTGGCGCATGGGAATCCGGACGATCGGGCAGTTCGCCGAGTTGTCCCGAAGCGATGTGGCCTCCAGGTTCGGAGCCGATGCGGTAGCCGCGCACCGCCTTGCCCGCGGCGAGCCCACCCGTGGCCCGTCGGGGAAGGATCCCGAAGAAGAACTCGACGCGGTGATGAACTGCGATCCCCCCGTCGAACGGGTGGACGCGGCGGCCTTCGCCGGTCGGTCACTGGCCGGCGTGCTGCACCGGAGCCTCGAGGCCGCAGGGGTGGGCTGCACCCGGCTGGCCATCCATGCCGTCACCGCCGGCGGTGAAGAGCTGGAACGTGTCTGGCGATGCGCGGAGCCGCTCACCGAGGACGCCACCGCCGACCGGGTGCGCTGGCAGCTGGACGGCTGGCTGAACCGGCGCCATCGAAGTGAACGGCCCAGCGCGCCGATCACCGTGCTGCGGTTGCGTCCGGTGGAGGTGGTGTCCGCGGAAGCCCTGCAGCTGCCGCTGTGGGGTGGCGTCGGTGAGGAGGACCGGCTGCGGGCCCGGCGGGCCCTGGTGCGGGTCCAGGGTCTGCTGGGTCTCGACGCGGTCAAGGTTCCGGTGCTCAGTGGCGGGCGCGGCCCGGCAGAACGCATCACCCTCACGCCGCTCGGGGATGAGCTTGTGCCACAAGCGAACCCGGACCAACCGTGGCCGGGACGGCTTCCCGAGCCGTCGCCGAGTGTGTTGCTCGACGACCCGGTCGAGCTGTTCGACGCCGCGGGCGGCCCGGTGCGGGTCACCGCGCGGGGGCTGTTCTCCGCAGATCCGTTCCGGTTGGAGGCGCCGGGGCGGTCGGGCCGGCTGTCCTGGTGGGCAGGCCCCTGGTCCGTCGACGAACGTTGGTGGGAATCAACGGAAGTGAGAAGCGGCCGGACTGCGCGAGTGCAGGTGCTGCTCGGCAGTGACCAGGCGCTGCTGCTGTGCTACCGGCAGCGGCGCTGGTACCTCGAGGGCGTCTATGAATAGGCGCTCAGAAGAGGTTGGTGATGACCTGCGTGGTCTGGATCCTGACCTTGCAGTCGGAGTCCTTGAAGTGCGCCTGGGCGTAGATTTCGTCGTTGTCGTCGAGCACCCCGCTGTCCTCGTCGAGGAGGTTCTTCCGGAGCAGGATCTCGCGTCGGTACTCCAGGCCCTGTGAGGTTGCTTTGAGGTAGCCCTGATCGTCGACCTGGACGCCCGGGAACGGCTTCATGACGATGTATCGGTCGTTGTAGCCCTCGTCGTCGGCGAAGACGTAGTAGTTCATGCCGCCCTGGCAATCGCCGTTGCTGATGTTGTTGAGAAAGCCCACCGCGTCGGCCTGCGGCATCGGAATCCGCCCCAGGATCGCCAGGCGGTAGTTTCCGGGACTCACCGAATCCTGGACGATGAACAGCATCGCGCCCGACTGACCCGGGGCCGCCGAGGCAGGAGCCGGGCCGGCCGTCAGTCCGACGGTCGCCGCCGCGGCCGCAGCCGTTGCGATGAACCTTCTGAAGGTGGGGAACGTCATCATTTGTCTCTCCTGGGGATCGCGGGCCATCGGCAGGCCCGAACACCCGACACAGACGCGATACCGGCACCTGGGACGCAATTCCGTGGTTCGTTGCGTCCCTACGGGACTACCGTCGTCAGTACTGTGGGGCGCCCACGCGGGTGCCGGAAGGACGACAGTCATGAGCGCCGACGTGACGAAGACACGCGCTGCCGCTGTGATGCAGCCGACCGAGCAGATGTGGCGCGAGATGTTGCCGCAGCTCCGGTCGTTCGTGCGGCGACGGATTGCGAACCCCGACCGCGCCGACGATCTCGTCGCCGAGATCCTGCTGCGAATCCACCAGCACGTGGGCTCACTCGACGACCGGGAGCGACTGACGAACTGGGTCTTCCGGATCGCGCGCAACGCGATCATCGACGAGTACCGTCGGGCAGGCCGCAGCCGGGAGCACTTGACGTCGACCCTGCAGGATGAGCCTGCGCAGGTCGACGAGAACGAGCCCGGGGTGTTGCAGGAGCTTTCCGCGTGCCTGCGTCCGATGCTCGCCGGGCTGTCCGAGGAGCAGCGGATGGCGGTGGAGATGATCGATCTCGACGGGCTCAGCCAGGCCGACGCCGCGCAGCGAGCGGGAGTTTCGCTGTCCGGGATGAAGTCGCGGGTCCAGCGTGGTCGTCGCCGGCTCGGCGAGTTGTTGGGGCAATGTTGCGCGATGACCCTGGATGGTCGCGGCCTGCCGATGGATTACCAGCCTCCACCGGGCTGCGGATGCGCGGGGCGCTGACCCGCAGCCCGGTTTCGGCCTTCGGTCAGGCGCAGCAGGTGCTTTCGGCGCTGTCCTGTGCCGCGCAGTTCGTCGCGCACACCGAGGTGGTTTCGCCGTCCGGGTTGGCCGGGTCGTCGTCGCTGATGCTGTAGAACTCCCACCAGCCCAGTGGCACGTCCGGCGCGGTCACGAACACCTTGTCCTGGGTGGCGTGGCAACACACGTCCTGCTCGGCCACGGTGGTCTCGAGGCCGGCCGCCTCGAAGCGCCGCAGTGCCTCGGCGACCTCACCGGCAGTGGCCGCCTCTACGCCGAGGTGGTTGAGATGCTCGTTGGACCCCGGCTTCTCGATCAGCACCAGCTTCAACGGCGGGTCCTCGACCGCGAAGTTCGCGTAGCCGTCGCGCACCTTGTGCGGCGGCACCCCGAACACCTTCTCGTAGAACGTGACTGCCGCGGAGACGTCTTCGACGTTGAGCGCGAGCTGGATTCGTTTGGTGAACATGATGACTCCTTTCACGGGTACGCGTGTTCTGACGCACGCGGGCCGGTCAGGACGCACCCCGCCGCGCCGCGAACGCGCCCACCCGCTCTATGAACCGGTCGAAGAACGCCGCCGGGTCGACGTCGACACCGATGAGCGCGTTGGGTTCCCGGCCCCACCGGCGGCTCCAATCGGCGATGGTCATGCCGCGGGTCAGCGTGCCGGTCAGCTCGACGTCGACCGGTGCCGGGCGGCACCACACCAGCTCGGGGTCCAGTGCGACCGCGGCCGCCAGCGGGTCGTGCAGGTGCGCCAGGTACCCCTCGCCCTGGTCGTGGTGGAACTCGAAGTAGAACCTCATCGCGTCCTCGAGCACCCGGATCACCGGGTTGGAAGCGGCCGACGCGGTGCCCCGGTCGTCGTGCTCGGTCATCGGCGTCGAGGACGACCCCGCCGCCTCGGCCAGCAGGCTCAACAGCTGCGGCGTCATGGCGATGTTCTCGGTGAGGTTCAGCCCCAACACGATCGGCAGATGTGGTGCGTCGGCGGGCCACGCCGCGAACACCTCCGCCGCCGATTCCGGGTCGACGCTGACGTTCCATTCAGCCACCGGGGTGGTGTTGCCGCGATAGTCGAACGCGCCGCCCATGATCACCAGTCGCTTCAGCAGCCGGGGCAGGGTGGGTTCTGCGCGCAGCGCCAGCGCCAGGTTGGTCAGCGGTCCGGTGGCGACCCCGATCAACTCTCCCGGGTGGGCGTGGGCGGCACGCACCCACGCCTCGGCGGCGTCGTAGGCGGTGAGATCCGTGGTCGGGGCGGGCAGCCGTGCGTAGCCGAGGCCCTCTGGCCCGTGGGTGTCCTCCGCCGTGCGCAGCTGCGCGCGCAGCGGGTTCGCCGATCCCCTCGACACCGGCACACCGGTGATCCCGCACAGCTCCAGCAGCCCCAGGTTGTTCTGGCAGACCTGATGCACGGGAACGTTTCCCGCGGTTGAGGCGATGCCGACGAGCTCGGCATCGGCGCTGCCGAACAGGAACACCAGAGCCATCGCGTCGTCCACGCCGGTGTCGACGTCGAGAAAGACGGGTTGGCGCACGCCGGTCACCAGTGAACGCCGGGGACCAGCCGCACCGCCCTCTTGACCGTGCGGGGAACCCGTACCCCGCGGGCGGGTCGAGCCGGACGCTTGGGTCGTCGCACCGCAGGCTCGCGCGACGGCCTGTCGTCGGGGACACCCCGTGCCGCAGCCGAATCGGGGTAGCCCAGATACAGCTGGTGCAGCACGCGGCGGGAGAGTTTCGGGGTGAGGTACATCCCCAGGTCGGCGATCGTCCCGATCGGTGTGTCGATGCGGGCCGGCTTGTCCACCAGCCCGCGCACCACCATCGCGGCTGCGTGTTCGGCGGAGATGGCCGGCGCCGGATTGAGGGCGCCGGAAGGGGCGATCATCGGCGTCTTCACCAGCGGCATGTGAATGTTGGTGAACGTGATGTGATCCGAAAGGGTCTCGGTACCAACGACTTCGGCGAACGCATCCAGTGCGGCCTTGCTGGGGATGTACGCGCTGTACTTCGGGTTGTTGGCCTGTACGCCGGCGGTGGAGACGTTGACCACATGCCCGAACCGTCGTTCCCGCCAGTGGGGGAGCAACGCCAGAACCATGCGGACCGGCCCGAAGTAGTTGACCGCCATCACGCGCTCGTAGTCGTGCAGGCGGTCGGTGGACGCGATCACCGACCGCCGGATCGACCGCCCGGCGTTGTTGACCAGGTAGTCCACATGGCCGAAGCGCCCCAGGATGTCCTTCACGGTGTGCTCCACCGCGGCCGAGTCGGTGACGTCACAGGTGAACGCGTGCGCGTCGCCGCCGCCCGCGCGGATCTCGGTGATCAACGCGTCGAGCGCTTCGGCGTTGCGCGCCAACGCGAATACCGTCGCACCCCGCGCGGCCACCGCAATCGCCGATGCCCGCCCGATGCCGCTGGAGGCGCCGGTGATGATCACGTGCCTGCCCACCAGCGGGCCATCCGCATCGTCGCGGCGGGCCCGGTCGGGGTCGAGGTGCTCGGCCCAGTAGCGCCACAGCTGCGGCGCATAGGACGCGAACTCCGGAGCCGTGATCCCGGTGCCCTGCAAGGCTTCCTCGGTGCGCTCACTGGTGAACGTGGGCGCCAGGTCGACGACGTCGAGAATCTCGCCGGGGATGCCGAGCTGCGTGGCGACCATGTTGCGCAGGATCTTCGCGCGCCCGGTCATCTGAAGGAACGGGGTGGCCGCGGCACGGGGCAGGGACCCGATCAGGGGCGGCAAGCCGGCCGCAGGGGCGATACCGCGGTAGATGCCCCGCAGGCCGATCGTCTTCGGCGCCGTCAGGTGGAAGGTCTGGCCGTCGCGCCCGTCGAGGCGCATGAGCGCGGTGATCGCCTCGACCACGAAGTCCACGGGAACGATGTTCGTGCGTCCGGTGTCCGGCAGCATCATCGGTGTGAACTTGGGGAGCATCGCAAGCCTGGCCAGTAGGCCGAAGAAGTAGTAGGGGCCGTCGATCTTGTCCATTTCCCCGGTCTTGGAGTCGCCGACGACGACGGCGGGCCGATATATCCGGTAGCGGAGCCCGTCGACCGTGCGCACCAGCAGTTCGGCTTCGAACTTGGTCTGGTGGTAGGGCGTCGGGAGGTCCTGCGCGACATCGAAGTCGTCTTCGGTGAAGACCCCGCGGAACGTCCCGGCGACCGCGATCGACGACACGTGATGCAGCGTCGCATCCAGCCGTTGCGCCAACGCGATCACGGCGCGGGTGCCGTCGACGTTGGCGGCGCGCTGCCGGTGCTCGGGCACGGTCATGTCGTAGATCGCCGCGCAGTGCACGACGTGATCCATCTCGCCGAGGTCGGCGAGATCGGCATCGCTGAGCGCCAGGCCGGGGGCGGTGAGGTCCCCCACGAGCGGTTCGACGCGGCCGTCCCAGTTCTGAGCCAGTCGTTCGAACCTGCCGAGCGACTCGCGCCGGACCAGCACGTGAATCGCCGTGGTGTCGGGAAGGTCGAGGATCCGCTTCACCAGACGCCTACCGATAAACCCGGTACCGCCGGTAACGACATAGCGCATGCGACACATGGTCACGCGTCTCCGGACAAAGGTCAACACCTGCCCTAACGAGGGCCTGCGCCGGATATCGTCTCGTCCTATGCCGATAGATCCGAACGCCGTCGGGGTGACAACCGATCCACAGGTCTACGAATGGACCGACCGCGACACACTGCTCTACGCGCTCGGCGTGGGCGCGGGAACCGAGGATCTCGCGTTCACCACCGAGAACAGCAACGGCATCGAGCAGCAGGTGCTGCCCACCTACGCGGTGATCGCATGCCCGCCGTTCGCCGCCGCCACCAAGATCGGGTCGTTCAACTTCAGCCGTCTGCTGCACGGATCCCAGGCCATCCGGGTGTTCACCCCGCTGCCTGCGGCGGGCCGGCTCAGCGTCGTCTGCGAGGTCGCCGACATCCAGGACAAGGGCGAGGGCAAGAACGCGGTCGTGATGCTCAAGGCCACCGGCAGCGATCCCGACAGCGGGCAACCGGTCGCCGAGACGCTCACCACCCTGGTGATCCGCGGTGAAGGGGGCTTCGGAGGACAGCCCGGGCAGCGTCCCGCCGCGCCGGAGACACCCGAGCGTGACCCCGACTCCCGCGTAGCGCTGCCCACGCGGGAGGACCAGGCCCTGATCTACCGGCTGTCGGGGGACCGCAACCCGCTGCACAGCGACCCGTGGTTCGCCCGCGAGCTGGCGGGATTCCCCAAGCCGATCCTGCACGGCCTGTGCACCTACGGAGTCGCCGGCCGGGCGTTGGTCGCCGACCTCGGTGACGGTGACGCCTCCAGGATCACCGCGATCTCGGCACGCTTCACCTCGCCGGTGTTCCCCGGGGAGACGTTGACGACGTCGATCTGGCGCACGGACCCGGGACGGGCGGTGTTCCGTACCGAGGCCGCGAATCCGGACGGATCCGGCGCGAGACCGGTGCTCGAGGACGGCGAGGTCGAGTACGCCACAGGCTGAGGCTGCCGAACCGGCCGACGCGGGCCTGATCTTGCGCTCACGACAATTCCTTGCTCTGTGAAATGGTTTGCTGGGCTGGTAGCGTTCGGCGTGCCAGGGGGTATTGATCTGGACCGAGCATGCGTAAAACGGGGGTTGGTGGATGTTTGATGGTTTGCGGAGATCCCCCGCTGAACTCATAGGCCCTGCATCGTGGCGGTCCGATCAGTACTACTGGTTTACTGCGGTCCTCGCTTCCAGGGGGATGCAGGGGTCGGCATGTCGTCTGGTCGCGGTGTGTATCGCGACCCTCGGCCTGGTCCCCGTCGCGCTGATGGCCAGCGAGCTCGGTCCGCAGACCGTGGCGACCCGGAGCGCCGCGGTCGTCATCGCCGTGTCCTGCCTGGCGATGGCCGCGGTGTGGTTGCGTCACCACTGGCCCACCCGGGCGCAGTCGCTGTGGTGCGTCATCGGCGGATCGTTGGTCATCGGTGTGGCCGCCCTCATCGTCGCCGACCCGATCGCCGGACTCCTGGGGACCGCGAGCTATGTCCTGCTGACGGCGTTCGCGGTGTGCTTCCACAGCCCGCGGATGCTGCTGGTGACCTGGACCGTCGCCGCGGTGGTCATCGGGGTGCTGTTCGCGCGGCTGGCGGCCACGGATCTGGCCCTGGCGGTGGCCGCGGCGGGTGTGGTGGTGCTGCTCAACGTCTTCGTCGCGTTGGCCTGCCGCGCCGGGATCAAGCTGGTCCAGCCCGACGCCCACCACAGTGACATCGAGCAACTCACCGGCCTGCTGCATCGCGACGCGTTCTACCGCGGGGTGGCCACCCTGCTGGCCTCGCGGAGTCGCAGTGACGATCAGTATCTGGTCGTGGTCGCCGTGAACATCGACAGCTTCTCGCTGCTGCTGGGGCTTTCGGGCGCGCGCGGAGGGAACCGGGCGCGCGTGACGGTAAGCCAGGCGCTGCGCGAGACCGTCCGGCACAACGCGATCGTCGCCCACATCGCCGACGACGACTTCCTGATCGCCGACACGTTCACGACCGCCGACGCCTCACCGCTGGTGGAACGGATTCGCGGCGCGATCGCCGTGACACCGCAGCGGCTGACGGCCAGCATCGGCGTGGTCTGCACGCCGTTACCGCCGCTGGCGGCGGAGCCTCCCGACGATGTCGCCGACAAGTTGATCGCGATCGCCACCACCGCGATCGAACAGGCGCGGATGGCCGGGGGCAACCAGGTCCGGTATGTCCTTCGGCCGACCCTCGGCGAGGACGACGACGGCGGCGGCGGCGCCCCGGACGGCGCCGACAGGTTCGCCTGAGGTTCCGGCACAGCCTGGTCATGTCGAACGTGTGTGCGACTCCTCACCTTGTTGTGGGGAGTTTCGGGCTGATTCCGCCGAGCATGAGGTAGATCATCGAGGTCAGTGATTTGGCGGTGTGATGGCCGT
>NZ_JACKSH010000280.1 GCF_025821625.1 Mycolicibacterium pyrenivorans
GATCACCGAGGCGACATCGCACCTGCCGAACCTGCGTGCCGAGACCGGATCGGGGCTTGTCGTCGACTTCGCCCGGGCGCGCGGGCTGACGGCCATCGTCAAGGGACTGCGCACCGGCACCGACTTCGAGTACGAGTTGCAAATGGCGCAGATGAACCGACACGTTGCCGGTGTCGACACCTTCTTCGTCGCCACCAAGCCGCAGTTCTCTTTCGTGTCGTCGTCGTTGGCGAAGGAGGTGGCGGCCCTCGGCGGCGACGTCACCGACCTGCTGCCGGCAGCGGTGAACGAGCGGTTGCAGGCCAAGCTGGCTGGATAGTTCTGCGCGACACACCGGCCGCCAAAGCGGAGTCACACGAGTAACACCAGGCACACTGGTAACAACAACTACGCCTGGAGGATGTTGCCGTGTACCGAGTATTTGAGGCGCTGGACGAGCTCGGCGCGATCGTGGAAGAGGCACGTG
>NZ_JACKSH010000281.1 GCF_025821625.1 Mycolicibacterium pyrenivorans
GGCGGGCAGGGCCTCGACGGGGCCAACCCCGCCGCGCGCGGCAGCGCCGCCACCGGGGCGGGCAGGGCCTCGACGGGGCCAACCCCGCCGCGCGCGGCAGCGCCGCCACCGGAAACCCGAACCACCTCGGATCGACCGGGCTGCCCTATTCGAACACCGTCGTGGGCGCGGTCCTGATCGGCAATGCCGGCGGACGCGGAGCGGACGGCGCGGCGGGCACCGACCAGTCGGGTGGTCACGGCGGCCAGGGTCAAGGAGTGGCGCCCTGGTTCAGCGCACCGCACGACTGGATCGTCAGCGGTGACGGCGGCGATGGCGGCGACGGCGCCGGCGGCGGCGCGGGCGGTGACGGTGGCAACGCCGGTCTGGCGCAAGGCTCCTCGCCCCGAGCGGCGGTGTTCGGCGGCGTCGGCGGAT
>NZ_JACKSH010000282.1 GCF_025821625.1 Mycolicibacterium pyrenivorans
CCGACACCGTCGAAGGTGCCGTTATGGCCCGGAGTGGCGGCCTGGGCGACGCTGAACCCGACCCGGCGGGCGAACTCGAGGAGCCCGCCTTCGCCATACATCAGCCCGGCCGGGTTGGCGAAGATCGCGATCGACAGCGCCGGCATGGTCAACGCAATGAGGATCATCGTCCAGCCCCGACCGGCTTCGCCGCGGTGAATGGTGACCACCCCGGCGAACACCCCGATNGGGATCGCGATCGCCAACAGGCCCAACTGCGTGGTGACGGTGATGACCGCGTTGGTGACTGCGCGGGCGATCTCGCCGATGACGGTGAGCCAGTAGGTGCTCACCGTCATCTTCATCAGCCACAGNGCCAACGCGATGATGCCGATGAACAGCCCCGCCTCGGCGGTGAGGATGCTGGCNGAGGTGACNTTGAACGCCATCGTTTCCATGGCGTGCAGCGTCCAGGCCATCCAGCTATCGGGTGTCCAGCCGATGTCGGGGCCNGCCTGGGTGATCTGCTCGCGAATGGTGGGCAGGCTCAGGTAGTAGTTGCCCAGCGGCACCCCGTAGGTGTCNTTGAGGCCGGTCCAGTTGAGCACCATCGCGTTGGTNGACGCGCTGGCCGTCGGCGCGGTGACNGTCGCGAGCAGTGCCAGCGTGTGCAGNACGCCCAGCACCAGCAGCGGACGGCCCCACCGCGGGTGGGTCAGATACCAGTAGTGCAGGCGTGCGGTCATGATCGCTGCGTGGCCTGGCTGCGCTGCCGAGCTCGGTGGGGGTTGGTGTCGAAGCGGGCGGCCAGCGCCGCGGTCGGGGCTGCNAACAGCGCCACCTTGCCGAAGCCACCGAACTCGTCGAGGAACCACGCTTCGCCCTCGCGGCCGGGGATCACCTTTCCGTAGCGGTCATCAATCGCATCGTCGCCGTGGTCGACCAGCTGCACAGGGCTGGTGTTGTTGACGTAGTTGGCCAGCAGCTCCGGGTGNCGGTCCAGGTCGCGGTCACACCACTGCAAGGTTGCTTTGGCGATGTCAGATCGCTTGAANCCCAAGCACAGTCGCTGATCNATGAACTCGTCCTCCAGCACGGCGAAGTCTTTGATCGGCTGCTGGCTGATACCGCAGAANCCCGTCCAGGCCTTACGGCCCTGGCGGATGATCGTGTTCGCGCACTTCTGCCCGCCCGGAGAGTTGGTCCACGCTGCGCACTCCTCGACGACCAGCATGTCGGGCTGATCGGGNCGGCCGAAAAAGATCGACTGCGCCACTTCGGCGCCCAGCCCGTAGAGCGCTTGGGCGGCGCGCTGGCCCGGGGTGGTCTGCTGATGCAGGTGGGCCTGGTATTCCTCGGTGACCGTGGGCAGCTTGAGTCCGGCGAAATTCCAGATCACGCATTGGGTGGTGGCGATGTCGGGAACGGGCAGAGACTCATC
>NZ_JACKSH010000283.1 GCF_025821625.1 Mycolicibacterium pyrenivorans
GACCCCGAAACCATCGCCACCCGCACCGACAAGTGGGACCCGGCCACCGAGACCAGCCGCGCCCAGCGCGACGCGGCCGCACTGGCCGAAGAGCAGAAAGAAGTACTGGCCAACGCCAAGCGCCGCCTCGACGAACTGATCGGACTGGAGGACCCCAAAGAGCAGATCGCGGTGTGGCGCACCGAAATTCAGATTGATCAGCTGATGGCCGCTCAGGGCGATGAAACGTCGTCGACCGGTGAAAACCACATGGTCCTGGAAGGTCCGCCCGGGACGGCGAAAACCACGTTCGCCCGCATTGTTGCCGAGATCCTCTTCGGCCTGGGCAAGATTCAGCGCCCCGAGGTCATGGAAGTCACCGAGGAGGACCTTGTCGTCGGTTACGTCTCCCAGACCGCGCAGCGGATGAAAGAGGTCTGCGAAGAGGCGTTGGGCGGGGTGTTGTTCATCGACGAGGCCTACCGGCTGGTCCCAGAGACCGAGGGCCACAGCTTCGGCAAGGACGCCATCAACACGCTGCTGAAATACATGGAGGACTTCCGCGACCGGCTGGTCGTCATCGTCGCCGGCTATCCCAAAGAGATGCGCCGCTTCCTGGCCGCCAATCCGGGCCTGGCGTCACGGTTCAACTTCACCCTGACCTTCACCAGCTACACCGCCGACGAAATCGTGGCGATCGGGCGCCACATCGCGGGCAAGGAGAAGATCGCACTTGCCGAGGAGGCGTGGCCCATGCTGCACGCCGAGGCCACCCGCTTGCGCGCCACACCGACCGACGCCGGCACCGCGCTCGACATCGCCGGCAACGGCCGCTACGCCCGCAAGGTGGTCGTTGCCTGCAAACGGGAGCGCGCCCGGCGACTCAGCAGTAACACTCCGGAGGAATTGGCCGCCTTGGCCGCCGCCGATCCGTCGCTGCTGGTGGTCAACACCGATGACATGGCCCGCGCCCTGGCCTCCTCGCAGAGCGGCGATATCAGCGCCGCGCCGGCGACATCCGTCGCTGCTGGTGGTCAACACCGATGACATGGCCCGCGCCCTGGCCTCCTCGCAGAGCGGCGATATCAGCGCCGCGCCGGCGACATGACTGCCCATACTGGCCCGGCGCAGGCATCGAAGCCTCACATTGCCGCGTCTTTCTTCTCCGAGCAGCTGGCCGCGCTTATCACATTGCCGGGAGGTCAGGACCGCTTGCACCCCGGATGGGCGCACGGTCGACCGGATGCCAGCGCTGGACGCCTCGCCAACGGAGCTGTTGGCCAAGCTGGAGGCGGTCCGGTTGAATTGCCAGGAATCTGGTTGCGCGGAAAGGTATTTGAGCCACGCAGACTCGCGGCCCTGCATCAGGTGAGCTTCCGGGCCGACCCGAACACGGCACCGGCTACCACCAACGGTTCAGCGGCTATCTCGCACGCGTGCTGGACGCGGATCTGACGCTGGGGGTCGCGATGACCGATGCGAAGGGCGACCGGTCCAAACGGCGCGGCGCACAAGACAACCCGGACGTCTACGTCCACGTCGCACAGCGCCGGCCGGATGGCATAGTGATCCGCGGCACCAAGGCCATCGTCACCGGCGCCCCGTACGTGCACGGGTTGCTGGTGATGCCGTGTCGCACGGTGACCGCGGACGACGCCGACTTCGCGGTGGCGTGCGCGGTCCTGGTGGATGCCCCTGGCATCACCATGGTGGCGCGCCCGGCAGGGCACCCAGGTGAGCGGGCGGCGACGTTCTCGTCCCGGTACGGCCAGTCCACCGCGGTGGTGATCTTCGATGACGTGTTCGTCCCCTGGGAACCGGTGTTCCTCGAAGCCGAATACGAACTTGGGGGCACCTTGACCACGACTTACGCCACGCATCATTGGCATTCGTGCATCGGCGCTCGCGCCGGGTTCGGGGATCTGCTGATCTGCGCCGGTGCGTTGATGATCGAGGCGAACGGCCTGGACCCGAACGTGCACGGCCACATCCGGGAGGCGATGGTCGAGCTGATCACCATCGTCGAAGGGTTCTACGCGTGCGGGGTCACGGCCTCCACCTACGCTGCTGCCGAACCTTCGGGGACCGTGACCCCCGATGCGGTGTTCGCCAACATCGGCAAACTCCTGCTGGCCAACCAGATCTATGACATGCACCGCCTCGCCCATTACGTGTCCGGCGGCTTGGTCGTCGCCCTGCCGGGACCCGAGGAGGACCACGATCCGGTCACCACGGCCGCGCTGGCCGCAGTGCTCGGCGGACGCGACGACATCCCGGCGCGTCAACGCCTGGAGGTGTCACGGCTGATCGAGGACCTGACGGCCTCCTATCAGGGCGGCTGGTATTCGATCATCTCCCTGCACGGCGGTGGCTCCCCGGAGGCGATGAAACGCGAGATCTGGCGCCAGTACCCGATCGCGGAGAAGACCGAACTGGTGGCCAACCTGATCGACCGCGGGGCCGCCGGCGGACGGCAAAGGTCGACGCGGCAGCCCGGAAAGTGTTGTGCCACCGGCTGCCAGCCCCCACCTCCACCAACCGAACACCGGGCCCTGAGCGGGGCCCCCAGAACGACTACGACCACTGACCACGCCGCCGCAGCAACCCCTAGGAGAGGACCACCATGAATCAACAGTGCCGACCGACCCCGTCCAATCGCCCCCCCGATCCGATCCCGATCGCGAGGAGCGCCCGATGATGGACGTGTCGCCATTCAAGTCGGCGAACACGCCGGCCGATCACCGCGCCAGTTACCCGTCATCGATCGCCCATATATCCACCGTTCGCGCTGGACGCCACCACCAGCGACAGCTGGTACCGGCAACTGGAGTCCGGGCGCGGAGTGAACTACTACACCGCCGATCCCAACCTGGCTCGGACCCTGGCCACCTACTTGACGCCCACGGTCCGGCGATGGGCCGAGAAGTCGTTGTCGCAGTTGGGGGAAACCCGGCCGGCACTGAGCTGTGCGACGAGCCGACGTCTACGACGCAGTCGGACACGTGTTGACCCGTTACGACAAGCTCGGGCGTGACGTCAGCCGGGTCGAGCATCACCCGGACTGGCTGGCCAACCTCGACGAGGTCTTCGACTACGGTCTGGTCGGCTGGAATCACGACCCCACCGGGTTGCAGCGCCACGGTCGGGCGCCAGTCCCGCTGCTGGCCGCCTTCGACTACCTCGTCGGGCAGGCCGACATGGCGTTGTGTTGTCCGCCGGAACTCGCCACGGCACCGTCACCGTGCTGGAGCGCTTCGCCACCGTCGAGCAACGCGACGAACTGCTGTCCGCGATCGTCCCGACCGGCCAGTGGCGGCTGATTGGCGAGAAGTGGTTTGCTTCCAGCGTCGGCGCTGACCTCATCGTCACCCTGGCCCGGGTCAATCCCGATGTGCCCGGAACGAAGGGCCTCGCGATGTTCGTGGTCCCGCGAATCCGACACGACGGCACACCCAACGGGGTCAGCATTCGCCGACTCAAGGACAAGATGGGCACCATCGGAATTGGTAGGAGGCGGTATCAGAACTATCCGAATAGCCGTCGGGGGTAGCGCGGTCGAGGATGAACGCCTCGGTCGCGGGGGTACAGTGGCAGCTGTCCTGGCTTACCCCTCGGGGTATATAGCGCGTTGCGTTCGAACCGAGTGGCCACGGACCGCGCTGCAGCGCACACCTGAAGCGGTGCGGTCGTGGGCTGACGGAAACGAGCCGCTGCGCTCGGGGACTGGACCGTGAACCTGAATGATGTTGGCAACGGAGGTAACGACGGTGATGAGTGGTACCTCAATGGGCGGATGGTGGCTTGCTTGGCCGCTGCTGGTGCTTATCGGGATTTCGTTGATCGTGTACCTCGGGTACCGGTTGGTCGCTGATCGAAGTGTCGGGCCCATTCCGCCTCAGCAGAATTCGGCCCGCCGGATCCTCGACGAGCGGTACGCGAAGGGCGAGATCGATGAAGACGAATACCTGCGGCGCCGCAACCAGCTGACATGACGCCGGCACCGATCAGTCGGCGGCACGCCATCACTCTCGGTGCGCTCGGCGCCACCGCCGTCGCGTCCGGCGTGACTGGCTGGATGGCGAGTTCTCGCGGCCCCGGTTCGGGTGACTGGTCAGATGCTGCTGACACTGGAGCTGAGTTGACCCAGCCGACGCGGCTGGACAGTCGTGACGGGCGACTGCAGGTGCAACTCACCGCCGCGGCGGGGGCACGGCTAATCGGGCGCGAAACCCATGCATTGGGATACAACGGTTCCTTACCGGGACCCACCCTGAAAGTACACCCTGGCGACGAGCTGGCAGTGCGCCTCGTCAACCAACTCGATCAGCCGACCAATCTGCACACCCACGGCTTGCGGGTGTCACCACTGGGCAATAGCGACAACCCCTTCCTGCGCGTCGACCCGGGCACCTCGTTGGACTACAGCATTCGCATTCCGCCCGATCATCCGACCGGGACCTTCTGGTATCACCCGCATCACCACGGCGTGGTGGCCGACCAAATTTTCGGCGGCCTGGCCGGTGCCTTGCTGGTCGATCCAGCCCCTGGGCAGCAACCGGAGTTTGCGGTAGCGGCCGACCGGGTGCTGCTGGTCACCGACATCACGTTGACCGGCGACGGCCGCGTTGCCCGGCCCAGCGCCATGGAGCGCGCCATGGGACGCGAAGGCCAGCTGGTGTTGGTCAATGGCCAGCATCAACCCGCCATTGCGGCCGCCCCCGGGGCGCTGCAACGCTGGCGGATCATCAACGGCTGCGTATCACGGGTGCTGGTCGTTGCGCTGCAGGGCCACGACCTGCTGCACATCGCCCAGGACGGCAGTTACCTTCCCCGCCCGGCGCGCACCGGCCAGCTGATGCTGGCCCCCGGTAACCGCGCCGACGTCATCGTTCACCCGGCGGCCCCCGGCCGCTTCGAGCTCATCACTGAACCGTTCCAACGCGGCGGCATGGGCATGATGGGAGGCGGGACTGACTCCAGCGAACCGGTCACCCTGGCCACCATGACCGTCGACGGGCCACCGGCCAGCGCTGCCCCGCTGCCCGCATCCGTGCCGGTGGAAGCACGTCCCGCCGGACCGGTAGTCGCCCAACGCCAAATCGCGTTCCAAATGGGCATGGGCATGGGTATGGGAGGTGGCGGGATGACCTTCACCATAGACGGACGCATCTTCGATCCGACGCGCGATGACCAGTCGACCACCTTGGGGTCGGTCGAGGACTGGACCGTCACCAACACCAGCACGCTGGCGCACCCATTTCACTTGCATGTCTGGCCGTTTACCGTACTGGCCAGCAGCGACAACACCCCACCCCTCGGGGTACCACAGGACGTGGTGTTAATCCCGCCGCAGGGCTGGGTCCGGCTGCGCATCGCCTTCACCAGATTCGCCGGCCGCAGCGTCTACCACTGCCATATTCTCGATCACGAAGACGCCGGCATGATGGCCACCGTCAACGTGCACGGCTAACCGCTCGCCGCGCAGAATGATCAGATCTCGGCGCCGTATCCCCCTACGCAGGCGGCGCACTCATCAACGATGGGAGTCCGACATCTTGGGGTGGTGTCGGCGGGGCGCAACCCGAATGGCGCATTGGATATGGTCTGCGTCCACGTCATCTGTGCGTCCGCAAACGGCAGCAAGCGAGACGTGGGAATTCTCGAGTCGTCGAGCGCGTAGTGTCGATTGGGGGCAGGCTCCGGTGGACGAATGCGGTCGGCGACCGATCTCGCCGTGTTTGCGAAGTTTCGACCATCGTCGGTTCAGCGGGAACCAGGGGTGTTGTTCAGTAGAGCGATCAGGAGGAACGATGACAGTGAGGCAACGATTTACGGGCGGATGCACGCCGCGGTTCATCGCCGCTGCTAGCGTCGCCGGAGTGGTGGCGCTGGCTGCTGCGGGCGCTGCGACAGCCCAGCCGGCGCCAGATCCGTGTTCCCCGGCGGCAGTCATGCGTGCGCACGCCGCAGCGATGACTCAGATGGCCGATTATCTAGACTCGCGCCCGGATGTCCAGCAGGTGTTTGTGGACGCCAGGAGTCAGGCCACGCCACAGGAGCGACACGACGTGATCAAGGCCTACAACGACACCCATCCCGACGTCGCTGCCGCCTTACGAAATATCCACCAGCCGGTTCAGGATCTGAGCACCAGGTGCGGCCTGCCGATGAACCCCGGTATGCCCGGAGGTATGGGGTCTGGCCCGATGATGGCGCCCGGCGGTATGGGATCAGGCCCGATGGAGCCCGGCGATATGGGGCCCGGCCCGATGGCGCCCGGAGGTATGGGGCCCGGGCAGTAGGATCCGGCGCCATCGGCGGGTGGTCGATCGGCGAGTCCGTTTCTAGCGCGCCTTGCCTGGCGAGTTATCGATTACAGGCGCTTTCGACGACTTCTTACGAGGCGCCATACCCGCTGAGGATGTCGCTGAAGTCATCTCTGGCGTGAGTGCGTCGTGTTCCTCATCAGCGAGCGCCCGCGATACCGGCGGTCGCGGCAATTGCTGTGCCTACACTGGCTGCGTGCATATGCGTTTGAGCGATACCTACCGGGGTATGCAGTCCCCATGTCGATGAGCTTTTCCGACGCATCCCGACGCCGACGGCCTCGTCTGAATCGTTTGCGGACCGGCGCGGTCACCAGCAAAACACGCGCTGCTCTGGCCGCCGCCTTGCTCGCTGCCGTTTCAGCCTGTTCCGCTGGCCAGACGACCGACTCAGGGCAGTCAACGACCAACCCCGCGTCACGGGCGCCCGCCGACGCGACCGGATCGGTGTGGGTGGCCGACGAAGGCGGAAACAGCCTGACGGTCCTCGACGCGGCCACCAACACAGTATCGACAACCCTGACCGGAATGCCAGGGCCACACAACGTGCAGGTCGGCCATGACGGCGCCACGGTATATGCGTCCAGCAACACCACCAACACGGTGGTCGCCATCGACGCCGCGACCTACCGCGTCACGGCGACCGCCCCGACGGGGCCGGAGCCGGCCCATGTGATCGAGGCTCCCAACGGCAAGGTCTATGTGGCCAACTCCGGGGACGGCACCGTCTCGGTGTATCAGAGCCCGAACCTGCAGCCGGTGGGCCGCATCGACGTGGGCGGGACGCCGCACGGGCTGCGTGCAGCCGCAGGCGGTTCGGTGATCGTAATCGCCAACCACATGGCCGGAGCGGTGGACCTGATCGACCCCCGCACCGACCGGATGCTGGGCGCCGTACCCGTGGGCGATGGACCAGCGCAGGTCGCGGTCACCGCCGACGGCCGCTTTGCCTACACCGGCACGACCCAACCACCTGCGGTGGTGAAAGTGGACCTCAGTGCGCGCAAGGTGGTCGGCAGCGTCGCCGTGTCGGCCTCACCGGTGCAGCTGTACCTGACCCCCGATGAGGCGACGGTGGTGTCAGCCGATCAAGGTACCCGCGAAGCCCCAGGGCATGCAGCGTCACTGATCGACACCACCACGATGGCGCTACGCGCCGCGGTTCCCACTGGCGCCGGGCCGCACGGCGTGGTGATCGACCGCGCCGGCACGCGGGCCTGGGTCACCGACAGCTACGACAACGCGGTCTCCGTCATCGACTTGGCCAGCCAGACGGTGGCGGCGACCGTCGCGGTCGGTGTCGAGCCGAATGGGATCAGCTACTCGACCCGACGACCTGCGGCCGGCCCCGCCACCATAGCGCTCAACATCCCCGCGCCACCCGTCGCGGAAACCCAGCCGCCGCCTGCCCATCACGGGCACAGCTGACCCAACGAACCTGGAGTTGGCCGGAGTATGAGCAGCCGACACCAGCCGACGGATGAAAGGACGGCGCATGGATCTGTCAACGTTCCAACATCCGCGCTTCGCCCGGATGTATGAACGCATCAGCGCCGAATCGGAGGAACGGGGAACCGCCGAACGCCTCGACCATGCCCTGGCCGGCTTGTCGGGCCGCGTCATCGAGGTCGGTGCCGGCAACGGCTTGAACTTCGGCCACTATCCGCCCACCGTCGCCGAAGTTGTGGCCGTGGAGCCCGATGACCACCTGCGCGGCCTGGCCGCCCAGGCCGCCGAGTCGGCGCCGGTACCGGTGCAGGTGCTCGCCGGACACGCCACGGCGCTGCCGGTCGAGGACGGCGGCTTCGACGCGGTGGTGGCATCACTGGTGCTGTGCTCGGTTCCCGATCAGCGGGCGGCGCTGGCCGAGATGCGCCGCGTCCCTCAAGCCCGACGGGCAGCTGCGGTTCTTCGAACACGTACGCTCGCAGACCCCCTGGCTGGGTCTGCTCGAGGATGCGATCACCCCGCTGTGGTCGCGGATCGGCGGCGGTTGCCATCCCAACCGCGACACCACCGCAGCGATCCGGGCCGCCGGCTTCGACATCGAAACACTGGACCGGTTCTCTTACGCGCCGCTGCGGCACTTTCCCCGATTCGCCCACATCCTCGGCCAAGCCCGTCCGAAACCCGGACTCGGCCCCGACGTCTGACGCCCGTATCGGTCCACCGCCGGCCACGGCCCAAAACGAGAGGAACCACGCGATGAGCATTGCAATCTCGACCGCGCTGCACACCACATTCGACGCCGCCGGCTCAGCGCGTGTTGTCCGTCACTGAATATGACGATGAAGCCGTCACTGTCGATGAAGACGAGGTTGGGGCCGCTGGTCGGCAGCTTGACGGGGTGATCGGTGCGGTGACGGCATCGTCGGCATGGTGATGGTCGGTCGGCGAGGCAGTGACGCCGTGCCGCGAGCATCGACGCGCGCGGTGGACTCGATTTCAGCCGCTGCGCGGTGGGGCCAGGAGGCGGCCGCGGGTGTACATGCCGATCAGCGTCCACGGTGGTTCCTCGAACCCGCAACGGCGGCGGTCCCAGTAGGCGGCCGCGCTGAGGATGGTCAGTGTGTACCGCAGCTGGTTGCCGGCGTAGCGGATCTCGGTGAACGCCTCAGGGGCAAGTTGGATCAGTCGCGTCGCGCCCTGTTGGCATGCCCAGTTCAGGTGTGTGTCGGTGGCGCGGCGCAGCCAGCGCCGCACCGTTGATTCGGACCGGCCCATGAGGGTGGCGATGCGCCGGAACCCCAAGCCATTCACCTTGTGCGCCAACGCTATTCCGATCACCTCGGTGGTGTCGGCGCGGCGCGGCTGCAATGCGGTCGGCAGCAGGATGTGGGTGGTGGTGCAGTTGCGGCACCGCAGTCGCCGCGGGCGCACGGTCACTGTCGCGGCACCCGGCGCGCGGACGGTGCGTTCGCGCGCGTATCCCCATTTGGCCAGCGTGCCGCCGCAGTGCGGGCAGCACATGACGGCGTCGGCGAGGTGGGCCTCGGCGTCCTGGGGTCGGCGGATGACGATCATTGTCGGGCACTGCGTTCGCGCTGCATCAGTGTTGCCTACTACACCGCGGATTGGCGAAGGGGTCAGTTCGGCTTGGGCGCAACAGGTCTCGCGTCCCTGCCGTCACTTAGCGTGCCGACGACGCCCGTCCGTCACGATGCCCCTCAACGCTCGGTCCGACAGTCCGGCGCGGGCCGGTCATCGGGGGTACCGCCGTAGGTCGACACAGTGGTGGTGCAGACGAAGTTCCGCAGCCCGAACTCTCATCGGCATCGGAAGTGACCGAGACACCCTCCGTGGTCGTCATCCAGAGGGACGCTCAACAAGCGTGCGCGAGAAGTACTGGCGCAGAACGGAGTGGGCATTCTGCCCGAGATCCATGGGAAGACCACGCTGAGAACCACAGTTAGTGAGGACATAGGGGGACCATCCGATCCTGGGCGCGTGCAACCCGCCACCAGGGCAACGTCGTGGCCGGCGCCGATCCGACCGATGCACGCGTCGTCCACGCAGCCATGAACCCCACCACTACTCGTGGACGTAACCGGCGACACCGACCTCTCCCTTTGCCGAACAGGTCTTGACGAAAGTGCGGGCAGTGATCGATTCCCTCAGCGCCGACCGCCGGCAATCGGGCCGGCGTAGTTAGTTAGGCTGCGGGCATGCCGAATGCACCCGTTAACGTCCAGCGTCAATCCAGAAGCCGTCAACACGCTCCCTCCAGTGTCCCTCAGCCGCTGGAACACGAAGCAGACCTCGTGGCGGTCGATACCACCTGGGGGGAATTGCAGCCCCTGCAATGCGCGCCGGGCGTCGTGACCGTCGCCGAGCTCGAACTGATCGAGAGCCTGCGCAGCGGAGCCCTCCTCCTCGACACTCGACTACCCGATTCGAGAAGCGGCGTGACCATCCCGGGAGCTGTCAGCATCCCTCACAACGAGATTGCGCACCGAAGCAGTGAACTCGATGCGTCACGAGTAAACGTCTTGTTCTGCAACGGCCCGCAATGCCCCCAATCTCCCGACGCCATCCGCGAACTGCTGAAGAACGGATTTCCAGCCTCCGCCCTGGCCTATTATCGAGGTGGACTTCACGACTGGATCACCCTCGCGATGCCCACTGAACCGGTTGCTTGACAGGAAGATGGTAAACACCCGGCCCCGTTAGTGGCACCGAAACCGAAGGGGTGAGTTCGACGGTGTCTCGCGCGTTGACCGATGCACTGGAACGGCAGTGGAATCTGTGCGTCACAGCCGCCGGGACAGGAGGCTGGTCTATACCCCTCCGGGTATAGAGTTGCGGTAGGAAACTTTCATCCCCAAAACCATGGAGGTCAATGATGACAAGCGCGGACAATGCATCCGAAGTCGTGGCAGTGATGCCCCTCATCGGCGATCCAGCGCCGGAATTCACCGCATCGACAACACAGGGACCGATCAACTTTCCGGGGAGACTACAAGAATTAAGTCGGTGATCTTGTTCTCCGTTCTCCCGTCCGGCCGATTTCACGCCTGTATGTACCAGCGAATTCATCGCGTTCGCCTCGATGCAGGACGAGTTCGGCAAGTACAACACCCGAACTGGTCGACTTGTCGGTCGACGGACTCTACAGCCACATCGCGTGGCTGCGCACCATCAGGGAGAAGATCGCCTTCAACGGGGTGAGCCGAGTGGAGGTAACGTTCCCGCTCATCGAAGACATCACGATGGAGGTCGCCCGCAGGTACGGCATGATCATGCCCCGGCGAGGACTCCACCAAAGCCGTCCGCGCGGTGTTCATCGTGGACCCCGCCGGCGTCGTCCGCACTCATTTACTACCCGCTGAGCACCGGCCGCAACCTCGACGAGTTGCTGCGGGTGGTGAAGGGGTTATCTCCACCGTGGCATGGTCGGGGCGGTGGGCCAGTCGATCGCGGTCGGCGCGGCGCAATAGCCGACGGCATGGATTACGCATTCGCGATCTTCAACGCTCCGTGGTAGGTCGGGCACAACGTGGCTATCGCCGGCTACATCACCGTCGCGGTATACCTTCCGGACCGGGAGGCCACGCTGGCGGTCGTCGTGAATTCCGACGCCTCCAAGGCGAAGTTCGCGGAACTACTCGCCAGCACCATCACATCGATCGTCACGCCCGAGCACGTGTACTTCTTGTAGCGGCCACGCCGTCATCGAGGGTCGCGGACATGACCATCGCGACCTCATCGTGCAGGCCGGCTTTCTCACCGCCGACTCCGACCTCAGCGCCAACGAGAGCTACCAGTGGCAGTCGGAATCGCACTAGCTTCTGTCGATGCCCCAGCCGTCCACCTCAACGCAGAAGTCCGTCGCCCAAGCGATTCGCACCACTTTTCGACGTAAGCGACGACGACCATCCGCTGACCCGCATAAACACACCCGGCGACTTGATGTTCACCAGCCGCGTGACCCCCGCCGGCAGCAGAGTATTGGCCAGCCAGCGTGCCGGCCCGCGCGGTTCATGACGACCTCGATGGCGATGCTAAACCCATCACCAAGGGGTTATCAATGAGTTCGGTCGACAACTGTCGAGAGGGCCACTGAACACCGGGGCCGTGGCGTCGCAACGACAGCCCGGACGTTGTACGGGGGACCGTCTTCTGCGGGCTGCAGGGCGGCCAACCCGTCGTGGTGTGGACCAACGACGACAAGTTGCTGCTCAGCGTCGTTCGGGCCGCCAAACCCGCCGCCACGCTGGACGGCCTTTACACGTGCTGGTCGTCGCACTCCTAGCGCACTCGGTGGGTGTTCAACTGCGCACAGTCACCAGTTGAACACCCAGTGGCCACCGTTTCTGGCGCGCGGCAAGGGGTCGTTTATCCGAGGAAATGTCCTGGACAGCTAATCCGGCTCTGGTGGTGGACTGCTGCGCGTGCCGCCCGCCACGATGTAGCCCATGAGCAAGCGGCCCGAGCCCTACAGCCCGTACTGCGGGTTGGTCGTCAACGACAACGAGCAGTACGAGAAGGTTCAGGGCGCACCGCATTTGGCCATCAGCGCACCCAGGCGCACCGGTAAGACACGGCGCCTGTTGGCCCCGGCTGCGGTGCTGCATCCTGGACCCCTGGTAGCCGTGTCCAGCAAGGAGGACCTCGCCGAACTGGTGCTCATGCGCCGCGGCGTAACCGGCCCGACCGGCGTCATCGACCTGCGCCCGGAGAAGACACTCGTCTGGCCAGCAGGGGTGCGGTCTATGGTCAGCGATCCCACCGCGTCGATCGGGTCGGCCGATGAAGCCCTCACGGTCGCCGAGACCATGCTGGCAACCTCTGGTGTCGGCTTCGGTGGAGCGTCCAGCGGCCAGACCGTGGCCGCTGGCGGCCTGTGGGAGTCGACGGCCAGCCGCCCACTGGCGTGCCTGCTGTACGCGGCCAGCCCCCAAGGCAACAGCCAGGGCATGCCCTGAGTCCTCGAAGCCGTCGAGAACCTCGGTGTCGACGACGAGGAGGATAGCCAGGGCGGCGGCCAGATGTCGCTGCAAGCCACGCCGTCCTGGATGACCGCGGCCGCCCTCTGCCCGCACCCGATGCTCGCCGACCCCATGCAGCGCGTGCTCACGATGAACAGCCGCATGCGCGACAGCGTGGCCATCACCGTCTCCAAGGCCGTCACACCGTGGGTCCGTCTCGGGCTCAGCGCCACCGAGCATCTCGACCGCCTCAGCGCAGTCGACGAGCTGAGCATCGAATCCTTCGACGTCTCAATGCTCGACGACCCCGATGCCAGCCTGTTCGTCATCGCACCCAACACCGGCACGGTCGCCGGCGCGGCGGTGGCGCTGATCGACTCCATCATCCGCCACTTCCGCAAGCGAACGGCTCAACATGAACTCGAGCACCGGTTGCTGCTCGAACTCGACGAGGTGTGCAACTCCTGCCCCCTTCCCGCGCTGCTCAACTACGTGGGCGAGTCGGCGGGCCTGGGCGTCAACATCATGGCCACCGTGCAGGCCTCCAGCCACTTCGACGTCGTGTACGGACCCAAGTACGCCGACGCACTGCGCGACATCTTCCCCGGCACCGTCGTGATGTACGGCGCCCACGAGCGCCACTTGCTCGAACAAGCGTTCGGTAGGTGTCGCCGTTGCGGGCCCGCGCGTTGAGGTCGGACACGATGGGCTGAACGGTGCCCGCGACCGCCGTGTTGGTGGCGGTGGCTTCC
>NZ_JACKSH010000284.1:0-12912 GCF_025821625.1 Mycolicibacterium pyrenivorans
CGTCACCACGACGACGACGATCGAGGGCCACTGCGAGCCCGACCCCGGGGCGATCGCCCACCAGGAGGCTGCCAGCTGCACCACGGCGATCCCGAGCAGGGTGCCGGTGAGCACCCGGTTGGACCGGCGGGCCACCTCGGCGACCTGCTCACCGCGCAGCGTCACGTCATGGGCGGCCGACTCCACNGGTGTCAGCGTGTCCTCGGGCTGACCTGGCGCGCGGGTGAACATNTCGCGCCCGGTGATGGACTCGAAGCTTTGGCGCGGAACTTTGGACATCCACAGCCCGATCGCGGTCGCCACTCGAGAAGCGATGAGCACCGCCATCAACATGACAATGGCGATGCGTTGAGCGGGAACGTCGAAGAACATGCGGGTCAGACCGGCGGCGATGACGGCCGTGGTCACGGTGACGATCGCCGCCGCCGCGGTCCAGTGGCGGCCCGTCATGCGCGCCAACAGCAACACACCGACGGTGGCGACCACGGCCGCTAGGAAAGCATGCGGGGCGCCGGGCTGGTCGCCATACGGTGCGCTGGCGCCGGCCAAGACGAGGCCGGCCAGCACTGCCCAGGCGGCGCCGTCGACGATGACGCGGCTGGCCCCAGCGCGCGCCGACAGCATCGCCGTGGCCAACAGGATGCCCGCGGTGACGGCGAAGATCGCGGGGCTGAGCCAGAACGGCTGGGCCGCCCACCGCAGTCGCCACACCAGCAGGGCCGCCCCGAGCAGTGCCGCCGCGGTGAGCGCCCCGGCGACCACCACCGCGTCGTGGGTTGATACTGGAGGAAAGTGGGCATGGGCCCAGCGGGCCAGTGCAGTCGAGACATTCTCGATCAGTGGCGTGTATCGGCGGGCTGTCTTCTCGGGCACGAACGCCAGTAGGTCACCGTCGGCGACACCCTGCGCCGACAGTGACACCTCCTCCGACAGGCGTGTCATTCCCACCGCGCGGGCGAATTCGTATGTCCCTACAGGGAGTTCGTCTTCACCCTTGCTGCGCAGCAGCCGATTGACCGCCCCAAGTGTCGAGTCGGTCAACGCCGAGAGCGGGACTGCGGCCGGTAACACCAGGTCAATCTGGTGGGCGCCGCCGACCAGCAGCGACACCCGGCACGACGAGGGCACCAGCGGCCCTCCGGGGGCTGACGATCCTGACGTGGGAGTCGACGGGTGCACCGTGGTCACCGGCGCCCCCGCAGGCTGTCGCTGGTCGTGGGAAAGTGCTCGGCGATCGCCGCGGCGATCTCGATGAACCGTCGACGCGTCACCTTGTCGATTTCGTTCTGCACGTCGACCACACCGCCGGGCCGCAGATGTCGATCGAAGGGCACTTCCACCACGCGCTGGCCGCGCTGGCTGAACTGCTCATGAAGCACCTCGCGGGTGCGCTTGTCGGCGTGGCCGTCGCCGTCGTTGAGCACGACCACGGTGCGATGCAGCAGCCCGGTATGGCCGGTGTTGGCGAGCAGCTCCATGGTCTGCGCGGCCGCGGAGGCGCCGTCGACCCACATCGAGGACACCACGATCAGTGCGTCGAGATCGCGCAGGACCTCGCGGGTTACCGGGGAATCCATGGTGGACCCGCAGTCGATGATTGACAGGGTGAAGTGGTTGTCCAGCCGACTGGTCGCCTCNCGGTAGATGTTCGGATCGAGTATGCGGCGGCGGGCGGTGGCAGATTCGCCGGCCAGCACGAATAAGCCGGCGGTGTTGTTGCCCACGCGGGAGCGCACGTCGGCGAAGGTNCGCAAGTCCTGATCGGCGGCGAGCTCCCAATAGGAGCCCTTGGCGTTGGGGTCCACGCGCAGGCCCAGCTTGCCGAACGCGGTGTCGGCGTCGATGGCCACCACCCGGTCGTCCTGGCGGAGCTCGGCGAAGATCGACCCCACCCCGGCGGCAATCGTGGTCTTGCCGACGCCGCCTTTGCCGAGCACCCCGATCTTGTAGCGGCCCCGCAGTAGGGAGCGGATCTTGGCCTCCAGCTCCGCCAAATGCCGTTCATCGGGCGACTGCCCGAAGTTCAGCAGCCCAAAGGTGCTCTTGTACAACACTTTCCGCCACCCCTTGCCGGGGGGAATCTTGCGGGTCGGCACGAGTTCGGTGGGCCGAATCGAGTCGACGTATGAGTAGTTGGCCGGCCCCGTGGACACCGGGGCGGGCTCGCCCCACTGGCGCGGGTCACCGGCAGGAGGCGCAGAGCGCTCNCCGGGCCAGCCTTGGGCGGGCGACNGGGGACGNTGCGGGCCGGATTGCTGTGGAAACGGTGGGGCCTGATGCCGTGGAGGCTCGCCACCCCACTGAGAGGAGGTGGACGGCGCCGCGTGCTGGCCCGCACCGGNGTCGCCGAAACTACTGCCGCCGGAGGGGCTTTCGCGNAGCGGCGGGGGCGGGAAATCGCGGCGNTCGAAAAACGTNGTGGTCTCAACATCCGACGGNCGGTACGGCGCGCCCGGGTCAGACTCTTGCGGGGCCGCCGCGGGTCGGTCCGGGGTCGACTCCGCAGCCTCAGACTCGCTGGGTTGCGAGTGCTGACCCCACGGCGGACCCGCGTCGGATCGTGGTGCTGGACTGGGCACATCCGGGGTGCGGCCCGGCCACGGCGGGGGCGGGGGCGGCACTGGGGATTGGGCGTGAGCGCCCGCGGATTCCCCACCGCTCGCCGGTAGTGAGGGCCAGCCCGGCACCGCCGGCGGTGCCGGCGGTGCCGGCGGCTCTGCGGCGTGCGCGCCGGTGTCGCGGGGATCACCCTCGCTCGGAGGGTAGCCCGNGGGCCAGCCCGGCACCGCCGGCGGTGCCGGCGGTGCCGGCGGCTCTGCGGCGTGCGCGCCGGTGTCGCGGGGATCACCCTCGCTCGGAGGGTAGCCCGTTTGCTCAGGGGGAAGGTCGCGGTCAGTCACAATCTGATCCTATCAGCGTGTATGTCGTATATCGGCACTAGTTTTTCGACCCTCGATTTTTAACAACTAGCTTCCCGGCGACCTGGTGGGGAGCGCTTCGGCGCCCCCGACGGGGGCGAGCGAGTCGTGTTGGACCAGTGCGTCGGCGCGGGTGAGTGCTGGCCCTGGCGCAAATGCCCGGATCAGCGGCCACGGTGCCTGCTGCGACCGATCCGGGGACACCCCGAGGGCTCTGAATGCGTCGTCGGACAACTCGATGCCGTAGCGGACCCCTTGATCTGAAATCCACCACATCGCTTCGCGCGAGGACGCCGCTGGGGCCGCACTGGTCGTCATCACCAAGTTCGTGGCACCGGGGCCGATGTACACCTGGTCAGCCTCCACCGATTCGGGATCGCGCACGCCCTTCGGGAGTTTCACCAGGCGGTTATCGGCGGAGCCGAGCGGGATCGGCAATCCTTGCCCCGACAAGATCGTGACTTCGGCGGCGCGGTCCGTGGCGCCTTTCGACCATGCCAAGCAAGTGGTGGCGTTGACGGCAGTGTCCACCAGGCGCAGCCGAGTGGCCGGGTAGAACGACACCGGCAGCTTATCCACCACCGGTATCGGAGCGAGTTTGTCGGGGGCCACCTGGATCGGGGCCACATCGCCGAACGAGTTCGCCGATCGCAGGAGTGAGGCGACGAACGGCGAAACCCGTTGCACGCCATCACGTAACAGCACGTACAGCGATTCGGCAGCGTTGGGCTGGCCGAGGTCGCGCACGGTCAGCACTGATCCGATCACCGCGCTGTCGGCGACATTCCATCGTGACGGTTCCCCGGCCCCCGGGATGGCCGGGCTCACCAGCGGGTCGGTCGCCGGAAGGGCGTCAAAGAGCGGCCGCGACAACGGAATCGGTTCCGGGGCAGTCGTATCGACGCCCAAGGCTAAAGCGACCGCCTTATTGCTGAGGTCAATCTCGGAGCGGTGTCCCTCCCAGATCACATAGGTTCGATTGCCGTAGCGGCCCAGGATGGCATCGGGCATCTGCAGCGGCGCTGACCGCTGGCCCAGCGTCAGTTGGCCGGCGATCGCCGTGACCACAGGTTCCGAGGCGGCCGAGGTCGTCGACGTCGGTGTCGGTGCGGTGTCGCACACGGTCCAGTCCGAGGACGACGCCGTACGGATGGGCATCGCCGCGGGAGCGCCCACGATGCCCACTAGCGGCCCTTGCGGGTATTTCTCCAGCTCTGCGGCCTTGACGAACGTGGGGTTGTTCGGCTGGCCGGCGATCAGCCGGGCGCTCATCAGGTTCAGCGCCGGGTGTAGTCGACCGTCGACCATCACGTAGACCGCGCCGGTGTCGCGGTCGGCCAAGATGGCCGACTGGCCCACCTGTCCGGCGGGGGAACACATCGACAGCATGAACATCAGTGCCATCGCCAGCAGCGTGAACATGACCCCGAGAATCAGCGCAGCACTGCGGCGTTGCTCGGGGTCGTATTCCAACCGGACGCCGTGATGACTCAGCGCCGCCGCGTTGCGGCGGTTCCAGAAATAGTGGGCCGTTACCTGCAGCCGCGACGTCAAATTCAGCGCCATATCGCCCACCCTACTAGGCGAAACGACCCTAAATCGGCACCAATTTCACGCCCCCCGACATATGCACGCATGGCGTTTTACGCGGCCGCCCGCGGCGCGGAAAGTAACCCGTAGAGGTCCTCGCGGACGGCGTCGGTGGTGGCCGGCCACAAGCTCAGCCACTGCTTACCGTCAGCCGACGTGCTCGTGGTGATGCTGACGCGACCAAACTCGGTGTCGGCCACCGTGACCACCCGGGGATGGACATGCTGGGCGATGTCGTGGTCAATCACCATGGCGACGGCCATGGCTGAGTCGTCCAGGCGTGTCGCCGCAGCCAGGACCTCGGCCTGCTGGGGTTGCAGTCCCAGCCTGCTCATCGCGGCGATCGTGGCGTCTCGCCCCTGCGGGACAGCGGCTTCCAGCGTCGATTGCATCAGGTCGGCGGGGATGTTGACGCCGTCGATGTCCGCGGGTGCAGCCACGCCCAGTGCCGGCATCAAGGTTTGGCACATCAAGTCCGCCTGGACTGCGGGGTCATCGGTCTCCCCCACCGCGTCAACGACCATGTCGTTGCCGTCGCGGGCAGCCATCGCCAGCCACCGGCGGTACCGGCACACCACGACCACCCGCTCGTCCACCGTCGGGAGTTCACCGTTGTGGACGGCCTGCCCTGACGGTCGCCGAATGGTCAGGACGGCCTGACGGTCAGGCCGCCCCAGCACGGTCATCCAGTCGCGCACCGGGTCGTCGACCGCGCCACTAGGAGATATGGCGCCGGCCTGCACCAGGCTCAGATACTCTGCGGTTTCGGCGATCGGGACCGGCCCTGCTGTGGTCTCAACAATCAGTTCGTGATGCACGGACGGAATAAATGGCTTGAGCCGCAACGCTGTTGGCATGGACTCCACACCCAGCAGCGCCTGCAGTACCCATACGCCCCCGACGGTTGTCGTCAGCGCCATGTCCTATCCCTTCTGTTTCTTTCGAGCAGCACAAAGGGGGGCCAACTGCAGTTGGCCCCCCTTTCGGCAGTGTCGCTACAGCACCCCTGGTGGGCCGTCCTAGACCATGAATGTCTGGGCAGAGGCCCCGTCCTGGGACACGAAGTCCACACCAGCCTGGTCGGCGGCCTGGCCGTGGCGGTGGATGACTTCCTTGCCCTCGTTGGTGGCGTNGTCTGGGCAGAGGCCCCGTCCTGGGACACGAAGTCCACACCAGCCTGGTCGGCGGCCTGGCCGTGGCGGTGGATGACTTCCTTGCCCTCGTTGGTGGCGTCGATGATCATCTGCTGCGCCTGGGCGTAGGTGACCGACGCCTGATCGGTGGTGAAGTACTCGGCGATGCCGCCGAGCAGGTTCTGCGCCTCGGNGGCGATGTTGTCCAGCTCGCCGCTGAACGTTCCCAGGGCGGCGTTGTAGTCCACGATCGCGCCGGGATTGACCTTGATCATTCCGTCCATTGTGGTGGANGGCGATGTTGTCCAGCTCGCCGCTGAACGTTCCCAGGGCGGCGTTGTAGTCCACGATCGCGCCGGGATTGACCTTGATCATTCCGTCCATTGTGGTGGAGTCCTTTCGAATGTCTCTGGTGGGATGGAGGGTCAGGTGAAGCGCAGGCCGCCGGCGACCGACTGGATCTGCTGGGCGCTCTGGGTGTCGATGTTGGTGAAGTCCGGCGCGCTGTTGCGCAGTGCCGCGATCAGCGACTCCCACCGCATGTTCATCTCGCGCTGTGCCTGCGAGATCTCTTCTGCCGTNGCCACGTTGGCGACACCGGCCTGGCCGTCGAGGCCGCCGGAGGCCTGCAGTTCGGTCGANTGCTGCTGGTAGCGGCTGAGCACGTCGAGGGCCCGCATCTTGAGATCGTCGAGCTGGTCGGCGGTGGACTGGATCTGCGCCGCACCAACAACTTGCTGTGNTGCTGCTGGTAGCGGCTGAGCACGTCGAGGGCCCGCATCTTGAGATCGTCGAGCTGGTCGGCGGTGGACTGGATCTGCGCCGCACCAACAACTTGCTGTGCCATGGAAACTCCTGTTCTGGAAGGTGTTTGGTTCTAGACAAAGTCTATGGGCGTCTACGCACCCCGCCGTGCGCTAATTTTTTGTTACCTGTCCCCCCTGTCAGCAGCCGATCGGGCAAGCGTGACCTGCATCGTGCGTCCCTGCCGCTGCTCGGTCGCTGCCCCGCCGTCGCGCCCCATCGCCGAGGCCGGAGCGCCGTACAGCAGCCGATCGGGCAAGCGTGACCTGCATCGTGCGTCCCTGCCGCTGCTCGGTCGCTGCCCCGCCGTCGCGCCCCATCGCCGAGGCCGGAGCGCCGTACAAACCACCAGTGCCTGCGCCCCCTGACGGGCTCGGTCCGGTGGCCACCGGTTCGACGGCACCTCCGAATCCGCCGGGCAGTTTGGGGGCATTGGGGGTGCTGAAACTGCCCACCGGGCGGGTGTAGGAACTGGTCGGAACGACCCCGCTGCCCCCGGCGCCGATGCCGCCGCCACCGCCGCCGCCCCCGCTGAGCGCACTGGCCAACCCCGGCGTCGCCACCGGTGTGCCGGTCAGCGGAGCCGCTGACGCGGCCCCTGGGGCGCCACCGAGACCGCCCATGCTCGATGACAGCGGGCCGAGCATGCCCATCGGCATTTGCATGAACTGGCTGAGCATCTGCGGGGCCTGGCCCAGCATCTGCGGAGCCTGGCCCATCATGCCGGTGACCGATGAGAGCTGCCCCATCATCCCCATCGGTCCGCCCATCGCCGACATGGCGTCGGCCGGTGCCGAGACCGCTTCAGCGGCCGGCACCGCCGCGGTGCTGGCCTGCTGCATGCTTTGGGAGCTGGCCTGCAGGGCGCCCTGCACACCGGCTTGTGCCCCGGCGTTGCCCAGGGCGGCCAATGCTGCGGCGGGGTTGGGTGCCATCGGTGCGAACGGCGGCGGCGTCGCCAGTACGCCCAGCGCCGCGGTGACCACGCCTTGGTAACTCGACATGATGGTGGCGTTCTGAATCCACTGCCGCTCATATTCGGCGACCAGGGCCGCGATCGCCGGACTGTTCTGCCCGATGAAGTTCGTGGCGACCAGCGCTTCGGTGTCGGCGAGGTTCTGATCCGACACCGGTCCAGGCACCATCGTGGTTTTGGCCAGGTGATAGGCATCCACGATNGCCGTCGCCTGCACGACAGCTTCCTCAAACCAGGCCACNGCCATGCCCAAGATTCCCGCGAACGCTTGAGCGGTCATCGTCATCGCCGCACCACCGGCGCCCTGCCAGCCGACCGCGGCCGTGCTGGTCGTACTGGTNGCCATGCCCAAGATTCCCGCGAACGCTTGAGCGGTCATCGTCATCGCCGCACCACCGGCGCCCTGCCAGCCGACCGCGGCCGTGCTGGTCGTACTGGTGGTCATGGTGGCAATCTCGGCGGTNAGCATCGCCGCGGTCGCCTGATGAGCCGCTGCGGCTGCCGCCGCGGTCGCCGCCTCATCGCCGGTGACCAACTGGTAGTAGTTCACCTGCGGCGGATTGAGCGCCGAATCCCCGAAGCCTGGCATTGCCCGAAAGCGGTTCTAGATCGCCAGAGCGCTCTGNTGCAGCACATCCATGGCTGCGTAGCTGGTGCCGTTAACCCCGACGTTGCCGGCGAACATAGCCCGCGTCATCGTCAGCTGCGTCAGCGCGGCGACCGCTGCCGCGCCGCGCGCGTTGAGCGCCGCCGCCACCGCCATCGACGCTGGATCGCTACCCGGGGGCAGCACCGTCGTCATCACCGGGGCAGCACCGGACGTCCCGGCGGCCATGGTCGCCGCGCCNGCGCTCTCGGCAGCCGACAGCATTCCGACAAGCGCCGGCTCGACACCAATGATTGGAACGGACATTTGTTTGCCTCTCCCTTCGTGGGGGTGATCTGAACTCAGTTTAAGCCCAGTGTTAGGGGGCTACCTGCGCTAAATTCCGCACGGCACGCATCACCACCGATGACCTCGATGAATGGCNGNTGAGNANGCTCAAAATCTCTGATTCCGGTGCTTGGGCCACTAATTCCGTAGCCCAATCGCCCGCTTGAGTCATTGGTGATCGCATTAGCTCTGGCCNATCGGGGAGGAATGCCGAGGAGGTGTCGAGCGCACCGGTTCGGGTGTCCAGGCCACCAGCACACCATCGGTGGTGCCGCCGGGGTGCACGTAGATGCCCTTTCCTTGACGTTGAGGCTCGGCGTAGACACCGCTGATGATCGGGCCGTGTTCTCGGCGGCCGTCCAGAATGATCGTCGGTTGCAGGGCGCCGGCCAGTCGGCCGAGCATGCTGTTGCCCGACGCCTGGAAACTCCACAGCTTGATGTCGGCNGCCGCGATGATGTGCATGCCCAGCTGGTCGGCCGTTTCCACGTAGTCGGCCAACTCCATCAGCGGATTCTGCGCCGAGTTCCACGACGTGACGTCATCGGCGAACACGAAGATCTTGCGGCCGGTCCAGAACTGGCGTTTCAGCATCTCCGNGGGACTGGTGCCCGGCGGCGGGGTGCGCTTGTCGAACAGCTCCTTCAACTCCCCCGCAGCCTTCTTGATGTCGTTGAGGGTGTAGGCGTAGCGCGACAGCCACGTCTCCTCNGGCACCACGCCCATGTGGCGGCGGCGCGGATCAATCAACACAATGGTGGCCTCATCGGGACTGTAGTGGGCCATGACGCTGTGCATCATCGTGCGCAGGAACGCCGAGCGTCCCGATTGCGCGCGGCCCACGACNACCGCGTGGGGGTTCTCAGCGAAGTCGACGTAGGCCGGGCCCAGATCGGACTCCGACAGACCGAACGGAACCAGGTCGCGTTGGGCGCCGCCGTTGACCCGCGCCAACACATCAGAAAGCGGCACCATCTCCGGCAGGCGNTTCACCTCGGCGAATTTCTCCACTCCGGCCACCCGGCGCACCACTGCGCCGACACCGCGAGCGTCGATGTGGCCGGACGGATCATTGGCCAGCACCGGCTCGCCGATCATGATGTGGAATCCGGCGGCGCTGAGGCCGTGTCCTGGCTTATTCGGNACCTCTTTGCCCCGGTTGACGGTGGGGTCGCGCCGGCCCAGCTCGGATTCCCGCTCATCGGTCATCCGCAACTCGATGCGTTCCGTGGACAGGTTCTTGACCTGGGTGTTGATCTTCGACAGNTAGCTGGTGTGGGTGACGATCGTGCGNACCCCGTAGTTGCCCGCGCGCATCAGCGACATCACCTGGTCGACCCATTTTTGGTTGGCGTCGTTGAAGTTGCCCCAGCCGTCGATGACCAGCACCACATCACCGCCGGAGACGCCGATATCGGTCGGGTTCGGGCCGAACTTCGCCGCCCGCACCTGCTCCATNTCCAGGCCGCGGGTGGCGAATAGCCGTTCACGCTCCTCGACGATGCCGCGCACGGTGGCCAGCAAGCGGGTGACGCCCTCGGTGTCGTGCAGAGCCGCCACGGCCGCTACATGCGGAAGATCGTTCAACGCTGCCAATTGTGGGCCGCTGGCAGCAATGCAGTAGAACTGCACCCGCTCCGGCCGGTACATCAACGCACCCGCGGTGATCATGGTCATGACCGCGTTGGTATGGCCCATACGGGGGGCGCCGACGATGAGCGCGCTGCTTTCCAGCATGTTCAGGTAGCAGACATCCTGGCGGTGCTGACGTGGGCGATCCTCTAGCGCCACCGGCAACACCAGGCCCGGGTTCTGGCCGTAGTCGACATCCCACGGCTTGCCGCGCAGTCGAGCCACCAGATCGTCGGCGGCCGGCGGGGCGCCCAGTGGGGGCAGCCACAGCTGGCGTGGCGGGGCGGCCCCCGTGGCCTGCAGGGAACCGATCACCGCGTCGATGATCTTCACGCTGGCGGCCTCCGGGACCGGCGCCGGGGCAGCGTCGCGCTCGACCGGCTCGGCCAGCAGGCCATCGATGTCGGCGGCCTCTTCGGCCGTGAAAGCGCGGGGCTCGAACCAGGTGCCGGCCTCCAGCGGCCGGCTGTCGTCGGGTCCGGTCTGCGGAACGAAATCAGCCGAGGAATAGAAGAATCGGAACTGGCGTGGCTGGCGCTGCGCCACCCGCAGGAAAGCAGTTCCCTCCGCGCCTTTCTCGTCGATCTTGGCGGCGATCCCCACACCGAGNGCCTCGCGGGAATCTTCCTCGGTGCCGGTACGGCCGGCGATGGTGAAGCCGAGCAGCTTGCGGATGTCGCGCAGCTTCTGGGTGTCGACGGTCTGGCCGACCAGCTGCAAAAACATGTGATAGGCGCGGCCCTGGCGCATGATCCGCCAGAACAACCCGAGCAGCTTGCGGATGTCGCGCAGCTTCTGGGTGTCGACGGTCTGGCCGACCAGCTGCAAAAACATGTGATAGGCGCGGCCCTGGCGCATGATCCGCCAGAACAAGCTGCGGAACTTATCNCCCCAGTCNCGGTCGCTGAGCAGCTCCTGNTACTCGTCGGCGATGACCCACAGCACCGGCACCGGCGGCAGCGAGGGATCAGTGAGCCGCCGCTGGTTGTAGACCGTCAGATCCACCACGTCCGGGCCGGCGGCGTTGCACAGNGCGCCGCGACGATCAAGCTCGCCTTCCAGCGCCTCATACATGCGGCCGACAAGGTGGCGCTCATCGCCGAGGTTGCTGACACTGGCCACCACATGCGGGAACTGTTCGAGCACGCCGGCTGCTGATTTCAGCTTGAANCATACATGCGGCCGACAAGGTGGCGCTCATCGCCGAGGTTGCTGACACTGGCCACCACATGCGGGAACTGTTCGAGCACGCCGGCTGCTGATTTCAGCTTGAANTCGAAGAACACCACATTGGCGACCTCCGGCGAATGGGTCAACGCCATCGAGGCGACCTCGGTGATGATGCCCTCGGACTTNCCCGCGCCGGTCGTGCCGATGAACAGCGAATGCATGCCCATGCCCTGCTGGCTGCCCTCTTTAAGATCCAGGTCGACGACCTGGCCGCTCTCATCGAGACCGACCGGGAAGCGCATCCACTCCGGGCCCTGGCTGCGGCGCGGGGACCACAGGCGGTCCACGTCGAGGTTGCGGGGGTCCCGCACCCCCACCGCGTCAAGCAACGTGCGTTGCTGGTGGCCGGAATCGGTGACCGTGGTGACCCCGCCGGAGGCGCGGAAGCGGGCCATCGCCCGAGCGAACCGCTCCGCTGCGGTGATCGATAGCTGGTCGGCCTTGGCGTAGAAGGCGTCGTCGAGCTCGTCGGAAGACGGGTGCTGCACACCGCTAAACGGTGTGAGGTCCTCGGCGGGCAGGCGCTTCCGCAGCGCACCGCCCACGAGGCGGTAGGTGGTCTCCGGGGAAAACCCGATCCAACTCTTCGTCCCGAACGCATCATGCGGCGACGGCGGCGGCACCGACGGTGCCAGGCGCACAAAGCAGGTGCCGGCATACCCNGCGCTGCCAGTCAGGCCGGCCCAGTCCTCGGGGGTTCCGCAGTTGTCGTCGATGATCACCCGGAACGGCAGAACGGTGTTCCCCGCGCCNTGCAANCCGCTGGCCGGGGGTGTCCACTCGCTACGCGGAAGCTCCGCCTCGTCGAAAAACTCCTCCAGTTGAGCCGGGGAGGAAAACAGCAGCCGGCGCTCACCGCAGCCGTCGCGCTTGCTCTGATGCTGCATATGTGGCAGCCACTTCGTCCAGTCCCACACCGACGGGGCGTCGCTGACCACCAGAATCTGGAGGTCGGCGGGGCTGTGGAATGCCGCCAGCTGGCACACCATCGCCCGCAGCAGAGCGCGTGCCTCGTCCATATCCCCGATGAACGAGACGCCCGCGAAGCGTTGCAGCCAAATCACCTTGGCCATGTCGTCGATGTATTCCTGNTCCAGCAGNAACTTGCGCAGGGCGTGACCGGTGGCCGGTTCGATNTGTGATGCCTCGGGAATCTTCGGCTTCTCGATCGTCATGGCGAGCTTGACNTTGCCGACCCCGACCCGGACCTCGCCGAATTCATCCGAACTCGGTGAGCGTTCCCACATGCGTTCGGTGCCGACCGCGGCCACGAGTTTGGNTGGGTCCCAATGGAAATGCTCGCGATGGTCGAACTGGGCGCGGCGCTGCACCTCGATCTCATCGCGCACATCGTCCTGGCGGGCGAAGTAGTTGGCCCGGTACTGCCGCAGCTCACCCCAGGACATCTTCTGCGCNGCTCCGCGGCCGCGGAACAGCATGCCCGCCATGCCGATCAGCATCATGATCCCGAAAATGCCGAAACCCGATGCGAAGCTNCGCATTCCGGACATGTACATCGCGACGATAAACCCGATCACACCGACAATCAGAACGATCGGCAGCACAATCCCCCACACGCTGCGTGGCGGCGGGATCGGCGCCGGAATCGGCGGATCAATCGCGATCTTGCCGCCCGCCGTCGCCGGCGGGCGTGCAATCGGGCCGGGCCGCCTGAACTGTTGAGTGGTCACGTAT
>NZ_JACKSH010000284.1:12947-24738 GCF_025821625.1 Mycolicibacterium pyrenivorans
CCCACGATGCTGCGACCCCCTTCACGCAACAAGCGGTGACCGAACTGTCAGGGGCCCACCGGGGCAAGCCCGCCGAAACCACCCCCGGCCGCGCCGCCCGGATCAATTGGCTCGACGTCATCGACCCTGACCATCAGCCCGTTGTGGTCNTANTCCCAATGCCAACTATCCGCGCCGGTATTGCTGACCGGGCGNATGCTCGGTGCGCCNCCGCCGCCGCTGGCCCCCGGCGGCGGCATCGGCTGCATAGTCTGAGCGACCGACCTGATGTCGGCGGCGCTCTCAGTGTCCTGCCCCCGAAGCTCGGTCGTGGCGGTCTCGGCCTTCTGAACCCCTTCGATGGGCTCCGGCGCCAGCGTCGCCGAGCAGTGCGCGACATTCTCGGCCACCGCGACGGCCACGGCGTTGGCGGCGACATCGATCGGCGAAATACCTTCGATGGGCTCCGGCGCCAGCGTCGCCGAGCAGTGCGCGACATTCTCGGCCACCGCGACGGCCACGGCGTTGGCGGCGACATCGATCGGCGAAATGCCCCCCGCAGGCATCGGCACCGGGCCAGGCTGGGCCGAGCGGCTCACCTCCCCAGCGATCGACTGGGCAGTGCCAGTGACCGCCGCGGGCAACACCTCGATCGGCTTCGCGCCCCCAGATACTGCAGGCATCTACANAACTCCCCTCATGCGGCCATCGTGGGCCATAGTTCAGCTTCCTTCGCGATATGCCTTGCCGTGTAGGCGATCTCGACATAATCCGGTGTCGCGCCGCGCCACCACGACAGCAGCTCCGCGGCGCGGGCCACGTTGTGGAAACACCGCGCATAAGCAGACGGGCCCACGTCGCCGGCCACCCGGCCTGGCCGCTGGCCCGAACTGTCGAGGATCGCCGCGCGCATCGCCAGATCCAGCTCGGTCCACAGCTGCTCCGACACCGGCTCACCATTCTCGATCGCCGTGGCCACCTGGCGAATCGCCGGAGGAACCTGGAAGCCCAGCAGCTCCGAGGCGCGCGAGAGGACCGTGCGCACTGCGGCAACCGTCAACGCCCATAGCTGTGACCGATCGACCACCCCGCCGGTGGTCAGGCGGGCGTACTCGGGGCGGTCGATGGTCTCCAGCCGATGAATACGACTTTCATCCAGCGTCGGTGGTGGTGAGTCGGCCTTGATCCGTGACGTGGTCAACGCGCAATTCTCGATATGCCGTACACCGGCATCCCGCGCCACAGTGGCGTTGCCGCCATAGTCCGTCGACACCGCCAGCGCCCACAACTCGACGTTTGGGTTGCTCGCCATGCACATCTGCCCGTACGCGGTCATCGTCTGGGCTGGGTTGACCCAGCCGAACCAGCGGGCGTGAAAGTCCCTGTCCAAACCAGGATCTGAGAAAACTAGCCGCGCGGAGCTGGGCAGAAATACCCCCGGCGGGATGAACCCGCTGCCCTCATTGCTCACCACCCATGCCTGCGGTCCTGACGGCGTCTTGAACATCCCGACGCACCAGTCGATGCACCCATAAACCCGCGAGGCGTGCATCAGCTCGTAGACCCCCATGCCTGCGGTCCTGACGGCGTCTTGAACATCCCGACGCACCAGTCGATGCACCCATAAACCCGCGAGGCGTGCATCAGCTCGTAGACCAGTTCCGACGCCTTATCGAGCAATGGGTCAGGCGCCCCAGACTGTGCTCCTGCGACCGCGCCGGCCGCTGTGGCGCCGACACCCGAGGCGACCACACCCGGCGGAAGCGCTGTCCCCTGGCCCGGGCTGGGAGGTGGAGCTGGCGGTGGTGCGGGCGGCGGGGCGCCCGCTCCCGCTGGCGCGACCTGCCTGGGCTGCAAATCGGAGTTGAACGGAGGCAGCGGGCCAGCCGGGGCGGCCGCGGGCGGCATCATCGGCGCACCCATCGACCCCATATGCCCGGCCGGAACACTCGCCGCCGACCCTGGCGACGCGACGTGCGCAGGCCCGCCAGCGGCCGACACCGGCGCGGGACCGGCCGAGACCGGTGTGCTCGACGCACCCGTAGTCGAACTCAGGGGCTGCGCCGGAGGAGGAGCAACAGGCGGCGGCAACACCGAGCCCGTACCTAAGCCCGCATTGAACCCGCGGGAGAAGTCAGACGAGGTAGCCGCCCCCGGTGCGCCACCGCCACCCGCAGCTGCAGAGGGAAGACCGCCCGCCGCCGGCGACACAGAAGACGGCAGCGACGACGACAGCCCCGCATTGGAAGACAACGAACTAGGCGACAGACCACCGGTCCCTGCCGACGACAACCCGCTCGCAGACGGCGGCTTGAACCCACTCCCCACCGAGCCTAGCGACGAAGCGCCACCGCTCCCGCCAGAGGACACGGGCGTCATGGGTGGAGTTACTGCGCCCGCAGTCGACGAGCCCCACTCCGGCATCTTCCCCGCTGGATCCCCCTTTGCCGGGTCGACGGAACTCGCCGGCTCACCTTGGGCGCCGTCGCCCGGGGCCCCGGAGCCAGCACCCGGCTCGCCCGGTGCTTTCCCGGGTTCGGACGAACCGGGCGTCTCCCCGGGTTGCGGTTCCGTGCCACCCCCGCCAGGCATCTCGTCAGCCGGGGATTTGGGTGTCTGACCCCATTCGTCGAATTCGCTGGCCGGCGCCTTTGGTGTCGTGCCTCCTGGGCTGCTTGGGTTGTCGAGGGCCTGGACGTTATCCCCGTTGCCGCCGGTTTGGGTGGTGTGATCGGCCGGGCTTATTTGGCCGCCACCAGGCATTTGACTTGAGGGGTTGCCGCCGATGTTGGCGGCTTGCTCTGCGATAGACGCGGCGGTATCAGTCCCTACAGCCAGTGCTTCCCCTTGCGCTGCGGTGATGACGGCTTCTATCGCTGCGTAAATGGCTGCCATGGCCGCACCGGCGCCTAACGGCGATAGGGATGCGGCTTGAAGTTGTTGCTTGAGCCGCTCGATTTCCTCATGTGCTTTGCGGTCGATCTCTTCGAGCCGGCCGCGGGCATGCCAGATCAGCTCAGCTGTTTCTTTGACAGCTTTGGCCATGTCGCCGTAGAGGTCCGAGTGGTTGATCACCGTCTGCGCCGTGCGATACGAGCGCTCACACATCGCGTCGATCATCTGCCCAGAGTTAGAGCCGCCGAGGTCGTCGGCCGCGCGACGGATCGCCGCTGCCGACATACTCAGCTCGGCACTTTTCTTACTCAGCGCGTTCGCGGTATCCGACCATGACTCCGGCGACGTCGACGGCCAGGACCCGCCCAGAATGCGCATTGAGTACGGCCGTGTCGGCATCCCTTGGCCAGCGGCAACTGCTGCTGAAGCCGGCATCAGCTAGTCCCCCTCATCAGCTACCAGCCAGCACCAAGAGCGTCGCAGATTGATTGCGGACCACCGAAGGCAACGAGGCCGTCAGTCCACGCGGCGCCGTCATACGTCCTCTCCGGCCCCGGTTCGATATTGTTCGCAAACAGCCACAAGTCATCGAGGTAGCGCTGCAGGGTGCGCTCAAATCTCGGCTGAACGTTCGGGTGCTCGGCCAAAACTGCATCCGCGCGGCGGACCCAGCTTTCCGTATCGTCGATAAATTTGGGCAGAGCCGCATCCCGCGCGGGAGTCCCTGGTTGCCCGAGGGCGAACCATGCTTTGGCGGTGGTGCTGTACTCACTCATCAGCGGTCCGATAGCTGCGCAGAGTGCGCGGTCGGCCTGCTCAGTGGACGCGGGGCTGGATGACGCGGTTGGGTCTCCAGCGGATGGGGCGGCGCTGTTCGAGTCGTTGCTGCTGGAGCGGGTTGTCAGGGCCACTACCAGCGCGGATGCTGCCAGAACCACGGCGAGGATGATGCCCGCGGCGGCGAGCGCCGTCCGCAGGCGTGCCGGGCGTGGGGGCTGCAACACCGGCGGAGGCGCCGGCGGGCCGTAGCCGGATGAGCCGGGGCCAGGGGGCGGCCCATAGGGGCCACCGTTCGGCGGCGGCACATATGCTTGGGTTTTCCCGCCCGCTGTCATACATCCAGGGTAAACGGCGCCGGTGGTGTCTGGCACCGCCAAATTCGGCCCCGATCCGCTCGGCACCTCCCTCCAGCACGCGATCCGTGGCCTTTCACAGGTTGGCTGTCGAGAGCTAACCCGCGTCTGTAGCGGGCCCCCCGCGGCACCTCAACGAGCCGCTGCGATGGCACGGCATCGCGCCGCCGAAATTGTGCACGGAGGGGCGTGGGCGCTGCGGTAGCGTTCGTGGTGTTCCGGTCGCGCCCCCCGAGGTCGGAACCGGAAGGGCCCGACTCCTCCCACCCTTGGTCGGGCCCTTCCACGCGTTTCTTGCCAACGCTTCTCATAACCGCGCTGAGTTGTACCCTCTCCCGTGCGTACGTCAATCAGCGCTGGGTCGTGGCAAGCTTCGCCCGACCGGGAGTCCAAGAATCGGTTCTGGCTCAGTGCTTTTCGAAGCTAGACCGGCGGATCAGATGTCGGTAATGCTGTAGTGGTCCCAGAACTCTTTGCGGGACAGCATCATTGCCTCGTTAGCAGCGGCGAACAGATCGTTGAGCTTCTTTTCCAACGCCAAGTTGGTCAGCGATGTGCGGGCAGCCTCGTGGATGAACAGTTCGAGGAGCCGCCCGTCGTCACCCAGGGTGAACCGCACATAGCCATCAGGGTCTTCGACCTCGGTGCGTAACGCCCCGAGCTGGGCGATCATCTTGTCGAGACGCTCCAGGGTCGCGGCCTGTTCCGCCTCGGAAAACTTGACCTTTTCCTCGTCGCCGAGGTCATCGAAGCCCACACCGCCCAACACTAGGCGCCGTCCTTCGGTGCGACGGTAGTGATACGGCGGATCAGCGGAGCGCTACTGCGCTGAGGGGCGTCGTCGTTGGGCGGCGGGTCGTCGTCTTTACGGTCCGGTGCGGTTGTCGACACTGCGATCCTGTCAGCGGTCACCTTGCCGGTCACCGATTCTGTGTGTGGACGATCCTTGCCCACAACCTGTTTGGGCTTCGCGTTGCGTTCGTCGGCCCCGCCGCCTTGGCCTGCACCCCCTGGCATGCCGGCCATCGGCATGCCTCCCATTGGCATCATGCCGCCGCCCGGGCCCATCGTGGGGCTCACCGGCGGAGGCAGCGAGCCACCGGTGGGCAAGGTTGGCGGGGTGGGGTTGGGGCCGGTGGAGGGCATCACCGGCGGCGTCGACGGTGCCCCGCCGGAGGCTGGCGAAGTCATGCCACCGCCGCCCCCTCCGCCGCCGAAGCCGCTCATGTCGTCCAGGGGCGCATCGTCTAGGCCCAGGTCCTCGGTGCCGATGTCGTCGAGCTCGGGTTGCATCAACCCCGATAGTCCTTGAGTAGCCGCACCCATCGCCTGTGTTCCGGCCTGAATCAGCGATTCGGGCGCCTTCATCACCGATGACATCGCGCCGCCCAGTAGTCCCCCGGCCGCCCCGAGAACCGTGGGGATCATGCTGGGAAGCATCGAGGCCAGCTGACCGGCCATATCCTGTGACCCGGGCTCTCCCGGCGTCGCTTCGCCCGGCAGACCCGTTCCTTCCCCCGCAGCGGCCGCGGCGGCCGCCTCGTCGGCGGGAACGTCGGGGATACCGTCGCCGTCCAGATCAACCTCACCGGCGGTCGTGGCCTCAGTGCTGGCGTAGTAGCCGCCGAAGCCTTGCGCGGTTTGGGCCTCCATCTGGGCTTTCTGCTCCACCGCGTTGGCCAGCGGCACCGCGTACATGCCGCCGGTCTGCGCGTTAGCCTGCGCCAGCGTCTGTAGCTGGCGGTTCATCGCTTGAAACGCGTCCGGACTCGGAATGTCGCTGCGCGCCTGAGCGACCTCTTGGGCATGGCGATTGGCCTGCTCAGCGACCGTGTCGGCGCGCTGGCCGGAGGTTTCCAACGCATTGGCGTATTTGATCAGGTGCCCGCGCACCACGTCGGTGGCCACCGGGCTATCCCAGCTGTCAGGGAGACTGTCGGCGACCAGCCGTACCGCGGCTGAGGCGTCGCGGGCCGAGCCGGCGACCTGGCGCCATCCCGAAATGAACGCTTCGCCGCTGGCGGGGTCNCCGGAGTGCACCGCATTGGAGATGATCTCGGCGGGGGCGGCGGGGGGTGCGGCCAGCACTGGACGCGCGTCGGGAGGGACCGGCGGCGACGGAGGCGCCCAGCCCGACACGGCGGCGCCCTCACTGGCGGTGTTAAGGCTGGAAATTTTGGTCGCGTTGGCCGCGTCCTTGGCAGTGAAACCCGCTGCCACGTTGGCCAGCTGTTCGGCGGTCGCTGCCAGCCCTGCCGCCTGTTCGACCAGGACGCTGGCCAAGGTGGTGCCCGCAGTGGTGAGCCTGCCCGCAGCGCCCACCGACGCCGGATCGGCGGCCAGCGGNGCTGCCAGCCCTGCCGCCTGTTCGACCAGGACGCTGGCCAAGGTGGTGCCCGCAGTGGTGAGCCTGCCCGCAGCGCCCACCGACGCCGGATCGGCGGCCAGCGGGGGATGCTCGGGGTTAGCTGTCGTCAGATCNGACAGCGCTGCGGTGATCCGNTGCGCTGCCGAGACCAGTCCACTCGGGTCAACAGAAACCATCGGTCTAGAGATTCCTCAGTCGGTCACGGGCGNCGGCCAGGTCCCTTTCGGTGGGGAAATCTGCGTAGCAGACGGGATCGAGCTTGGCGTGCTCCATCTGCTCGCGCAGTGCCACCTGCCCCTGAAGATACGCCACGTCGGCACAGGCCATGATTCGCTGAGCTAACTCGTGCATGTTGTCGCGCATGGCCTTGGGTTCGAGCTGAACGCCCAGGATGGACCCCTTGACGGCAACCCTGACCAGGACCGCATCGTCGGGGGTCCGGGCCAGGAACGCCTGCTCGCTCAGCGGCAGGTTGTCATTGCTGGTCAACTCGGAGGTTTTCTGCGTTGATTTCGTCGCGGGTGACGAAGTTGGCCGCTTCNCGNCGCAACCCGATCGCGGCGCTGCGGTGGGTGTGTTCGTGGTGGAGCAGCGCGGCGTCGCGGTTGACCATCAAGTCCGACACCGCCGACTTGAACTGGTGCATGATCGGNCCGAAGGTGTTGACCGCGGCCAGGATCTCGGCGCTGGCCTCACGGGCGGGCGCGATCTGNTCGGCGACATCGTCGTGCTGGTTGGCGACGGTGCGCATCACCTCAGGGTCGATATGAATCGGGTCGGTCATCTCATAGCTCCTTCGATCTAGATATTGTCGCGATTTTTTGCCGCCGCGTCATACGTCAGCCGCTATCCGATGGGGGTGGGCACCGGTGCGCTGGCCAGCGGCGCCGGGTTCGCCGGNTCGGTGGCCGGGGAGNTCGGTGGGATAGGCACCGGCGCGGGAGCCGGGGTGGGCGCTGGTGCGCCGACCGCGCTGGGATCGAGCCAGCCCANGAAGCCCGGGCTGGAGGCAATCATCGACGCCGGCACAACCTGGCCATCTTGGAGCGCCTTCACCGAGCTCAGCGCGACCGCGTAATGGTCGTTGAACACNGCGAGCATGCCGGCCGACAGGCGCGACGGATCGACCGGAGCGGTCACCGGAGTGCCCGGCGGGGGCAGCTCGAGGTGCTGTTCGCGATAGGCCTCCTCGAGTGGCTTGCCGTCGAGGTGGGCCTTGACNGCCTGGGCCAGCTCTGGNGTGCGTGCATTGGCGGTCGAGCCGTCCGGCAGCGTGATNGCNGTCGGCGGCGGTGGGGGCGGGCCCGGTGCCGCCGGTGGGGCGCCCTCCCCGGGCGTGCCCGCGGGCACCGGCTCNGGCGGAGTGCCCGATTGCGGCGTCGTGGACGGCGGGGTTTCCCCGGGCACTGGCTCGGGTGCGTGGTCGTGGTCGTCCTTACCCTCGTCCTCGTCGAGCTCGTCGTCCTTGTCCTTCTCCGACTCGACGCCGGGGTCGGGTTCCTCACGGCGGGCTTGCTCGCCCAGCTGGGANGCCAGACCGGCCAGCGGCGCAGCGGCTCCGGTGAGAGCATCAAGCGGGCTGCCGCCACCCAANCCGCCACCCGGANGGAAAGCCCCCATCGCGGCCGGCAACGCGGAGGCCAGCCCCGCCAGCGGGTCAGCACCCATCGGACCGCCCATCCCCAAATCCGACAACATCGGATCGGGCATCGGCTCCATCGGCCCCAGCCCCGCATCNGTGAGCGCGGGATCGGCAAGAGCGGGATCGCTGACCGGCGGCGCCGGAGCCGGAGTCGCAGGTCCCGGTTGGGCGTTGGGGTCACTGGGAGTCTCGCCCCCGGTGNCCGGGGAGGCTCCGTCCATGTCGTANAGGGCGGCCAGCGCCGACGCCGCCTTGGCCTGATCCTCAGCAGTCAAAGTCCCCGACTGGAGTACNTCGCCGATCGCGGCGACCTGACTGCGCAAGAACTTCAAGAACGCCTGCTCGCCCGCCGGAGTGTCCAGCGACATCGCCGGGTTGTTGACCGCCTCGACGATCTTCGCCGATCGCGGCGACCTGACTGCGCAAGAACTTCAAGAACGCCTGCTCGCCCGCCGGAGTGTCCAGCGACATCGCCGGGTTGTTGACCGCCTCGACGATCTTCTGCTGGATGTCGTTGAGCTTCTGCTGGCCCTCGGCGGTCGTGGTCCGGGCGCTCAGCATCGCCTCGGTCAACTTGCCCTCAGCCTCGCTGAGTTGGCTGTAGCGGTCNTCGTTGAGCTTCTGCTGGCCCTCGGCGGTCGTGGTCCGGGCGCTCAGCATCGCCTCGGTCAACTTGCCCTCAGCCTCGCTGAGTTGGCTGTAGCGGTCTTTCATCTCGTCGTGCAGCTTGCGTACCGCGTCAGCGGTGCGCCCCGACTGCTGCTCATCGGTCGCCACGCCGGGCTGGCTGCCCGGAGGCGGGCTGGCGGGCCGCTGCTCAGATCCCACGACGTCTCCGTTGGCGTTGTAGTAGGTGCGCTTGCCTGTCGCTGGATCGTCCACGTAGGAGGCGGCTAGCGGCGCGACCTGCTGGCCTTGAGCGTTGACCGGCACATACTGGCCGGCCTCGTTGCGCCGGAACTCCGGGAAGAAGGGTTGACCGGCCTTACCGTCACCACCAAGTAGCGACACCGAGCCATCGTTGTTCATCACGTAGGTGTTGCCGTTATCGCGATAGGCCAACGAGCCATCGGTCGGCACCCGCGTGCCGTCGCTGAAGACGAGATAGCGGTCCGCACTCGGGTCAGAGGTGTTGAACCGCATACCAGGATCGCCATAGGCGGCTTGGGCCTTGTCCAACACCGTGTTCCAGTACGGGTCCGAGGGGCTGATGTTGGGGGCAAACGCTCCCCCGTCGGCGCGCCAACCCGGATCCCAGCCCATACCGACTCCGGCGACCGGCTTGGCATGCCAGGACACCAGCTCATCGAACTTGCGAGCGTCGGTCATCGTAACCTCTTCTGCATCAACAGCATTGACGATGGCGTGCTTGGCGCGGTACTGAAATCAGAAGTGATCACGGGAGATCGTCTCTTCGAGATCGCGCGGCGCTGCAAACGACGGCGGTCGCTGCGGGGTGGAATCACCGCCGAAGACTTTCTTCGCCCGCGTAGCGAGATCCAAGATTTGACTGGCTTGTTGCTGCAACCCAGACTCCACGGCCACATCCTTTCCTCGGGCGGATAACTACGAGCCTAAAGCCGCGCCGATCNGCGAGATCCAAGATTTGACTGGCTTGTTGCTGCAACCCAGACTCCACGGCCACATCCTTTCCTCGGGCGGATAACTACGAGCCTAAAGCCGCGCCGATCCCCCTCCGTGCACGATTTTCCGGGGCTANGTGGCCACCGGNCGGCGCGCGATAAACCCTGGCGGCATCGGCGCGATACGCACCACATCACCGGTCTGAGGGGCGTGCACTACCTGNGTCGACGAGATCGCCAACATGACATGNCCCGGGCCGCGGCCGTCATAGGACGCCTTGGGAAAGATCAGATCACCGGCGCGNACNTCACCAGGAGGCACCGCCACCCCCTGATTNACTTGCGTATAGGTGTCGGGCCCCAGCTGCACGCCGGCTTGACGCCACGCCCACCCCGTGAGCCCCGAGCAGTCAAAGACCGAAGGGCCCTTNGCNCCCCACACATACGGGCGGCCCAGCTTCGACAACGCCGCCTGGACAGCTTGCCCNCCCCTACCAGGAGGGATATCGCGGCCCGTGTCGATCCTGGGCGACGGTCGTCGCCCACCAGATCCGCCACCTCTGGAGCCGCCACCAAACCCGCCGCCGCCCAATGGGATTCCCCCGAATCCCCCACCGCTTTGTGGCATCGACAGGCCCTTCCTGCGCCCACACCGCCGCGCCCGCCGTAGGCCATCGACCGCAGCATCGCCGCCATCTGCGCGTCGCGGGTTTTGTAGGCCTGCACGACTTGTTGTTGTTGGGCGACGCGCTGGCGCAGGGGTCTGCTGCACGATCAGGTGACAGTTTCGGTCACGCGGCCTGACTGGCCGGTGTGGTCATGATTGCTTCGAATTCGATCGGGGTCAACCGCCCGAGGCCGGACTGGCGGCGGCGCCGGTGGTAGGTGCGCTCGATCCAGGTGACGATCGCGATGCGGAGTTGTTCTCGGGTGTCCCAGCGGCGGCGGTCGAGCACGTTCTTCTGCAGCAGGCTAAAGAAGCTCTCCATGGCGGCGTTGTCGCCGGCGGCTCCGACACGGCCCATAGAGCCGACCATCTCGTGTTGATTCAAGGCGTGTACGAATTTCCTTGACCGGAACTGAGATCCGCGATCCGAGTGCAGAATGCACCCCGCGACATCTCCGCGTCGGGCTACCGCGCTGTGTAGTGCCCGGATGGCCAGTTGTGACTTCATTCGGGAGTCGATGCTGTAGCCGACGATCCGGTTGGAGAACACGTCCTTAATCGCACAGAGGTAGAGCTTGCCCTCACCGGTGCGGTGCTCAGTGATGTCACTGAGCCACAACTGATTTGGCCCTTCAGCGGTGAAGTCACGCTCGACAAGATCGTCGTGCACCGGCGGCCCGACTTTGCCGTTCTTGCCGCGTTTCTTACCAAACACGCTCCACAGTCGATTCTGCGAGCAGATCCGCCATGCGGTGCGCTCGGCCATCGGCTCGCCGGCATCGCGCGCCTCCTCCACGAGGTAGCGGTAGCCGAACTCCGGATCGTCTGCGTGCGCGTCGAACAGCGCATTGGCGCGGTAGGCCTCGATGAGTTCGGCCTCGGTGATGGGGTCGGCCAGCCAGCGGTAATACGGTTGGCGGGAGAGCTTGAGTACCCGGCACGTCACCGCGACGGGGATCCCGTCGGCGGCGAGCTCTTTCACGAGCGGGTAGACCCTTTTCCCGGCAGATTGGCCTGCGATAAATACGCTGCGGCCCGGCGCAGCACCTCGTTCTCTTGCTCTAGCAGTTTGATCCGCCGTCGGGCTTCGCGCAGCTCACCGGACTCGCTGGCGCTCTTGCCGGGCTTGGTGCCTTCGTCGATGTCGGCCTGACGGAGCCATTTCTGCAGCGTCATCGGGTGCACTCCGAAATCGGTGGCGATCTGCTCGATCGTTACACCGTCATCGCGGTTGCGAGCGACCCGGACGACGTCGTCGCGGAACTCGCGGGGGTAGGGCCTTGCCATGGGGACATCCTTCCAGCCCGCCCATGCTGGGCAAGCCAACTCAGATGTCACCTATTCGTGCAGCAGACCCCAGGGCGACCAGGAGTGCTTTCTGGCCGGCGGGGGTGTTGGTGAACGGGGCCAGACCGTTGGTGTCGGCGGCGGCGCCGTTGACCACTCCGCCGGAGCTGGTGCGTCCGGTGCGGTCGGTGCGGGCGGCCTCGTCGAGCTGGGTGCTCAGCGCCCGGTCGTTGCCGG
>NZ_JACKSH010000284.1:24769-76111 GCF_025821625.1 Mycolicibacterium pyrenivorans
TGCGCTTGTCCCGAGCGCACCAGCTCCCCGGCGCCGGAGAGCTTCATCACCGAGCCCGCGGCCGGGCCTTGTCCGGAGGCCGGTGGATCGCCGAACAGNGANTGCGCGCGGCCCAGCACCTCACCGACCTGAGCCACCACCGCGCCAACCGACACGAAACCAGTATCAGCGACCCAGACCCACCACCCAGACACAAAATCTGCTGGCGGCCGGCACTCTCGCTAGCGCGGCTGGGCGCCGGTGTTGCCCGAAGCGGGGTGGACCCCCACAAGCCGCGACCGGCCCCGCGGGCTGAGTCCTCCGCGAACGGCGACCTCGCGTGCTCGCCGAGGCGGGTGGGATGAGTCGAAGATGTGGCTGCGCCCGGCACCCGCGGCCGCGCCCAACACCGAGAAACCTTCCTTCGCAGTCTGGATGTAGGCCAGCGTGCGGTTAACTGCAGTTGGATGATCCACGTGGTGCGGCTGTGCAGGCTCAACTTGTCGGCCGGTGCGTTTAGTCTCCACGCAGATTGAACTTCCGGACCAGGGGCTGTGATGGATGACGGGATCGAACCGAGACTTGTGGAGGTTCTCGATGTCCCGAGGCTTGGTGCGGTCGTTCGCGGCAATGCGGGCTCGTTGCCGTGGCGTTTGGTCGACGAGTCGGGTGCCGGCGTAAACCACGTCAATCTGTGGTTGGCCGACCTGTTCGCGTGCGACAACTCGCCTGCGACGCTGCGCGCCTATGCGTACGACCTACTGAGCTGGAGTCGTTTCCTCGGCGCACTGCAGGTTTCGTGGACTCAGGCAACGCGGGGCGAAGTCCGGGACTGGGTGAGGTGGTACCGGTGTCGCGCGAACCCGCAACGACGCCGCGGATCGAGTGCGGATACTCATCGGCCGACCCCAGGTTCTGTGAACGAGCGGACGGGCAAGGCCTACCTGGAGTCTTCCTACGCGCGGTCGTCGATGAATCGCAGACTGTCGTCGCTCAGTGGCTTCTACGAGTTCGCCCTGGAGTCGGATCTCGGGCCGCTCATCAACCCGGTACCGAAATCGCGCGACGATCTCACTCGACTCGACGTGCACCGCCAGCACTTCGATAACCCGCGCCCCCAAAAGCGCGCGCCTTATCGGCAGAAGCTAGTGGAACGTGCGCCGCGCGCGCTCAGCGACGACCTGTACGAGGAGGTATTTGCATCGCTGAGAACAAACCGCGACCGTGCCATTGTCGCTACGGCGATCTCCTCTGGTTTACGCGCCAGTGAACTGCTCAGCATGCGGCGGGGGATGCTCCATGCCGCCGACCAAACCGCCGATGTAATACCCAAGGGCGGGAATGGAAGTCGTGTCATGGTCCGTATCAGTCCCACTGCGTATCTCTGGATCGCCCGGTACCTTGCTGAGCGCCCCGTGGGTCCGCCTGAAGAGCCAGTCTGGCTGACATTGCGCGGCACACCGCGGCCGCTGAGCTATTGGGCAATGCGACAGATCCTTGAACGCAGCAACGCGCTGCTGGGCTCCAACGTCACGATGCATGACTTCCGGCACACCTTCTGCATGCGTCTCGCCCAGGACGAGAACATGACCATCGCGGAAATGCAGGAGCTGATGCGGCACGCGTCGATCGCCAGCACCACACGCTACCTGCGACCCACCGTAGCCGAACTCGTCGACAAACTTGATCAGCACTGGAATAGACCCCCGTCACCGCAGCCCACGCCGGCGAAAGGCTATGCGGCAGAAGATCTCCAAGTTCTTTTCGGTCGGGCATTCTGATGGCGCGGGTGCTCACGCGTGCCCAGTCGCTGGCGAGTTCGTCTGCGTTTGCCAACCATCCAGTCGAAGTACTGCCTTCGCTGTCCCCGACGCCCGAGGACCATCCGTGGTTCGGAAACACTGTCACCTGCGCCGAACGTGAACGCATCATCACTGCGGGACTTCCGCTCGTGATGGCACGGATGAGTGAGAAGTACCGCAGCGAGGCAGTAGCCCGCAGCGGTGCACGGCTCTGGCTGAGTCGCCTATTGGACTGGCTGGATGGCTTTGTCGGCGACAGTTATCAAGACCGTTGGATCGCCAGCGATTCCGATCGCCAGCCGAAGGCGTGGTGCCCAGCCTTATCAACCGGATCGCATACACGGCTTGGGGCAAGGCTGTCGATCAACGCACTCATAATGCTGGGGGTCATTCGTCCCGGCCATGACTGGTTGATCGAGAACAAGCAGGCGCGGTTCTACCGTGACTGGACGACCACGCACGAACCGAAGGCGTGGGATCGCTACTTCGCCGCCGCGGAGCACGAGGGCGCACCGGAAGTGAAGAAATGGCGAACCGCCACCCACCTGGTACGTATCAGCATCTGCAACGGGCTGCCAATCACCGAGCTGCACAGCCAGCATGTGTTGGCCTACCGAGACTTTCTCGTCTCGACCGGCAGGATGCCGGGGGATCTTCTCGCCATGTGGCACTACGGACGCCGCGGCGGACTGTTCGCCGGTGAAGCCGACGACCTGCGGCACTACCTCATCGCCAAACGTCTCAGTCCCACCGAACTGGTCGACCGCTTCAATGTGCGAGCTCCCAGCGTGCGAGGACTGTTGATCGCCTACCTCGCCGAGATCGCCGTCGGTCAGGACTACGCCAGCCTGGACGGAACCAGCCGAAACCTGGTGAAGCTGTTCTGGAAACCGATCGAAGACGCCAACCCCGGCATCGACACAATCAGTTTGACGAAGGCCCAGGCATCCGCCTGGAAAGAGTGGTTGCGCACCAAACCGGATGGGACTCCGCGCCGGCACGCCGAGAGCATTCTGGGAGCGGTCCGCAGCTTCTACCTCGACGTGGCTGCCTGGTCCCACGAGGATCCCTCGACGTGGGCCCATTGGGCTGTCTCATGCCCGGTCAGCATCCGCGACGTCCGAGGCCAGCAGAAGCGCCGGGCCCAGCGGGCACACCGCATGCATGCCCGCACCCGCACCCTCACCCCGCACGTCGATGCACTCGTCGCTGCAGCCCGGCGGGCGTACGTGCAAGCAGCAGAGCTGCAAGCGGTCGCGACGACAGCGCCGTTCGGTGAACCGTTCGCCGTGCACGGGAGCACCTACATCAAGCACACACCGGGCAAGCGGGCCGACCGAGTGCGCATCCATGTTCTGCAGGATGGATCGGAGAAGCGGGTTGACATCCACTACACCGTGACACGGGCCTTCATGACCTGGACGATCATCGAGGTGTTGCGCCACACCGGTATCCGGATCGAAGAGATGCTGGAGCTGACCCATCTGAGCATCAAGCAGTACCGCAAACCCGATGGCACCGTGATACCGCTCCTGCAGATCGCACCGAGCAAGACCGATCAGGAGCGGATATTTCCCTGCAGCCCGGAGTTGACCACCACCTTGGCGCGACTGGTCGAGTTCGTCAGCATCGATGGCCGCGTTCCGCTGTGCTGCCGAATCGACACACAGGAACGCCAGGTGTCGGCGCCGATGCCGCATCTGATCCAGATCCGAGAGGGTGGACGGTCGCGGGTAATCAACCAGTGCACGGTCCGAAAGTGGTTATCAGAGCTGGCCAACAGCATGGCCTTGAAGGACGCTGACGGTACTTCGCTGCATTTCACGCCACACGACTTTCGCCGGATCTTCATCACCGACATCGTCAACGCCGGGTTCCCGATCCATTTGGCCGCAAAGATGGTGGGCCACAACAATATCGAAGTCACGCGCGGCTACACCGCGGTGTATCAGAAAGATGTCTTCGAGGCATATGACCGGTTCATCGACAACCGTAGACAGGCACGGCCATCGGCCGAATACCGTGAGCCCACCCAAGCCGAATGGGACGAGTTCGTCGAACACTTCGGCCAGCGCCGGATCGCGCTCGGCAATTGCCACCGCCCCTATGGATCTGACTGTTCCCATGAACATGCCTGCATCCGGTGCGATTTCTGCGAGGTTGAACCGGCCCAGGCCGCAAGGCTCGATGAGATCCGTGACAACCTTCGCCTCCAGGTGGTCGAGGCCCAAAAGAACCGGTGGCTGGGCGACGTTAACCAATTACGCCTCACCATTGAACACGCCGACCGCAAGGCGGCGAGGCTGGCAGCCCTCACCGAGGCGGCCCCGGTACTCCTTGCCGCGCACACGTCCTGACGCGAGCAGTAAGGGACCGTCCTTCTGACAGCTAGGTGCAGCAGTTGGGGTCGAGGACGACGCAGAGTGCCTGCAGGGCTTCGGGTTTGACGCGGTGAAAGACGTTCATGCCGCGCCGGTCGGAGATCACCAGCCCGGCTTTGCGGAGCTGGCCCAGGTGGTGGCTGACGGTGGATTCACTCAGGTCGAGCACCGCGGCCAGATCGCCGCTGGTCTCTTCGCCGGGGCGTGAGCTGAACAGCAGCGACATCATCTTGACCCGCACCGGGTCGGCGAGCGCCTTGAGCCGCATCGCGACCTGCAGGGCATCGGCGTCGCTGATCGGGCCCGCGGCGACCGGGGCGCAGCACACCGGGGCGGACATGTCGATCACGGGCAGCGCTTTGGGCATGACCCCATCCTGCCACCTGTCTTGACATATATCAAAAAGGTGGCATCCTGAGGTCGACGCGCCAGTTCGATATATGTCTCATCCCTAGTGGGAGGTCCATCATGTCCCGTATGCAACTCGCCCTCAACGTCGATGACCTCGACGAGGCGATCACGTTCTACACCAAACTGTTCGGCGTCGACCCCGCCAAGGTCAAGCCCGGCTATGCCAACTTCGCCGTCGCCGAGCCGCCGCTGAAGCTGGTGCTGCTGGAAAATCCCGGTAAGGGCGGCACCATCAACCACCTCGGCGTCGAGGTCCAATCCAGCGACAAGGTGCACGCCGAGATCGCCCGCCTGACCGGCGAGGGGCTGTTCACCGATGAGGAGATCGGCACCACGTGTTGCTTCGCCACCCAGGACAAGGTCTGGGTGACCGGGCCGGCCGGAGAGAAATGGGAGGTCTACACGGTGCTGGCCGACTCCGACACCTTCGGCACCAGCCCACAGCACCTCGACGATTCCGCCGACGGCGAGGGTGGGGTGTGTTGCGGCGGAGCCTCCAAGGAGGCTGACCCCGCCGCAGCGTCCTGTTGCTAGCCGATCGCACCTGCCGCGGCCGTGGTCACATGGCCGCGGCAGGCGCATGATCGGGGCATGGACCGCGATGCCATCGCTGCCGATCTGGAGCGCGCGCGTGTCACGTTCCACCAGCTACTGGCGGCCGCCGGCCCCGACGACTGGGATGCGCCGACGCGCGGAACCCGGTGGACCAACGAACAATTGCTGTTCCACATGGTGTTCGGCTACATGGTCGTGCAGCGGCTGCTGCCCCTGGTGCGGGTGATGGGCCGACTACCTGACCGCGTCAGCGGGGCATACGCCCGGTTGCTCAACGCCGCGACCACGCCGTTTCATCAAATCAACTACTACGGATCATGCGCCGCCGCCATGGTCTACAACCGGCGCAGGATGGGCGCCAAACTCGACCGGGTCATCGACTCACTGCAACACCGGCTCGCCCGCGAGACCGACGACACCCTGCGGCGCGGCATGCATTTCCCGCCGGGATGGGATCCGTTCTTCTCCGACTACATGACGCTGGAAGACGTCTACCGCTACCCCGGGCGCCACTTCGACTTCCACGCCGCCCAACTCACCTTCACCTGACGTTTCATTTGCCAACAACTTCGATATCCGTCAATATTGATGTATGTCGAAGTCGCAGGAGTCGTTGACCGACGGGGACGCGTGCTGCCCACCCGGGGCGCTGCTGCGCGAACCCCTTACCGCCGCGGACGCGGCGGACATGGCGGTCAAACTCAAAGCGCTGGCCGATCCGGTACGCCTGCAGCTGTTCTCCGCGATCGCCAGCCACGCCGGTGGTGAGGCCTGCGTCTGCGACATCTCCGCCGACATCGAGGTGTCACAACCGACCATCAGCCACCACCTCAAAGTGCTGCGCGACGCCGGGCTACTGACCTCACAGCGCCGGGCCTCCTGGGTGTACTACGCCGTGGTGCCCGACGCGCTGGCCAGCCTCGCCGTCCTGTTCGGCATTGACGCAGCCGCCGGGGTGTCGGCATGACCGACACCACCACCCCGGCCCCAGCGGTCGTGGGCAAGCTCTCCACCCTGGATCGGTTCCTGCCGCTGTGGATCGGCGCGGCGATGGTCGCCGGGTTGCTGCTGGGCCGCTGGGTTCCCGGCTTGAACACCGCGCTGGAAAGCGTTCAGCTGGACGGGATTTCACTACCCATCGCTCTTGGCCTGCTCATCATGATGTACCCGGTGCTGGCCAAGGTCCGCTACGACCGCCTCGACACCGTCACCGGCGACCGCAAGCTGCTGCTGTCCTCACTGGTCCTGAACTGGGTGCTCGGCCCCGCGCTGATGTTCGCGCTCGCGTGGCTGCTGCTGCCCGACCTGCCCGAATACCGGACCGGCCTGATCATCGTCGGCCTGGCCCGCTGCATCGCCATGGTCATCATCTGGAACGACCTGGCCTGCGGCGACCGGGAAGCCGCCGCCGTCCTCGTGGCGCTCAACTCGATCTTCCAGGTCATCATGTTCGCCCTGCTGGGCTGGTTCTATCTGTCGGTGCTGCCCGGCTGGCTCGGCCTGGAACAGACCACCATCGACACCTCCCCGTGGCAGATCGCCAAGTCCGTGCTCATATTTCTGGGCATCCCGCTGCTGGCCGGCTACCTGTCGCGCCGGCTCGGCGAGAAAACCAAGGGCCGTGACTGGTACGAGGCCAAGTTCCTGCCCCGGATCGGGCCGTGGGCGCTCTACGGGCTGCTGTTCACTATCGTGATTCTCTTTGCGCTGCAAGGCGACCAGATCACCCACCAACCGTTCGACGTCGCCCGCATCGCCCTGCCGCTACTAGCGTACTTCGCGATCATGTGGGGCGGAGGCTACCTGCTCGGCACCATGCTCGATCTCGGTTATGAGCGCACCACCACCCTGGCGTTCACCGCCGCGGGCAACAACTTCGAACTCGCCATCGCCGTCGCGATCGCCACCTACGGCGCCACCTCCGGCCAAGCCCTGGCCGGCGTCGTCGGCCCGTTGATCGAAGTCCCGGTCCTGGTCGGGTTGGTCTACGTGTCCTTGGCGTTGCGCAACCGGTTCCACCACCACACCTCCCAACACCTTCCTGCCGACGGCTCGACGACGAGAACGGAACCCAATCCATGACTGACAGCCCCGTCACCCACGAGCTTCGCCACGATCTGTCCATCGACCAGCAACTCGCCCTGAAAACCGCGGCGACCCGGCTGGGCGGTGAGTTCGATGGCACCTTCGGTACCGAAACCATCGAACGGTTCTTGCATTCGTCCTACGACCAGTTCGCCGGCCGGGCCACCATTCCGAACTTCCTGCCGCTGTTGGCCGAACGGTTCGCCCGCCAACGCCTGCACGCCCTGGCGAGAGTGGAAGGAAAGATCAGCGACGGCAAACCGACCGTGTTGTTCCTGTGCACCCACAACGCCGGCCGCTCGCAGATGGCGCTGGGCTACTTCACCCACCTGGCCGGTGACCGGGCCGTCGCCTGGTCCGGTGGATCCGAACCCGGCAACGAGATCAACCCCGCCGCGATCGCTGCCATGCACGAAGTCGGTATCGACATCACTGGCGAATACCCCAAACCCTGGACCGACGAAATTGTGCAGGCGGCCGACGTCGTCATCACCATGGGCTGCGGGGACGCCTGCCCGATCTTCCCCGGGAAACGCTACGAGAACTGGGAACTGCCCGACCCCGCCGGCCAGGGCCTCGACGCCGTCCGCCCGATCCGCGACGACATCGAAGAACGCGTCCACCGTTTGTTGGCCGACCTGAACGTGCCCGTCACCCGGTAGCCGCGAAAACCTCAAGGGAACACACCGAATATGGCTGACACATCAGTGTTGTTCGTCTGCGTCAGTAACGCCGGAAAATCGGTCATGGCCGCCGGGCTCATGCGCCAGATCGCCGGACCGACCATCCACGTCAGCTCGGCGGGCACCCGCGCCAAGACCGCCGTCAACGACCTCTCGGTACAAGCCTTGGCAGAAGTCGGCGTCGACATCAGCGACCATCAGCCCGCCCAACTCACCGCGCAGATGCTCGACGACGCCGACCTGGTCGTCATCGTCGGCAGCCAAGCCCACCTCGACGAGTACTGTCCCGGCGTCACCATCCAGCGGTGGGATACCGACGAACCCTCCTTGCGCGGCATCGACGGAATCGACCGCATGCGAATCATCCGCGACGACATCACCACGCGCGTCCAGGCCTTGGCCGCCAACCTTTCCACCGCGATCACACCACCCACCGGCCAGCCATCCCGATCCAACGCGCGTATTGAGCGAAGCTAGATGTATGCGTGTGGAACTTCTCACGAGCCCGGGATGTCCGAATGCGGCGGCGGCTCGGCGCTTGCTCGCCGAGTGTCTGTCTGAGGTTGATATCGCTGAAGATGTGGTGGTGGAAAGGGTCGGTGGATATCCATCGCCAACAGTGCTCGTTGATGGTATGGATGTCATGAAGCCGGGCACTGAGCTGGCAGCTGATGCGTGCCGATTGGACCTTCCGACCAGGGATCGCGTGCTGGCGGCGCTTCGGAGTGCGACGCCGTTGACGTGATCGATCCGGGGTCTTACCCCGATGTTGCGGCCCCGAGTTCAGCTGGCTGCCGTGGTCTTCTGGTTGCGGGTGTGGGCCAGCCGGTGGGAGTCGGTTCCGGTTTCGATGATGGTGCCCCCGAGGGGCTTGGTGCGTCCGGCGCGCACGCCGTTGGCGATGACGACGATTTCGGCGAGTTCGTGCACCGCGACGACCGCGGCCAGCCCGAGGACACCGGTGAGGGCGAGCGGAATGAGCACCGTAATCAATGCCAGTGAGAGGCCGACGTTTTGCAGCATGATCCGCCTCGCGCGCCGCGCGTGGGCCAGTGCTTGGGTGAGGTGGCGCAGGTCTTCACCCATCAGCGCGACGTCGGCGGTTTCGATGGCCACGTCGGTGCCCATCGCGCCCATGGCGATACCCAAATCGGCAGTGGCCAGGGCCGGGGCGTCGTTGACGCCGTCACCGACCATGGCCGTCGAGGAACGTTGGCGCATTTGACCAATTAGCGCGGCTTTGTCTTCGGGCCGCAGATCGGCATGCACGACCTCGATGCCCACCTGCTTGGCCAATGCGTGGGCGGTCGCTTGGTTGTCACCGGTGAGCATGGCCACCTGATACCCGCCGCGGCGCAGCTGGGCGACGACGTGGGCGGCTTCGGGCCGCAGCTCATCGCGCACCGCGACTGCCCCGATGATCTGGTCGTTGTCTTCGATGAGCACGGCGGTGGCGCCGGCGGCCTGCATGGCCGCGACCTGGCCGGCCAGCGGGCCGGGGTCAAGCCAGCCGGGGCGGCCCAGCCGCAATCGACGGCCATCCCGCGCGCCGGTCAACCCGGCACCGGTGACCGCCTGCACGTCATCAGCCGGTTGCACGGGGCCCTGCGCGGCGGCGAGAATCGCTGCCGCGAGGGGGTGTTCGCTGCGGGCCTCCAACGCCGCCGCCACATCCAGCACGTGCTCGCGGGTGGCGCCGTTGGTGGTGGCGACGTCGATGACGGTGGGTGCGTTGGCGGTCAGGGTGCCTGTCTTGTCCAGCGCGATCGTGCGGACCGCGCCCAGGGCTTCCAGCGCCGCCCCGCCCTTGACCAAGACACCGAGCTTGCTAGCCGCGCCGATCGCGGCGACCACCGTGACCGGCACCGAGATCGCCAGCGCGCAAGGAGAGGCCGCCACCAACACCACCAGGGCACGTTCGATCCACACCAGCGGATCGCCCAACACGCTGCCGATGGCGGCGATGAGGACCGCGGCGATCATGATCGCGGGGACCAGGGGTTTGGCGATGCGGTCGGCCAGGCGCTGGGCTTCGCCCTTGCGGGACTGCTCGGCCTCCACGATCGCCACGATGCGGGCCAACGAGTTGTCAGCAGCAGTGGACGTGACCTCAACCTCCAGCACGCCGGTGCCGTTGATCGACCCGGCGAACACCTCATCACCGGGCCCGGCCTCTACCGGCACGGATTCGCCGGTGATGGCCGAAACATCCAGCGCCGTGCGCCCCGACACGATCGTGCCGTCGGTGGCGACGCGTTCGCCGGGCTTGACCAGCATCCGGTCACCCACCGCCAACTCTGCTGGGGCGATGGTGGTTTCGGTACCGTCGCGGAGCACGGTGGCCTCATCGGGCACCAGCGACAACAACGCCCGCAGACCTCGGCGGGTGCGGGCGAGGGAGTATTCTTCGAGGCCCTCGCTGATGGAGAACAGGAACGCCAGCATGGCGGCCTCGCCGACCTCGCCGAGGATCACCGCGCCGACCGCGGCGATCGTCATCAGCGTGCCGACCCCGATCTTGCCCTGCGCCAGCCGGCGCAGCGTCGAAGGCACGAACGTGTAGGCACCGATCACCAAGGCGAGCGCATACAGGCCGATTTCGACCGCATGGGGGCCGCCGGACCAGCCGACCACATAGCCGGCCAAAAGCACCACGCCCGCCACCGCGGCGGCGCGCAGTTCGGTGATCTCCCAAAGCCGTTCGGGTTCCTGCTCGTCCTCGCCGGGGCGGTCGTCGCTGCCGCAGCCGCACGCCTCACTCATCGCCCAACCTTCTTCCGCTCAGTCGGGTGGCCGTAGTTGGGGCACAACGCCACCGCGTTGCCGGTGGCCTCCAAGACAGCTTCGGCGGCCCGCAACATGTCCAGTAGTTCCGGGCGGGCCAGCCGATACACCGAGGCGCGGCCCTGCGGCCGGAAATCCACCAGCCCGCAGTCGCGCAGGCACGCCAGATGCGCCGACACCGTCGACTGCGCCAACCCCAACTCGCCGGTCAGATCCACCACCCGCGCCTCACCGACCGCCAGCCGGCGCAGGATCGCCAACCGGGTGCCATCCGAGAGGCTGTGAAACAACGCCGTCGCCGCATCCACATTCCCGCACATCGCGGGATCGACCGAACCACTTTTCATCGCCACACGACGATGATAGCGTCCAACACTATTGATCGGTCAACCCCGCCAACATCGATACAACCCGATGGATGAGGACGCAGGGCGGGGACGGGCCGACCGGGAAGGAGCAGGCGATGGCACTGACTGCACTGGGCCTGTTCGCGATGTTGATGCTGGTGATCGGGGCCTGTCGGCGCCGGATCCAGCTGGCCCGCATCGGCGACAGCGGCAACCGGCGGGGTTGGCGGCCCGACGGCACCCTGGAATGGTGGGCGCTCGCGCTCGCCGACGTGGGCTATCTGCTGGTCGGCGTCGGCGCCCCAGCGGCGGCCCTGGCCGGGCTCGCCCCACTGCGTTTCGCCGACCATCTGCTGGTTCATGCGACTGGGATCGCGGTTGCGGTGGTGGGCATCGGGCTGACCTTGCAGGCCCAGCTGGGGTTGGGGGCCTCGTGGCGGATCGGGGTTGATGAGACCGAACGCACCGAGCTGGTCACCGGCGGCCCGTTCGCGATTGTGCGCAACCCGATCTTCACCACACTGCTGCTCACCCTGACCGGCCTGACGCTGATGGTGCCCAACCCGATAGCGATCGCCGGCCTGCTGATCGCGATCGCCGGCATCCAGCTGCAGGTGCGCGAAGTGGAAGAGCCCTACCTGCGCCGCGTCCACGGCCACACCTACCGCGACTACACCACCCGAGTGGGGCGCTTCCTACCGTGGCTCGGCCGCACCAGAGATGAGACCAATGATGCTGCCCGACACTACACCTGACTTCGACACGGTCGAGGCGACGGCGGCGTTTGTCGACCTGGCCGGCTACAGCATCCTCACCGAAATCTGCGGCGACCACGAAGCCGCCCAGCTCGCCGCGCGGCTTGCCGACCTGGCACAGGCTGCACTACAACCGGGCGTGAGGCTGGTGAAGACGATCGGGGACGCGGTCATGTTGACCGCCGACACACCCACCCAGATGCTGGCCACCCTCACCGACCTGGCAGAGCAGGTCGCCGGCGAGGACGGGTTCCTGGCGCTGCGCGCCGGAATCCATCACGGACCCGTCATCGCCCGCGGCGGCGACGTGTTCGGCCACACCGTCAACATCGCCGCCCGCATCACCGCACTCGCCGGGGCCGGCCACGCCGTGATCACCGACCCGATCGCGGCTGCCGCTACCCGACAAGGCCTGTCCACCCCAGCGATCGGTGCTCCGCCGCTGCGCAGCATCACCACCCCGATTCCGCTACACACGCTGGCCCTGACCGAGGCCCGCTACCCCCGCGACCCGGTCTGCGGCATGCGGATCAACCCGGAAACCGCCCGGGCGCGACGCCGCTACCAGGACCGGGATTGGTGGTTCTGCTCGACCGACTGCGCCCACCAATTCACCACCACCCCAAGCACTTACACATCGACACTCCCGGTCACCGCCAGTGAACGGCAGCCGACATGAGCCGCCCCTGGGGCCGCAACCGGCTCAAATTCGCCCTGGCCGGACCGCTGTTCGAAGCCGGCAACCGGTTCATCCCCGGCCGACCCCATGACCGGCTCGCCCAGCTCGTCGCCGACCAGAAACCGAAACGAGTGCTCGAACTGTGCGGCGGCACCGGCTACGCCGCCCGCCTGCTCGCCCGCAAATCCCCGAGCACACGAGTGGATTGCCTCGACATCTCCCCGGAAATGCTGGCCGTCGGCCGCCGCTACCTCACCCGCGCCGGGATCGGTACCGTGGCGCTGCATGAAGGTGACGCCGCCGCACTGCCGTTCGGCAATGACACCTTCGACGTGGTGATGAGCGTGTTCGGCTGGCACGAACTGCCCACCGACATCCGCCACCGCGCCATCGACGAAGCCATCCGCGTTCTACGTCTCGCCGGCCAGGTCATCGCCATCGACCTCGACCCACCACCCACCGCCCGCACCATCTTCGAGACCTACATGCGGCTCGCCGAACGACCCCACGCCCGCGACGTCCTGGGCACCGGCCTGGCCGACGCATTCACCGCACACGGACTGGCCGTCACCACCCATCTGCCCGCGCGCAGCTGGGCCGCCCCGTTCCAGATCGTCCACGCCCACAAAAGAGGTATCTGAATGGCGCGCACCAGCCGCATCCTGCTCACCGCGTTCGTCATCGCCGCCATGGCGATCGGGGCGCTGGTCTACCTGTCAGTGCGCGACCGCGACTCGACCACCACGGCACAGCCCGATACCGGCGAGGCCGGGCAGGTGGTGCGCGAGAACAGCCACCGACTCAACACGGTGCCCGACAGCACGGTGACGTTCGTGGAGTTTCTCGACTTCGAATGCGAGGGCTGCCGCGCGGTCTACCCAGAGATCGAAAAAGCGCGGGCCGAATACGGCGACCGGGTGAATTTCGTGATCCGCTACTTCCCGCTGCAAGCCCACGTCAACGCCGAGCGGGCCGCCCGCGCGGTGGAAGCCGCCGCCCAGCAAGGCCAACTGGAGGCGATGTATCGCAAAATGTATGACACCCAAGCCCAGTGGGGTGAAAAGCAAACCCCAGCCGATGACGTATTCCGCGGATTCGCAACAGAACTCGGCCTGGACATGGCCGAGTTCGACGCGGCCTACGCCAATCCCGCCACCCTCGAACGCATCCAACTCGACATGGCCGACGGCCGCGCCTTGGGCGTGCAGGGCACCCCGACCTTCTTCCTCAACGACACCCGCATCCAGCCACACAGCTATGAAGACCTAGCCCAGGCCTTCGATCAAGCGCTCGCCGAGAACTAGGCGCGGCCTGCCGCATCCATCGGCTTGACCGCCCCTCTCCACATCGACACTCATCTCAGTCCGGCCAGGAGGTTCACCCATGCCCGCCACCGCGCTCGTTCTCTACCTGGTCTTTGCCGTCTTAGGGTTCGGCTGGCGCAGCTGGACCCAGCACCGCCGCACCGGCTCGACCGGGTTTCGCGGCATCCACGGCCGGCCTGGCTCGCTGGAATGGTTCGCCGGCGCCGGATTCATCGCTGCCATCCTCGCCGGGGCGGCCGCACCGCTGCTGCAACTGCTCGGCATCCTCACCCCGATCGCGCTCCTGCAGGCGCCGTGGATTCAGGTGGGCGGGACGGTGCTGGCGGTGGCGGGTATCGCGGCCACCCTCTACGCCCAGCGCGACATGGGCGAGTCCTGGCGGATTGGCGTCGACCCCAGTGAGACCACCACATTGGTGCTCCGTGGTGTGTTCGGGCTGGTGCGCAACCCCATCTTCACCGCGATGCTGATCTTCGCCGCCGGCATCACCCTGATGACCCCCAACCCGCTCGCCCTGGTCGCGTTCGTCGTGCTGCTGGCCACCATCGAGCTGCAGGTCCGCGTCGTCGAAGAGCCCTATCTCAACGCTATCCACGGCCAGGCCTACCGGGACTACTGTGAGACGGTCGGCCGGTTTGTTCCCCACATCGGACGCACCCGAATCGTCTGACTGGCCGACTCGAATCGAGGTGAACCATGGCCACCGGTGATCGCACCGCCCGATGGAACCGATACTGGGACAAGAAATCCCGTACCTACGACCGCGAAATCGGATTCTTTGACCGCCACCTGTTCGGCGACTCCCGCCAATGGGTCTGCAGCCAAGCGGCCGGCACCACCCTGGAAGTCGCCGTCGGCACCGGCCTCAACCTCGAGTTCTACCCCGACACCGTCACGCTGACCGGGATCGACTGGAGCGAACAGATGCTCGACCTGGCTCGTCAACGTGCCGCCGACCTCGGCCACCCCGCCACGCTGCAACAAGCCGACGCCCACCACCTACCGTTCGACGACGCCACCTTCGACACCGTCGTCTGCACCTTCGGGCTCTGCGCCATCCCCGACCACACCAAAGCCCTCAACGAAATGACCCGCGTCCTGCGCCCCGGCGGACAACTCATCCTGGTCGATCACATCCGCAGCAGCGTCGCCCCCGCCCGAGCCGTGCAACGCTTCCTCGAACTGTTCACCGTTCCCCTCGGCGGCGAACACTTCCTGCGCCGCCCCCTCAACCACATCCGCAACGACCCCAACCTCGACATCGAACGCGTCGAACGCTTCAAACTCGGCCTCGTCGAACGCCTCACCGCCCGCAAAACCACGTAACCCGACGCGAACTCACCGACCATCCAGCTAGAGCTGTCCCACATCAACAGCTCAGCCGCGCCCTCGAAGGCTCCAAAGACTCCGACTGATGACCGGCCCCGGTGAACCGGATTGACTAGTGCAGATAAGTCCGCCCATACCGATCCCGCGCGTCCTGGCTCGGATCGCCCACCAGTACCACTCGCTTGTTCAGCAACGTAGCCTCGGCGAACTCAGTCGCCTCAGCGCCCCAACACTGAGCAGGCGGCTTAGTCTCCGGAGTATTGATCCCTAGAACCCGCACGCGCAGTCGGCCACGCCCGTCGTCGCGCACATCGAGGGTGTCACCATCGACCACACGCAACACCACAGCGGAACCAGACTCCGCAGAGACCGGGGCACACCCGGCCAACGCGGCGACACCGAACAACAGGGCGAGCAGTCCTGGACGCATACAACCATTTTCGCGCAGCAGACACACGCCACATGCACAAAAATGCGGCCTGGCGGTCTCTAGTGGTCTGAATCCAGGTCCTGGATGAGTGCTTCGATGCGCGCGGCCTTCTCCGCATCGTCAACCGCTGCGCCGTTCTCCACCGCCACGACGAGCTCATCCGGCAACCCGCTGATCGCCGCGACCTCACTCGCAGTCAGATTGGTGCGATGACGCGCAGCGTAGAGCCTCTGACCCAGCGTTGCGGCCGGATGCTCGCTAGTGCGCAGCATCAGCTCGTCGTAGCGGCGCCGAATCACGCCGAGCGCCTTGACCACCTCCACTGCTGACCCGCGGCTATGCCGTACCGCCCGGGCTCCTATCTGTTCCAACTTGCGCAGATCGGCCAGAATCACCGAGGCGTGATCGACGAACTCTGGTGCATCGGCCGGCGGCAGATCGGCGATAGCTTGATCAAAACGAATGAGCGCTGGCTGGACCGCATCAGCCACCAACGACGCCAAAAATTCGCCATCGGCGCTGTCTGCGCTGCCAGTGCCCATGAAAGCCTCTGCCGGTTCGCCGTCGCGGATACGCGCTATCGTTCCCGCCGGCCACTGCAATATTTCTTCGAGCACGTGTCTAGTGCGTTCACGCGGCCAGGTGCGCCCCTTCTCGAAGCGGATCAGCGCAGTCGCGTTGATGATCCCCTCACGGGCGAGCTGGCGCTGAGAGATCCCGAGTTCGCGCCGCCGAGCTGCGACGGTCGCGCCGGCACGAGCAATGCCAGGGTCCGGTGCGCCGTCTTCCACGGCGTCAGTGTAACCAGCAGGTATCGGCCGATCGGGATATCGCACCCGCAAAAGGAGTCATCGGTGGCGGCGCAGGTGCTTGCGTTCTAGATTTCCCTGGTTTGTGGCCGCTATCTCTCCTGGGTGTGCGTTGCAATACGATGAAAGTATTGCACTGCGATACTTTAGTGCTAGAGTCCAGATCATTCGATAGCTCAGTGGGAGGAGCTTCAGTGACCGTGACACTCGAACGACCGGTAATCCGCAGCAGCAATGCACAGCCCTGCGTCTCAGACCCCGACAGGTGGGCGGCCGGCGGCAACGACCCCGAACTCAAGACCCTCTGCCGGGGCTGCCCCCGACGCTGGCAATGCGCCAAGGATGCCCTCGACACGCCGGGCGCCGAAGGCATGTGGTCCGGGGTGCACCTGCCCAAAGAGGGACGCGGCCGCAAGTTCGCGCTGCGCCAACTGCGCTCCTTGGCCGCTCACGGCGGTTTCGACGTTGCAGAAGATCTCGACGACGAATAGGTCCGGCGGGCGGCCATCCTCATGGATAACCCCCGCGAGGGACGAAACACAATGCGCCAGAACATCATTGCGATCCTCAGCGCGGCCGACGAGCCACTGAGTACCGCACAGGTCTACGCGGCCCTGGCTCAATGCCTCACCACCAGCAGCGTTCGCCGGCATCCCGCCACTCACGAACGTGTCTACCGACAACTCCTCAGCCTCCAGCGCAACGGCACCGTGCAGCGCACCTCCAAACACGGCCGGCACGTCTGCTGGTCAATGGCAACCGGCCAACGGCTGGCTGTGCCCGTCGCGTCGAACGGCCCCAGTGACATAACAGGCCTGCAGCCGGCAGCCCAGGAATGCGGCGCCGGCAGGGATCACCCAACGGCATCACCTGCAAGAGCGCTCGATGTGAGCGGTCGCATCGCAGTGCGGACATCCGACGAAACGGTGACCATGACTTATGGCCGGCCCGGTATCGACCGCTGCCGTGCTGTGATCGGGCAGCACGGATACACCACCATGCTGCGTGTGCAGCTCAACTACAACGCCCTCACAGCCGACGATATCGAAGCTGTCGAGCGCGCTATCGCCGAAATCGCCTGTCGAATGGTCCGTCTCGCGGCGGCGCAACGTCACGCCAACAGCCCTTTGTTCGGAGTCGCGCACGTCATAGAGAACCTCAACCGGCGGCGGCTATGACCACCCCCAAGGAGTCCGCCAATTCGACGATCGTCTGACCATGGTTGACGCAGAGCCCGAGCCAGTGACCCGGCACTGTCTGCGGCTGGCCGTGCACCCCTACTCCAGAGTCTCCCAACGGATTCGCCACCTACGGGGCGATAGCGGTGCCTTGTCGGGCAGTCAGTATCTGGCTACTCGCGCCCCGAGCTGCCGCCTCCGTGGACTCCAAGCCAAGGAGGTATCCCCACACACCAGCGACTAACGCCGCTACCTGGCCACGACCACCACCAGTGGCGACCAGGTTGCCGCACATGACATTTGAACAACGCGAGAGCCTCAGAAACGGCGAAACCCCCGGAGTACCAGTCCGAGGGTGAACGCCATCTGAAGTTATCCGAGTTACCAGGCTCGGCTCGTGCTCTCGCCCCTATCCCTAGGGAGCTGTCGTGCAAGACACCTCTCACGGTAGCGCACGCCCGCGTGGAGCACCAGTCGTTGCGCACCGTGAACGCAGATTGGCGGGACCAGAAAAGGTTGACCGCGGGTACCGCGGAACGAGCAAAACCAGGCCGCGACGCGGCACCGCCCGTACCCGCTCATGCCGGCAACGACAGGCCAGCCAGACCTCGTCGGCAGCAACGCAGCACTTCCTGCACCAGTTATCCCACGAGGTAGCCGGCCGCACACCAACAGCGATTCACCTCGAACTCGACGAAGATACCTACGCCGGCGTGCCATGCTGGCTGTCCGGCGAACAACGATGGGCCCGCGTCGCGGTCCCCATCGCCTACCTCAGCCACTACGACACCAAAGTCCGCCCCGCGATGCCGAGCAACCCCATCTCATTGCGCGCCCTCGTACGTGTCGCTGAGGCACGAGCCCGCTACGCGGACTGGACAACCGGGCGCAATAGCCGGCCAACCAATGCGCGGCTTGCCCGCGATACCGGTCTGTCCGTACGCACCGTGCAGCGGGCCGACACCACTCTGCGGTTGTTGGGCTTGGCCACGGAGGTCCTGCGGGGTAGGCAGCGTACCCGTGCAGAGCGGTTCGCGTCCTGGCGCGTCGGGGATCGTCACCGCGGTTGGGCATCAGTGTGGGCGCTGCATCACGCGCCGGTCCTACCCCTGTCACCCCACCCCCGTAAGGGGTCTCTTTTAAGTTCTTATCTCTTGATCTCTAGTAAAAAAGTTGTATCCAGCTGCGCCGGGGGCCATACGGCCCACACAAGAGGCGGCGCTCCGCGCCCAGCATCGACAAAGGAGATCCGCCGGCGACGACCAGAAATTGCCCCAACGCCACGCGTGGCCTACTTGTTGGCTTGTGACTGGCTCCGTGACGAACGAACACCGCGGTGGGCGCGTCAACACTCCCCCAAGGCATGGGCAAGGATTCTGGCCGCGCTGGCGGCTCACCGCTGGACAGCCGACGATCTCAACCAGCTGCTCGCCGATTGGCAAGGCACCGGCGGGCACTGGATGCCCGAGAGACCGTACAAGCCCATCGGATTGGTCCGCTCAATCATCGCCTGGCACCTGGCGCACAACGGACTAGACGACCGACCCGCGGCCGCCGAAACCGCACGCCTAGCCGCAGAGCGCGCCCGCCAGACTCGTGCACGCGCAGCGTTTGAGGCAGAGCGCGCCGAGAATCGTCGCGCCCGCGAGGAAGGCCGCCGAGCGGTCGGTGGGCCCGGCCACACAGCGGCGTTCGCTGAACTGCGACGGCTCCAACGCAATCGCGCCGCCCGCCGGCCCGGTGATGGCCACTGAGCCTGGCGGGCGAGCGGAGATCGCTCCTAGCCAGCGCTGACGTCGGCGAATTGCTCTGCGGCCGTGAGGATACGAGTCACCGTCGTGTGGTGAACTTCGTGCCGGCGGCCAATAGTGCTCGGTGGGGTGCCAGCCTCGCTCTCGGCCAGGATCTTGGCAACCAGATCCGGATCTTTGGACGTCACTCCCTCGCGCACCATCGACTCAGCCACCGGCCACCACCGATCAGCACGAGCACGGCTTTTGGTGGTCGAGTCATCGTCGGTCGTGGGCACGGATTCAGGACGGATCTGCACCGGAATACGCCCCGCCGCCGGCACCGCGGACAGCGCCCGTTCCGGAGCCTTCTGTGGCATTGGAGCATTCGGTGGCGCAGATTGTTCGGCCGAAAGAGTCACCGCCGGTCCTGTACCGGTCTCGTTCCTGGCCGGCGAGTCAAGACGCGCTGCCACGGCGGGTGCCCCTGAGGGCATTGGAACTCTATCTGCGGCAGTTCGCGGTGCCGCCGCAGGCTTGATCGCCGAGTGGGAACCGTCATGCGCATACTGCGTAGTCGGCAACAACGTTTCCTCAGACCGTAGAGGTTGCATGCCTGCCTTCATGCGCGCCGCCACAGGGGCAGTCAGCACCAGGCCGCGGGTAGCGCCAAATACGGACAGATCGATGACAAGAGGTGCCACCCAAGCCATCTCGGCCGGGATACCCATTTCGACCGTGAACCCGTAGATCCCAAACGCCGACCAACCGAAAGCTCCGACAGTCACCCCCCACACCACGACAGACAGAATCTTGTCGCGCGCAGCGCGATCGAGCATCCGCGCCAGTGTGGGCAGGCCATGGATCGCGAGCATTAGCAGCGCAGGTGGTGCCGATGCCCAGCCGATGGCCATCCACCGACTGCCTTCGGTCGGCAGTTCCAACCATGCGTGGCCCACGTTGCCGGCGACCGACAATGCCGTGGCGACACTCAGCCAGAACCATAGGAAACGGCGATCTGCGCGCATCGTCGACCAGGCGGCCTTCTCCGCTGCGCTGCGCTGGGGCACGGTGTCGTCAGGAGAGCGACTCATGACACCGACCCTATGACTCGTGCGCTGGGTCTTCGTGCACGATTTTGGCCGCTACGCCACACACTCCTGATAGTGCAACTAGGAAGCCGGCCCGTTCGCAGTACTGCATTTTTGTGGCCGGCATTAGGCGTGTCTGGTCGGTTAAACCGACCACTTCATGTCAAACTCGACCGCAACACGAGAACCAGGAGGAGCGTCGACCACATTGGCCACACGGCACACCTGTCGCCACGAGCGTGACGCCGGCCCCTAAAACTCGAAATCCCCGCCGTATCGACGGGGAATCCGAGATGTGAACTGAAGGGCCAACTTCAGTTCACGGAGCCACCACAACCGCATTTTCCACGACCGATTTTGGGGCCGACGCTGCGCTTCTCAGGGCACAGCGACGGGCTCCAGGATAAAGGACGCCCATGTGAGCCGCAATAGCGCACTCAGCGCTGCGCGCATTCACCGCAGCCGAGACATCAATAATGCTGGCCGCCAACTGGACTCGGTGGCACAGCCATGACCATGACGGCTGATGCCCACGCGCAGACACACCAAGCAAGTGGACCGGCGCCAGAGCTCGTATGGAAACGACTCGCACGTCTCGTGGCAGCTCCGGGGCGCTCCCGAATGCGAGTGTGCAGCAGAGACACTGGCAAGTTCAGCGAAACGACCAAGCGCACCGATCGGCTTCCTTCCCGGCCGGCTGCGGTCTACTTGTACAGCCGCCGCCGAACCCAAATACTCTGGCTCGACTTCGATGCCAAACGCTACGGGCGCGCAGCCGTCGAGGCCGACATGGCCGCGGCGACCTCATGGCTGACCCAATGCGGGGGCGCGATCATTGCAGACAGATCCACTAGCGGCGGCGGCCACCTCCTGTGTCCGCTCGCAATAGGCACCTCAGCGTCACTTGACGAAATGGTGCCCTTGGTCCGACTCCTAGCAGCTCGTCTCCCCACTCTCGACATCACTCCCAACACCAACGCCGAGACAGGTTGCATGACCCCGCCGGGCAGTCCCTGCCGCGAAGGCGGCTATCGCCAGCTAGTCGGCTCGCTTGATGACGCGATCGCAACACTGACGACGCGATCACAGCCCGACCTGTTGCCCCGGCTGTACATGCTGCTCGGCGCACTCAAGTCGCGTGGTCCCAGCACCCCCTATGCCGCAACCCCAACGGCCGGCAGCCGCGCCGACTACCTTCACGGCGAAGGCGAGACACAAACCATCGCTGCTGCGTATGTACGCAGCGATCCCCTGCCCGCCGACGTCGAGGCCTACGCCACCCGTGCCGTCGTGACGCCCGCGCGCCCGACTTGGCAGTCCAACCATGAAGCCCGCATGGCTGTCGTCACCCAGGCCATAGCGCGAGGCCACAGCCTGGCCACGCTCCGCGACATGATCAGCACCGGGGGTCCGTGGGAACACGGACTTGGCAGTGCCTACCGCCGCTATCAGCACCGGGCCGAGGACGCTCTCGCCCGCGACATCGACAAAGCAACTAGCTGGCTGATCGACAACGTCTTAAAATCCTCACCCCCGCGGCACAAGAATAAGTACTCACCGGGGGGGCACAGGGGGTACCGGGGGCCACAGCCTTTGCGGGCGTGGCTGGCAAACGCAATGGCCTGGGCAGACGGTGAGTTCACCGGCAAGCGGTACCGATGGACAGTTCACGCAGTACTGCAGACCGTCGCTTTCCACGCCCTAGTGGCCGGGGAACAACGATCGGGTGTGTGGCTGGTAGGTGTGGGCGGCCGGACGCTGTCGTTGGGCGCCGGGCTACTCAGCGAGGACACAATGTGGCGCGTGCTGGCCGACCTACGGGAGCGTCCTGGCTCGCCACTGATCCTTGTACGAAAGCACATCGCAACAGAGCCTGACGTCTACGCGCTGACCACGCAAAACAAGATTCAAACCATGGCGGGGCGTGCCGAGCGTGTGCGCATTGAACCGGTCCACGACGCATGGGTGGTGCTTGGTCACCATCTCCGACGTATCTATGAACTCGTCGCATACCACGGCATGACGAGGCGTGCGGATCTGTACGCTGCTGCTGCCCTGCCCCGCGCCACAGCGGACACGATGATTACCGACCTGCGGGTAGCAGGCCTCATCGCCGTCACGGGCCGTGGCACGGTGGCGGCGGGAACTCACAGCCTCGATGACATAGCGAACCGCCACCACCTCCATGAAACAAGGCAGGAACGGTTGGCGAAGCACCGTGAGGAGCGCGCCGCCTGGCGAACCTGGCTCCTTGAGCGTGCACGACAGCGAGATCTGACTCAGATCGGCGGCACTCCCCCACCATCATTGGACGCTGGCCAAGAAGTCGCGGACGACGCTGAGCACGCTGCATGGCTGGAGTCAGTGATGGCCACTGGCCCACCACATTACGACCCCGGAGCCGATGATCTCGATGCCATCGAGCTCATCGCGGAATTACTGGGCGGCCGTATCGTGGCCGCATAGCCTGAAGTTACGAAGCTCTCGCGTGCGAGTCTTGCTGTTGCGAGTCAAGGTCTTGGCAGAATTCCCGCGCCTGCTCAATCAAAGCGTCGACGGCCGGCGCGATCATCTCGGCGATCGCCGTACCATTCGCCTCAGCGAACCTCTTTAACACTGCGTGGTCGTCTGTGGTCACCCGCCGCGCGACCATCTTCGGGGAGGCGCGCACTTCCCGGCGTTGCCAATCAGGCCGATGCCGACGGCCCGAGGTAGCCGTCGTGGACGTCTCCGCCATATCCAGCTCCGATCATGTTGAGCCGTGCCGCCATGCACACAGCGTCTGCCTGCAGAAATGTCGGAATAACCGACATCGATATAGTAGCGGTCGACCAGTGCAGCGTTGGCTAACCCGGTCCCGCGTGTCCGATGTCGATAGATGTAGGTAATACCGCCAAAAGGCCTGTTCAGTACCGTCATCGTTGGGCCATAGGGGCGGTATAGTAGTTCCATTCATGCGTGATCAGCGTTAGAGGGGTGGAAATGGGCACTTCCCAACCCCCGCATGCTGGTCGCCCGACCATCTCCCTGGCCCAAGCGGCCAAACTTCTCGGCAAAGACTGGCGAACCGTTAAACGGATGGTCGAGGCTGGTCAACTCGACGGAGGGTCGACGCTCGCCGGCCAACGGCCCACCTACTACGTCTACGCCGACCAGGTCGCATCCTCCAGCCGCGCGTCCGCTACCTCCGACTCGCGCGAGCTCTTGGAAGCCATCGCTGGGCTTGAGCGCGATCTAGAGCAAGCCCGTGCCGCCGAAGCTCGGGCCCGCAACGATGAAGCTCAAGCACGTGCGTCCGCCGCCGCCGCCGAGGAAGTCAATAGAATCCTCCGCGCCAACCAATCAATCCTCCTCAACGCCGTTCAGGACTTTCAACAAGCAAGTGATGGCGCCGCCGCACTGATCGACGACTACCGCGCACTTACCGATCGACACTGGGCCGTCGCCGGGCAGTATCGAGATTCCGCCAATAGCTTCGCGAAAGCAGCCAGCAACTACCAGGACATCCTGGGCCAATTACTCACCCCAGACGACATCAGCGCACTAGCTCCGCCCGATCCGCCTCCCCACCGCACATAGGCGCCTGGCCGACGATTTCCCCGCCGGCCCGAAAAGGCTCGGCCCCGCAGAACAGCGGCGCGGCCCGTCGGCGTTGCCCGCACTGAAGTGGGAAAACCGTCCACGCGCGGCGCAGGGCCACGAACGCCGCGCCGACTAGGTGGCTACGGCTAAAAGCACTTCAGGTGACTCAGCGTCCACTACAGCCGGCACAGCGGCCGCGTAGTCCTATGTGCCTACGTACGGTTCGCGCATAACGCCTAGTCAGAGCGTATTAGGGCAGCAACGGCGTCCAAACGTTCCTGTGGCGATCAAACCGGCGTCGCCGTCTTATGCACAATCCCGAGCGCTATATTGCGCCGTGCACGCGCTAGAGCAGGCAGCCGCACCCGTAGCTTCACGTTGTCCGTCATCCCTCATGCTGTAGGTCATTCAGCGGCGCTCCAGATGATTTAACAAATGGCGCGACCAATTTGCTAGCGCGCGGTGGGTAATGCTGTTGCCCGTGCAACCGACACAGCGTGGATAACCACCGTTACACATGCACGCGCGCACCTAATGTGCGCTGCAACGTACGCAGTCTTTCACAACGCTAGTAGGCCAATTGCGAGCAGTGTCTACTCCTAGGTCGGTCAACACGGTGACGTCGATGCAATGGGTGGCATCCGGTAGGGAGTTGCTCGGTCGGCGCTGCGCCAAATCTGTGCCTGTGCACCGCTGCTTGTCTGACAATCTATCGGGTTTCCGATGGTGGCAGGCACTCGTTGTGACATGGCGCTTTGAGGCTACATGCAGACCTGGGCAAAAGCGGCGGGCAGGGCGCGTGTGCGTGTTTGGTTGAGCAGTCGTGATCAGGCGAGTGTGCGTGCGTCGATCTATGCACAGGCTATGGCATTGGCTCAGGCCTGGGTGGTGGCGTCGGTGGTGGTGGTAACTATGGCAGATGAGCGGGCAGCATGCCTGGCAATGTCGCGGGCTGCTTGTCAGGCAACTGGTCAGGCGGTGAGTCAGGTGGTGAGTCAGGTGGTGGTGCCAGCCTCGTGCAAAGCGTTGCGGCGAGCTGGTGGTTGTGTCTCGACGCAGGCTGCAGGGCATGCAGCTGCTGCCGGTGTTACCAGTGCGCAGGCTGAGATCTGCGACGCAAGTGGACCGCACGTAGTTGCCTGCACTGGATGGAATGCGTGTAGCGCTGGTGCGGGTGTCGAGTGGCGCATAGCCTGCATCGGAGTGGTCGGTGACGGCCGGACTTGTGCTGCGTGCACCGCCACAGCGCACGTAATCAGCCAGGTGTGTTGCACCGTTTAGGGGTGTGCTGCGCGGCGCATCCAGTGTCACAGTTAGGTCACCGTTGCACGCTCGGCGTGGCGTGACGGTGCGTGTCGCGCGCGGCTCACTAGACTCTGCTGACCATGAACCGCAATACACGCGCGGACCGCGCGCCTGGTGGCGCGTGGCGCGCAAGCGAGCAGGCCAGGGGGCTTTCATGACCGAAAGCGTAACCGCCTGGACTGCTCCCATACCGACAATCGACTGGGCGCGCCTCGGTCATGTGTACGCAGTCGCAAACGGAAAAGGTGGCGTCGGCAAGACCACAACCACGGCCAATCTCGGGGCGCTCGTCGCCTCCGACGGGGCCCCGACCCTCATAATTGACCTCAATGGGCAAGGCAACATCGCGCACATCCTAGGGTTCGCCAATACCGACCTTGACGACCATGGTCGCGGTCTGTTCAGTGCCATTACCGGCGGGGCCGCGTTGGCTCCTGTCAAAGGCGTGCGAGAAAATTTAGACGTGGTGCCGGGCGGTCCGTTTGTGCGTCGGATCGGCGCAGCAGTGGCCGGCGACATGATGTCCCAGGAAACCGTGCCGGCAGTTCTTCTATCCCTGGCGGACGGTCTTCAGCGGATCGCGCACCGCTATCAGCTCATAATCATCGATACGCCGCCAGAGAATCCCCTGCTGTTAGAGATTGCACTATGCGCAGCTCGCTTCATCGTCGTGCCGATGAAGACTGAGCTGATGTCCCAATTCGGACTCCGCGAGTTGGCCGGCGAGATCCGCAGGATGCGCGAGTTCAACGAGTTCCTCACGCTGCTGGGTGTGTTTGCGTTCGCATCGGGAACATCAGCCACGAAGGTGCGTAAGGAGATGAACGACCAAGTGACGCGCGACCTCGGAGCGCAGAGCGACGTGATGATGTCGTCGTTCATCCGGCACTCCGAAGCCGTTGCGAATGACATGACCAAGTACGGCCGTGTCGCCCACGAGCTGGAACAAGAGATCGCCAACAACCCTAAGTACTGGGAGTTGCGCAGCGGCACAGCGAAGAGCACAGCCGTAGTTAGTAGCACGTCCAAGCCGGTAGCCCGCGACTTCGCCAAGCTGGCGAAGGAAATGCTGACTCGCGCCGGGGCGCGACGTGCCGAGATGATCGAGCAAGGAGTATGGCCATGAGCGGCAAGTTGAAGCAGCAAGACATCCCCGCAGAAGACCTCTCGGACCTGGGCGCCCCTGCGCCCCGCGGTTCCGGACTCAGCGAGCTACTCGGTGCTGCCACACCAACGGCTCGGCGTCAGCCGGTCCCGGAAGCCCGCGCCGAAGCCGTCGAGGCAGTGCGTGAGGATGATTCGGTTGCGCCAGCTCGCCCGACTCGGATTACGCGTCAGTCGAGTACGCGCTCGCGCACCCGGCCAACCTCGGCGGTGTACGTAAGCCAGGGGGTCAAACAGCGGTTCGAGGACTACCGACACAAGGCCAAGAAGACCAACCTTCAGGTCGTGCTGGACGCGATAACCGCCAAGCATGAAGACCTTCACGACATCATCAAGAAGTCCGCGGTCAGTACCGCTCCCGTCGGCTCCCTGTTCCCCGCAGACCCATCTGCGGTGCGCTACTTGGGCGGGGGGAGCGTGCAGATCGGGTTCAGTCCCACGCCCGAACAGGAAAGCGTGCTCGACAGCATTGGGCAGGATCTTGGCTTCACCACACGGAGTACATGGATTGCCCCAGTCCTGAACGCCTTTCTCCCTGGCCGAAAGGACACCTAGACCGGACGGAGCTCGCGGCACCGTCGTCGGTAAACGACAGTTGCGACGTCTGGCAAGCCCGTGATGGGGCCGAAGGAGGCCGCCTGATTCGCCCGGTGGGGTAGGGGAGTGAGTGTGTCACCGCCCCGTTTCGCTAGCCGACTACTAGATGCCCGGCCCTGACGGCAGCGAGAGCGGTTGAGGACGTACCGCCAACCGGGAATGGGCGGTACGCCGTCATCCGCGCCGACATAACGCGCAGTCACTTTCTGGCAGGGTCGTCACGCTAATGCGGCGCTTGCGCATGTCGACCTGGAAGCGCCCGAAGATCCCGGGATGATCGAGGGCGTAATCCTGCTGGCGTCCCGCGTTGTCACACACGAGTTCGACGGAGTCGTCGCAATCCCACAGTGCAAGTGACGTTCCGAAGTTGTAGGCGGTGCGATAACGCACCCCGCGCACGGTGGGGCCAGCCGGCTGGTCTTCGAAGATGGCACGCGCCCACTGCTGGGTGAGGGCGCGCGCTTCGTTGCCGTCGGCGAGGGTAGGTAATGCTCCGATCGCCATTGCTGCCCCTGCTTTGGTGAGGTCGAACACGGGCAGCGGCGAGGTAGGTGCCAGTATCGACACGCGGTAGCGGGGGCAAATCGCTGCGATGCCAGCTTCACCGAACACCTCGCTGGCCGAGGTGGCTAGATCAGCTCCGACGTACAGGACCCGCCGATTCTCGGAGTCCAGTTGTGGGGGAGTGGCGGCATGGTGGTGGTCGAGTCGATAGAGCGGACCGAACTGCCGGAACGTCATCCCGTCAGGGGTGTGGGTGCCGCGGTGGTAGACGCGACACCACCGCCAACGGGCCGCGTCGGGGCGCGGTGCCCAGGTCCAGCGGAACCCGGCAGCTCGGGGTAGCGGACGTTGCGGTGGGTCGAGCTGTTTCACCATGCGGCAGCGGTCAAGGCCTGGGCAAGGGCGATCACCGGTTCGCTGCCGCGTCGCGACATCACCTCGCGCGCCGAGCGGCCCCCGAACTCGGGCTGTTCGCGCTGCATCCAGGCCGACAGACTGACCACCCCCCCGGGGAACACGGACTGCAGCCGATCCAGGTCGGGCAGGATGCCGGACGGGTCATCGGAATCGAACTGCCACATGGGCAGGCGCCATTCCCTACCCACCTTGAGCCCGACCAGCTTGCCAGCGGCGAGCTTGGCAGTGATGCTCTGGGGGGCCACGCCCAGCAGCTGCGCAGCGTCGTCGCGGCTGAGGCTTTCGATCGAAAGTTGCCGACGTGCCGCGAACTGGTCTTGCAGGTCGGCGAATGCTGCTTTGGACACCGCCACCGAATCGGGAGCAGGCCCCCACAGCGCCACATCGAGTCCGTCGTCGGGATCGGTCTGAACGGCCGCGCGCAAGCGCTCCAACTCGGTGTCTGCGGCCGCGTGGACCACCGCCGTAACTGCCGCGCGCAGTTCACGGCGGTCATCGCCACCGTCCGGTGCGTCGATGAGAACGTCGAAAGGCACTGAGGCGATCGCCAATCCGGCGTTGCGCAGGGCGCGCTCCAACGGACCACGCTCGGCGCCTCCGACCGGCAAACCCTCGGGAATGCGGTCGCTAGGCTCATCCGCGGCCGCCGGTTCGAGAACAAAAAGCTCGGTCATAACAACCTCCTCTATGCAGGATATGCAACCTAAGAAGGATCCGCCACTATTCCTGGCCGAATACTTCAAACGACCCATGCCGGAAGCGGCGCGTCGACCGGGCTGGGGATCAGCGAACACGCATATCCAGCTAGTCCGAATGTAGCGCCAGCATCGCGGGGTATTCGCGGCCGCTATCGGAGTGACGCCGTGGCTGCTCCCCGGCGGGGGGAGCGTAATGATCACAAGCGAATCGAACACATGAGCGAATTCGAGACTAGAATGATCATTCATGGGGCAGCTGAGGCGGACACCGCAAGGCTGGGCCGAGCCCGGACCGCCAGCCCTCTGCCCACAAGGCCACCGACTCCGCGGCCCGCAGCGCGTCCTGGTCGGCACGCAGCAGTGCGCGGCCTGCTCCAACCGCGGCAGTGGAATCCACCGCTCATATACGTGCCGCCACTGAGCGGAATTGCATTTGTTGCAACAGTTCGGCGCTCGTTAGAGCGTCGTTGTCCCTGGTGAAATCCCGTCCCGTTAGGCGAGGTGACATCGATGCGCTCGCCTCAACTGCGCGTCTTCCTCTATCGCATCATTGTTGCATCTGCTACAACAAGGGTGTGGGTGTTGATCTGCCGGGTTCTGCGGCGTTGTCGTTGGTGTCGAAGGTCGCGTCGTTGGATCCGCAGGAGGCGGTGTTTCGGGCGATGATGGCGGGCTGGTCGGATCAGCAGCGGGCGCGGGTGTGCTTGCCGCCGACGATCCTCGCGCGAGCGAGTGTGGTTCGGCGGTTCGGCGATTTCACCGGGACCCATCCCTGGCAGTGGACCGCTGAGGACGCTGACGCGTTCTTCTCATCGATGAGGTCGGGTTCATCGCCGAAGGCGGTTTCGACGCTACGCGGGTATCAGAACGCGTTGCGATTGTTCTGCGATTTCATCACCGACCGCCGATACGGGTGGGCCGCACTGTGCCTGGAGCGGTTCGGGCAGCCGCCTGCTCAGATCTTGCACGACTGGAACACCGTGACACATGTCACCGAGTTCGAAGGCAGAGCCGGTCGGCGTCCGCTGAGTTTCGACGAGGTGCAGGAGTTGTTCGACGCAGCTGACGGGTTGGTCGAGGCCGCGCGTAGTCGTCACCGCAAGGGCAGTTTGTCGGCGTTGCGAGACGCCGCCATGCTAAAGACGGTGTACGCGTATGGACTTCGCCGCCAAAAGGTGGTGGGCCTCGACATCGTCGATCTGCGATCGAATCCGAAGGTTCCGGCGTACGGCCGCTTTGGTGGGTTGTTCGTCCGCCATGGCAAGGGGTCGCATGGCGACGCGCCGAAGCGTCGCACGGTGTTGACCGTTCCGGAAATGGATTGGATCGTCGGCGTCCTGGAGCACTACGTCGCCGAGGTACGGCCGTGTTTTCAGCCCGGCCGCCATCCCGGCTTGTGGATCACTGAACGTCAGGGGCGCTTGTCCAAGCGCAGCGCCAACGAGGCGTTCACCGCGGCACGGGATGCGGCCGGCTTGCCCAAGGAACTCGATTTGCACTCGCTGCGCCATTCCTACGTCACACATCTCACCGAGTTCGACTACCCAGAGCGCTTCGTGCAAGACCAAGTCGGACATGCCTACGCCAGTACCACCTCGATCTACAGCCACGTGTCCGACGAGTACCGCAACCGCCTGCTGCGCGCGGCGCTCACCAAACGTGGCGTCATCACCGAAGGTGAACCATGATCCGAAAGATGGGCTGCCAGTGGCACCTTCGCACACTGATGGCGCAGCAGGGGATGTTTCAAACCACGGAGCTCGTGCCGCTGCTGGCCGAGCGTGGCGTCGTGCTGTCCCGCGAACAGGTCTTCCGTTTGGTGACTCAGCCTCCGCAGCGGCTCTCGATGGACGTTCTGGCGGCGTTGTGCGACATCCTCGACTGCACACCCAACGATTTGGTTGAGATCACCGTGGTCAATGCCGCAGCCAAGAAGGTCGCCGGTGGGGCCGCCCCGTCGCCGCCGACGGTCCGGCGCACCACGGTGCGCCGCCCGGACCACACTCGGTGAAGGGTTCGGCGGACTTTCGGCCCGACGCGTGGGCCCGGGTCACCGCCCGCCTGGTCGCCGACATCGACGGCCTGTCCGTCGAGGCGGCCGAGCGCCTGCTCACCGATGCCCGCGTGAACCGCCCCAAGACGCTCAACGCCGTCGACTGCTACCTGGCAATCACGCCCGGCGGCGTGTGCGACCCAGACTCCGCGTGCCCCCGCGGCATGATGCGATTGAGCCACATCCTGCTCGCCGCCGGATACACCACGGTTCACCCACCGCAGTGCACTCAGTGCGGCCAGCGCTCGGCACTGACCAATGTCGGCCCGTCCGGGCGAATTTGCGAACACTGCCTTCGAGCCAACCGCCCCACAGTTCTCTGCGCGCGCTGCGGGAAGCCAGCTCTGCACCGACGCAATTCCGCCGACGGCGTAGTCTGCTCGAACTGTTATAGCCGGGACCCCTCTTCGAAAGCGCCATGCCACCGGTGCGGGCGGGTGGGGCACCGTCGGCGTCGCCTCCCTTGCGGAGGCGTGCTCTGTCCAGCGTGCGCTCCCAGGCCCCAACACACCTGCGTCGAGTGCGGCAAAGACCGACCCGCGCAATCCATCACCGAGAACGGGCCGATCTGTAGCACCTGCTACAGCCGAATCAACATGTCGTGGAGCTGTGCCGCCTGCGGCGCGCTCCGCCGAAGGAAATCCGGCGGCAACGTCGGTCCACATATTTGTGGGATCTGCCGACGCGCACTACGCAACGACGTCCAGAAGGCCTCGACGCGGACAGCGCTACCCGCGTCGCGGCCACCCAGAGTTGCCCCGATCTGCGTCTTCTGCCGGCGGCAACGCCCGATAATGAACCGATGGCCAGCAGGCCCGGTTTGCAAGGTGTGCGCCAAGCGGGCGCGGTCTTACCCGGGGATCTGCGGGACGTGTCAGCAGTCTGCGGTCCTCATCGGACTCAACGACCATGGTGGGCGGATCTGCGGACCGTGTGCAGGCGCCTCGCTCGATTACCGTTGCCGCAATTGCGGGCAGGCCGGCATGCACGCCAACGGTCGGTGCAGCCGCTGCGTCACCGCCCAGCTCCTTGATGCCGCCTTGGGTGGCCACGACGGCCAGATACCTGACCAGTTGCGGCCGCTGGCCGACGCGTTGGCCGCCGCACCCGATCCTCGCAGCGTTGCCGTCTGGCTCGCCCGAAGCGACGCCGCGCGACTACTGAGAACCCTTGCCGAATGCGGAGAAACGGTCACCCACGACCTTCTCGACGCCTTGCCGCCCGGACGGCAGGTCAACTACATCCGCGAAATCCTGGTCCGCACATCGGTATTGCCGATGCGCAACGAGCGTCTCGAGCGACTCGAGCCGTGGCTGGATCGCTACCTCGCCGACCAGCCAGCCGACCACACCCTGATGGTCCGCAACTACGCCGTCTGGTATCTCCTGCATCGTGCCAGGCGAAGCCCCCGACCGTTGGTCACGGCAGGGGCGGCTCGTATCCGGCGCAGAGTGCGCGTCGCACTCGAGTTCCTCACCTGGTGTGACGCCCGTGGGAGGTCCCTGACCGACATCGATCAGGGCGACGTGGACACCTGGCTGGCCACCGGAGACTGGCGCCGGCCAGAAGTGCGACCGTTTCTGCACTGGACGACCCAACGCCGCATCACTGGCGCCGTCTCCGCGCCGGCACCCAAGCCCGCTCCACCGTCGGTCTTCATCGACGAAGCAACGCACCTCGAACAATTGCACCGCTGCCTGCACGACGACGGTATCGACGTCGATCTGCGCGCCGCGGGCGCCCTCATCCTGCTCTACGGCATAGCCACCTGGCGAGTGCTCAACCTACGACGAAACCAGGTACATACGCGTGACGGCGAGACCTTCCTGGTCCTGCGCGACCACGAACTGCTGCTGCCACCCCAGCTGGCCGACCTGATGGCTCAATTACCGCGCTCCACACGACGATCCACATTGCCGGACTCCGACGCCTCGGATCGGCTGCTGTTTCCCGGCCGAACTCCCGATCGACCCGTCGACACCGGCGGATTCGGCAAGCGACTCAAACGCAGCGGCCTGACCATCCGAGCCGGCAAGAACACCGCCCTGCTCGGGCTGGCCGCCGAACTTCCCGCAGCCGTTCTCGCCGACCTGCTCGCCATCGACGTCGGCACTGCCACCCGGTGGGCCACCTACGCCAAGACCGAATGGAACGACTACATCGCAGCACGAACCTCCGGCGACAACGGGTAAGAGCCATCCGCTGGCGACTCGGATGGTCAGCCGATGCGGGGTTCGGCGGCAAATAAGAGGCTCGAAGCCCACTCTGGTAACACTCCCACCGCTGTGAACGGTGCGGACTCTGGTTGCCGGCCGAGGCGAGATTTGTCTGGCCCGTGCCTTGGGGGACACGAAACCGGCCACGGCAAACTAGGCCCATCGGCACTGCCGCAGCCGGTACCTTCGGCCGGGTGCCGAAACTATGGCAGTCTGCACCCCCAACGACTCAAACGGCTGTGATATCGCCCGCGACCGCCTTCAACGTCGCCCTCCACGCGCAACGTGAGTGTTTGCTGCGTTGCACCGTTGCTTTCCGGGCGCGTGAGGTAATCGCGCGACCCAATCGGTCGAATTCCTCACTCCATCTGGCGTTGTCGGTGCGAGCCAGCCCAGCCGCCTGACTCTCAGGGCAAAGTTGGTGTCATATCGGCAGCGTGGTGTTGGTGACGAAGGTGTCACGGACCCAAGAGATGAATTCGTTCCACAGCCCGCTCACCAGCGCTAGTCCCACGGCGACCAGCAGTACACCGCCGAAGATCTGGATTTCCCTGGTATTTCGACGAAGCCACCCCATCGCGTGCACCGCGCGTGCAGATCCCAACGCCAACAGGACAAAGGGAATGCCCAGACCTAGACAGTAGGCCACGACGAGGACTACCCCGCGGGCGATGGCCGATCCATTTGTGGCCGAGGACATCGCAATCACGCCAGTGAGTGTGGGCCCCAGACACGGGGTCCAGCCCAGGCCGAACACCCCGCCCAGCAGCGGCGCACCCGCGATGGTCGACATCGACTTCGGGGTGAACCGGGCCTGGCGTTGCAGCGCGGGCACGAAGCCCATGAAGACCAGGCCCATCAGGATGGTGACGGCGCCGCCGATACGCTGCAGCAACACCTGATTGGTGATCACCGTCGCCGTTAGACCCAGGATCGCGATGGTGCCCATCAGGAACACCGCTGTGAAGCCGGCGATGAACAATCCAGCGGCCGCAGTTACTCGCAGCCGCGCACTTCGCGATGTCGATTGGCTTTGCTCGTCGACCCCGACGACCGCTGCAAGGTAGGACAGGTATCCCGGCACCAGGGGAATCACGCAGGGCGAGGCAAAAGACACCAATCCGGCCAATGCCGATACCAGCACCGCCAGCAGCACGTGCCCTGACATGGCGATCTCGGTGAATCCGTTCATCGGCGGCTGCGCATTGCGACCGCTTCTGCACTCCAGCTACTGGGTCCGCCCACGCCCATCTGCATCATGTCATCACCTACGTATCTACTACAGAGGTTAGTACCATAGCTGGGAACGGTTTCGAGACGCTCACGCAACCCCTCGTTTGACGGGCGTGTAATGCGCAGATGCGGCTTCAGCCGTAGACCGTCTGCGCCGAAATCGTTGGTGACTCAACGGCCATGCACAATACGGCAGCGCGTCATCCAAGCCGGGGGAGGTGTGTCGGTGCCTGTCCTGTCGCCACGACAGCCCATGGGCGACAACTCGGCACCGTGGTCCCGGTGCCTTTGGCCCCGCCGCCCGCAGTCTTGGCTGGCCACGTCCCCGGCGCGACGTGCGCATGCGCTGCGCGTCGGTCTACCGCGCCTCCATCGCCGCCCCACCATCGACCGGCCGGACCGCATCGTCACCCTCGTTTACTTCCACTATCGCCTGTACCAGCCGTAGTGGCGCAGATGGAAATAACTTTCTACTGTTCAGGTACGTAGACAGTAGAAGGAGGGGGACGTGCCTCTCCCTGAGATTAGAGGTTTGCGATGACTCTGACGATCGGCGACACCGCCCCGGATTTCGAGGCCGATACCACCGAAGGTCGGCTTCGGTTTCACGACTGGATCGGCGATGGCTGGGCGGTGCTGTTCTCCCATCCCCGCGATTTCACCCCGGTGTGTACCACCGAACTGGGTTACATGGCCAAGATCAAAACCGAATTCGACCGGCGCGACGTCAAGATCATCGGGCTGTCGGTCGATCCGCTCGACAACCACGCCAGCTGGTCACAAGACATCGCCGATACCCAGGGCGTCGCGCCCAATTATCCGATGATCGCCGACACCGATTTCGCGGTGTCCAAGGCCTACGGGATGCTGCCCGCCGACGCCGCCGGGGACCCCACTGACCGAACTCCCGCGCAGAATGCGACGCTGCGCAACGTCTTTGTGATTTCCCCCGACAAGACCATCGCACTGGTGCTGATCTACCCGATGACCATCGGACGCAACTTCGATGAGGTGCTGCGCGTGATCGACGCGCTGCAGTTGACCGCCACCCACAAGGTCGCCACTCCGGCGCAGTGGCGCCAAGGCGACGATGTGATCATCTCCAATTCGGTCAGCGACGAGGAAGCCCGCCAGATCTATCCGAACGGGTGGCAAGCACCCCGGGCTTACCTGCGCATCGTCCCGAGCCCGATTCAGCTTGCTTAGCCCAACAGGACAAGTGTTGGGATGGCTGCATCGGGTGCTCGACCGGCGACACTAAGGGGTACCCGAGGTAGTCGGGGCGTAGGGGCGAGCATCGTCGATGTCAATGCTGGTCACCTCTGTTCGGTATGGGGTTGTAGAAGGGTGCGGCGCAAGAATGCGATCTGATCGTTGACGACGCGATCTATCCAAGGTTCATTGAATAGGTCGAAATGCCCGATGGGGTAGCGTTGTAGCTCTCCGCGCGGCGCGTGCTTGGCCACTTCGATCGCGGGTTGGGGCGGTGCAATGGCGTCGCCGTCGCAGACGGACACCAGAAGCGGGCATGACACCAGATTGGCCCGGCGCGCCGGCCGGTCGGCGCGCATCTGCAGCACGATCCGGGCGGGGATCGTGGGCTCCCAGCCGACCGGGTCGGCGGGCATGATCGACGCAAATCCGGCGGCGGCATCGGGTGTGGTCAACATCGACATTGAGCCGGGTGCTCCGGCCAGCTCGATCCGTAGGGGTTCGCGGCCGCATCGTGCACGCAAGTTGTCGCGGATCCCTCGCCATGCCATCCGATAGCCATGCCGTCGGCGGGCGTAGCGGATTGCCGCGGCGGCTGCGGCGCGCCCGTCGACGAACGGATTTTGTATGATCGCCGCGGCGATGTCGTGGTCGCGGCCGGCGGTGGCAAGTACATGTCCACCGCCAAAAGAAGTGCCCCACAGGGCGATTCGGTCATGATCGATGCCGCTGAAGCGGCGGACGAGAGAGATGGCTGCGCGGTCATCGGCGCGCTGTCGCCTGATGTCGATCAGGCCGCGGGGTTCACCGGCGCTGGTGCCCAGGTGGCGGTAATCGAAGGTGAGGGCGGCTATGCCGACGGCGGCGAAGCGGATCGCGAAATCGGGCAAGGCCGCGCTTCGGATACCGCCGATGCCATGGGCTAGCACCACGCAGGGATGCGGTGGGGGACTCGTTGGCCGGTACAGCCACCCCTCGCATCGTTGGCCGCCGGATTCGAAGTTGATGTTCTCGCGGACCACGCCGGTGCCGCGGCCGCAGAAGGGAAGGGTTGTAGACACGGCCGCCAGCGTGCGCGTTAATGTCGACATGAAGTCAAGCGGTGAGGGCCGAGAAATTTCGATCGGCGAGTTGGCCGAACATTTCGGGCTGGCTACCCATGTGCTGCGTCACTGGGAATAGATGGGGTTGGTGGTTCCGCGCCGCACCTCGACGGGTCACCGAATGTACGGCCTTGCGGATCGCTATCGAGTGGCCGCGATTGTGCAGGCGAAGGCGGCCGGGATGAGTCTTGACAGTATTCGTGCGATGTTGACCGCAGCCACCCCAGCCGAGCGCAACAGGGTCTTGCAACACCAGTACGACGCGCTGAGCCAGCGCGTCGTCGAAGCCCAAGCCGCACTCGCCCTTATCGACACCGCGCTCGGCTGTGAACACGGCGACCTCGCCAGTTGTCCGCGCTTCCGCGCGGTGCTGGCCGAACGTGTCAGGCATCCCTAGCGGCGTGGTCAGATACCCCCACGATGCGAGTGCTGCGGGTACTGCGGCCGGTTCGCCACTATGCAATATGTCAGGGCTCGGTGGTCAGCCGGTCCAGTAGCGGCCGTAGGTCTTCGGCCAGTAGTGCCATGAGATACACCGCTGCAACTCTGTGCTGGCGGTCGAGGACCATGGTGGTGGGTACGACGCTGGTTGGATAGGTGCGTCCCAGCGTGATGAGGCTGCGCAGCGATGGGTCGAAGATGGAGGGATATTGAACGTCGCGGTCGGTGACGAAATCGCGTGCGGTGTCGCGGTTGTCGCGGACGTCGATACCCAGGAACTGCACGCCGCGGTCACGGTATTCGGCGTAAACCGTTTCCAGTTCTGGAGTTTCGGTGCGGCATGGCGCACACCAGGAGCCCCACACATTGATGAGGACCACTTTCCCGGTGAAATCCGACAACCGGATCGGTGCGTCGGTAAACAGATCGGGTCCGGTTAGATCCCCGATCGTGCCTCGTGTGGAGGGAGGGTCATAGAAGATCGCGGTCTGTCCGCCGGGCGATACGAAGTCAAAGGTGCCGCCTTGGGCGACGGCGCCCTCGCCGGTGGTGCAGCCGGCAACCGTGGCTGCGACGATAAGGGCTGCCACGACGGCGACGATTTGCCTAAGGCTAGTCACGAGGAGTCCTCTCGATGGTTCATGTTGGCGCCGGAGTGCACCGCTGGTGTTCGTGGCTGCCTAGTTCTCGAAGGCGAGACCGCTGACGAGGATCACGATGCCCAGGCCTATCAGGACGATCGGGAAGAGGACGTGTTCCCAGCGTTCGAGGACTTCTGCGATCGGCCGGCGGGTGGCGACGAATCTGGCGGCGACGACCAGCACCGAGACGAGCACGAGGAACACGGCACAGTAAGCCACCACGGCCGCCGGTCCCACGCTCAAGAACACCGGAACGTAGACGCCGATGTTGTCGCCGCCGTTGGCGAAGGTGACTGCTGCGACGGTTAACACGCCGACGTTCTTGCCAGCGACTTTGCCGTCGTCGTCATCATCATCATCGTTGCCGCGCCAGGTTTGCCACGCCGCCCACAGTCCCAGGGCGAGGGGGATGAGTCCGAAGTACGGGATCACTTCTGGGGGAAGGAACGCTCCGGCACCCAGCGTCACGAGCACAGCCGCACCCAGAATCCCGGCGAATCCCAGGTATTGGCCTGCGGTGATCCGGGCCGTGGTTCCGCGTTGTCCTGCGCCGCGGGCGAAAAACAGTGAGAGCACGATGATGTCGTCGATGTTGGTGACGATGAACAGGCCGATTGCGGGCAGCACTGAGGACAAGATCATCCGTTTACCTCCGAGTCTGCGGTATCGCTTGCCCGCCAACTAGCCACAACGAGGGCGGCTGCCCCGGTGACGACGAAGACGTCAGCGAGGTTGAAGGTGGGAAACCAGCCAGTGTGTAGGTAGTCGGTGACCTGCCCATCAGCGGCGCGGTCGATCACGTTGGCCACCGCCCCACCCAGCATCGCCGCAAGTGCCAGCACGACGGGCAGCGCCGCGGTGCGCGTGAGGCGTACCGCGAACACTGCCAAACCGGCCACGATCAGGCCGGTGACGCCGAGCAGGGCCGCTGGCGGCAGGGTGTCCCCGAGACTGAATGCCACACCGGGGTTGAACGCCAGCCGCAGATCTAGCAGCCCGAGATCTGTTGAGTTGCCGCCGGTCAGTGCGCGACCGGCCCACGCCTTCAAGCCCAGGTCAAGTGCCGCCACGGTGACCACCGTGGCGGCAAGGGCGATCCGCCCCCGTCTCACTCGGGTGTCGGTGTCGGTGTGGTCGGTGGTCACGACGGCGCACCCACGACGGCCGCGCGTATCGGTCGCGCCACCTCGTGCAGTGCCGCATCGGCCAGCGGTTTGGTACGCCCAGCGCGCACCCCGTTGGCAATGACGATGATCTCGGCGAGTTCGTGGACGAGCACGACGGCGGCCAGTCCGAGGATGCCGAACAGCGCCAGCGGCATCAGCACGATGATCAGCCCGAGGGATAGACCGAGGTTCTGCAACATGATTCGCCGCGCACGGCGGGCGTGCCGGAACGCTTGAGGAAGGTGGCGCAGGTCTTCGCCCATCAACGCCACGTCGGCTGTTTCGATGGCAACGTCGGTGCCCATCGCTCCCATGGCGATGCCGATGTCGGCGGTGGCCAGCGCGGGAGCGTCGTTGACCCCGTCGCCGACCATCGCTGTGGGACGCTGGCTGCGAAGCTGTTCGATCAGTCGGGCCTTGTCCTCGGGGCGCAGCTCGGCGTGCACGTCCTCGATACCGACATCGCGGGCCAAACTCGCTGCGGTGGTGTGGTTGTCGCCGGTGAGCATGGCCACGTGGTAGCCGTCGCGGCGCAGTTGGGCGATGACTTCGGCGGCTTCGGGGCGCAGCTCGTCGCGCACGGCAACGGCGCCCACCACCTGACCGGCAACTTCGACGAGGACGGCGGTGGCACCGGCCTGCTGCATCCGGGTGACGTCACCGGCCAGTGGGCCTGGGTCGAGCCAGCCGGGGCGGCCCAGCCGGATGGCGTGCCCATCGCGATGTCCGGTGAGTCCGGCTCCGGTGACGGCTTCGACGTCAGTGGCTGGGGTGACCTCTTTAACGGCGGCCAGGATCGCAGCGGCGAGGGGATGCTCGCTGCGCGACTCCAACGCTGCGGCCAGGTCCAGCACCTGTTCCGAGGTCGATCCGTTGATTGTGACGACTTCGATGACGGCGGGCCGATTGGCGGTCAGTGTGCCGGTCTTGTCCAAGGCAACCCCGCGGATTCTGCCGAGCCCTTCAAGTGCGGCGCCGCCCTTGACCAGTGATCCCAGCTTGCTGGCGGCGCCAATGGCGGCGACGACCGTGACTGGCACAGAAATCGCCAGTGCGCACGGTGACGCGGCGACCAGCACCACCAAGGCGCGTTCGATCCACGTGGCCGGGTCGCCGAACACGCTGCCGATTACCGCGATCGACGCCGCGGCGATCATGATTCCGGGCACCAGTGGTTTGGCGATGCGATCGGCCAGGCGCTGCGAGGAACCCTTGCGGGATTGCTCGGCCTCCACGATGCGCACGATGCGGGCCAGCGAGTTGTCCTCGGCCGTGGTGGTGACCTCGACCTCAAGCACACCGGTGCCATTGATCGACCCGGCGAACACCTCGTCTCCGGGACCGGCCTCCACGGGAACCGACTCACCGGTAATGGCCGAAACATCGAGCGCGGTGCGGCCATGACGGATGATGCCGTCGGTGGCGAGACGCTCACCGGGCTTGACCACCATACGGTCACCGATCCGCAATTCCGCAGGCGCAACGGTCTTTTCGCCGCCATCGCGTAGAACGGTCGCCTCGTCGGGCACCAGTGACAACAGGGCGCGCAGCCCGCGGCGGGTGCGGGTCAACGAATATTCTTCCAGCCCTTCGCTGATCGAGAACAAGAAGGCCAGCATCGCGGCCTCGCCGACTTCCCCGAGGATCACCGCGCCGACGGCGGCGATCGTCATCAGCGTGCCGACGCCGATCTTGCCTTTGGCCAGCCGTCTGAGGGTAGACGGCACGAAGGTGTAGGCACCGGCCAGCAGCCCGATCGCTTCCAGAGTGAGCACGACCGACTCGGCGGCATCGACTCCTCCGGCGATCAGGGAAGCCAGCAGGAAGACTCCGGAGATGGCGGCGAACTGCAATTCCTTGATCTGCCAGAGCCGTTCGGGCTCACCGTCCCGTTCGTCGGTGTCGCGGGGCTCGTCGTTGCCGCATCCGCAGGCGTCACTCATCGGCGGGGCTCCTCGGTATCGATCGTCGTCGTTGTGTGGGCGTTGGTTCCGTAGTTAGGGCACAACGCCACCGTGTTGCCGGTCGCGGCCAGCAGCGTCTCCGCTGAGGCCAGCAGATCCATGAGTTCCGGTCGGGTCAGCGAGTAGAACATCTGCCGGCCTTCGGGGCGTCCGATCACGAGACCGCAGTCCCGCAGACAGGCGACATGGGCTGAGACAGTGGACTGCGCCAACCCCAGCTCGCCGATCAAGTCAGCCACGCGCGCCTCACCGTCGGCCAGGCGGCGCACGATCGCCAGCCGGGCGGAATCGGAGAGACTATGAAACAGCGCTACCGCAGCATTCAGATTCGAAGAGGTTCCACCTGCTGAGCCGACAGCCGCGCAATCATCCGACACATTCATCGCCATTTGACGATGATACATGGTCCCCGGCGATACTTCGCGCCTGGAGTGTCCGCTTACGCCGGCTGCGGTCCCAGGGGGCTGAGCGGAAGGTGTGAAGCCGCCGCCATCAATGGAACGCTGAGGGCGATCTGTTGGCCTTGCGCCTGATGCAATTCAGCCAGGTGGCACTTATCGGGGCTGCTGGCCTCCCATGGTCACGTTGAGTCGGTGGGTTGTCGTGTGGAGGTGAGGCCCAGGGTGTCCGCGGTGCTGTACTCGTCATCGACGAGCACCACGACGCCCCCTTCCCGGTCGATGATGGAGGCGGCGATCGACGCTCGGTACCCGGAGCCGCAGTGCACCCAGATCGGCATGTCAGGCAGTTCGTGAAGGCGGTCGGCGAGTAGGTGCAGCGGGATGTTGATCGCGCCGGGGATGCGGCTGGTGTCGTGCTCTTGGCGTTGTCGCACGTCGAGCACGACGAAATCCTCGCCACTGCCTAGGGTTTCGGCGAGGTCGGCGAAACCGGCGGTCCGATAGCAGCGCAGTGTTGATCCGGCGCGTAGATCGTCGATGTTTCCTGTGGCGGCGCCGTCGAGGTGGTCGACGCCTATGCGGACCAGTTCGCGGCGGGCCTCAGCGATCTGATCGAGTGTTTCCCCGATCAGGGTCAGTGGTTCGCCCCACCGGTGAAGCCAGCCCAGGTAGGTTACGAAGCTGCCAGACAGTTCGAACCCGAGCGTGCCGCTGAGATGCCCTGCGGCGAAGGCGGTGCGATTCCGCAGATCGACTACCCACTGGCCAGCGTCGATGCGTCGCCGCACCTCCTCGGGATCGACCGGTTCGGGTAACGAGAGGTCCACCGGAGCTGGTCCAGCCTGGTTAATCACTCCCATGTGGGCGTAGTACGCGGGATAGGCCGACAGTCCCTCGAGCAGCTCCGCGACATAGGCCTGCTCGTCTTGGGTGAGCGCCGGATTGCTCAGGCGTTGCTCGGCGATGGTCGAGGAATCACCACTGCCGGGGGTCGCCGAGCAGAAACTGCCGAACCCGTGGGTGGGATAGACCGAGGTGGCATCGGGGAGCACCGCTGCCAGTCGGTGCACCGACTGGTACTGGGCACGGGTCAACTCGTGCGTGTGTTCGGCGCCCAACAGATCGGTGCGCCCGGTGGTGCCGTGCAGCATGGATCCGCCGGTGAACACTGCGGTCACCGCACCGGTGATGTCGCGCAGCACATAGCTGACGTGGTGGTGGGTGTGACCGGGAGTGTGCATCACCTCCAACTGGATCGGTCCGGCGTCGATGACATCCCCGTCGCACGCCGGGCGGCGTTCGTAGTCCACCTGGTCGCCGGCGGGCACCACGTACTCGGCGCTCACCGTGCGGGCGAGTTCCAATCCGCCGGTGACGTAGTCGTTGTGGATGTGGGTTTCCAGCACGTGGGTGATTTGCACCCCACGCCGCTGGGCCAGGCCCAGCACTCGGTCGATGTCACGCTGCGGATCGATCACGACCCCCGTCGAACCGCTGCTGACCAAGTAACTACGGTCGCCGAGACTGGAGGTGTCGATAATCGTGACGTCCACGAAAAGACTCCCTTCTGGTTTCTGGATTGCTGAAAGTATGTTCACCCCCGCCAGTATGGATCGAAGCCTCTTGGACGGGGCAGCTGATGAAGGTGGGATCAGTTAGGTCAGGACGAGCGTGTCCAGCAGGACATATGCCGCCACGGCGAAGACCAGGTAAGCGAACCAGTGTTGCAACCGGCCGGTGTCGAGTCTGGCGCCATAGTGCCCGGCGACCAGTGAGCCGCCGATCGCAGTCGCAACGAACGCCGCTGTAATGGACCAGTCGATGCTTGCCCCATCGAGGTGAAAGAGCGCCCCGGCCGCGGAATTGGCGACGATGATCAGCAGCGAGGTGCCGATCGCGACGGACATCTGCACACCGAGCAACAGCACCAGGGCGGGAATGATGACGAATCCACCGCCCACACCGAACAGCCCGGTCAGCAGGCCGACCGCGAAGCCCGCCGGAATGGACCGCGGTGCGCAGCGACGCCAGTTGATGCCGCCATCGCCGACGGTGCAGGCAGTGCCGGCGTCGGTGGAATCGGTCAACATTCGCAGGCCGGCGCCGATCATGAGGATCGCGAAGCCGATCATCAGAACCCGCTGAGGCAGGCGCTCGCCGATGGCGCTGCCGAGCAGGGCGGCCGGTATGCCGGCCACCGCGAAGACAGCGGCCAGGCGCCACTGCACCTGTCCAGCGCGCAACCTGGGCAACACCCCCACCGCCGAGGCCACCGCCACCACGATGAGCGACATGGGGATCGCCTGCTCGACCCCGAGGCCGAGCGCATAGACCAGCGCCGGGACCGCCAGGATCGACCCGCCGCCGCCGAGCAACCCCAACAGCACCCCGATCACCGCACCCAGCACCAAGGTGATGACCACAGTCACCGGCGACACCGCTTCGACGCCCGGACGCACGCTCTCACGCAGCACACCGCAGGTCAGTCATCACGGTCTCCGACGCCGATACCAGGCACTGCACGCATCCTTCATGCCAACGCCAAGAACAGCTTCTCCAACTCGGCCTCGGTCATCGGCGCTGCCCCACCTTCGACCTGCCCGGCCAGGCACTCTCGCAAACCCGTGGCCACGATCTTGAAACCGGCCTTGTCCAGCGCGCGCGACACCGCGGCAAGCTGGGTTACCACGTCCTTGCAGTCGCGGCCCTGCTCGATCATCGCGATCACGCCCGCGAGTTGACCATGCGCACGACGCAACCGATTGAGCACCACTACGATGCTGTCCTGATCGCCGACCATCGCCAAACCCCTTCCGTAACAGTAGTTCCATCGTATACCCCACCGGGTATCTACCCGATCGTTGCGACGCCAGTCGTGGCGCTCGGTGCAAACGGGGCGCGCCGTGGTCGGAGAGGCAGGGTCGGGCCGCCCTTGCATTTCAATAAATCAGGGCGGACCGTGACTTCGCCACCCATCGACAGGGTATACCGGCGGGGGTATACAGGAAGGGTGAATGAACCTGTGAAGTCACCGTCGACGAGTTGGCTGCCAGGCGGGGCGCGGCCGGCCAGTCGGGTGGCGGATGCCCGCGAAGCCCTAGGAATACCAGTGCATCATTTCCTTGGCGCGCTGCCTATCAAAGGTGCTGGCCGCGCGTCTCGTCGACATCCCGGACACTGCGTTACGTCGTCTGCAGGTCGGGAAGCCGGTTCACGGCGCGCGAAGCCTGGGATTCTTCGGCCCGAAACGCTGTGTCGACCAAGGTGTGGGCGGGATGACGCAATGGGGGTGACGTCAATCCGGCCCATCGAGATTTGACCACTCGTCAGCGCCCACCCCATTCGGGTGCGGTACCGACCCCGACTGAATCAACAATTGTCCGACTACAACGAAAGAGGGACGCTCCAATGAAGAAGACCGTACTGATCCTGGGTGCCGGATTTGGCGGCCTGGAATTAGCCGCCCAACTCTCCGACACCCTCGCCGACCTGCACGTCATCCTGATCGACCACAACGACGGGTTTACCTTCGGCTTTTCCAAGCTCGACGTGTTGTTCACGAATCGCACCCCCGAGGATGTCCGCATTCCGTATGCCGAGCTGACCAGGCCCGGCGTGGAGTTCCGCCAGGAACGCATCACCTCCATCGACCCGGCCACCCGTCGCGTCGTCACCGACCAATCCGACTATCAGCCCGACTTCCTCGTCATCGCCCTGGGCGCCGACTACGAGCCCGAAGCCACCCCTGGCTTCACCGAGGACGGCTACGACTTCTACACGGTGGATGGCGCCGCTCGACTGCGCGACCGCCTCGCTGAATTCACCAGCGGCACCATCGTGCTGGGCGTCCTCAGCGTCCCCTTCAAGTGCCCGCCAGCACCCTACGAGGCAGTCCTGCTGCTACATGCCCACTTGGTCGAGCGGGGCATCCGCGACGCCGTCACCATCAAGGTGATCAGCCCCATGCCCTCTCCGATCCCGGTCTCCCCGGAAACATCCGAAGCGCTGATCACCGCCATGGCCGAACGTTGCATCATCTACCGGCCTGAGACCAAGATCCATTCACTGGACCCGAACCAACACCTAGCCCACACCGACACCGACACCGAGCCCTACGACTTGTTCATCGGCATCCCCAAACACCGCGTCCCCGACGTGATCGACGCCTCCGGGCTGACTGCTGGAGGCAACGACGGATGGATCGCCGTCGACCCCGCCACGCTCGCCACCAAACATGCTGGTGTGTATGCCATCGGCGACTGCGCCGACGCACCCGTACCCCGCGCCGGGGTTTACGCCGAAGACGCTGCCGGCACCGTTGCCGCCCACATCGCCGCACAGCTGCACGGGACACCATTTACCGCCAAGTATTCCGGGCGCGGGGTCTGCTACATCGAGTTCGGCGATGGACGGGTCGGTAAGGTCGACGCCGACTTCCTCTCCGGGTCCAAACCCACCGCCCCCTTCATCGGGCCCTCCACCGACCTGGCCGACGAGAAAGCCGAATTCGCCGTCACCCGACGACACCGCTGGTTCGGTCGATCCGCAAGCTGAACGACAGAATCACCTCCGATGACGGCGTGCCGGACAAGACCGATCGTCGCACACCCTTTTCATCGTCAAACACCGATGATAGCGTCGTATGTAGATTATTAGCTGGCGATGTCGCACCCTTATAGAGCGATGGCTGCCGTGAAGGGAAAGGGTTCTGAGGTGTTGATGAATCGGGTCGAGACTGCCCTGATCAATTCGCCGCCCCGGCGGTGGCTGCAACGTTTCTACGAAGTGCCGGTACTGCTGCGCTTAGGGGGCCGTATCCCGCCGGGCAGTACAGCCCTCGAGATTGGCTGTGGACCGGGCTACGGCTCACAGCTGGTGCTACAACGCTTCGGCGCCGACCGGATCGATGCCCTCGATCTGGATCCGACGATGATCGATCGCGCCCGTAAGCGGCTGGCACCCTGCGGAAATCGGGTCACCTTGGTCCGTGGCAGTGCCACGGACCTGCGGGCCGCGCTCGACGCTGACGACGACAGCTACGACGCGGTGTTCGACTTCGGCATCATCCACCACATTCCGCAGTGGCGTACCGCGGTGGCAGAAGCCGCGCGGGTGCTCGCCCCCGGTGGACGGTTCTACTTCGAAGAGGTCACCAAACACGCCCTCGACCGCCCGACCTACCGGCGACTGTTCGACCATCCCACCGACGACCGCTTCACCGCTGAACAGTTTGTTGACGAACTCCGCCGGCACGGCCTGCTCATCCTCGGCTCTGTCACCCGCATTCGGGGCGATTATCTGCTCGGTGTCGCCACCAAGCCGCTCGTCAACGGTGGTGCACGGTGATGGCCGCCGCCGCGGTAGGCCTGAAGCGCACAGATCGACTGTAACGACGGGCGACGTGAGTGAGAATGGCCAACCATGGGTGAGGCCGCTGCAGCGGACGCAACGTTCGCTTTCGTCGATCTGTCCGGCTTTACGGCCTTGACTGAGATGTGCGGCGACGAGGAAGCCGCCCTTCTCGCCGGGCGGCTGGTAGACCTCGCGCGAGACTCGCTCACCGTTCATGTCAGCCTGGTGAAAAGCATGGGGGACGCGGTGATGCTGCGCGCCCCTGGTCCTGAACAGATGATGGCGACGATCGTGGCGCTGGCCGATCGCGCCGCTGCCGAAGACGGCTTCCTCGTGCTCCGAGTCGGAATCCATCACGGGAGCGCCGTCGAACGTGACAACGATTTCTTCGGGCATGCGGTTAACACCGCCGCACGCGTGACAGCGCTGGCCGGCGCAGGCCAGGCAATAGTCACCGATCCGATACTGCCCGCATGCGAAGGGTTGGGTCTCGCGGTCCGCTCTTTGGGCGCCACCGCGCTCCGCAATATCGCATCTCCTATGGCGGTGTATCGCGTGTCGCTCCCACCGCCCCGATATCCCGTTGACCCCGTGTGTGGGGTTCGAATTGATCCGCGCACAACCAGCCACCATGTGCGGCACGACGATCAAGACATATGGTTCTGCTCCGGCCGATGCGCCGAACGGTTCTTGGCCATTAATGAAGGCAAACAACCTGAAGGAGGGCGAACCCGCCGCGCCAACTACGACGACTGACCCAGGCGCACGACGAGTGGAGCCACCTCTTTCGTTTGAAGGGTGTCTACATGCGGCTGGCTTCCAGCGACCACCCGATCCGCTCGTCGGCTCGTTGGGGTTGCCGCAGCAGCTGTTCGGGTTGCGCCTCGGGTCAGAGGCATATCGATGGCGCAAGCATCAGCGCGGCGGCCAGGAGTGGTCCGAGCAGGGCCGCGCCCGTCGCCACAGTGAGGTAAAGGCGGGCGCGAATCCGGTTCGGCGGAAATAGAAGTCGTTCCACACGCTGAGTGACGGCCAATCCCGTCGCACCAAGCGCCGCGGCCGGCATCGGTGATGTCGAGGTGGGGCCTGGAAGGCTGAGGGCAACAAGTGCGTCGACGATGGTGTCGCAGCTGTGTCGTCGGGCGGCGGCGTCGTCGGCGCACATCTCCAAAAGGCGAGCGATCTCGCTGGCGCCCTTGGCGAAGAGCTGCACCCGCGGCAGCATCGCGCCCAGAGCGGCGGTGACGGCCAGGACATGATGGTGGCGTCCGCTCAGGTGGGCGCGTTCATGAGCGAGGACTGCGGCCAGTTCGGCGCCATCGAGGGCGTCGAGCGCGCCGCGGGTCATGACGATGGTGTGGGGTCGCCCAGCAAGGCAATACACCCCGCGCTGAGCGCTGTCGATGATCAGGGCGCCTCCAGGCCCCGGCAAGGTGTCACCGGCGGCGATCCGGGCGGCGCTGACGTGGTCTCTACTGCCCCGATGCGAACGGCGTATTGCGAGCACCACGCGGCTGCCCAGAACCACGACCGTCAGGGTGCTCATCGCGGCCAGCGCTAGAAAGCTGACCTGCAACAACTCGCCATAACCGCCGTGGACGATGAAACCCAAGCCGGCCAGGCACCCGGTCACCATCAGACCAATGTCACCTTCCGAGGTGAGGACATGGGTCACCAGCAGGGTGAACGCCCCGATCGAGGCCGCGAGCACGGAGGCCATCACGGCGAGCCAGGCGCTGACACCGAGGCGGGGGGCAGCACCGTGGAGATTGGCACGCAACAGCAATGGCGGCGCCAAAACGCTCAAGGCCAGCGCGTAAACCGCGAGGCAGACGGCCATGCTCATGGTTTCGGCGATGTCCGGCCCCGGCGGCGGATGACCTCTTTGAGCCCTGCCAGCTCGTCGGCACTCATCTCCCCGACGAAATGCGCCAGAACCGCGGCTGTGTCGTGTTCGCCACCGCCGCTCAACGCTTCGCGCATGAGCGCGGCGATGTGTTCGGGATGGCTCAGCACGGTGCGGTAGCGGAACGCTTTGCCCTCCCGTTCCCGCAGGAGGTGACCCTTGCGGTAGAGATTCTCCATGGTCGACAGCACTGTGGTGTAGGCGATCTCGCGATCGGTGCGAAGCTGTTCGACCACCTCCCGGGCGGTACCGCTGCCGCCGGATTCCCACAACCGCGCCATGACTACGGTCTCGAGTTCACCGAACACCCGCACCGCTACTCTCACCTACCTCGTCTTCGGTCCTTGCCGGGGTTGCCGTGCGATAAGCACACCTCCTGCACCAGCCTACGGCCTCGGTACGGAGAACCGACATTGCGCGCCGACGGCGGCATGACCCTCCGACGATGCGTCCACCACGTCATGTTCTGACGGGCCGGTTTCCTTGGGTTTGACGGTTACATGTTTCCTGCACAACACGGGCACGGTTCCGGATCGGTACAACAGGCGCAGTCATCCATCGGCATTGGCTGCATCGCCATCATCGCTCCGCTACAGCACATCATCGCCTCGCTGCAGCACCACATCAGCGGTTCAGAACCTCCAGCGTCGTAGCTCACGGCGACGGGGTCGCCACCGGTGACGTCGAAGTAGATCTTGCCCGTAGCGGTCTGGCCCTGAGCCAGTGCGGCGCCAGAAATCCCCTGCGGGCTCGCCATTTGCCACAGCACGCGATAGCTGCCGCCATCAGCAGTGGAGGCGTTGAAATTGGGGATGATGGGCGTCGATCCCCCTGAGGTCGCCGTGACCGACGCGGTCGCCTCCCATAGCTGTCCGGCCAGCGGATATCCAGGCGCGGGATCCGCGCTCTTCGTGAGGTTGGTGACTGACCACTCCTGTACGCCACCCCCCATCTCGGCCTGCTGCTGAGACCCAAAGCGGTGCATACAGTCATCGGAAGCCGACGCCGTCGCGGCGAGTCCCACACCAAACAGCGCCGCCACCGCCACCAGCGCCACCATCACACCGAGTCCGCGAAACACATTTGCTCCTTCTTTCACATTGCTGCGGCCGCCGACCGATCGGCCCGCCGAGCATCAAGCATCTACTATGTCGGTACCGAGATAGTAGATGATGCTCCGGGGCCCGGCGCGCCCGGATCGGCCAACGAGAAAGAGGGTGACCAAGTTGTCGGACCAAACAGCGTTCAGCGATGCGAACGAGGGGCGCGTTGTTCGGGACGCGTCGAACACACCCAACGAGACGACACAACACGACGGTGGAGCGACCTACCTCGGCCCTCGGGTGGAGCTGCTCGTGATTGCCGGTTGCCCTCACGCCACGCTCGCCGAGGCACTGCTGAGGGTGACGCTCGACGAACTGGGTCTCACTCGAACACCGGTATACATCAACATGATTGAGACCACCGCCGAAGCGATTCACCAGACCTTCGTGGGATCGCCCACCATCAGGATCAACGGCGTCGATCCTTGGGCGCAATCTGGCAGCGAACCCGGACTAGCTTGTCGTGTTCATCCCTCACCAGCTGGGCTACCCACCCAATACAGCCTCGCCCAGGCACTGTGCGCAGCCGTGGTCAATGACCAACTGCCCATGCCCGCAGACTCGCAGGTCAACGACTAACGAAGCCAATGAGACAAGACCGAGACGGGGCCTTGCCTTGCACGAGCCCGCCGTCTCGTTTCTAGAGAAACGAGACTCCTCACGCGGCCCGGCTGCGGTTACTTCGCGCCTGGTTTGCCGTGCCTCATTTCCTGTCTGATACCGCGCGTCTCGAATCCTCGATGTAGGAGGACAGTGAGATGGTCCTTCACCTAGGACAGTCGAGTACGCCGGAGCACGGCGGGCCAAGGCGGCCTCGATCGGCAACTCTTCCGCGCATCAAGGCTCACAGCACAAGAGGTACTTCGCACAAACTCGTTAGTCGTCGATAGTTGCGGACTCGAAGGAAACTGACTGCCCTAAGAAGCAAGGAATAGTGCACGCACGAAATACGTACACTCCACCAGCAACTTGCGACAGGACGGTTTACGACCCGCCGGCCACCTCGGAGTGTGCCTTCATCGCTATGGATGGCCGCGAAGTTCCGAAGCACTGAGCGCGCCGGGACGCTACAACGCTGAGGAGCCACATACACGGCTCACCGGCGAGAGCGGTGCACGGTGTAGTTCGTCCACGCAGGGAACTCGCACATGATGATCGGGTCGCGGCCGGCGCGCGTGCAGAGCACCTGGAGAACGCCGTCGTGGACGACCGCGGCAACGTCGGCGTCGGCGGGCAGGTAGCGGGTCGCGGAGACGATGGTGGTGTCATCGTCGGCCACGTCGACCTCGACGCTGCCGGCTCCCGCGATCTGGCACTCGCGGTAGTAGTCGACGCTCATCTCCATCAAGCGGCTGGGTGCGACATCAAAAACGAGAATCTTCGGGCTGTGAATCTTCATGGTCACGTCTGGGTTTCCTTCCCTTGATGCACGACTTTCGTGCTGGGGATCAACCCTAGAAAGCGACCGTGCAGCGTTCGGGCCGTCGCGGCCCTGAACTGCGCATTTAGTGGTTAGCTCGCGCGTCGGGTGGGTTTGGAGTTGTGCAGGAGAGCGTCAATCGTGGCCTGCGTCTTCGAGCCCCACCGCGGGTCGAGTGCACTGACAAAGGCGGCCCACAATGGCAGGGCCACGGTCGCTTTGAGCGTGTCGGCGCCGGTGCCGCGCGCGGCGGGGGAGCGGTAGGCAAAACTCCAGGCGACCGCGCGGGCCGCGTCGTCGACGATCCAGTACAGCAGCTCGTCGGCGTCGACAGTTTGGCGCGTGCCTGGCTGGCCGGTCAGTACATCCATGCACCGGTAGTGGAGAGAGTTGTCCGCGTCGAGGGTATAGGTGTTGACCGTCTCTCGGGATGACGACGACGGGGTATGCGGTCGTCATTGAGCGTGCTGATGTGGCCTGTGGCGCCGTCGTCGGGTTGATCTTGTTCGTG
>NZ_JACKSH010000285.1 GCF_025821625.1 Mycolicibacterium pyrenivorans
CTGCGCCGGCGGCTACCGGTCCTCGGTCGCGGCCAGCCTGCTGCGCCACCACGGCTTCGCCGACGTCAGCGACATCCTCGGCGGCTACGGCGCCTGGGATGGCGCCTGGGACGACTCCCACCAAAACGCCTGACCCCCAGAGCACCTGATCCTAGGAGACCACGCACCATGACCATCACGGCCAAGCACCAAATCCTGATCGTCGGCGGCGGCACCGCCGGCATCACCGTCGCGGCGCGGATGCTCCGCAAGGGCTACACCGACGTCGCGGTCATCGAGCCGTCGAGCAAGCACTATTACCAGCCGCTGTGGACGCTCGTCGGCGGCGGCCAGGCGAAGGTCTCGACGACCGAGCGCGACGAATCCTCGGTCATGCCCAAGGGCGCGACGTGGATCAAGAATGCTGCCAAGGTGTTTGATCCGGACAACAACACGGTGACGTGTGCCGACGGGGCGACGTACGAGTACGACGCACTCGTCGTCTGCCCCGGCATCCAGCTCGACTGGGATCACACCGAGGGCGTCGAGGAGACGCTCGGCAAGGGCGGGGTGTCGTCGAACTACCGGTTCGACCTCGCACCCCGCACCTGGGAGTTCATCCGCGACATGCGCGCAGGCAGCGCTGTGTTCACGGTTCCCTCCGGTGCGATCAAGTGCGCGGGCGCACCGCAGAAGATCGCCTACCTGGCGGCCGACTACTGGCGCAAGCAGGGCGTTCTCAAGGACATCGACGTGCACCTCGTCATGCCGGGGGCGCGGCCCTTCGGGATTCCGGCGATCGCCGACAGCCTGGACAAGGTCATCGCGGACTACGGCATCCAGCTTCACAGCAGTTCGGAAGTGACGTCGGTGGACGCCGGGGCGCGCAAGGTCGCGGTCAAGAGTGTCGGCGAGGGCGGCAGCGATCTCATGTTGCCGTACGACGTGCTTCACGTCGTACCGCAGCAGTCGGCCCCGGACTGGATCAAATCCAGTCCCTTGTCGACCGGGGACGCGGTGGGCTACGTCGAGATCGACAAGCACACGATGCAACATGTGCGCTACCCCAACGTGTTCAGCCTCGGGGACGCCGGATCGTCGCCGAACTCGAAGACCGGCGCGGCGATCCGCAAGCAGGCGCCGGTCGTGGTCGACAACATCGAGGCGTACCTCGAGGGCCGGCCGCTCGGGGCGTCCTACGACGGGTACTCGTCGTGTCCGATCGTCACGTCCTCGCACGCGATGCTGCTGGCGGAGTTCGACTACGACCTGAACCTGGAACCGTCGTTCCCGCTGCTGAACCCGACAACACCGCACCGGGCCTACTGGTACCTCAAGAAGTACGGGCTGCCGTTCATGTACTGGAACCTGATGCTCAAGGGTCTGGCCTAGCAATTCGGCTGTGTGACAACGAAAGGACACCACAATGTCAACCGTCAATCTGACCCAGTCGACCTTCGAGTCGACGATCACGGACAATCCCATCGTGCTGATCGACTTCTGGGCATCGTGGTGTGGGCCGTGCCGTGCCTTCGCGCCGGTCTACGATCGCTCGTCCCAGGAGCACACCGACGTCGTGCACGCCAAGGTCGACACCGAAGCCGAGAACGAACTTGCCGCGGCGCTGCAGATTCAGGCGATTCCCACGGTCATGGCGTTCCGCGACGGCGTGCTCATCCACCGCCAGCCCGGAGCGTTGCCGGCGGCGGCGCTCGAGGACCTGATCACCCGGATCAAGGCGCTCGACATGACCGAAGTCCGCGCCAAGATCGCCGCGGCGAAGTCCTGACCGAAACCGACGTAGTGAGGAGAAGCCATGTGTTACGCCGAGAAGTGTCCGAAGTGTGGCAAGACCGGCTGGGCCGGCTGCGGCCAGCATGTCGATGACGTCATGCGCTCCGTGCCCGCTTCCCAGCGGTGCACCTGCGAGCAGAATTCGGCGCCCCAGCCACGAGTTGCGAGCTCCTGGTGGCGCCGCTGACCGCTCTGCGGCGTGACGCCTGACGTCGCCGTCCGCCGAGAGTACGAGTTGTGACGGGTTCTCCCGGTTGATGTGTCACAAACCGTACTCTCGCGGGCGCGGTTCAGGCGTTTTGGGGGAATCCGAGTTCGATG
>NZ_JACKSH010000286.1 GCF_025821625.1 Mycolicibacterium pyrenivorans
GCACGCGCCTGGTCATCCACGCCGACCACCGCGGCGAGGTAAGACAGGTACCCGGGCACGAGAGGGACGACGCAGGGCGATGCGAACGACACCAACCCTGCCAAAGCCGACACGAACACCGCGAGAAGGACGTGTCCAGACGTAGCGATCGCGGTGACGCCATCCACGAAGTCCGACACCCCTTCGTACCCACCGGTCCAACACCGCTCAACAACGACGCAGGTCACGGCCATACCGCCGGACCCGACGCCATCATCTACTATCAAACTACGTAGAAACAAATCATCGGAGGGAGGAAGCCGCATGCGATGCCCGCCCCCCAAGCTGATCATGGCAATGCTGATGGCCCCACTAACAGCCGTAACCGTGCTGACCGCGCCGTCGGCGAGCGCCGAGCCGCAGACGCCCCTGCCCCGGTCCGGCGACCCCCTCACGGTCCCTGGCTCGACAGCGCCGAGCCCCCTCCTCCCTGCGCTAACCGGGCCGCCCCCCGGCTCGTCGCCGGCAGCTTCCGAGGACCCACCAGCCGGCCAAAACCCGGTGCCCTACCTCGGCCCACCGGTCTTCGCTCCCCCCACGTTCAACCCGACGAACGGCTCGACGGTCGGCGTCGCCAAACCCATCATCATCAACTTCCAACGACCAATCGCCAACCGCACGCTGGCCGAACAAGCCGTCCACATCTCCTCCACCCCCGCGGTCCCCGGGAAGTTCTACTGGATGAGCACGACTCAACTCAGATGGCGACCCATCGACTTCTGGCCCGCCGACACCACGGTCAGCATCGACGCCAGCGGCACGAAATCGAGCTTCCGCACCGGCGACTCGTTGGTAGCGACCATCGACAACGCCACCCTCCACATGGAAATCATGCGCAACGGCGTACTCGAGAAGACCATGCCGGTATCCCTAGGCAAGCCGGGATACGAGACGCCCAACGGCACCTACTACGTGCTCGAGAAGTTCGCCGACATGGTGATGGACTCCTCCACCTATGGTGTTCCGGTCGACGCAGCCGAAGGTTATAAGCTCAAAGTCCAAGACGCGGTGCGCATCAACAACGCCGGCATCTTCGTTCACGGTGCGCCCTGGTCAGTCGCTGATCAGGGGAAGCGCAACGTCAGCCACGGGTGCCCCAATTTGAGTCCAGCCAATGCGCAGTGGTTCTACGACAACTTCGGCAGCGGGGACCCGATCGTCGTCAAGAATTCCGTCGGCATCTACGACGAGAACGACGGTGCCCAGGACTGGCAGATCTGACATTTGGGTGAGCGTAACCGAGTAACCCACCGGCCCACCACGATTGATAGGAATCGAGCGCTATCATCGTTGAATGGCGATGACAAAAGGAGCGGGTTCCTCCCCGTCGGCCGCGGATCTGGCGCCGGCGGCAGCGCTGTTTCGCGGCCTATCGGATCCCACCCGGTTGGCGATCCTTCAGCGCCTCACCGAAGGGGAGGCCCGGGTGGTGGATCTGATTAGGGTGTTGGGCACTGCGCAGTCGACTGTGTCGGCGCATCTGGCCTGCCTACGCGAGTGCGGCCTGGTCACCGGGCGCCCGGAAGGCCGGCAGATGTTCTACTCGCTGAATCGCCCAGAGCTGATGGATCTGCTCGCGTCGGCGGAATCGCTGCTGGCCGCGACCGGGAACCAGGTGGTGCTGTGCCCTGTCTACGGAGCCGATGCGACGAAGAAAGAAGCGGTGACCAAGCGATGAGCGACACCTGCGGTTGCGGCGGAGACGAGGCCGACGTCAGCGGGCAGCCCGAGGAGCAGGCCGAATCCCTGTGGCAGGTTCGGGAACTGCAGTTCGCGGCCGTCGCGGGGGTGTTCCTGCTGGCCGGGGTGATCGCCGGCGGGGCAGGTGCGCCGTCGGCGGTCGTGCTCACGTTGGAAGCGGTTGCCTTGGTTGTCGGCGCCTATACCTTTGTGCCGTCCACGCTGAAGCGTCTGGCCAAAGGCAGGATCGGGGTGGGCACGTTGATGACCATCGCCGCTGTGGGCGCGGTGCTCCTCGGCGAAGTCGGCGAAGCCGCGATGCTGGCGTTCCTGTTCTCGATCAGCGAGGGTTTGGAAGAGTATTCGCTGGCACGCACCCGTCGCGGACTGCGCGCCCTGCTGTCGCTGGTGCCTGATCAGGCCACTGTTGTGCGCGGCGACACCGAGATGGTCGTGTCCTCACGTGAATTGCGTGTCGGCGACCGAATGCTGGTCAAGCCCGGCGAGCGGATCGCCACCGACGGCATTATCCGCAGCGGCCGCACCGCGCTGGATGTCTCGGCGATCACTGGTGAGTCGGTGCCCGTGGAAGCCGAACCGGGCCACGAGGTGTTCGCCGGCTCGATCAACGGCACCGGCGTGCTGGAGGTCGAAGTCACCACCACATCCCAGGACAACTCGCTGGCCCGCATCGTGAAGATCGTGGAGGCCGAACAGTCCCGCAAGGGCGCCTCCCAGCGATTGGCCGACCGCATCGCCAAGCCGCTGGTTCCCGGGGTGATGATCGCCGCGGCCCTTATTGCCATGATCGGCAGCCTGCTCGGCGACCCGGCCGTGTGGATCGAACGTGCCCTCGTCGTACTGGTCGCGGCCTCGCCGTGCGCGTTGGCGATCTCGGTGCCCGTGACCGTGGTCGCCGCGATCGGTGCGGCCAGCAAACTCGGCGCGCTGGTCAAGGGTGGCGCCGCGCTGGAGGCCCTCGGCGCGGTGCGCGGCGTCGCCCTGGACAAGACCGGCACCCTGACCGCCAACCGGCCCACTGTCATCGAGGTGGCCACCACCCACGGCGCCACCCGCGAGCAGGTGCTCGATCTGGCCGCAGCGCTGGAAGCGCGCAGTGAACACCCGCTGGCCGCGGCGATCCTGGCCGCCGTCGACGAGGTCACCCCGGCTACTGACGTGCAGGCGGTGACCGGCGCCGGGCTCACCGGACGCCGCGACGGCAACACGATTCGCCTGGGCCGACCCGGGTGGCTCGATGCGGGCGCATTGGCTGATGCCGTGGTACGGATGCAGCAGGCCGGCGCCACCGCGGTGCTCGTCGAAGATGACGGCCAAACAGTCGGCGCGATCGCCGTGCGCGACGAACTCCGTCCCGAGGCGGCCGAGGTCGTCGCCCAGCTGCGCCGCGACGGCTACCACATCGCGATGCTCACCGGCGACAATCACACCACCGCCGCCGCGCTCGCCAAAGATGTCGGTATCGACGATGTGCACGCTGAGCTACGCCCCGAGGACAAGGCGCGGCTCATCGAAGAACTGCGTGCCCAGCGCAACACAGCCATGGTCGGCGACGGGATCAACGACGCCCCCGCCCTGGCCACCGCCGACCTCGGTATCGCGATGGGGGCGATGGGCACCGACGTAGCCATCGAGACCGCCGACGTGGCGTTGATGGGCGAGGACCTGCGCCACCTGCCGCAGGCATTCAGCCACGCGCGTCGCGCCCGACGGATCATGCTGCAAAACGTCGGCCTGTCACTGGCGCTGATCACCGTGTTGATACCGCTGGCGCTGCTCGGTGTGCTCGGTCTGGCCGCCGTCGTGCTGGTCCACGAGCTGGCCGAGGTCGTCGTCATCGCCAATGGTGTGCGCGCCGGCCGCGCCAAGCCCCTGCCCCTTGCACCGACCGACCAACCAGCGACGGCCCACGCAGCAGCGGCGCCCTCATGATCGGCGGAAGTTGTCCGACAATCTCGGTGAGTGCATACGCCCGTGGCAGGGAAAGCGACCCGGGCTGAAGCTGCGTGCCAACCCGCAACCCACACGGCACACAAAGGGCCGGTCATGCGCATATCCATGGACCGCCGGGTGGCCGTAGCGGCAGATTGCCAAGTCTCGTTAGATCCGCCCCCGAAAAGGGTCCTTGATATACCCGCAGGGGTATTCGACAATGGGGTCGACGCCGACGAGTAGCAGGGCAAAATGATCCTCGAGCTGATGCCGAACCATGGAGACAGGCACTTTTCTGGTTTCCGCACGGCTTGCGGGCATGTTGAGGCACATCGGCCCTACCGTCAGAGCGCCCTGCCAGTCCATCCTGGTGGTCAGGTGAGACATTCCCCCGGCGAGTCGAGTGAAGGAGGTTCACCACCATGATGTACGGCACAGACGGCTGCATGTGGGGCGGTTGGGGATGGGGCGGGTGGATCCTCATGGGCGCGGTGACGGTGCTGTTGTCGGCCGCCCTGATCACCGCGGTCGTGCTGGCCATCCGGCATCTCGCCGGTAGCGATGCACAGCGCAACCGCGCGGATTCAGGAGCCTGGTCGCAGCCCGAAAATGCTCTGGCCCAACGGTTTGCGCGCGGCGACATCGACGAGGATGAGTATCGGCGGCGGATGACGCTGCTGCGCGAACACCAGGAATCGCGCTGACTCACGTGCCGCGGGCTCACGGTCGGCCGATAGCGGGATTGCCAGTCGACCGAGGACCTCAAAAATGGATGCAGCGAAGGAGATTGGAAGAATGACCGATACACCTGAATCCACGAGCGAACGAATCGCCGTGGCCGGACAGCGCCGAGGGGTGAACCACGCCTTGGCGTGGAGTGGCATTGCCGCCGCTGCGGTGTTCATCGTTGCGGTGGTGTTCTTTTCCGGGTTCTTCATCGGCAGGGCCACCGACGGTTTCGGCGGCAATCGGGGGCATTGTCAAGGAACGCCCGGCATGATGGGACCCGGCATGATGGGGCCCGGCATGATGGGGCCGCAGGGCTCATGGTCACCGGGGAACATGGGGCCCTCTGGCCCCTGGGGGCCCGGCCAGTGGCAGCCGCCGACAACCACTCCAACCACACCTCGGCCGTAGCGCACAAGAACAGGTTCACGCTGCGACGGCAGCAATTTCAAGTTGTCTCATCGAGCCGGCCATCGTCGGCCACGGAGCCGCCAACGCCCAAGACGGACGCAACTCGCACCACGCGTTCGCCCACAACGCGATTCTCACAGCACATGTCGAGCACGCGAAGGGATCATCGGAAATGACCGGAATGAGCAGGCGAGCGGCGCTGAGAATGCTGGCCACCGGTGGGGCCCTCTTCGGGCTGGGGTATGTCTTGCGCAACATGATCGACATACCGGTCAGCCGTGCCCAACCCGGGATGGGTGGCGCGACCGGTATGGACATGCGCGCCTACATGAACATGTTCATGCGGCATGGCGAGCTTCGACGCAGCGTCGAAGAGATTCCCGGCGGGGTGCGCACCACCACCGAATCTGACTCCGCCGACCTCGTCGCCGAACTGCAGGCCCACGTCTCATCGATGTATACCCACCTCGATCAGGGCAGTGAAGTCACCTGCATGAGCTCAAGCCTGCCTACCCTGTTCCGCCGTGCTGCCGATTATCAACGTCAGATCACGCTCACACCCAGCGGCGTGGTGGTGGTCGAAACCTCCAGCGACCCAGAACTGACCAACGCCATTCGCGAACACNGCTGCCGATTATCAACGTCAGATCACGCTCACACCCAGCGGCGTGGTGGTGGTCGAAACCTCCAGCGACCCAGAACTGACCAACGCCATTCGCGAACACGCCCGCGAAGTCACCGGATTCGTCGTCGAAGGGATGCCGGCGATGATGAGCGGAATGATGGGCGGCGGGATGATGGGACCTGGCATGGGTCACGGAATGATGGGTCCCGGCATGGGTCACGGAATGATGGGACCAGGCCGCTGAACCGAAGCAAGAAAGCCCCACCAGACGGAGCCGCCACAGGTACCGGTAGTCGCCGCAGCAGGGCACCGCGTGGTGACTGATGGCACGGCAGGCATGTCCACGCCGGCCTGAGTCGGGGATTGTGCAAGCCAACCCTTTCTTCGGCTCCCCTGAGCGAACTCGACAAGTCCAGTGAGCTTGCCGAAACGGCCATAGGCGACGCAGAAGCCACCGCGAACAGCGACCCCATTGCGGCACTGAACGCCGGCAAGCCAACGCCCGTACCCGATATTGGCCTCCCAACAATATGGTGATCATCGGCCTTCTACGAGGAGGTTGAACGAGTCGACGACGGCGCAGACTCCCGCCCGTTCGGCGAGGACCCCAGCGTGTCGAAATGGGCCGCGACTTCAGCGAAGAACGACGGCGTGGACTGCAAGTCCCCGTCACCAGGCGACGTGCTCATATCGCCAACGCGGTCTGCGAATCGGCGTAGGCAGGCCGTCGAACAGAAGTAGAACCGGTACGTGTCCTCCTCATGCGCGATCGTCAGCGACTGGGCATCTGTCGTGACGTGCATCCGACATATCGGATCGACGTGCTCCTGGTGGCGGGTTCCGACGTCGAGGGCGAACGCTTCCACCAGTGCACTCACGTTTCGCAGCCGGAGCGCGCCTAACGACGTCATCGCCAGAAAGTCCGTCCCCCGAAGCGCGGCCGCGGCCTCGGCGTTGCCTACGATCTGACCTGGCCGGGCGACGGCGGCCAGTCTGGCTGCGGTGTTGACCGTCGACCCGAAGACGTCTCCGCGGCGCTTCACCACCGCCCCGGCACAGATGCCTGCGCNCTGGCCGGGCGACGGCGGCCAGTCTGGCTGCGGTGTTGACCGTCGACCCGAAGACGTCTCCGCGGCGCTTCACCACCGCCCCGGCACAGATGCCTGCGCGCAGCAACGGAAAGCCGTCGATACGCCGGGTTTCGTCGTGGAGTCGCCGAAGGAAAGCCAGCGCCGCGGCGGGGTCCGAACTGGTGATCATCACGGCGTCGCCGAGGGTCTTGATCATGTCGTCGCCGGGCCCGAGTGCCCCGGCGGCTATGGCGGCGAACCGATCTGCCAGTTCGGCAGCACGATGATCACCGTGGGCTTCGGTGAACGCCGTGAACCCCGCGATGTCGACGAAGATGACCACCGTGTCGACGTCGGCATGCTCGAATTCACCTGCCGCACCATGGTTGTCGATCGTCATGGCGTCTCGTTCGCACGCTCAACCCGCGGCGCTGCTGGGGTCACCGACTGCATCGGCATCCCGAGGAGGCGCAACGCATTGGCGACGACGATAAGAGTAGAGCCTTCGTGAATGAGCACGGCGGGACCGATGCCCAGACCAAA
>NZ_JACKSH010000287.1 GCF_025821625.1 Mycolicibacterium pyrenivorans
CGCAGACGGGCTATCGCCCGTCAACTACGAGATCAGGGAATCCAAGACCAAGCCGGAAGCGGCATAGGAAACCCTCCACGATTTCGGGGGAACCACACTATGCGGCTTGGGGTTGATGGGTCGTGGTCCACTGTAGAGCGAACTCGGCTGGGGTGAGTTGGCCGTGGGCGGAGTTGGGGCCTGTTGGCGTTGTAGTCGCAATGCCAGTCCTCGATGATCACGCGGGCTTCCAGGAGCGAATCGAAGCGCCACGAGTTGAGCAGTTCATCACGTAACCGGCCGTTGAACGATTCGATCCAGGCGTTCTGCCACGGCGAGCCAGGATCGATGAAAAGTGGACCGGCACTGTTGAATCGGCACCAATCACTGACCGCGTGCGCCACGAACTCGGGGCCGTTGTCAAAGCGGACATAGTGCGGCGCCCCGTGGGTGAGGGCCAAGCGATCCAGAACATCGACGACGCCGTCGGCGTCTATGGCGCGATCAACTTCGATCGCGAGGGCTTCGCGGGTGAACTCGTCGGTCACGTTCAACATCTTCAGGGTGCGGCCGTCGACGGTGGTATCGAACTGAAAGTCCATCGCCCAGATGACGTTCGGCCGGATCGGTGACATCGCGCCCACGGCGACACCGATACCGGTCAACCGCTTCTTGCGGCGGCGCTGCGGGACCCGCAGGCCCTCCTCGCGCCACAGCCGGCGGATCCGCTTGTTATTGACCGTCCAGCCCGCCCGGCGGGCCATCTTGGCGGCCCGTCGCCACCCCCAACGAGGCCGGTCCACCGAGAACCGGCGAAACCAGGCACGTAGCTCGGCCTCCTCGGCGGGGATGGGCGGCGGGTTCAGGCGCATCGTGGAACGGTGGATGCCCACCACCGTGCAGGCCCGGCGTTGCGACACCCCGAACCGCTCACGCAGCACCTCGACGGCGCGGCGTTTACGGTTCGGGGTCAGAAGTTTCCCGCCGAGAGGTCCTTGAGCATGTCGATGTCGAGGGCCTGATTGATTGGCGACCAACTTCTTGAGCCGGGCGTTCTCGGCTTCGAGCTCTTTGAGCCGCTTGGCCTCGTTGGCCTTCATGCCGCCGTACTGGGCCTGTCAATGGACAGCTGAGACTGCCCGTGGGCGGACATGAAAACTGCTCGTAGGTGGCCAATAAGAACTGCCCAGTGGCGGACACGAATCTGCCCATGAGGGTGTGTCCGCCACCGGTCGGTGAGGCCGTTGTCAGCTCAGGGGTTGGACTCCTTTCCCGTGCAGGGCCTGGGCCAGGCGCACGGAATCGCCGCTGGTTTGGCACAGGTGCGCGTGATGGAGCAGCCGGTCGACGGTGGCGGTCGCCAACGTCTTGGGCATCAGCTCATCGAAACCGCTCGGGTGAAGGTTCGACGAGATCGCCACCGAGCGGCGCTCATAGGCGGCTTCGACGATGCGGTAAAGCCCTTCAGCGGCGTCCGCACCCACGGGAAGAAGGCCAACGTCATCGATGACCACGAGCTCGGCGCGGACGATCTTGGCGACGGCCTTGCCCAGTGAGTCGTCGGCGCGGTGCGCCCGCACCAGCACCCCGATCTGCTCGAGGGTGAACCACGCCACCGGCATCCCGGCCTCAATGACTTTCTGCCCCAACGCTTCGAGGAAGAACGTCTTGCCGGTGCCGGCCGGGCCGCAGACCACCAGGTTCTCCCGACGCCCAACCCATTCCAAAGTCTGCAGCGCCTGCTGGGTCGGTAGCGGGATCGAGGAGGCGCCCGGATCCCAGACGTCGAAGGTTTTCCCGGTCGGGAAACCGGCAGCTTTACGGCGAGCAGCCAGCATCGAGCGGGCCCGTCCGGCAGCTTCCTCGGTCAGCAGCGCTTTGATGACCTCGGTGGGATCCCAGCGTTGAGCGCGGGCGGTGGCCAGCACGTCGGCGGCGATCGCGCGGGCGTGCGGCAACCGCAGCCCACGCATCAACCCTTCGACGTCAGCGGGCAACGGCGGCGCGGTGGTCGTGGTGTTGGTCATGCGATGCCTGCCTCGGTTCCGTCGATGATTGTGCGGCCGAACAGGTTCCAGGAACTGGTGCCTTGGGCCAGGGAGGTGTCTTCGTCGGCGCCGCGACGGGTGGGGTCCAGGCCTTTGGCGGCCAGGATGGAATCGAGGTCGCCGGTGGCGAACCGGCCGTGGACGGCGGCATGGCCGAGCGCCCAGTCGACATCAACATGGCCGGCCAGCGCGGAGAGTTCGACGGCGTGGGCCATCTTCTGCAGGATGCGTTCGGTTCCGACAGCGGCGGCTTCTTTGAGCCATACAGCTGCGCCAGTGCCCAAGGCCAGGAACGTCTGCTCGGAGATGGTGCGGGCCCGCACGCGGTAGTCCCCGGGAACTTTGTCGTGGTGGTCAGGGAAATGAGCGTCGTCGATGGCCGGGCTTCCGGGGGTGGCGCGGCGGTGCCGCGCCACCTCGATCGGGCCCCCGTCATCGAGAGCGCAGATCACCACCTCGTCGGTCCCCGCGTGGTGGCGAATCCACACCGTCTGACCCAATAGTGTTGCCGGTAGGGAGTATTGGCAGTGTTCGAAGGTGACCATCGGAGTGTTGTCGGGAACCCGCCGGGTCACCCCCAACGCGGCGGTGTGAGGCAGGTCCGGGATTGCGTGCAGTGCCGGGCGTTCGGCGGTGAGCATCTCGACCGGGCGCCGACCCGTCGTGCGGTGCACCCGGGCATTGATGTCGGTGACGAACTGCGCGCACGCCGTTTCGACGTCGGCGAAGCTGGCGTACTGGGGCAGCAGGTTCGTCTCGGTGGGCACGATGTCGGCCTTGGCGAGCTTGACGGCGTTCTCCACCCCGCCTTTGGACGCCGGGTCGGCGGGCTCACAGGTCAGCACCGAGATGCCGTAATACCGCCCGAAGGTGACCGCGGACCGGTTGCGGACCGGGACCCCGGCGATGTGTCCGACGGTGACGGTCTTCTCGTTGTCGGTCAGCAGGTAGGTCGGGGCACCACCGACGAGGCGGAAGATGCGGTCCAGGCCGGCGAAGACACTGGGTGCGGTCCGGTCCCGTAACGCGATCACCACCCGGTAACGCGACCATGCCAGCCACGCCACCAAGAGCACCACTTTGCGGCCGGCCACCAGCGGGCCGTCGGCGAAGTCGTACTGCAGCCACAGTCCGGGCTCGGTGATCCACGGTCGATGCACGCGTGTATTGCCCAGTCGCCATTGCGATTTGATTTCTGCCAACGCTCGGCGGGTGGTGCGGTCTGTGCCGGTGTATCCCAACGCGACGAGTTTGTCGTGGGCTTTGTCGCCGCGGATCTTTCCCTTCGACTCGCCGACCCAACCCTCCAGGACGTCGCGCCAATCATCGATCATCCGGGCACGCCGAGTCACCGGCGCCAATCCGGCGTCGCGGTCTTCGACCGCTTTCTTCACGGTGTGATGCGAGCACCCGCACAGCTCCGCCGCAGCACGATAGGACCCGGTCAGGTCGTAGGCATTGAGTATTTCCATGAGTTCTCCGTCAGACTTCAAGGTAGGTCTCTCCTGCGGGTTTCGGTTCGACTAGGCATCGACATCGAAACCACAGGAGAGGCCGCCACGGCGCTGACGCGCCGGACGGCATCAAACAGGTCTGGGCAGATTCATGACCGCCGGCGGGCACTTCCGTGTCCGCCGGTGGGCAGTTCTTATTGGCCGCGAATGGGCACTTTCGTGTCCGCCAGTGGGCAGTTTTTCATGTCCGCCGACATGGGCCAACCAGCGATGCCACGTCGATTCCGCGATCTCCAGATGCCGGCACACCTCGGCCAACTCCTGACCCGACGCGAGCAGCTTGTTGCCCTCGGCGAGCTTGCGGATGATCTGATCCGGCGTATGCCGCCGGCGCTTGTTCGATGCCATGTCGTCGTCGATTCTTCCTCGCCCGAACACCGGGCAACAGAGTCCCACAACGACTGGACCACTACGACGGGCTCACCTCAGCGGCGTGGTCCCGGTCTCGTCTGCAGCAGAGAATCGACGACGCCGTACGCGCTGCGCGGGCGGTTGTTCTGCGCCGCGTGCGGACGGCGGATGCAGGGCGCCGCTCGCGTCGGGAAACGAACAACCCGCATCCTCTACCGTTGTGAACTAGGTAAGTCGCGTTCGTGCGGACGGCGGATGCAGGGCGCCGCTCGCGTCGGGAAACGAACAACCCGCATCCTCTACCGTTGTGAACTAGGTAAGTCGCGTTCGGTACCGACGGATCTGAGTGATCACCCGCGCACCGTCTATCTCCGTGAAGATGAGGTGACAGCGCGGCTTGACGAATGGATCGCCACTCTGGCTGATCCTTAAGACCTCGCACGGGGGCAGGACGTGGACCCGGCAGCCGGTACTGGCTACGCCGCCTTGCAGCGCCAGCTTAGCGAGGCGAATGCCAAGGTTGCTGCTTTGGTTACCGCCGTGGAGTCTGGTGTGGCCGTTGAGGATTTGACCGCTGCATTGCGTCGCCGCACCGCCGAACGCGACGAGCTGAAGGCCCGTCTTGAGCAAGCGGAGCGGCCTCGCGTCATGTCTGCCGCACAGATCAACGAATTGGTCGAGAAGTGGGGCGGGCTGTCATCGGTGCTTGGTGCGGCAACCGGCGCGGAGCGCGCTGAGGTGTACGCAAGCCTGGGGCTGCGTCTTGATTACGATCCCCATCTGCGACGAGTCCAGGCGACAGCCGACTTGAGTCGTGTCGCCGGATGTGTCCGAGGGGGGACTTGTCCGTCTACGACACGGGTCGTGGTCTGGCGATTGGGGCGCTGACCGCTTCAATCGAGCACCGGTCCACATTTTTCGCTCAATCGCGACGCCGAGGAGCTCGCCCATCGGGCGGCCAGCCGTCGGTACCGGACTCAAGCGGAATATTCAGAGATCGAAGCAGGATCGAAAAGAGCCGCCAATTGGCGATTGCTCCGACAAGTTCGACCAAAACCGCGTGATCGCTATTGAATGCCTTCTGGCACCCAGCCCAGTTTTCCTCGGAGATGACCCCGTCGCTTACCACATCATCGGTCGCTGCGAGGACCGCACGCTCGACTGGCCCGAGGCTTTCGGAATTCTGCCAGTCGCGCACCGCGAGGAGATCATGCTCAGGAACGCCGAGCAGTGTGGCGATTCGCCAATGTTGAGTCCATTCGTATTCGGAGCCAGTGACCCAGCCGATGCGCAAGATGACCAGCTCGCGTAGCCGCGCGTCAAGGGAACCGCGGAAGAGTAACGCGTCCAGCAGCCCATACAACGCAACCGCCACACGCGGCTGATGAAGTGCCACGCGGAATACCGACAGCTCTGCCAACTCTTCGGGCAACCCACATTCGGCAGCTCGCAGCTGGGCCTGCTCACGGTCTAGCATCGGTACGCGTTCCGCCATGGTCACGGGTGGCCCTCTCTGTTGAACCTCTGCACGCCGTTAGGGCGTGGGCAAAAAGACGTTGTGCAGCGCCCCACTTGATCGGGCACTTTCATCTGCAAGCGAAGTGAGCAGCTGCGCGAGCCCAGCGAATCCGGTTGATTCTCTGGTGATCCGGTCGAACGGCCAGCGGCCCATGGCTAGAATCTCGAGGGCTGCCCGGTAGGCGGGATACTCCACGCCGAGTGCGCCTACGACGTGTAATTCTTTATAGACCAACAAGTCTGGTTCAAACCGGGGCGCGCCGCCTCCTCCGCGGGTGCCGGCCACCACAACTGTGCCGCCGGGCCTGGCAAGGCCGACGGCATCGGCGAACGCGGTGGGTGCTTTCGCGGTGACGTCGACGACCACGTCGGCAAGCCGTCCGCCTGTCTCACGCTGGAGCGCGGTCGCTGCATCGTCCTTCGATACATCGATGGGCAGGTCGACACCGAATGATCTGGCTATGGCCAGTCGTTGTTCGTCGCGTGGGCCGACGCCGGTCATCGCAACGAACGCGGCTCCCGCCTCTTTGGCCGCCACGGCCGCACAGATTCCACGGATGCCGGGTCCCAGGATCGCTACGACGTCCCCCGCCTTGGTGTCGGGAAGACTCGCCCCCCATTGGATACCGGCCCCGAGAGGGTTGAACAACGTGGCGAGAACGGGGTCCATGTCTTCGGCAATCGGCAGTAGCATCGCGTCCCACGGAAGCTCCACATGGGTGGCGTATCCGCCCCATAACCCCGCACCGATCTCCACGTCGACGAAGCCGAACATGGTGGCGATGCCGTTGACCGCACACCGCCGGTAGTCGCCGCGGCGGCACTCGGGGCAGTCTCGGCAGGACCGGAACACCTCGACGGCCACGCGCTGGCCCGCCTGCACCCCCCAGCGTTCGCCGGCCGCGGCGCCGACCCGCTCGACGATGCCGACGATTTCATGCCCTGGAACGAATGAAAAGCCGGCAGGCAGGTGTCCGGTGAATTGTTCGTGATCCGTACCGCACAGACCACACGCTTCAACTCGCAGTATCGCACCCTGGTCACCGACGTCGGGAATGGTCATCCGGCGTCGCTCCAGATTCCGCGGTCCGGTCAGCACCATCGCCTCGGCGATCATGGAAGCTCAAACCCGCTGAACGATCCTCTTGTTCGGAGGCTGACCGTTCTGCCGACGTACATCTCACTCGCCATCGCCTCGGCGATCTGCGGATCGTCGCTGCGTGCGACAACTCTTCGCCCGTCAGACAGGTGCGCGATGATCGGAGTCCATCGAGGTTGCCCGTCTCGGTCGTAGACGACGGTGTATCCGTCCACTGTCGCGCAACCGGTCGCCTCGTCGACGCCTGCGACACCCAACCTCAATGAATCGATCTGAGCTTGCTCGACCGCCGTGTCGAGCAGTCGCCACCCGGTTGGTGGCGGGGTGGCCGACCACAGACCGACCGAATGCTTCGTGGAATACCACCCGAGGCCGGTGACGAGTCCGACATCGGTTGGGTCGCGTCTACACCGTCGGACCATCTCAACGATCGAGTGGCTGACGTAATTGTTTCCGGGACCGCCGTGATAAGGCAGGCCTCCGGTTACTGTGAGGCCTCTGTCGTCGAGCGGGTCCAAGTCGAGAGCCTCTGCAGCCATCTCAACTGCCGACGGGAAGCAGGAGTAGAGGTCGAACCACCGAATGTCGTCGGTGGTCAACCGGCCCGCATTGAGAGCCTTGCGTGCCGCTACCTCGATACCCGATGAGCGACTGAGGTCCGGCCGTTCCACGGGGAAGTACACGTCGTTGCAAGTCGCTGCTGACCAGGGAAAGACCCAACGATCGCGCGCGACGCCCAATTCGTCCGCTACCTCGGCCGCCATGAGGATGAAGGCGGCAGCCATGTCGACGGACATGATGCTGTTGAGCAGCTTGGGGTAGGGCAAGCAGACCATGCGGTTTTCCGCGGTGACTTCGCTGAGTTCGGTGGCACTTCGTGTGCGTGGGAACCAAGCCTGCTGGGGATGGCGTGCCGCCTCGGCTGTGAATGGTGCCATCAGCGTGCCCAGCCACTCCCGTTGAGCATCGAAGTCGCGGCCGTGGCGCGCGGCGATCGCGGACTCGAAGATGGGATACACCTCGTGCGGCCAACTCAGACCCACCGACAATTCGGCTTGACTCAGCCCGGGGCGGGCGTCGCCCAGGGATTCGTCGCCGGAGCGAGGCGGGGGCGGCGAGTCGAGAAGTGCCCTGCCCTGACGCTTGCGCGCGGAATGCCCGCTTTCCGCCCCGACGACCAGGACGACATCTGCGCGGCCTTCGGCTATTTCGCCACCCAATACCTCGACGAGATACTGCGGGGTGTTTCCGCCGACCGGACAGCTGATCAGGCGGGCGGGACTGATGCGCATCGCTTCGGCGATCCTGCTGGCGGGATTGTCGCGCGGTATGACCAGGATGCCGGGAGTCGCGACGGTGTCGATGCGCCGCTCGACCGCGCGACCTGCGTCTTTGACCGCGCGGCGTGCGGCCTGCACCGCCAAGTCGATCGGGTCCGCGAAGTCGTCCCCACGATGGGTGACTTCGCCCACGCCGACGACAACGGGGGTACGCGCTTCTACCGACATCGGCATCGGCACCCGCTCAGGGCCTCGGGGCTGACTTGAGACATAACTGCGATGGTGTCATGTGCGTGTGCAAGTCACAATGGTGTGCGGTCGCGGCATACTGGCTGTGTGTCGACGAAGTTGTTGAGATGGGGCGCCGCCGCGCCGACAGATCGTGGGTCAGCTCGCGACCGGTTGCTCGATGCTGCCGAGCGGTGCCTCGAGAGTTGCGGTGTGGTGGGCACGACCATGGAGGACATCGGCAGAACAGCGGGTGTGTCCAGGGCAACGGTGTATCGCTACTTCCCCAGTCGGGAGGCGGTGATGTCGGGCGTCATCCTTCGCGCCGCCGGGCGCTATCTCGACCGCATCAGCCCGCGGATCGCGGCGCACGCCGACCTGGGCTCCGCGCTCGTCGATTTCGTGGAATACACGGTTGAGGCCGCGCGCCGCGAAGAGATCATCGGATTGTTGTTCGGCAGCGACGAGGAACTCGCCGGCGTGGGTCTCGCGGCGGGGACCTCGACGTCCCTCTTCGAAATCGTCACCGAATTTCTGCGTCCCATCTTCACCAGACACTGGAGTTGCGTGGAACCGGGCGTCTCCGTCGACGACGCCGCCGAGTGGGTTGTCCGCACGATACTGAGCCTGCTGACTGTTCGGGGGCCGCGGGAGCGCAGTCGTGACGGACTCCGGGCGTTTCTGTCGAGGTTTCTCCTTCCGGCGATCCTGGCAAGTGACCACCGTCGACCGGTGTGACAACTACGGCGTAATGTCTCGACGGCAGATGAGTTAGGAGGGCCTGTGCAATTCACCACGTTCAACGAAGAGGTCGCTGAGCAACTAAAGAGGGCAGCAGAAACCACGGGCGGGTTGGCCGGTTACCTCGGCTTCCGTCACACCGAATTCACTGCGGGACGGCTCATTGCGGAGATGGACGCACGCGACGACCTGAAGACGCCGTTCGGCAACCTGCATGGGGGCTGCTTATCGGCCATGGTCGACCACTGCCTCGGCGTGGTGTTTTATCCGGTGATTCCGATGGGCTCCTGGGTCGCGACCACGGAGTTCAAACTGAATTTGCTTCGCCCGGTCTCCAGCGGCACCTGTGTAGCCACAGCTGAGATCATCGCGCTGGGCAGAACCAGCGGGGTGGCGCGGATCGACATCAGCAACGACGGCAGAGCGGTGTGTGCGGCCCAGGGAACCGTCACCGTCGTCGCACCGAAGACGAGTTCCTGATGTCGGCAAAGAGAACAGGTGATTCGTCGTCTCCCGTGGTCGAGCGTGTGCCCACGGCGGACGGGCTGTCGCTGGCGGTCGACCTCTACCGCTGTGACGCGCCGCGGGCGGTCGTGTTGCTCCTTCACGGCGGCGGTCAAAGCCGACACGCCTGGGACGTCACCGCCCAACGCCTGCACCAGCGGGGTTACACGGTGTTGGCGTACGACGCGAGGGGGCACGGTGACAGCGACTGGGACCCCGACGGACGCTACGATATGGACCGGCTTGGATCCGACCTATTGGCCGTGCGCTCATACGCCGATTCCGGCCGCCCCGTCGCCGCGATCGGCGCCTCTCTGGGCGGCTTGACCATTCTCGGAACACACTTGCTCGCCCCGCAGGACCTATGGCAGGCCGTCGTACTGGTTGACGTCACTCCGCGAATGGAGATGGACGGCGCCCGACGAGTCGTAGCGTTCATGGCGGCACACCCCGAAGGTTTCGACAGCCTAGAGTCGGCCGCTGACGTGATCGCCGCCTACAACCCGCACCGCCCTCGCCCCGACAACCTCAACGGCCTCCGAAAAGTCCTCCAACGTCGCGAAGACGGTCGCTGGGCCTGGCGATGGGATCCAGCCTTCGTGACGTCGAATTTTCAGTTTCTGCAGGGTGATCCAGACGAAGGCGCTAAAGACTTCGACATGATGAGCGCATTCCTTCTTGATGGTGCGCGCCAGATGTCCGCGCCAACGCTGCTGGTCCGGGGCCTGCTGTCTGACATGGTCTCCGAAGAGACAGTAAAGCATTTCCTCACCGTCGTTCCGCACGCGCAAACCGTTGACGTGTCGGGCGCGGGACACATGATTGCCGGCGACAACAACGACGCATTCTCGACGGCAGTCGTCGAATTCCTCGACAGGACCATATGAACCCTGCAGTCGGTTGACTGCCCTTGTAGGGCTGGCGCCTATCCTGCTCCTATGCCAACTGAACCAGTGCGGATGTCTTTCCGCCGGCATGTGCGCGACCAGGTTTTGAGGGCGACACGAGAACTCACCATCAAGAAGGGCTGGGATCAGGTCCGGATGAGCGAGGTTGCCGAATCGGTCGGCGTGTCCCGCCCGACGTTGTACAAAGAGTTCGGCGACAAACAGGGGCTCGGTGACGCGCTTGTGGTGTCAGAGGGCCAGCGCTTTATGGAAGGCATTCTTGCCGTCCTTGCCGAACACGTGGGCGACGTGCGGGGCGGCATCACCGCAGCGGTGCAATTCACCCTCTGTGAAGCAGAAGACAGCCCGCTCCTCAAGGCAGTTCTGACGTCCAACCCTTCGGGGAATGATCGCGGTGGCTCGTCGTCTACTGGAGTCCTACCTCTTCTGCCGACGTCGGCTTCCCTGCTTCAGCTCTGCTCCGCGGCTCTGATCACGTGGTTTAACGACCACTTCGACGATCTCGATCCCGAAGACGTTGAGGAGGTCGCAGATGTTTTGGTGCGACTGACAGTGAGTCATGTTGTACTCCCAGCCGCGGACATCGCCACCACCGGTGAGCGGATCTCCCGCGTAGCACTCAGGTACCTGGGAGTTGTCCACAGTTTGTAACCAGCAAGCTCTCGTGTCAGATCGAGCCGGCGAGGAGGTCTGCGCGGTCAACCCGAAGTTGCTGGCTGATGGCCCGCTTACTGGACATGAAATCCCGAGGACGATTGACGCAGTCGGCGGCGATGAGTTCGCCCTCGCGGAAGTAGAAGCAGCTGAAGTCACGCTCACGCGACGGGTCACCACTGAGCAACACTTCGTCGTACCCGGCGTTGAGACCGGCAATCTGGAGTTTGAGATCGTACTGGTCGGACCAGAACCACGGAAGCGCAGCGATTGCGCTGTGTTTTCCGCAGATTGTCGCCGCAGCGATCTTGGCCTGCTCGCCGGCGCTCGATACGGATTCCAAACGAATACGCGAGCCGTATCGAGCCATGGTGTGGCTGGTGCAGTCGCCGGCGGCCACGATGTCGGGGTCGCTGGTGCGGGCCTGGTCGTCGATCACGATGCCGTTGTCGACGGATAATCCTGCGGCCGAGGCGAGCTCGGTGTTCGGCACCACACCGACGCCGACGATGACCAAGTCGGCGGGGATCGATTCGCCGTCAGCCAGCACCACCTCCTGCACCCCACCGTTACCGAAGAAGGCTTCGACGAGAGCGTGTGTTCGGATCTCCACTCCCTCGCCGCGGTGGATTCGCGTGTAAAACGCGGAAACCTCCGGCGCGGTGACCCGTTCGAGTACACGCTCGGTTGCCTCGAGGACGGTGACGTTCATGCCGAGCGAACACAGCGAGGCCGCCGTTTCCAACCCGATGTAACCGCCGCCCACGATCACAACCCTCCGACCCGGTGTGGCGGCGGCACGGATCAACTCGACGTCTGCAGCGGTACGCAGGTACTGAATTCCGGGAAGATCCACCCCTGGTGTGGGGAGTCGTCTGGCCCTTGCGCCGGTGCACAACGCGAGCTTGGTGTACGTCAGCGTGTCGCCGGTGCTCAGAGACACACGCTTGGCACTCCGGTGGATCGCCTCCACGGTCGCATTCAAGAGTCGAATGTTCTGCTTTTCGTAGAAATCAGCGCCGCGAATCAGGAGGTCGTCGAGGCCGTTCTTGCCGGCCAGGTATCCCTTCGACAACGGAGGCCTGTGGTAGGGCAGTCCCCCCTCGTCGCCGATGAGCACGACCTCCCCAGCCCACCCCTCCCTTCGAAGATTAGCTGCCAACTGCGCGCCGGCGTGGCTCGCGCCGACGATCACTGCTCGTTCGGGAGTCATGCACTCGGCCTGGGAGTGAGGCGAACCATCAGCTTGCTGATACCCCTGACGAAATTCGATTGCACATACTCGGGTTCGCCGACCACCTCGATGTTCTCAAAGCGAGGGAGCAATTCCTCCCAGAGGATTCGAAGCTGCAACTCAGCAAGTCGGTTTCCCATACACCTGTGCACGCCGAACCCGAACGAGATGTGATTGCGGGCGTTGCTCCTATCGATGATCAACTCATCGGCCCGCTCGAAGACACGCTCATCGCGGTTACCAGAGGCGTACCACATCACGACCTTGTCGCCCTTGCGGATGAATTGCCCGTTCAACATGATGTCTTTTTTCGCGACTCGGCGCATGTACGCCAACGGAGTCTGCCAGCGAATGATCTCGGATACCATGTTGGGAATCAGATCAGGGTTCGCCTTCAACTTCTCGAACTGATCGGGGAACTGGTTCAAGGCGAGAACCCCTCCGCTCATCGAGTTGCGAGTCGTGTCGTTTCCCCCGACGATCAGCAATACCAAATTGCCGAGGAATTCCATCGGGCGGTCGATGAGGTCCTTCGTGTCCTCGTTGGCTTGCAGCATCGTGATCAGATCGAAGCCCGGTCGCTCCCCGTTGGCGGTACGGGCCGCCTTGTCGTGCCAGAGGGCGCTGAGCCCCTTCGCCATGTCGACCATGCCACGAAACACTCTGTCGTTGTCGGAAGGACCACCATTGGCTTGCTCCATGGAGGTGGCGAGGTCCGACCATTCCACGAGCTTGTGCCGCTGCTCGTACGGGAAGTCCAGCAGGGTCGCGAGCATGCGCGCTGTCAGCTCGATGGAGACGTGGTGCACCCAATTGAACGGCTGATCCACCGGTAGATTGTCCAGCACTTCCTGGACACGCGAGCGGATCAGCCCCTCCATCTCGCGCAGGTTCTTCGGCGCGACAACCCCTTGGACGGAAGCCCGCTGCAGGTCGTGTTGCGGCGGGTCCATCGCGATGAACATGGCGATGTCCAAAAAGCGGGGCGGTCTCCCGATGATGATGAACGGCTCTGCGGAGAAAGCCTCGTGGTTCTTGTCGACGGCGATGATGTCCGCGTGGCGGGTCACCGACCAGAACGGGCCGAACGGACTCTGGGCCTGGTAATGCACCGGCGCCTCGTTGCGCACGCGTTCGAAGTAGGACTTCCAGCGGCCTTGGCGGTAGAGGAACGGGTTGCTGAGATCGATGTCGGCGATATCGACGTCCTCGACCGGGGGAATAGGGGTCTCGGTGAAGATCTTCTTACCATTGGCGCCGGTTACCCACCGGCGTGTCTTGTCGTACAGGTGTGCGCCGCGGATTTGCAGCTCCAAAGGCACGGCAGACTGGGCTTTGGCGGTCACTGTCGCGGGAATACTCATATTCTTCCTCCAAATTCATGACGTTGTTTCAGAGCTGGAACTCGGGTAGCTCGACCGTCAAGCCATCCCATGCCTCGGAGGCGGCCATCTGGCACGACAGCCTCGACGTCGGCTGACGCTCAGGGTTCATCGCGAGCATCTCCTCTTCGTTGGCGCCGCAGAGACCCACCGTGTCCGACCACTCGGGAGCGACGATCACGTGGCACGTTCCGCATGCGGCTTCCCCTCCGCAATCGCCGTCGATGCCGGGCACCGCGTTGTTGACCGCGATCTGCATCAAGGACTGCCCTTCGGTCAAGGGGGCTTCGTACTTCTCGCCGTCATGAGAGACGAAGGTGACGACTGCCATGGTTAACTCTCCTCAATCTGGGACTTCTCTTAATTAGTGTTGCCGCGCGTGACCAGCGTCGCTAGGCTCGCAGGAGTCAAAGAGTTGTGTTTTTAGCTCACGCGCAGGGAGGCACGTGACACTCGACGACTCGGGTATGCCAGCGCTGGCTTTCCTGCAGATGCTGGACAGCGAGGCGCTGGGGCATGACGCAAGCAATGCGCTCCGCAGCCTCATGGTTCGCGACCACGTCACCGAGTCGATGTTGGTGGGGCGTGACGCGCAGGTCCCCTTACGGTGGTTCAGGGAGATATACCCCGATTTCGATTGTGATCAGGGAACCCGTCTGGGTTTCGCGTTCGCCGAACACGCCAAACTGACGTCCTTTGGGGCACTCAGCGTTCCCTTGGTCAGCGCGGGCTCGGTAGCCGAGGTTGTCGAGTTGCTTGCTTATCTGCCGGTAATCACCACAGCCCTCAGCCCGTCGTTCCATTCGACGGAACGCGGTCTCACGATCGGGCTCACCGGTCGCACCGGTGACGCGGGCCTGAACTGCCTGGCCGTCACCTACGGTGGGCTGGCGCTGCTGCGTCTGCTCGACATGCTCGCGGGTGCCGTACCGAATATTGAACTGCATCTGGGTCATTCAGCGCCGGAGTCGTGGGTTCTTCATGACGAAGTGTTGGCGGGTCGGATCTTCTTCGACGCCCCTAGCTCGTTCGTCCACGTTCCCGCGGCTACGCTCGAGGAGGTCTGTCGATTCTCCGATCCTGTTGCGTATCGGATTGCCGTCACCGATTTGCAGCGAACTCTCGATCAACGACGTGACACGTCGTTCTCCGAAAAAGTAAGGGACCTGCTGGAGAAAGATCCCGGACAAACGAACATCAGCCGGACGGCGGACGAGCTCTCGATATCCCCGAGCACGCTGAAGCGGCGCCTCAGCGAAGAGGGAACCACCTTTCGCGAATTACGTCAGTCGTTCTTGCAGGAGCGAGCAATTCTGCGACTTCTCGACAGATCGGTGTCTGTAAGCGAGATCGCGGCAGAACTCGGGTACGCGGACCTCACGAACTTCACACATGCCTTCAAACGGTGGACCGGTCGTTCACCGCGCCACTTCAGAAAAACGCGCGACTGAGCGGCGCATAGATCCGTCCTGGCGTGTGCTGGGCGCCCATCGGAACCGGCGGGCTCCACGATCGGCCGCATCTGTCACGTGGACGTCGTCGAAAACGACACGATCGGCACGGGTTTCGGTCATCGCAGCACCCTCTTGGTAAGAGGCGCAACGACATCCAGAGAATCCATACCGCGCTGGCGGCGGGTGCGGGCGGGGGTGACGCGGACCCCCTAGTCACGCTATGCTAACCGTCGTTCACGTCAGGACCAGCGTTGAACGCGTGGTCGGAAGGAGTCCGGATGCCACACGACCAGCCGGCCATCATCGGTGCCGCCGAACTCACTCCAGGAAGAAACGTTCCGTACACCTCCACTGAATTGCATGTGCGCGCCGCGGTCGCGGCTCTCGCCGACGCAGGGGTGGACCCAGACGAGGTCGACGGTCTCGTGTGCGCCGGCCCGATGACGAACGAGGGTTCGATCTTCCTGTCCGAGGACCTCATGGACTATCTCGGGCTACACAACCTGAAACTTCAGATGACCTGTCAGCTTGGCGGCGGAACCCATCTGGCCATGACGCGCATGGCGAGTAACGTCATCGCCCGGGGCGAGGCCGAGACGGTGCTGGTCGTGTCGGCGGGCAAGTTTCCACCGATCCGCGATGGCGGGCGCGAACTGATGGCGCTGGTGTGTGACCACGCGTTCGAGATGCCCTACGGACCGTCCGTGCCGGCGCTGTACGGTTTGATCGCGCAGGCCTGGATGCACGAGACAGGACAGGGCAAGGCGGACATCGCCGAGGTCACCGCGTCGCAGGACCGGTGGGCCGCGCTGAATCCCGCGGCGATCGCACACCGCTCACAACGCCTGACTGTGGAGGACGTGCTGGCGTCCCGCCCAATCGCCGGGCCGTTCCACTTCTACCACTGCTCAATTCCCTGCGAGGGCGGTGGCGCGCTCGTGCTGGGCTCGGCCCGCCGGGCTCGCGCGGGCAAGCACCGGCCGGTCCACCTGCTCGGCTTCGGAGAGGGTCACACCCACGGTTTTCTGACCTCGCTGGCCCGGCCGGGTCGTACCGGGGCCGCCCGTTCGGGTCCGATGGCCTTCGAGCGCTCCGGACGGGCGCCGGCCGACATCGACATCGCCTTGCTCTACGACGCCTTCGCCTCCAACCCGGCGATGATTCTTGAGGAGGCGGGTTTCGTGAAGCCCGGCGGGGCAGGCGATTTCTACCGTGACGGCTGCGCCGATCCGGGGGGCGACCTTCCGGTGAACACCGACGGCGGCCTGATCCGGTTCGGGCACACCGGGACCTCCTCTGGCATTTCGCAGATCCTCGAGGGTTATTGGCAGTTGTCCGGTCGCGCCGAGGGCCGTCAGGTCTTCGGGGCGGACACCGCGTTCGTGCACAGCTACGGCTCGATGCTGTGCAGTCACGTCAGCATGGTGATGGAGGGAGCGTCATGACCGCAGCTTCGAGTTCCCTCGACGGTCTGCACGATCCTGAGGCGCTGCCGCCGCTGACCGATGTCAACCGTCCCTACTTCGCAGCAGCGGCCCGCGGCGTACTCGTCTTCCAGCGGTGCGCGAACGGCCACCCGTTCCTCTACCCGCGGCTGGTGTGTCCCGTCTGCCATGACGGTGAGTTGGCCTGGGAGACCGCGGCGGGTACTGGTGAGATCGTCAGTTTCGCGCCGGTGTACCGCCCCCCGTGGGACTCGTTCCCGCGCAGCGAGCCGTACGTCGTCGTGCTCGTTCGTCTGGACGAGGGGCCGCAGTTGTTGGCCAGTCTCGAGGGCGTGGCCCCCGATGAAGTTGCGATCGGCGCAAGAGTGCGCGCAGTGTTCGAGCGGGTGAACGAGGACCTTGGGCTGGTCCGATTCAGGCCGGCGGCGTCGTGAGCACGTACGGGGTCTCGGTGCTCGGCGCGGACTTGGCCACCCTTCTCGAGACCGCCGAGGCTACCGACCTCGCCGGCTTCGACGCCGCCTGGGCCTCGGAGTTCTACTCGCGCTCCGGCTCGATCTCGATGGCCGCGATGGCCGCGCGCACAAAGCGCTGCCGCATCGGGTCGTCGATCCTGTATGGCGTCGGGCGCAGCCCGCTCGTGCTCGCCACCGAGGCGCGTGACCTCGACGAGCTTTCAGGCGGGCGCGTCGTGCTCGGGCTCGGCAACGGCACACGCCGCATGATGAGCGACTGGCACGGCGTGGAGGACACCTCCGCTCCCGCTTTGCGCATGGAGGAGCTGGTCCCGCTCGTGCGTCGGATCTGGAACCTGCACGAGGGCCCCGTGCGCCATGAGGGGCGCTTCTACCGGATGAATCTCGTCCCAACCGGCGACGTCGCGCCGCCGAAGCGAGCGATCCCGATCATCACCGCGGGCGTGCGTCCGCGGATGTGCGAGGTGGCAGGGCGCGTGGCCGACGGGTTGGCTGGTCATCCGCTGTTCACCACGGCTTACGTCGAGGAGGTCGCCCGCCCAGCCGTCGTGCGCGGTGCGGAGCGGGCCGGACGCGATCCCGCCGACATTGAGATCGTCTCGATGGTCATCTGCGCGGTGCACGACGACCCGCAGATCGCACGTCGTGAGGCCGCGCAGCAGATCGCGTTCTACTCCTCGGTGAAGACCTACGAGCACGTTCTCGATGTGAGCGGCTTCGCCAGGCAGGGGGCGGCGATTCGCGAGGCGTTCGCCCGGCGTGACCTGCCGGCCATGTTCGCCGCGGTCACCGACGACATGATCGACGCGATGGCGGTGGCCGGTACCGCCGCCGAGGTCCGCGACGGGCTGCGCCGCTACGAGGGCGTGCTGGACCACATCGTTCTGTACTCACCCTCGATAGGGGTCGCACCCGAACGCATCGCCGAGAACCTCGGCAGCCTCATTCGCGATTGTGCGCCGGCCTTCGCCGGCGGGAAAGGTGACCAGAGTGGCTGACGCATCGCTCATCGGGACGCAACTCGGGAGGACCACGTTTCCCGTCGACCGGTCCAAAGTGCGCGAGTTCGCACTTTCGCTCGGCGACCGCGACCCGGTCTACCAGGACGTCGCGGCCGCCCGCGCCGCCGGCTTCGGCGCGATCCCCGCTCCTCCGACCTTCGTCGTCTCCTCGGCTCACTGGCGCGCCGACGACGACATGTTCGGCGCCCTCGGGCTCGACCTGCGACGCGTACTGCACGGTGAGTGCGGCTGGGAGTATTTCGCGCCGGTGTTCGTCGGCGACGAGCTCACCGAGACTCGTCGGGTGTCGAACGTGACCAGCCGCGAGGGCAAGCGCGGCGGCACCATGACAATCGTGACGATCGAGACCGACTTCACCAACCAGCGCGACGAACTCGTCGTGCGCCAGACCGACGTCTTGATCGAAACCGGAGGCTCCACCCAATGACGACATCCCCCGCGCCGGTGGCGTTGGCCATCGGCGACGAGATGCCGAGCTCACAGTTCGGCCCGCTGACGCGCTCGCACATCGTCCGCTACGCCGGCTCCGGCGGCGACTTCAACCCGATCCACCACGACGAGGAGTTCGCCCGCGCGGCCGGCATGCCCGGTGTGTTCGGTATGGGACTGCTGCACGGCGGTGTGCTCGCGCAGCGGCTGACCGCCTGGGTGGGGCTGGCCAACATCCGCTCGTTCCGCATCCGGTTCACCGGTCAGGTATGGCCCGGTGACCTGCTCAGCTTCGGCGGCAGGGTCACCGGCGTGCGCGAGGCCGGAGGGCAGCAGGTGGCAGACCTCGAACTCGTGGTCACGCGCCAGACCGGCGAACCCGCGATAAAGGGGAGCGCCGTCGTGCAGGTGGCCCGGTGAGCGCGCCAACGAGCGACGTCACCGGCCTCGGGATGACGTTCGGGACCTTCGACGAAGGCCGGGCGTGGGTCGGTCATCGCTCCGAACCGCGGCATGCGTGGTTCCCGATCGACCGCTCGATGGTGTTGTACTACTGCTCGCTCGTCGAGGACGCGAACCCCCGTTACTGGGAGGGTGAGGACTGCCCGCCCGGGCTGCTGATGAGCCTCGGCTTCGCGCCGCAGTGGGTGCCCGGGTACCTAGCGCGTGCCGACATGATGTTCGCGCTCAGCGTCCCGTTGCCGGGCCACCACATCATCAACGCCTCGACGACGACGGAGTTCGAACGCCGGCCCCGGGTAGGCGATCACGTGTCGATCGTGGAGGAGATCGCCTCGATCTCCGAGCCGAAGACGACGCGGGTGGGCACCGGCGTGTTCATCACCACGGTGAGCACCTTCTCCGACCAGCACGGTGAGGTCATCGGCCGCAACACCAACGTGCTCTTCCGATACGACACTGCCGATAGTGAAGGCGCATCATGAACGACTCCGCCGAGCACAGCATGGTCCGCATCCCCGTGCGGTTCGAGGACATCGCCGTCGGCGACACCCTGACGCCCGTCTCGATCGACATCAGCTACAAGCGCATCTGCATGAACGCGGCTTCGACATGGGACTGGTTCCCCGGTCACCACGACCCCGACTACGCGCGCAGCCAGGGCCAGCGCACGATCTACCTGTCAACCCTCTTCTTCCATGGCTTCATCGACCGCGGCCTCAACGAATGGGCCGGACCCGATGCGCTCATCCGGCGCCGCAGAATCTCAATGATCCGGTCGATCTACCCGGGCCAGACCGCGACCCTGAGCGGCAAGGTCGTGGCCAAACGCGACGATGGCGGACGGCGCCTCGTCGACCTCGAGTTGCTCGTCTCGAGCGAAGATGGTCCGTGCGTGCCGAGTGAAGCCACCGTTGAGCTGGCCGACCCGTTTGTCGAGGTGCCGGGGTGAACTGCCACTCACATGCGAGGCGACGGTGAGGGACGGAGGCTCGGTGGCCGAGCAACCGATTCGCTACGAGGTCGTCGACAGCGTGGCCTGGCTGACGATCAACCGGCCCGAGGCGCGCAACGCGCTGAACAACGCTGTGCGCACGGGGCTTTTCGACGCGGTGCGCCGCTTCAATGACGACGACGCGGCGAAGGTGCTCGTCCTCACCGGCGTGGGCGATAAGGCGTTCTGCGCCGGCGGGGACTTGAAGGAGATGGCGCAGAACGCGCTCAAGGTGCCCCCGAAGGACTTCGCTCCGCAGTTCGGCCGCAACATCGATGTCGCGAAGCCGACGATCGCGGCCGTCAACGGTGTCGCGTTCGCCGGGGGCTTCCTGCTCGCGCAGCAGTGCGACCTGGTCGTGGCTGCCGAACACGCGACCTTCGCCGTCAGCGAGGTCAAAGTCGGCCGCGGGTCGCCGTGGGCGGCACCGCTATCGTGGCTGGTGCCCCCACGCGTTGCCATGCAGATCCTGCTGACCGGCGACCCGATCACCGCCGAGCGCGCCCACCAGGTCGGCTTAGTCAATGAGGTGGTGCCGGCCGATCAGTTGCGCGAGCGTACCCAGCAGTTGGCGCTCAGCATCGCCGCGAACGCACCGCTATCGGTGCTTGCGTCCAAGCGCACCGTGTACCTCTCGGCACAGCACCACCTCGCCGCCGCCTACGACCTGGCCGACGAGATATGGGAGCCGGTCTATCTGAGCGACGACGCGCAGGAAGGCCCGACGGCGTTCCGCGAGAAGCGCGCACCACAGTGGAAGGGACGCTGACATGGCGGTGACTATGCAGTCGGTAATCGCCGACATCGAAGCCGAAACGGCCGCGTTGCGCGAACTCATCGCACCGCTGCCCGAAGGTCCGCGCGGCTGGGACGCGCCGACTCCGGCCGTGGGCTGGGCGATCCGCGACCAGATCAGCCATCTGGCGTTCTTCGACGACGTGGCGGTGCGCTCGGCCACCGACCCCGACGGTTTCAGCAGCGACTACCTGCCGATGATGGCCGACGGAAGCATCTCACCCGACGTCATCGCTGAGCGCTACCGTCAAATGCCGGCTGCCGACCTGCTCGCGTGGTTCGACACGTCGCGTGCAGCCCTCGTTGCGGCGTTCGCGGACATTGCCCCGGCGACCCGCCTGCCGTGGTTCGGGCCGCCGATGAGCGCGGTCTCGTCGCTGACAGCGCGACTCATGGAGACCTGGGCGCACGGCCAGGACATCGTCGACGCGCTCGGCGCGACCCGCGAGGCCACGGCACGGCTGCGGCACGTGGCCCACATCGGGGTGGGTGCGCGCGCTTTCAGCTACCTGGCCAACGGTCTGGACCTCCCCGCGGACCCGGTACGCGTCGAGCTGACCGCTCCGGACGGCAGCGTCTGGACGTGGGGGCCAGCCGACGCCGCCAACCGCGTGAGCGGGCCGGCGCTGGACTTTTGCCTGTTGGTGACCCAACGCCGCCACCGCGACGACACCGCTTTGGTCGCCGACGGACCGCTGGCCGACCAGTGGCTCGCGATCGCCCAGGCCTTCGCGGGGCCCCCTGGCGGCGGGCGCGTGGCGGGCCAGTTCGCAGGGGGTCAGCGGTGAGCGTCCCGGTTCGCATCGGCAACTGCTCCGGCTTTTACGGCGACCGCATCGCCGCAGCCCGCGAGATGGTCGAGGGCGGACCGATCGACGTCCTGTGCGGTGACTATTTGGCCGAGCTGACCATGCTCATCCTGGCCAAGGCCCAGGCCAAAGACCCGTCCGGCGGGTACGCGCGGACTTTCCTCACCCAAATGGAACAGGTGCTGGGCACCTGTCTCGATCGTGGCATCAAGGTCGTCGCGAACGCGGGCGGGCTGAATCCCGCCGGCTTGGCCGCCGCGTTGCGCGAGCTGTCCGCACGTCTCGGCCTCACCGCGCGCGTCGCGCACGTCGAGGGCGACGACCTACGTGGCGACCTCCACGCAATCACGCCGCCCGTCGGCGACATCAAACCGGTATCGGCCAATGCCTACCTCGGCGCCTGGGGCATCACCGAGGCGCTGCGTTCGGGCGCCGACGTCGTCGTGACCGGCCGGGTCACCGACGCATCCCTGGTGGTCGGTCCAGCCGCCTGGTGGCACGCCTGGGCACCCGCCGACTGGGATCGGCTCGCGGGCGCGGTCGTCGCCGGGCACGTGATCGAGTGCGGCCCTCAGGCGACAGGCGGCAACTACGCGTTCCTCGACGAGATCACCGACCGCCGCTACCCGGGGTTTCCGATCGCCGAGGTCGCCGAGGACGGCTCTTCGGTGATCACGAAGCATCCCGGCACCGGGGGACTGGTCTCAGTCGGCACGGTCACCGCCCAGCTGCTCTACGAGATCGCTGAACCTGCCTACCTCGGCCCCGACGTCGTCGCCCACTTCGACACCATCCGGCTGGCTCAACAGGATGAGCACCGCGTCGCGATCAGCGGTACGAAAGGCAATCCGCCGCCGGACACGTTGAAGGTGGCGTTGAATGAGCTGGGCGGCTTCCGTAACACGATGACCATGGTGCTCACCGGCCTCGACATCGAGGCCAAGGCGGCCTTCGCCGAACAGCAGCTCTTCGACGTTCTCGGCGGACGCGACGCCTTCGACGAAGTCGACGTGAGGCTGTTGCGTTTCGACGTCTCCGATGCACCGACGAACGAGCAAGCCTGCGCGCACCTGCGTGTGACGGTCAAGGACGCCGACCCGCGCAAGGTGGGCCGAGCATTCTCCGGCGGGGTCATGGAGATCGCCCTGGCTGGTTTCGCCGGCTTCCACACCACCACGCCACCGTCCTCGGAGACCGCCTTCGGCGTCTACCGGCCGGCCTACGTAGCGCGCTCGGCCCTCACGCACGTACTGGTCGACGCCGACGGCACACGGCACGAGATCCCCGACCCGCCGACCGGTGCCGTCCCGCCGGCTGGGATCGCCCCGCCCGCGAAGCTGCCGGTGCCGTCCGGGCCGACACGTCGTGCGCCGCTCGGGTCGGTACTCGGCGCGCGGTCCGGAGACAAGGGCGGCAACGCTAACCTCGGCCTGTGGGCACGGGATGACTCTGGGTACGCGTGGGCGCGCGACTACTTCAGCGTCGAGCGGCTGCGCACACTGCTCGGGCCGGAGACGGCGCACCTGCCCATCGAGCGCTTCGAACTGCCGAACCTGCGCGCCCTCAACGTGGTGGTGCACGGCTTGCTCGGTGACGGGGTGGCCTCCTCGACCCGGCTGGACGCGCAGGCCAAGGGGCTCGGGGAATACGTGCGGTCCCGCATGGTGGACATTCCCCAGTCGCTGCTCGACACACACTGAATCCGGTGCGGGGCGCCGTCTACCTGCTGTGTAACCCCGAATCGACTACGTCAGCGGATAGGTCGTGCAATGCTGGGGCGGCTTCAACTCCTGAAGGGACTCAGCCGACCGCCACGCGAATCCGGTCACGGCGCGCCGCTGAACAGTGCCGCAACGGCCGCGGCGGCCAGCATCGCCTCAATCGTCGCGTCGTCCAGCGACGCCGGCATGTACGCGGACGCGTTGAGCAATGACAGCACGGCGGCGACCAGGCCCTGTGCGCGCTCACGGTCCAGATCGCCCCGTGCTCGTACGAGCGCGTCGACCCAGAAAGACTCGTAGCTGTGCTGTCGGCGTCGCAGGGCACGGGTCGCCAGCGGCGACAGCGAGCGGTGCTCGCGGGCGTACACGGCCAACAGACCGCGTCGTCGCGCGCCGAAGGCCGCGTGTAGGTCGACAAGGGCGTGCAGGACCTCCGTCGGTGTGCCGGCGGTGGTGGCACGCCGGGCGCCGGCCAGCAGCTCAGTCATGGCGGCGTCGCATAACTCGCGCAGGATCGCGTCCTTGTTCTGAAAGTGCCGGTAGACGGCCGGCCCGCTCACCCCTGCTGCGGCACCGATGTCGTCGATGCCCACGGCGTGAAAGCCTTGCCGCGCGAACAGGTCGGCGGCGGCCTCGAGGAGCAGTTTGCGGCGCAAACCGGCCACTTTCTGTCCTCCTGTCAATTTGTGGTTACGTTGTTCGCCGTCCGATCCGCTGGGCTGGGATCCTACCGACGCTGGCGTTGCCTGCGTCGGCACCCGCGCACCACATCGAGGGAGGTGAACGAAACCGCTAGCCCCCCGGATGCTGTCGCATCCTCTTCTCAGTTCATGATTTAGGGGCTCTGCTTCGAACCCGCGATTGCAGCGGCACGACTCAGCGCAAAACGACTCCGCCCTCGATGCCCGTGAACTGCGCGCGCAGCTCGGTCTTGAGCAGCTTGCCAGTGGCGTTGCGCGGCAGTTCGGCGACGAAGTGCACGTCACGCGGACACTTGAAGTGCGCCAGCCGCTCCCGGCACCACGCCACGATCTCCTCGGCGCTCGGTGCCTGTGTTGCCGGGTCGGCGACGACGATCGCGACGACGCGTTCGCCCCACTTTGAGTCCTTGCCGCCGATCACGGCGGCGTCGAGTACCGCCGGGTGGCGGAAGAGAACTTGCTCGACCTCGATCGGGTAGACGTTCTCGCCGCCGGAGATGATCATGTCCTTCTTGCGGTCGACGAGGGTGATGAAGCCCTCGGCGTCCATGCGCCCGAGGTCGCCCGTGTGGAACCAGCCCCCGCGTAACGCCTCGGCGCTCGCCTCGGCCTTCATCCAGTAGCCGGTGAACACATTCGGGCCGCGCACGATCAGTTCGCCCACGGTGTCGGTCGCGACGTCGCGGTCGTCGTCGTCGACGATGCGGGCGTCGACATGCATTGCGACGCGGCCGATCGACCCGGCCCGGTTGCTGATGTTCTCGGCGTCGAGGACGGTCACCAGGGGAGCGGTCTCGGTCATGCCGAAGCCCTCGGTGAAGGGCACGCCTCGCTCGCGCATGAAGTCGATGACCGTTAGGGGGACGGGCGACCCGCCGCCCATGGCGAAACGCAGCGCAGACAGGTTGAAGGAGTCGAAGTCGGACACCTGTGTGAGAGCGGTCCACATGGCCGGCACCATGAACTGAACCGTGACGTGGTGGTCGGCCATCGCCTGCAGCGTAGCTCGCGGCTCGAAGGACGGCATTATGACGCTGGTGCCGCCGACGTAGAGCAGCGGCAGGGTGTGTACTCCCAGCCCGCCGATGTGGAACATCGGCGCCACCGCGACGGTGACGTCCGCGCCCCGCAGGCCGATGTCGGTGCCGAGGACGTTGATCGCGTTCCATAGCAGGTTGTCGTGGGTGAGGATCGCGCCCTTGGGTCGGCCCGTCGTCCCCGACGTGTACATGATGAACGCGGGGTCGCGGCCGTCGACGTCACCGTTGAGCGGTTCGGGCGCGGCGCCCGAGACGGCGTCTTCGTAGCCGAGCTCGCCCGGCGCCGGCACCCCACCGGCGCGCACGACATGGCGCACGCGGACTCCGGACTCAGTGACGGCGCTCCTGGCCTGCGCGGCCAACGGCCCGTGGAAGACCAGAACATCGGCGCCTGAGTCGGCCAGGATGTAGCCGATCTCGGGTCCGGCAAGGCGCACGTTGAGCGGAACTGCAAGTGCGCCCATTTTGGCGCAGCCCAGCAGCACCTCGATGAACTCGGTCGAATTGACCAGCAGCATCGCGACCCGATCGCCCCTGCGCACGCCGAGGGCGATGAGTGCGGCGGCGACCTGGTTGGTGCGCCGATCGAGGTCGGCGTAGGTGATGTGCGCGCCGTTGCTGATCAACGCGGTGCGCCCGCCGTTGAGGAAGGCGCGCCGGGTCACCCACTGACCGATGCCGAGTTGCATTCGATTCCCTTTCATTCCGCGGCGACTCAGTAGGACGCGGGCAGTTTCAGGCTGTGCTGCGCCACGAAGTTGAGGATCATTTCGCGGCTGATCGGCGCGGTGCGCATGAGCCGGGCCGGACCCCACAACGTGGCGAGGCCGTACTCGGTGGCCATGCCGTTGCCGCCGTGGGTCTGAATCGCCTGGTCGAGCGCCAGGATGCCCGCCTCGGCTGCGGCATATTTCGCCATGTTCGACGCCTCACCCGACCCCGGATCGCCGGCGTCGTGCAGGGAGGCGGCACGCTGAGTCATCAACCGGGCCAGCTCAACCTGGATCTTGGCGTGGGCGAGCGGGTGCGATACGCCCTGGTGCGAGCCGATCGGCGCTCCCCACACGTGGCGGTTGCGGGCGTAATCGGCGGCTTTATCCAGCGCGTAGCGACCGATGCCGTTGCCGAGCGCCGCCCCCATGATTCGCTCCGGGTTCAGGCCCACGAAGACCTGGCGCAGGCCCTCGTTCTCCGCGCCGATAAGGTTGGCGGCCGGCACGCGGACGTCATCGAAGAATAGAGTGAACTGCTTCTCTGGAGTGACCGCCTGCACCGGGATGAGTGACTTGGTTAGCCCGGGGACATCGGTGGGCACGACGAGCAAGCTGAGTAGTCCGCGACCACTGTCGTTGGTAGACGTTCGGGTGACGACCAGGATCGCTTCGGCTTCGTCGACGCCAGAAATGTAGTACTTGGTGCCGTTGATGACCCAGTCGTCACCGTCGCGTTTCGCGGTCGTGGAGATGTTGTGCGAGTTCGAGCCCGCGTCCGGCTCGGTGATCGCGAAGGCCATGATCGTCTCGCCGCTGGCGATGCCCGGCAGCCACTGCTGCTTGAGTTCCTCACTGCCGAATGCCTGGATGATCGTGCCGCAGATGGTCGGCGAGACGACGGTCATCAGCAGCGGGCAGCCCGCCGCGGCGAGCTCCTCACCGACGATCTGCATGTCGTAGATTCCGCCGCCGCCGCCGCCGTACTGCTCGGAAAGGTTCACCCCGAGGAAGCCCTGTTTGCCCACGGCCTGCCACAGCTCGGTGCTCTTCCCGCCGGCCAGCGACTTTTCCAGGTAGTACTCGTGTCCGAAGTCCTTGGCGATCTCGGCGACCGCCTTGCGCAGGTCCTGACGTTCCTCGGTCTCGTGCAATTCCATGACACTCCTCACATCGGTATCGACGCGCCACCGATCGGGAGCGCGCCGGCTTCATTAGAGCTCCGTGGCGTCCGACGCCACTTCACCGCCGTCCACCGCCTCGACCACGGCGAGGACGTCACCGCTCGAGACCTGATGGCCGACCTGGACCGGCAGGGCGCTCAGCACCCCGTCAATCGGGCTCGCGACGGTGTGCTCCATCTTCATCGCCTCCAGGACGACGAGGGTTTGGCCCGTCGAGACCGTCTCGCCCTCGGCGACCGGCAGTCGGACCACCGAACCCGGCATCGGCGCGGTGAGCGACCCGGGCGGGTGCAGAGTGCTCGGGTCGACGAAGCGTGGCGCCAGCCGCAGGGCGGAGTAGCCGGCGACCGAGTCGACGTGGGCGATATCGCGGTCGAGGACTATGTCGTAGGCGCGGCGCACGCCGTTCACGCGCAGCACAACACGCTCGCTGCTGCCGGCGACAAGCTCGACGTCGGCCAACGCCTCGTCATCGACGCGCAGGCAGGTGTCCGTCAGACGTAACGTGTACCCGACGCGCACTTCGCGCCCGTCCTGGGTCTGCCATGTCGTGGTCTGCGATTGCGATGAGTTGTTGCGCCAGCCAGCGGGCAACGTGGCCTGGACCGTCGCCGCAGCACGCCGCGCGGCCACGCTGGCCACGGTCGCCGCGACGGCGTGCAGGCGCTCTGCCTGCGTGTCAAGGAGGGCAGCGCCGAGTTCGGGGACGTCGTGTCGGTCAAGGAAACCAGTGTCGGTGCCCCGCCCGGCGAACTCGTCATGGCGCAGGACGCGCACAAGCAGGTTGCGATTGGTGGTCACGCCGTGAATACGGGCGCCGGCCAGCGCCGCCGAGAGGCTGGCAAGTGCCTCGTCACGCGTTGGTGCCCACGCGATGACCTTGGCCAGCAGCGAATCGTAGTAATGACTGATCACCGAACCGGCACGAAAACCCGAGTCAACCCGCACGCCGGCGAGCGCCGGGACATCCATGGTGCGCAGGGTGCCGGTGTGAGGCCGGTAGTCGTCGGCCGGATCCTCGGCGCACAGACGGGCCTCGACCGCGTGACCGCGAATTCGCGGGTTGTGCATTTCCTCAGGCAGCGGGCGGCCCATGGCTACGAGCAGCTGGGCACGCACCAGGTCGAGGCCGGTGATCAGCTCGGTAACCGGGTGCTCGACCTGCAGCCGGGTGTTCATCTCGAGGAAGGCAAAGGAGCCGCCCTTGCCGTCCTGGCCGGCGTCGTAGACGAACTCGACCGTCCCGGCGCTCACGTAACCGACGGCGCGCGCGGCGGCGATGGCGGCTTCGCTCATCCGAGCGCGCAACGCGTCGTCGACGACCGGTGACGGCGCCTCCTCGATCACCTTCTGGTGTCGACGTTGCACGGAGCACTCGCGCTCGAACAGAGACACGACGTTTCCGTGCGTGTCGGCCATGACCTGGATCTCGACGTGGCGTGGGCGCTGGAGGTAACGCTCGAGGAAGACTGTGCCGTCGGCGAACGCGGCGGCGGCCTCACGCGAAGCGGAGGCGACCGCTTCGTCGAGCTCGTCCGGCGACGCGACAACGCGCATGCCTCGGCCACCCCCGCCGGCGCTGGCCTTGACCAGCACCGGGTAGCCGACGTCGGCGGCCAGCTTCGCCAGCTGCTCGGCCGACAGCCCCGTCGTGTCGCCACCGGGCAGCACAGGCACCCCCGCGTCGGACATCATCTTCTTGGCCTGCAGCTTCGAGCCCATCGCGTCGATCGCCTCGGGCGGCGGACCGATGAAGACGAGGTCGGCGGCGGCACAGGCACGCGCGAACCCGGCGTTTTCCGAAAGGAAGCCGTAGCCGGGGTGTACTGCGTCCGCGCCGGTGAGCGTGGCAGCGGCGATGATCCGGTGGATATCGAGGTAGGTCTCGGCGGCAGACGAGCCGGGAAGGTGCACGGCCTCGTCGGCGTCGGCGACGTGCCACGCGTCGGCGTCGGCGTCGGAATGGACCGCCACGGTGGCGATCCCGAGGTCGCGGCAACTGCGGAACACCCGCCGCGCGATCTCGCCACGGTTGGCGACCAGGACCTTGCGGATCTTGGGCATCGCCATCACATCCGGAACACGCCGTAGCCACGCTGGCCACGGACTTCGCCGTTGTGGATCACCGACAGGCAGAACCCGAGAACGGTCCGCGTGTCGCGGGGATCGATGATCCCGTCGTCGTACAGGCGGCCGCTGTTGGCCAGTGCGACGGATTCGCGCTCGATCTGTTCCTCGACGGCGGCGCGCATCTGGGCGTCGGCCTCCTCGTTGAAGGGCAGCCCGCGGTCGGCGGCGGACTCGCGCGCCACGATGGACAGCACTCCGGCCAGTTGCGCCGGACCCATCACGGCCGACTTCGAGTTAGGCCAAGCGAAGAGGAAACGCGGCGAGTACGACCGCCCGCACATGCCGTAGTTCCCGGCGCCGTAGGACGCACCCATGGTGATGGTCACATGCGGAACTGTGCTGTTGGACACGGCGTTGATCATCTTGGCGCCGTCCTTGATGATGCCGCCCTGCTCGTACTCGGCACCGACCATGAAACCGGTGGTGTTCTGCAGGAAGATGAGGGGGGTGTCGATCTGATTCGCCAGTTGGATGAACTGCGAACCCTTCTCAGCCTCCTCACTGAACAGGATGCCCCGTGCGTTGGCGAGGATGCCGACCGGGAAGCCGTGGATCGCGGCCCAGCCGGTGACGAGTGACGTGCCGTAGAGAGGTTTGAACTCGTCGAAGGCCGAGCCGTCGACCACTCGGGCGATGACGTCGCGGGGGTCGAAGGGCACCTTCGGATCAACCGACGCGATGCCGAGCAGCTGATCGGGGTCGTGCACCGGCGGGTGCGGCGGCGTGGTGGGTCCGGGGCCGTTCTTCCGCCAGTTGAGCCGCGCCATGATGCGACGGCCGATGCGGATCGCATCCTGCTCGTCCTCGGCCATGTAATCGGCCAGCCCCGAGGTGCGGGCGTGCATCTCGGCGCCGCCGAGCGACTCGTCATCGGAGACCTCGCCCGTGGCCATCTTGACCAGCGGCGGACCCCCGAGGAACACCTTGGAACGGTTGCGAACCATCACGACGTAGTCGCACATGCCCGGGACGTACGCACCTCCCGCGGTCGAGTTGCCGAAGACCAAGGCCAGTGTCGGCAGCCCCGCTGCGCTGTGCTGTGTCAAGTCGTGGAACAGCTGTCCGCCGGGCACGAAGATCTCTGCCTGTGTGGGTAGGTCGGCGCCGCCAGACTCGACGATGTTGATGATGGGCAGTCGGTTCTCCCGCGCGATGGCCATGCCGCGGAACACCTTGCGGAAGGTATAGGGGTTCGATGCGCCGCCGCGGACGGTGGGGTCGTGGGCGATGATCATCGACTCGATGCCCTCGACCACGCCGATGCCTACCACCACGCTACCGCCGACCGGGAACTTACTGCCCCAGGCGGCAAAGGGGCATAGTTCGAGGAACGCCGTGTCGGGGTCGAGCATCAGCTCGATGCGCTCGCGGACAAGCAGCTTGCCCCGCTTACGGTGGCGCGCAACGTATTTCGCGCCGCCGCCGCCGTTGACCAGCGCCAGTTGCTCCGCGATGGTGTCGAGTTGCGCGCTCAGTCCTTCGCGGTTCTTGAGATAGCCGGGCGCGGTGTCGTCGACCCGATCGGGCAGGACCTGTACCAAAGTTTTCCCTCCGGGCGAGCATCGACGTCGATCTGCTAGGCGCTGATGTTAGCCGCAATTAACATCAGGTGACAACGGCGGCAGGCCGGGCGTCAGATTTGTTTCCCGCGCCGCGATTCCGTCGAATCGCGATGGACGAAGCGGTGCGCTTCGCTGCAGATCGAGCGATCGAAATAGACTGCGGGCGCGACGGCACACAGGGCCCTTGCGAGGTCGTATCGAGTTCCTCGTCCGGCGCGTGTGGTCTACGGTCGCGATCTCGGGTGAACGCCAGCAGTGATTGTCAGCGTCGCGCCATGCGCCTCAGCCAACCGAGCCTGCAGAACGCCGGGTCGCTCAGAATCTATCGGTTCTCGTCAACTGCGGCCGGCCGCGGAGCGGCCTGATCAGGTGCCTGCCCGAGGGTATACAGCCCGAGACTGCCGAGGAAACCCGCACCGTGCTCGATAAGCATTTCAGTCGAGAGGTTCAGTTGTCCGTCTATCCAGCGACGGAGTATCTCGAACAGGCCCCCGACACCGTAGGTAGCGGCGAGATCTGCGACTTGAAGCACATCGCTGGGTATATCGAGGTGCAAACGGGCCTCTCTGAGGACCAGCTCCGCAAAATCGGTCATCAGTTCGCTTCGCAGTTGCCGAAGAAGGGGTTCCGCGCCCGATTCGACAAACAGTATGCGGGCCATGCTGGGATCGTTCTCGATCACCTGAACCAGGGCCTTGATCGGAGCGTAAGCGAGTTCTTGAGGCGCAACCGTGTCGTCCGGAATGGCGCTGGTTATCACCGCTTGGAAGGTGGCGGAGATCTTGGCAAATACCGCGCGCAAGAGCGCGTCTCGGTCGCGAAACTGCTGGTAGAAGTACCGGCTCGTCACTCCTGACTTCGCACACACGGCGGTCACGGTGCACGCGGCAGTTCCGTGGGTGCCCATGATTGAGACTGCGGCATCAATCAACATCACGCGGCGCTGCGCATCGCGTTGAGCTGCGGACAGCCCGCCATAAACACGTGCTGGACTCATGTCCTACAGTTTGGCAGTCTTATCTGACAAGGTGTAAAGTCAGATACAACTTCGAGGAAGGACCTCAAATGTCGGAAGATCAAGCCCCGGCCAGGACCCGCGTGCTGCCAAAACCCAGGCGTGTTCGTTTTCCGATGCCGACCTCCACGCAGCGGCAACATTTTGTCGATGGCGACCTGGTGATGAGCCATTTCATCTCGGTGCTTTCTGCGACGTTCCCGGAAGGCGAGGATTTCTTCATCCGCTCGGTCAGGAACTTCCAGAGTTCCATCGACGATCCCCAATTGGAGACAGCGGTCAAGGGTTTCATCGGACAAGAGGCCACACATCGACACCAGCATCGTCTCCTCAACGAGCGACTCCAGGTCATGGGGTATCCGACCGCGCGAATCGACCGTCATGTCGCACGCCTGATCAAGCGATTGGAACGGCGCTTTTCGCCGGAAATGCGGCTGTCCATGACCTCCGCGTTGGAGCACTACACCGCTACGCTGGCAGAAATCATTCTTACCAGCGAAGACGCCCAGAAGCTCATCGGACAGACAGAGGTTCGACCGATTCTGCTGTGGCATGCCTTCGAGGAGTCGGAGCACAAAGCGGTTGCCTTCGACGTCTATCGGCTCGTGGGAGGAACCGAGCGCACCCGTGTACGGGGCATGCGGATCGCTTCAGTAATTCTGTTCGGCGAACTCATTCTGCAGACTGCCCTGTCCATAACCGCTGACAAAGCCTCGTATAACCCGGTCACGTTGGTGCGCAGTCTGTACCGCTTCAGTCGCACCCCGATGTTCACCGCCGATGCGCTGCGGCGATTCCGTTCCTACAACCGCCCGGGTTTCCATCCTGATGATTGGGACAGCGCCGCGGTCCTGGAGCGTTGGAGCAAAGAACTGTTCGACCAAAACGGTTCACAGAGAGTTATCGCTCAGTCGGGATAGCAAAGGTACGGAAGTTCGGCGACGCAGGAGCATCGTTCCTGCGTCGCCGCTTTCGAACAGGGCGCGACGCGTCGGTCGACTCACGGATTCGGTGCTAGGTGGCCGGTGAAGGCGGCGGTCGGGCCCGCAAATGCAGTTCGCAGCGATCGCCACGGGGCTGGCTGGCCCTGTCGTGAGCCTCGATCAGTCGCTGACGACATAGCGTTGAGCCAGGGTTTCAGCAAGTCTGCTGGTGTGCGCGACCACTTCTTTCTCGGTCACCGCAAGCAAACCCGAGTGCCAGGCGGTGATGACTTCGACGAACCCCCCGACGGCGATCAGGGTGTCCATGCGAAGGGCTATCTCGTCGGCATCTTGTCGGAGGTGTGGCCGGCTTGCCTCAACGACCAACTGTGTTGCTTCCTGTAGCGCCACGGCGCGGCGGTCTTGTATCGGTGAGCTACCTACATGCTGAGCGAGGAGGATGCGCGCCCGGCCGGGATCGCGTGCGATCCGGCCGACTACGATGGTGATCGCCGCGGTGATGGTTTCGATCGGCGGCCGATTCGCACGTTCGGTGAAGAGCGCAGCGACCTCGCCGAGCATGTCATCGCGGACGCCATCCCAGGCAGCAACGAGCAGCTCATCGCGCGTCTTGAAGTCCTCGTAGAAGTATCGATCGTTCAGCCCTGTGCGGGCGCATACGCCGCGCATAGTGACTGCGGCCCAACCGCTCTCACTCCAAATCTCGGTTGCGGCCTCGATCAATTGCTGCCGTCGCTCGGCACGACGCTCGGCCCCGGTCCGACCACCCCAGCGCTTGTTTCTCGACCGCACCTCTCCATCTTGACAAAGCCCTCGGTCCACGACAAAACTGGTGGCATGCGACACCAATGGTGGCTGGTGCCCCCAGATGAGAGTTCCCCCACAGCAGACGTCAATGTCGCGACCCGAAAGGCAGACGAATGAGATTGCTGCCATTCGGCGGCGCACCAGGCAGAACGCACCGCGCCGACGCAGTCGTCACGGGCGCAGGAAGCGGTATCGGCCGCGCATTCGCCGTGGAGCTTGCGCGCCGAGGCGGACGCGTGGTGTGCGCCGACAGAGATCCTGTCACTGCAAAAGAGTCGGCAGAGTTGGTGAGGCAGGCTGGCGGCGAGGGCTTAGACATCGCATGCGATGTCACCGATCTTGAGCAGGTCCGCAACCTCGCTGATGTGAGCGAAGACTGGTTCGGGAAGGCTGCGAGCCTCGTCATCAACAACGCCGGAATCGGTGCGGGCGGCAACCGCATCGGCGCGACGTCGATCGAGGACTGGAACGCGGCGATTTCTGTCAACCTCTGGGGCGTTATCTACGGCTGCGAGACTTTCGTGCCTCGGCTCCGGAGCAATGGGCATGGCGGAGTCATCAATGTGGCGTCCGCAGCGAGCTTCGGCTCGGCCCCTCGGATGGCGGCATACAACGTGAGCAAGGCCGGAGTGCTCGCTCTATCGGAGACACTGGCGGCCGAACTGAGCGGTACTGACGTCAACGTCACAGTGCTTTGCCCCACCTTCGTGAAGACGAACATCGCCAACAATCCTCAAATCGACGAGGCGGCTGCAAGGCTCGCGACCAACCTGATGAAATGGACCGGCATTTCGCCACAGCACGTTGCTCGAACGACGTTGAACGCGCACGATCGCGGACAAATTTATGTAGTACCCCAACTCGATGCCAAAGTCTTGTGGCGACTCAAGAGAGCCCTACCCGGTCCTTTTACACGCACGCTGGGCCTCGTGGAGCGCATGGCCTCATGGAACGATTCAGCCGAGTAGAGGAGTAGGGAAAATGGCTTTCGCATACAGCGACATGCTCGAGACAATCAAAAACAAGCAATGGGCTCTCGCCGATATCGATTGGGACGCCCCTGGCGCGGAACTGATCACCGATGAACAGCGTCCCAAACTCAAGCAATTCATGTCCGACGTGGTGTGGATTGAGCATGTTGGAGCACGTGCCTTCGCCGCGATGGCTCCAAAGGCGCCATTCGAAGCGCTCGGAGACATTTACCGTTACTTTCACGCCGAGGAGCAGCGTCACGCCAATGCCGAACTTGCCCTGATGCGCCGCTGGGGCATGCTCGAGGAAGGCGAGAAACCGGTCCCGAATAAGAATATTCGTCTGGTGATCGAATGGCTGGACCGTTATGCCGAAGCCCTGCCCCTGACCGTCATCGGGGCTGCGATTCCGGCACTGGAGACTGCGCTCGATGGAGCGCTGCTGAGGTTTCTCCTCGATGAGGTTGACGACCCTGTGTGCGGGGAGGTGTTCAACAATGTCAACAGCGACGAATCAAGGCATCTCGCGGTTGGCTTCCAGGTCTTGAATGACCTGGGCGCCAGCCCGATGCGAATCCACGCCATTCAAACTGCGGGTGCTCTGGTCGACCCGCGCATTCTCACCGGCGCGTTGCTGTATATCCCGCTCCTGACACGCATGTTGATGAATCTCAACGCTATGGGTCTGTCCGAGGAGAAGTTATACAATGCAGTGACGCGGTATTCCAATGTCGGCGATCGCAGTGAACATACGCGTAGGGTGCCCGGCTATCACATCTTGAAGGCGCACATGTCGTCTTCCATCAAGCGGTCCCAGCCTCTGCACTTCGTGTCTCAACGCCTTGGCAATGCGATCGATGTTTTCCCTGTTCAGATTTTCGGTCGGCCGCCATCCTGGACGGACGAACTGACCTACGAACCGGTTGCCAAATGACAGGCACCACGACGACGTTGATCGTCGGCGCCGGGTTCGCAGGTATCGGTGCGGCGATCAGACTGCTTCAGGAGGGCACGGATGACTTCGTCATCCTGGAACGGTCAGATCGCGTCGGAGGCACCTGGCGAGATAATACTTATCCCGGTGCGGCCTGCGATATTCCCTCGCTTCTGTACTCCTACTCGTTCGAGCCGAATCCGGGCTGGACTCGTACCTACTCGGGGAGCGCTGAGATCCTCGGGTACATCGACGATATGGTCGCCAAGTACGATCTTGCCCGGTTCATCCAGTTCGATACCGACGTGACTTGCTTGGAATTCGATGAGGGTGCCGGCATCTGGGTGGCCGACACGGCAGATGGAAAGCGGTATCAAGCCCGGTCAGTTGTAATGGCCAGTGGACCACTTGCCAACGCCAGCTTTCCCGATATTCGGGGTATCGACTCGTACGGTGGAAAGAAGATCCACAGCGCTCGATGGGACCATGGCTACGATCTCGGCGGTAAGAGGGTTGCAGTCATCGGGACAGGCGCGAGCGCGGTTCAGATCATTCCTGAGCTCGTGAAGTCGGCTGCGTCGGTCAAAGTCTTCCAGAGAACGCCCGGCTGGGTGTTGCCCAGGGTGAACTTCAAGCATCCGGCTTGGGCGCGTTCGACCTTCAAACGACTGCCGATGAGCGAACAAGCGCTCCGCGACGCCTGGTTCTGGACCCACGAAGTGATGGCAGTGGGTATGGTCTGGAACACCGCCGCGACATCGGCGATACAGCTGGCGGCGAAGGCTCATCTGCGTCGGCAGGTGAAAGACCCCTGGTTGAGACGTCAGTTGACTCCCCATTTCAGGCCCGGCTGCAAGCGTATGCTCATGACCAGTGATTATTACCCGGCGCTACAGGCGGATAACTGCAAACTGATCAGCTGGCCGATCGCCACGTTGTCACCGAACGGTATTCGGACCGCTGACGGTGTGGAGCACGAGGTGGACTGTATCGTGTTTGCCACTGGCTTCGATGTGGCCAAACGTGGCACCCCGTTCCCGATCAGCGGCCTCGGTGGTCGGAAGCTCGGCGATGAATGGTCTCAGGGGAGATTCGCCTTCAAGAGCGTGAGCGTGGCCGGGTATCCGAATTTGTTCTTCACTTTCGGACCGAATTCCGGGCCAGGCCACAACTCGGCGCTCGTATATATGGAGGCCGCAATTGACTATATAGTCAAGGCGATCAAGCTCCTTCAGCAAGACGACATCGGTACTTTGGATGTGAGGGAGGATCGCCAGGACCGCTATCACTCCGAAATTCAGCGCCGCCTTCAACGAACGACCTGGAATTCGGGGTGCAGCAGTTGGTATTTGACCGAGGACGGCTACAACGGCACGATGTACCCAGGTTTCGCGACCCAGTTTATGAGAGAACTATCCCACTTGGATCCTCATGATTACGTGATAACCCGGCGCGACGATACACACCTCGAGCTGACGCAATCACTCTGAATACAAATTTGCAAGGCTGACCGTCAGAACGGTGAAATACAGCAATGGATCGCAAGTCCGACCGTAATTACGAGATAATCATCATAGGAGCTGGATTTTCCGGCATCGGGTCTGGTATAAGCTTGATGAAGGCGGGATTTACCGACTTCTTGATGGTTGATGACGCCGATGGCGTAGGTGGTACGTGGCACTGGAACACCTACCCGGGTATCGCTGTCGATATACCGTCGTACAGTTATCAATTCTCATACGAAATGCGGCCCTCTTGGTCGCGCACGTACGCCCACGGCAATGAGCTCAAAGCCTATGCCGAGCGATGTGTTGAAAAGTATGGGCTCCGGGACCATATCCGTTTCGACACAACCATTACCGAGGCTTGTTTCGACGAGAACGCAACACGGTGGCGTTTGACCAGCGCCAATGGTGAGGAGTTCACGGCACGCTTCGTGATAAATTGCTCCGGCGTTCTCAGTCGGCCAAAGTGGCCTGAAATCAAGGGGGTGCGAGATTTCGCCGGCGTTACGCTCCACACGGCTAGATGGGACGATACCAAAGGTCTCAGCGGGAAGAGGGTCGCAGTAATCGGTACGGGTGCATCGGCGGTGCAACTGATACCCGAAGTCGCAAAGAAAGCGGAGAGTCTGACGGTATTTCAGCGAACTCCAATTTATTGTCTGCCGAAGCCAGACTTCCCCATACCTACGTGGGGTGGAAGGCTTCTACGTTTCCTGCCGGGGGCACAATTGGCGACCCGGACCGCGAGCCAGGCGTTCGTGGAAATTACTTTCCCAATCGCCGCTCACTTTCATACGGTGATACCGTTCGCCGATGTCATGGAGAGCGCCGCAAAGCGGTACATGCGGCGCGAGGTCCATGACCCGACGACGAGAGAACAACTTATTCCGCGCTACTCGTTGGGCTGTAAACGACCCAGCTTCCACAATTCCTATCTCGCAACGTACAACCGGTCCAACGTTTCGCTCGAGACGAGCGGCATAACCCATATCGACCATGCATCCGTCCATACTCGAGACGGCAAAGCTCATCCCATTGACGTCTTGATCCTGGCCACCGGCTTCAAAGTGATGGAGTCGGGCAACATGCCAACGTACGTGTTGAAGGGACGCGGCGGGCTGGAGCAGGCTACATGGTGGGACGAGCATCGACTGCAGGCCTTCGAAGGGGTGAGCGTCCCGGGATTTCCGAATCATTTCAACATCTTCGGCCCGTACGGCTACAACGGCTCCTCGTACTTCACGCTCATCGAGGCGCAGAGTCGGCACATCGTCCGGTGTCTTCGTCGCGCGCGGGCGTTGGGTGCTAACTGCGTGGAGGTCAAGAAGGAGGCGAACGACCGTTATTTCGCCGAAGTGCTAGGGCGGCGTCACAGACAGGTTTTCTGGCAGCCGAGCTGTTCCAATGCCAACAGCTACTACTTCGACAGGCACGGTGACGTTCCACTCCGTCCATCAACGACTCTGGAGACCTATTGGCGGAGCCGCACCTTTCGCCTCTCGGACTACCGATTCGAGAATCGGCCCGAGGAGGTGTGTCCCCGGTGACCAGAATGGATGCCCCCGACTGGCAGCCCAGTCTTGCCAGTCATCTCGTCGCGATGTCCTCGCGAACCACGCTGCGCCCACTGGCGCAGCTGATGCCATCAAACGCCTACGGACTTGCGGTGATGGATCGCGTGCTTCGAACAGCGCTCGTAGCCTCACGGCCTCGGCGCGGCGTCGCAGTGCGCAAGGTTGACACTGTATTCGCCGGAGGCCCGGTTCGTGGGGACTGGATCACCACACCTGTGATTCATCCGCATGCGAACCCATTGCTGTACATACACGGCGGTGCATACTCTATGTGTTCGCCGGATACGCACCGCGGTCTTCTCGGCGAACTCGCCTCTGCAAGCGGACGCCCCATCTTCGCAGTGAAGTATCGTCTTGCCCCGCGGTATCCATATCCCGCAGCCGCGGACGATGCGCTGAATGCGTATCGCTGGCTTACCAGCGGAGGGTCCTCGGGTTCTTGTCAGCGCACCGTCGCGGTTGCCGGAGATTCAGCGGGCGGTCAGCTCACGATGGCCACGGCCTTGGGCGCACGTGCAGTTGGATTGCCGCTCCCTGATGCGATGCTGCTGATGTCTCCCGTCCTGGATCTCAGGTGCGAACTTGCCAGAGCGCGTGAACTTCGCCGCCGGGATCCTTTTGCCTCCGCTCAATCAGCGGCGCGCGCTCTTGACCTCTACGTAGGTGGCGCAGATCGCGGAGATCCGCGCCTCAGCGTGCTTGACGCGGACCTCACCTCGATGCCGCCGATCCTCATTCAGGTGGGCGGGAGAGAAATGTTGATCGATGACTCGCGCCGTCTCGCCGAGCGACTTCAATCAGCTGGATCCCACGTCGAGATCCAAGTATACCGGGGACAGATCCATGTATTCCAGGCTATGTTCCGGATTCTTCCCGAAGCCCGAGACGCGATTCATCGAGCGGGACGCTTCCTTGAAGCCTCGGAAGTCAGGTGAAAGTGTCCGAACAGGCAATGCTCCTACACCTACACCACCTCCACCGCCGCAGCGTGAAGTCAGTCGTCTCTGCCTCATGAGCAGCAACTTCGCGACGGCCTGTCGCGCATACGATCCGTCGATCGTGATCATCGGGGCCGGCTTCGCCGGGGTTGCGATGGCCCACCGGCTGAAGAAGGACGGGTTCACGAACTTCACGATCCTGGAAAAGGCTGCAGACATCGGGGGTGTTTGGCGTGACAACACCTATCCGGGAGCGGCCTGCGACGTGCCGTCAGCGTTGTACTCACTCTCGTACAAGCCCAATCCTCGTTGGTCACGGCGATATGCCGAGCAACCCGAGATACTCAAGTACCTCCAACAACTCGTGGAGAGTGGCGGACTGGCCGCGCATCTGCGTACCCAGACCGAAGTTGTCGCAATGACCTTCGATGACCAGCTAGGGCGTTGGACCCTGGTTACGAACTCGAACGAGACAATAACGTGCGATGTCGTCGTCTCGGCCGTGGGTCAGCTCTCCTTGCCCCACGTACCCGTTATTGCCGACGCAGACACCTTCCAGGGGCCGCGCTTTCATTCGGCGCGTTGGGACCGATCGGTTTCGCTTCGCGGCAAGCAAGTAGCCGTCATCGGCACAGGAGCTAGTGCCATCCAATTCGTGCCACACATCGCCCAGGAGGCGGAGCATGTCACGCTATATCAGCGCACGGCTCCGTGGATCTTGCCGAAGTGGGACAGCAGGTATGGAGTCCTTCACGACAGGGTGAGCGAGTTATTGCCGATGGCGCTGCGACTCGAGCGTTTCGCGGTATGGCTAATTTTCGAGTTGCTCGCTGTGACGCTAGTCGACGCGAAGCCCCTCTCACGCGTCCTCGGTGCGATCGCGCGCCGCCACCTACATCGGCAGGTTGCTAGCCCATCTTTGCGCGAGCAATTGATGCCTTCGGACGCGCCAGGGTGCAAGCGGGTGCTGTTCTCGAATGATTACTATCCAGCAATCGCGAGTGATCGCGTGTCGTTGGTGCCGAAGGCTATCGCAGAGCTCTGCGACAACGGTGTCAAGACCGTGGATGGAGAGTTTCGTCCTGCAGATGTCGTGATCTACGGAACCGGGTTTCGCGCCACCGATTTTCTCGCCCCGATGTCCGTGCGCGGCTCTCGCGGAGTCTCCTTGGCCGAGGTGTGGAAGACCCAGGCGTACGCATATCTGGGCATCACTGTCCCCATGTTCCCGAACCTGTTCCTGCTTTATGGTCCCAACACGAATGTGGGCTCGGGGTCGATCCTTTACATGATCGAGTCACAAGTCCGTCACATCGCAACGCTCATCAAAGCCGTGGCTGCTCATCCGGGTCATGCGATCGATGTCAGGACGGAGAGCGCGCAACGCTACAACACGCGCTTGAGAAGGCGACTACGGAGGTCGGTGTGGGCGCTGTGTGCGAGCTGGTATCGAACCTCGAGCGGGGAAATCCCGACGAACTGGCCGGGGCCTACCTTGGTTTATCGACTCCTTACCCGGAAGCCGCACAGCGGCGATTACGTCTTGAGAAACGTCGGGCGTCTAAAGGTCGGAGACCCTGCAGAACCGAGCCTGGCCGACTAAGGGCACGAGACGCGCACTTAACCGCTAGGCCAATAATGTCTAGATATTGACATCAATGTCATCTTTGTAAAGACTGGTGGACGCCGTCAAAGCGGCCCAGCGTCCAGGAGGAACCATGACGAATCACCTTCTCGCACCTGCGCACCACGTGAAGCAGCGGTTGTCCTCTGTGATCATGGTCCCCGCGCCTCGCGCCGTCGACGACAGATGGCGTCGATGGAGCCGGGACTGGCCGGTTCGTGAACTGGCACCGGCACCCGCGGGCAGTGGATTGAAAGCCGTGCGCGGGGATGCCGGACTTCCCGTGGTGGGTCACACGCTCGACTACATACGATTCGGCTCGGATTTCAGTCGAGAGCGTTACGAGCGTCTGGGTTCGGTGTCGTGGATGGGCGCGTTCGGCACCAAGATGGTGGTCATCGCCGGCCCGGACGCCACTCGAGAGGCGTTCACGAGCGAAGCGAAGGCATTCTCTCAGGATGGCTGGTCCTTCCTGATCGACGCCTTCTTCCATCGCGGTTTGATGCTCATGAGCTTCGACGAGCACTTGATGCACCGGCGCATCATGCAGGAGGCGTTTACGCGTCCGCGCCTGACCGGATACGTCGAACAGGTGACCCCATGCGTTCGCTCGGCAGTGCCTGCGTGGCCGGTGGGCCCGTCGGTTCGAATCTACCCACTGTTGAAGGAACTCACCCTCGACATCGCTACCGACGTCTTTATGGGCGGCCGCGGCAAGGACGAGAGCGATGCTGTCAACAAGGCGTTCGTCGCTACGGTCCGGGCGGCGAGTTCCCTTGTGCGTGCTCCGCTTCCGGGAACCAGATTCCGCGCTGGTGTGCAAGGGCGGCGCGTCTTGGAGGACTACTTCTTCCGGCATCTGCCGGCCGCGCGAGCCGGTGAAACGGAGGATCTGTTCGCTGCTCTCTGTCAAGCCACGACCGAAGATGGGGAGCGGTTTTCCGACGAGGATGTGGTGAATCACATGATCTTCTTGATGATGGCGGCCCACGACACATCGACGATCACCACCGCAGCGGTCACCTATTTCCTTGCCAAGTATCCGCAGTGGCAGGAGGCTGCGGCTGCGGAAGCCGCGGCCATCGGTGACGGGTTGCCGGACATCGAGGCCCTGGAGAAGATGACGGTCATCGACCGCGTGATCAAGGAAGCGCTCAGACTGCTTGCACCTGTTCCGCTGGTGATGCGTAAGACGGTTCGAGATGTCGCCATCGATGGATATCACATCCCCTCGAACACGTTGTGCGCCATAACGCCTGCCGTGAATCACTTCGATCGAACGATCTGGAGTGATCCGGAGCGGTTCGATCCCTCACGTTTCGACGAGCCTCGGCGCGAAGACCAACACCACCGATTCGCCTGGGTTCCGTTCGGAGGTGGAGCGCACAAGTGCATCGGCATGCAATTCGGGACGCTCGAGGTCAAAGCAATCCTGCACAGGATGCTGCGTTCGTTCACTTGGACGGTTCCGGAGAACTATCACGTCCGATGGGACAACACCTCGCTGCCCATTCCGGTGGACGGACTTCCGTTGGAGATGAAGCGCCGATGACCGTCGACCACAGGCCCTACCTCGAACCCACGGAGTTTCTTGACTGGCAACAAGATTCGGTACGTGACTTCGTATCATCGGCGATCCGTGGTGCCCGCGGCGACACCGAGAAGGCCATCGCCATCTTCACCGCGGTCCGTGACTCCATTTGGTACGACCCCTACACGGTGACCGACAACCCACACGCGTATCGCGCCAGCACCGTCGCGACCTCAGAACGGGCCTACTGTGTCCCTAAGGCCGTGCTCTTGACTGCAGCGTGCCGAGCGGCGGGAATCCCGGCGCGGCTGGGGTTCGCCGACGTCCGAAACCACCTCCAGACCAAGACATTGCGCGAGCGGATGGGTGGTACCGACGTTTTCGTCTACCACGGCTACAGTCTCATGTTCCTCAACGGTGCGTGGGTCAAGGCCACCCCGGCGTTCAATCGCGAGCTGTGCGCACGTTTCGGTGTCTCGCCGATCGAATTCGACGGCCGTAGTGACGCGCTACTCCATGGTTTCACCGCTGACCGCACCCAGCACATGGAGTATCTGCGCGACCGGGGAGCCTACGACGATCTACCCCTAGCAGAAATCCTGCAAGCACTGAGCACGCATTACGGTTCATTCATCGACCAGCCGAACAGCCGTCCCGACCTCTTCGCCTGAAAGGGCACTACACGATGCAAAGCACAATGCAAAATGTTCCCCTCACGGTTTCGGCGATCGTTAAGCATGCGGCAGCCATACACCCTGACAGCGAGGTCGCCACTCCGACCGGAAATGGATATCGGAGAACGCCCTACCGCATTGTGCTGGCGCGAGCGGCTCGCCTTGCCAATGCGCTGCGCAGCCTTGGCATCACGGCGGACCAACGCGTGGCCACCTTCCAGTGGAGCAACCAGGAACATTTGGAGGCCTACTGTGCGATTCCCTCCATGGGCGCAGTCCTGCACACGCTCAACATTCGTTTGGCCCCAGAGCAACTCGCGTACATCGCCAACCACGCGAGCGATCAGATTGTGTTAGTCGACGCTTCGGTTGCCCCGTTGTTGGCGCGCGCGCTCCCGGCGATGGCATCGGTGCACACCGTCATCGCGACCGGGGAGGGCGACCTTGCCCCGCTACAGGGATGCGGGAAGACCGTTCTGCGTTACGAGGAAGTGCTTGCCGGCCAAGAAGAATCATTTGACTGGCCTGAGCTCGACGAGCTGTCCGCCGCGGCCATGTGTTATACGAGCGGCACCACCGGAGACCCCAAAGGCGTCGTCTACAGCCACCGTTCGACGTACCTTCACTCCCTGACCGCCTGCACAGCTAACGCTTTGTCAGTCAGCGAGGCCGACCGTGTGCTGGCCATCGTCCCCATGTTTCACGCCAATGCGTGGGGGCTTATCTACGCAGCGTTGATGTCCGGTGCGGATCTGGTACTGCCTGACCGGTATCTCCAAGCCGAACCGTTGGTGTCGATCATCGAAGACACCAGACCGACCTTGGCCGGTGCAGTGCCGACGATCTGGAACGATGTCGACCGATATCTGGATTCGCACCCTGAGCGGGACATTTCTTCGTTACGGCTGGTCGCGTGCGGGGGATCTGCTGTTCCGGTTTCCTTGATGCGGGCATTCGAAGAGAAGTACGACGTGCCCATTGTGCAGGCCTGGGGTATGACCGAAACCTCTCCGTTGGCGACCGTTGCACGTCCGGCTCACAGAGCCGACGCGACGCGACGATGGGAAATGCGCGCATCCCAGGGTCGGCCGATCTGCGGTGTCGAAATCCGGTTGCGGGATGACGACGGGAAAGACGTGCCGTGGGACGGGCAATCAGTTGGGGAAATCCAGGCGCGCGGTCCTTGGATCACTGGGTCCTATTTCGGAGACAACGATACGGAGAAGTTCGACGAGGGATGGCTGCGTACCGGTGATGTGGGCAAGATCGACGCCGAGGGCTATCTGACACTGACCGACCGCTCGAAAGACGTCATCAAGTCAGGTGGCGAATGGATCTCCTCGGTGGAGCTGGAAAACACGCTGATCGGGCACCCTGCCGTGTACGAAGCGGCGGTAGTCGGCGTCGCGGACGATAAATGGCAGGAAAGGCCGTTGGCGCTTGTCGTCGTCCACCCCGGAACCGACGTTGTCATTGACCAACTCCGATCGTTCCTTGCGGACAAAGTCGCCAAATGGTGGATTCCTGAGCGATGGAGCTTCGTGTCCGATATTCCGAGAACGAGCGTCGGAAAGTACGACAAAAAGGCCATCCGTGCCCGCCACTCTGCCGGCGAATACCTCATCGAAATCGAAACGCAATAACGTCAAGTCCCCGGAATTCCAACAGTCGGAAGGTAATCATGTCCTCCCCAATCTCTCCCTGGATGAATGCTGAATTACTCGAGCTTCGTGACCTCGCTGCGAAGTTCTTCTCGGCCGAACTGGCGCCGCATGCGCAGCGCTTTGCAGAACAGCACCACGTCGACCGAGAACTGTGGAACCGAGCAGGCGAGCTGGGCCTACTCTGCATGTCAATACCTGAGGAATATGGCGGAGGCGGGGGTACTTTCGCGCACGAGGCGGTCGTCCTCGAAGAGCAGGCCCGCATCGGCGACAGCTCGTGGGGCGCGGGATTGCACAGCGGAATCGTGGCCCACTACATCCTGCAATACGCGACTGAAGAGCTGCGTAAGCAGTGGCTCCCCAAAATGGCCTCCGGTGAAATGATCGGGGCGATAGCCATGACCGAACCGGGTACGGGTTCCGATCTCCAGAGCGTCAAGACAAAGGCCATCCTCGACGGTGACGAATATGTGATCACGGGCTCGAAGACGTTCATCACCAACGGCCAACAGGCCGACCTGATCATCGTTGTCGCCAAGACAGATCCGAGCCAGGGCGCCGCGGGTATCTCTCTGATCGCTGTCGAGGCAGACCGGTCGGGATTCCGTCGTGGCAAAGTTCTCGACAAAATCGGCCAGCGCGGCCAGGACACTTCGGAGTTGTTCTTCGATGAGGTGAGAGTTCCGCGCTCGCATCTTCTGGGCCAGGCCGAGGGACAAGGCTTTATTCAGCTGATGACGCAGCTGCCGCAAGAGCGACTCATTGTCGCGGTGGGGGCTGTCGCAGCGATGGAACTTGCCCTGGAGCAGACGCTCAAGTACACGCGTGAGCGGGAGGCGTTCGGTCGGCCTGTCTTCGGCTTTCAAAACACCAAGTTCACGCTGGCTGAAGCCGCGACCGAAACGCGCATCGCACGAGTGTTTCTCGATTACTGCATCGACCTGCACCTTTCGGGTGAACTCGACGTGCAGACCGTCGCCATGGCGAAGTGGTGGACCACTGAGCGAGCGATGAAGGTGCTCGACGACTGTATGCAGCTTCACGGCGGATATGGCTACATGACCGAGTACCCCATCTCGAGATTGTGGGTGGATCAGCGCGTGCAAAAAATCTATGCCGGCACGAACGAGGTGATGAAGGAAATCATCTCGCGTTCCCTATGACTCAGATGAGTTGCCGCCTGCACGTTAGTCATCTAGAGGAGGAGGATTGATGGCATCGATGGTGGTGCCGTATCGCCACGACATGGGCGGCCATTGCGGATCGGGGGCTCTTCGGGATTTGACCGAATGGGCCGGGATCCGTTGGGGTGATGACACCCCGGACGAAGGTATCGTGTTTGCTCTCGGCGGGGCCCTCGACTTCTCGTATGTTCGCTCGGCGCACCTACGTCCACCGATCTACCTCGTTGGACGCAGCGCGGACCTCGAAGACGAATACTTGACCCGGTTGGGCGCGCGCTTCGAGTGTCGTTCGACAGACGACCCCGATCTCGGGTGGAAATGGGTGACCGAACAGATCGATGCCGGTACGCCGGTCATGGTGTGGACTGACATCGCCGAATTGCCCTATCTGAGAACGCATCTGAGTATGAGCCGGCACGACGTCGTGATCGTGGGGTACGACGACGACAAGGAACTCGCGTTCGTGGTCGACAACGATCGCGATACACCTCAAGCGGTGCCGTACGAGAATTTACGGAAGGCGCGAGCATCGACGGGATTTCCCGTCCCCACGCGGCACACCACCTACGCGGTCGAGTGGCCCGGCGCGGCACCAGATCTCGGCAATGCTGCCCGGTCGGCCTTCCGTAGGTCCGCGGACGCGATGCAGGGTTCGTTTGTGAGCGCGCCGATCACCGAGGGCTCCGATTGTGAAATTCAGGTGCGTGGATTATCAGGGGTATCGACCTTTGTGGAGGACCTCAAGCGGTGGCCGGAGATCTTTGACGACGACACCCTCGACGGTGCCTTGTTTGCGCTGAGCGCCTTCATCGAAAAGGCTGGAACCGGAGGCGGTCTGTTCCGAGATCTGCAGGCACGTGGATGTCGGCGCATCGCTGAAGAGTTGAGTTTCGAACCTGCGTTCCGAGCAGCGGAGGCTGCGAAGACCGCATCTGAGTTGTGGACCGCTGTTGCGCACACCGCTTACGAACGCGGTGCAGATCCGCGCCGGCGAGCGAGTGGCGCCGCATCCCTCGCTGCGCAGTTGCCGCGAGCCGAACGTCGACTCGCGCAGGCGCTGAGGGAGGCAGGGAATTTACTCCTATGAGTCCTGATTGCCTGCGGAGGAAATCAAACTGGTTGCGACCCAACGGATTTCTTTGTGAGTGCTTGGATTGCGTCAACAGAATGGAGATTCACGATGGCTGTCTTCGCTGATGCGGAAGAGGTTTACCGCTACCTCGCTGGCATCTTTCGACGAGGTTTGGAGAACGAAGACCTTGCGAACAGACTTGCCGGGTCCGGGGTGGTGTTGCGGATCCACTACACCGATCCGGATGCGGTAGTAACCGTGGATATGCCGAAGAAGGTGATAGAGACTGGTGCGGACAGTGGCGTTACACCGAATGTCGAATTGTTCATGTCCGCGGATACCGGCAACAGGTTCTGGTTGGGGAAGGTGAACTTGACCATGGCGATGGCCAAAGGAACGGTACGAGCGAAAGGTCCTGTCACGAAACTGATCAAGCTCATACCGCAGGCCAAAAACCTTTTTCCAGAATATCGGGCAATCCTTGAGGCCGACAAGCGTCACGACCTGCTCAATGTGTGATGTCAGTCCGGTACGAGACCGGGCGCGGGCGAGCGGCCGCCGCGGCCCCTGGGCGACGTGCCCGGAGATCATCCACGACAGTTCGCGGTATCGCCGTGCGCGGTCGGGATAACTACTTCAGAAGCGTCATTAGATAGAAAAGAAGGGACTTAAGCATGAAGACACGTGCCGCTGTTTTGTGGGGCTTGGAGCAGAAGTGGGAGGTCGAAGAAGTCGAGTTGGATCCGCCAGGTCCCGGGGAGGTCCTCGTGCGCCTCGCGGCCACCGGCTTGTGCCATTCCGACGAACATCTGGTGACCGGCGACCTCCCGATCCCATTGCCGGTAGTGGGGGGTCATGAGGGTGCTGGCACAGTCGTGGAGTGCGGTGAAGGGGTTGAGGAACTGTCCGAAGGTGATTCTGTCATCTTGACCTTCCTTCCCTCGTGTGGGCGCTGCTCGTACTGCGCGCGCGGCATGGGCAATCTCTGTGAGTTGGGAGCGGCGCTCATGATGGGACCGCAGATCGACGGCACCTATCGCTTTCACGCACGAGGCGAGGACGTCGGGCAGATGTGTTTGCTCGGAACGTTTTCCGAGTACACAGTGGTGCCGAAGGCGTCCGTGGTCAAGATTGACGGCGGGATCCCCCTGGATCGGGCAGCCTTGATCGGCTGCGGCGTCACGACCGGTTACGGATCTGCGGTGCGGACTGGGGAGGTGCGCGCCGGGGACACCGTCGTGGTAGTCGGAGCGGGGGGAATCGGAATGAATGCGATTCAGGGCGCGCGAATCGCGGGAGCGTTAGCGATTGTGGCGGTCGATCCGGTGAAGTTCAAGCGGGAGCAAGCGAGCGGGTTCGGTGCGACGCACACCGCGGCCTCGATGGATGAAGCTTGGTCGTTGGTCAGCGATATGACGCTGGGCAAGCTGGCTGATGTCTGCATCCTCACCACCGATGTGGCTGAGGCCTCCTACACCGCGGAAGCGCTGGCCTTGGTCGGAAAGCGGGGGCGCGTCGTGGTCACGGCCATCGGGCACCCCGACGACTCATCGATCTCAGGATCATTGCTTGAAATGACGCTGTACGAGAAGCAGATTCGCGGCGCTTTGTATGGCTCATCCAATGCGCCGCACGATATTCCGCGACTGGTCGAGCTGTACTCCGCTGGGTTGTTGAAGCTCGATGAGTTGGTCACCCGCGAATACTCCCTCGACCAAATCAACGAGGGCTACCAGGATATGCGTTCAGGAAAAAACATCCGAGGGCTCGTCCGGTTCTGAAGAGAACCATGCTCCACTGCTTGTGTTCATGTCCTTGCGCCGCTGCAGATTACACGCCGCCGGACCGCTTAGGCTGCCGCGCGTCGCGTCCTCCCTTCCTGTCTGAGGACGGCAAGCATCAGACTCCTTGTAATCAATCATCCATCAAATTCTCCCGGAGGCTGAGATGACGGACGCTGGCACGACCATGACAAGCGAGGATGGGGCAGCTCGTTTCGTTGTCGCCCCGGAGGTGTGGACCACGCCGGAGCGACGAGCGCTGAGTCAGATGGCGCGGTCTTTCGTCGAACGTGAAATCGCGCCGAAGCTAGCGCAATGGGAGCAGGTGGGTGAGATTCCGCGCGACCTGCACCTCAATGCTGCCGAGGTGGGGCTTCTCGGAATCGGGTTCCCAGAAGAAGTCGGCGGCAGCGGCGGCAATGCGATTGACTCTGCGCTGGTCACTGAGGCCATCCTGGCCGCAGGCGGGTCCACTGGCGTCTGCGCCGCCTTGTTCACCCATGGCATTGCCCTTCCCCACATTGCCGCCAATGGCTCCGACGCCCTGATTGAACGATATGTCCGTCCTACGCTCGCAGGAAGGATGATCGGCTCGCTGGGCGTTACCGAGCCTGGGGCAGGCTCAGATGTCGCGAATCTGCGCACACGCGCGGTGCGCGACGGGGACACCTACGTGGTCAACGGAGCAAAGACATTCATCACCAGCGGAGTTCGAGCGGACTTCGTTACTACGGCGGTACGCACCGGCGGACCGGGTTACGGTGGAGTTTCATTGCTTGTGATCGACAAGAATTCGCCTGGATTCGAAGTGTCCCGCCGGTTAGACAAGATGGGGTGGCGATGTAGCGACACCGCCGAGTTGTCTTTCGTCGACGTTCGCGTACCGGCTGACAACCTGGTGGGGGCAGAGAACAGCGGGTTTTTGCAGATCATGCAGCAATTTCAGGCTGAACGGCTCGGCATCGCCGGCCAGGCGTACGCGACGGCGGGTCGGGCTCTCGATCTTGCCAAGAGTTGGGCGCGGGAACGTGAAACGTTCGGTAGACCCTTGACGGGGCGCCAGATCATTCGCCATAAGCTTGCGGAGATGGCTCGACAGGTCGACGTGGCGTGCACCTACACCCGTGCGGTCATGCAGAGGTGGCTAGCGGGGGAGGATGTCGTTGCCGAGGTGTCGATGGCCAAGAACACCGCTGTGTATGCGTGCGACTACGTGGTCAATGAGGCGGTTCAGATCTTCGGTGGGATGGGCTACATGCGTGAGTCTGAGATCGAGAGACACTATCGAGATTGCCGAATTCTCGGAATAGGCGGCGGCACCAACGAAATCATGAACGAGATCATCGCCAAGCGCATCGGACTCTAGTTCTTGATATCAGTAAAGAAAGTTCTCACATCGCAGGTGAGCGGCGGTCAGGCGGGCGTTGGTCGTGTGGTTCCCCCGAAATCGTGGAGGGTTTCCTATGCCGCTTCCGGCTTGGTCTTGGATTCCCTGATCTCGTAGTTGACGGGCGATAGCCCGTCTGCG
>NZ_JACKSH010000288.1 GCF_025821625.1 Mycolicibacterium pyrenivorans
CATCGACACTTACGAGACCGGCTGCGTCCACCCCCCGATTCTCCCAGAGGCAACACCGAAAACCGTTGCGACACACCGATCTAACAAAGTACTACTAGGGGCGGGCGCAGGTGCTTCGACCGGGTGGGCGGCAGGCGGGTGAGGAGCCGGCTGCGGATCGTGACTGTGATGGTCGTCGCCGTGTTCGACGCCGGTCCCATGAAGATTGCCTCCTGTGTCCCCGGGGGGTGCTGCAGGTTCGGGTTCCGGGTCATTGTGGTGGTCGGCTTGTCCTGCATCGTTCCCGTGGTGATGGGCCCCCGCTTCCGCACCTGCTGGCGCGTGATGGCCATGGCGCAGACCAGATGCAGCACCTACGGTGGAAGCCAGCGTAACGATGCCGATCGCGCCGAGGAGCACCATGGCGCTGCCGAAAGCTGGCAACGGTTCGCCTTGCAGGCCGCGGTACCAGACCCAGCCCGCGCCCATCACGACATAAATCTGGAGCAACAGCGCGCATAAGTCCGCGGCTTGGATCAGTTCAGCTTCACCGGCGTGGGGACCGAACGGCGCACCAGCGGTTCTCGACACGGACCAGAGCGCGATGAGCGCGAGGTTGACCATGATGCCGAGTGCTAGCACTGGGTTGGTGGTTCGGGCGAGAACAAGCCGCGCCCAGCAGAATTGGAAGACCGCGACGGATGCGAAGAACAGGCCTGCCGGCATCCACTCCTGCCAGTGGGTGGGTACGACGGCGAAGTGGATGACAGACGCGCCCAGCGAGGCGAGCGCGGCGAGCCGAGCGGCGAGCCTGCTGTCGGTCTTCCTCGCTGTCCTAGGTGCCACGGAATCAGCATGACAGCGTCATCCCCGACAGCGGCTGCCTGACACCACATCTCAACCCGACCGAGATCCATTTGTCATCAACTACGGCCTTCCTACGTAGATGACGTCGATGCCAGCCTTAGTTCGCTGAGTCCCGCCCACCGCTGTTCGGCTGTGGGACAACGCCCACTCGCACAGGAGCCTCGGTGAATGTGGCGATACGCGGGTCGTTTCGGGCTTTTGGCGAAAGGCCGCAATCCTTCGACCGCGACACACACGTGTCAACGTGTCCTTGTGAGCAAACGAATTTGTAGCTGCTGCGGTACTTCTTGGTGGATGTCAGCACGACAGTCGGGGCGTGCTATCAGGTGTCACGCGCGATGGCGTATTGCCACTCTCTTGGCGGATCTTACCCCTCGCAGCCACCCTGCGAAAGGGTATGCGCTTCCGACCAGTGGCACTGCCGCGCATAGTGTTTCATGGACCAACGGCTCGTTATCGGATCTGCCATTTGGATGGCAAAAGGTGGCGACAACTCCGTGGCAACACCGGGAAGGATGCGGCCGCAGCGCTGAAAGCGCGCAGTGAACATCCGCTGGCCGTGGCGATCGTGGCCGCCGTCGACGAGGTGACCCTGGCTACTGACGTGCAGGCGGCGACCGGCGCCGGGCTCGCCGGCCGCCGCGACGGCAACACGATTCGCCTGGGCCCGACCCGGGTGGCTCGATGCGGGCGCGTTGGCGGATGACGTGGTACGGATGCAGCAGGCCGGCGCCACCGTCGTGCTCGTCAAAGACGACGGCCAAACGGTCGGCGCGATCGCCGCGCGACGAACTCCGTCCCGAGGCGGCCGAGGCCGTCGCCCAGCTGCGCCGCGACGGCCACCATAGCGCGATGCTCACCGGCGACAATCACACCACCGCCGCCGCAGTCGCCAAAGATGTCGGTATCCACGACGTGCACGCGGAGCTACGCCCCGAGGACAAGGCGCGGCTCATCGAATAACTACGTGTTCAGCTCAACACAGCCATGGTCGGCGATGGGATCAGCGACGCCCCCGCCCTGGCCACCGCCGACCCCGGTATCGCGATGGGGGCGATGGGTACCGACGTAGCCATCGAGACCGCCGACGTGGCGTTGATGGGCGAAGACCTGCGCCACCTGCCGCAGGCATTCAGCCACGCCCGTCGTGCCCGAGAGGCCATGCTGCAAAACGTCGGCCTGTCACTTGCGCTGATCACCGTGTTGATACCGCTGGCGCTGCTCGGTGTGCTCGGTCTGGCCGCCGTCGTGCTGGTACACGAGCTGGCCGAGGTCGTCGTCATCGCCAACGGTGTGCGCGCCGGCCGAGCCAAGCCCCTGCCCCTTGCATCGACCGACCGACCGAGCAGCGATGGCCCACGCAGCAGCGGCGCCCTCATGATCGGCGGGAGTGTCCGACAATCTCCGTGAGTGCACACGCCCGTGGCCGGGAAGCGAACCGGGCTCAAGCTGCATGCCAACCCACACACCACACCGCACACAAACGGCCGGTCAAGCGCATATCCGCGGGCGGTCGGGTCGCCGTAGCGGCACGGATTGCCAAGCCTTGTCGGATCCGCCCCGAAAAGGGCCTTGACATACCCACGGGGGTATTGAACACTGGGATCCACGCCGAGAAGTGACAGGGAAAAAATGATCCTCGAGCCAATGTCGAAACACAGAGACATCGGCCCTACCGCCCGAGCGCCCTGCCAGTCCATTGTGGTGTCAGGTGAGACATTTCCCGGCCAGTCAGATGAAAGGGGTTCACCACCATGATGTACGGCACAGACGACTGCATGTGGGGCGGTTGGGGATGGGGCGGCTGGATCCTTATGGGCGTGGTGATGGTGCTGTTGTCGGCCATCCTGATCACCGCGGTCGTGCTGGCCGTTCGGCATCTCGCCGGTAGCGATGCACAGCGCAACCGCGCGGATTCAGGGGCCTCGTCGCGGCCCGAAAATGCTCTGGCCCAACGGTTTGCGCGCGGTGACATCGACGAGGATGAGTATCGGCTGCGGATGACGCTGCTGCGCGAACACCAGGAATCGCGATGACTCACGTGCCGACAGCTCAGCGTCGGCCGATAGCGCGGTGCCAGTCGACCGAGGACCTCAAAAATGGATGCAGCGGAAGGAGATTGGAAGCATGACCGATACACCTGAATCAACGAGCGAACGAATCGCCGTGGCCGGACAGCGCAGAGGGGTGAACCACGCCTTGGCGTGGAGTGGTATTGCCGCCGCTGCGGTGTTCATCGTTGCGGTGGTGTTCTTTTCCGGGTTCTTCATCGGCAGGGCCACCGACGGTTTCGGCGGCAATCGGGGGAATTGTCAAGGAACGCCCGGCATGATGGGACCCGGCATGATGGGACCCGGCATGATGGGACCCGGCATGATGGGACCCGGCATGATGGGACCCTCTGGTCCCGGGGGGCCCGGCCAGTCGCAGCCGCCGACAACCACTCCAACCACACCTCGGCCGTAGCGCACAAGCACAGGTTCACGCTGCGACGGCAGCAATTTCAGGTTGTCTCGTCGAGTCGGCCATCGTCGGCCACGAAGCCGCCAACGCCTAAGACGGACGCAACTCGCACCGCGCGTTCGCCCACAACGCGATTGTCACGGCACACGTCGAGCACGCGAAGGGATCATCGGAAATGACCGGAATGAGCAGGCGAGCGGCGCTGAGAATGCTCGCCACCGGTGGGGCCCTCTTCGGCCTGGGGTATGTCTTGCGCAACATTATCGACATACCAATCAGCCGTGCCCAACCCGGGATGGGTGGCGCGACCGGTATGGACATGCGCGCTTACATGAACATGTTCATGCGGCATCAGGAGCTTCGACGCAGCGTGGAAGAGATTCCCGGAGGTGTGCGCACCACCACCGAATCTGACTCCGCCGACCTCGTCGCCGAACTGCAGGCCCACGTCTCATCGATGTACACCCACCTCGATCAGGGCAGTGAAGTCACCTGCATGAGCTCAAGCCTGCCTACCCTGTTCCGCCGCGCTGCCGATTATCAACGTCAGATCACGCTCACACCCAGCGGCGTGGTGGTGGTCGAAACCTCCAGCGACCCAGAACTGACCAACGCCATTCGCGAACACNGCTGCCGATTATCAACGTCAGATCACGCTCACACCCAGCGGCGTGGTGGTGGTCGAAACCTCCAGCGACCCAGAACTGACCAACGCCATTCGCGAACACGCCCGCGAAGTCACCGGATTCGTCATCGAAGGGATGCCGGCGATGATGGGCGGCGGGATGATGGGACCTGGCACGGGTCACGGAATGATGGGTCCCGGCATGGGTCACGGCATGATGGGACCGGGCCGCTGAACCGAAGCAAGCAACACCCACCGGACGGAGCGCCACAGGCACTGGTAGTCGCCGCAGCACTGCATCACGTGGTGACTAATGGCACGGCAGGCATGCCCGCACCGGCCTGACTAGCGATTACGCAAGATAATCTTCTTCGGCCGCCTGAACGACCTTGAACAAGTCCAGTGAAGGTTCGTCTTCGGATATCTACTCAACGGCTCAACCATCGTTCTTCCCCTGGGAATCCCGAATTAGTGCCTGGCGCTTGAAGCGATTCTTTCGACGAACGCGCCGAGCGTGCCTGCGGAACCGAGCTCGGAGTCCGGCCGCAGGCAGGTGAACGCCAAGCAGGCCGGAATGGGCCAGCTACGGATTAGTCATGACGACCCCGAATGAGCCGTCGCCTTCGGGGCACCGGCTAGGCACGCCGCCGTAATCGAAGCGGGCCTCCAACATAAGGCAACCCGTCGTTGAGAAGCCGTTTTCTCGTCGAAGGGCGCTCAGAGTCCCGCCAGCGCCCGGTTTGACCCGTCCCGGCGTTTCCGGAGACTTCCGATCTTGGGAGGATCTGAGTTATGGGACGTGTCAGCAAGTACCCCGAGGAACTTCGGGAGCGCGCGGTACGCATGGTCGCCGAGGTGCGCCCGGTAGTCGAACCTGAGAATCTACATTTGTGTCCATTTTTGTGTCTGGGTGGTGGGTCTGGGTCGCTGATACTGGTTTCGTGTCGGTTGGCGCGGTGGTGGCTCAGGTCGGTGAGGTGCTGGGCCGCGCGCANTCACTGTTCGGCGATCCACCGGCCTCCGGACAAGGCCCGGCCGCGGGCTCGGTGATGAAGCTCTCCGGCGCCGGGGAGCTGGTGCGCTCGGGACAAGCGCAGATGGCACCACTGTCGGGGCAGCTGGCCACCAACTACTCCACCTTCGCCGGCGGCGCGGGCCCGGCCCTAGACACCCTGGCCGGCAACGACCGGGCGCTGAGCACCCAGCTCGACGAGGCCGCCCGCACCGACCGCACCGGACGCACCAGCTCCGGCGGAGTGGTCAACGGCGCCGCCNGCCGGCAACGACCGGGCGCTGAGCACCCAGCTCGACGAGGCCGCCCGCACCGACCGCACCGGACGCACCAGCTCCGGCGGAGTGGTCAACGGCGCCGCCACCGACACCAACGGATTAGCCCCGTTCACCAACACCCCCGCCGGCCAGAAAGCACTCCTGGTCGCACTACGCAACCGCGTCGCCCAACAACAACAAGTCGTCCAGGCCTACAAAACCCGCGACGCGCAGATGGCGGCGATGCTGCGGTCGATGGCTCCTGGTCGCACTACGCAACCGCGTCGCCCAACAACAACAAGTCGTCCAGGCCTACAAAACCCGCGACGCGCAGATGGCGGCGATGCTGCGGTCGATGCGGTACGCCGGTGGCGCGGCTGTAGGCGGGGGCTCACCATTTGGCGCCGGCGGAGCCGGGATCGGTACGCCGATGGGCTCCTCGCGAGGCGGTGGCTTTCCGAGCTTCAACCTTCCGCAGCTGGCCAAGGCCGCCAATCTGACCGGGCAGATTCACTCCGGGCGGCGCCCGCTGGGCGACCGCCATGCCGGGATGCGGCTGCGCCGCAGCGACATTGCCTCGTCGCCAGTTGCGGGCGGGATTGATGCCGCGATTAGCAGAGCGCTCGACATAAAAGGCATTACCGACCCGCGGGCTCGCCGCAATTGGGCCACCGGCATGAAAGTCGTGACAACCCGGGAGTCCGGAAACGACATCAACGCCGTAAACAACTGGGATTCCAACGCTGTCAAGGGAACTCCGTCCCAGGGCGCCTTCCAGTTTATCGAGCCGACCTTTCGGGCCTACCACGAGCCAGGCACCTCACCGTTTTTGCGTGACCCGGTGGCTCAGGGCGCAGCGTTCGTCAACTACGCAATGGGCCGGTACAACGTCTCGGCCGACGGATCGGATCTCGCGCAGAAAATTCAACAGGCAGACCCAACAAGGCCGCCGAGGGGATACTGAGCGGCTGCCGAAATCAGGGCCCTTGTAGGTTGCCATTCTCCGTGTCGAATTGCCATATGAAATGTCGAACGATGTCGAATTCGACATGTCGGATGGCAAAAGGTCTGATCATTGCTTGGTAGAGCCTGAGTAGCCGGTCGAGACACGGCAGTACGGCGCGGACGACCCGTGTGCACGGGTAAAACTGCGCCAGAGCGATCGCGGCGCGGTGGACTATCAATTCTCCGTGGCCAGCCTATTGCTTCTGGTCCTGGGCAGGCACATGCTCAGAGGACATCACAAGCTGGGTGGAGTTGCTTAGGTGTGGTACCGGTAGAGCGCTTCTCGATCCCTACGGTCAGTTGGCCGTTGGTGGAAGCCCTTCGGCCTAAATCGGCGTGGCGTCGGCGACGCATGGGCTTGCTGCGCGATTCTTTCTGTGCCACTTGGCTGTTCGCGGAAGCACCGGGTCGGGCGGGACGCGGGATTGCATTGCACGGGCCTACTTGTGGATGTCCGACGTGACTGGCGGTGTCGAGGTCGATTTGGCCACGGCTGTGATCGAGCACCGGATGGGCAGCGGTGAGGCCGACGTCCGCTCCGCGAGTCAGGTCTCGGATACGGTCCTCTTGGAGGCGGTTCCTTGGCGTACTTTTCGTTTCTATCAGGGTCAGCGTCATTACTCCGGAAAGTATTGGGCCGCTACTGAACGCGACCACGTTATCTACGAGTCGCGTTTGGAGCTTTCCTCGCTGTTATTGGCGGATTTCGATCCGGCGGTTACCCGCGTTGTGGCGCAGCCGTTCCGGCTGAGTGCGGTAGTGAACGGTCGGCTGCGACGCCACATTCCAGATTTTCTGTGGGGGAGTGGGGTCGGACTCACCGTCGTGGATGTGGTGCGCGCGCAGCGACTTGCCGAGAACCCGAAGATTCAGATGCTGTGCGAGTGGACGCGTGAAGTGCTCGAGGCGCTGGGGTGGGAGTATCGGGTGTTGAGCGAGCAGCCACCCATCCTGCTCGGGAACGTTCGTTTTCTTGCCGGTTATCGCCGAGAGCAATATGTCGATCAGCGATCACTCGACCGCATTCGTTGTGCGATGGACGGTTTGGGCGGGCTGCGTCTGGACGATGCTGAGCGTCGAGTCGCTGCGACAGGTCCGTCTTTGCGGATGCGCAATGCTCTGATGCATCTGCTGTGGAAACAAGAGATCGTGGTCGACCTCGCAACACCGCTGCGGCCCTCGAGTGTCTTGGAGGTACGGCGATGACGAATGCCGCGGTGCCCGTGGGTGTGGGGTCGCGCATCATCTACGAAGGCGAAGCGTTAGAGATCGTCGAGATGCACGTGACGGCTTCGTCCCTGGAAGTGTTGTCGAGGGGTCTGCGCGGCAACGTGATTCGTCGATTATCCATGAGTGAATTGCTGATGTCTGATCGCGCTCGGGTGCTCAGCTCTGATGAAGGACCCGCTTCCGATGATCCCGGCGAGGTCGCGGCGGTGACATTGTCTGCGGTCTCCGCGGCCGCCCGGAAACAAGCGCTGGAACGGGCGGCCCACGTGCGAGAAGTGTTGACAGGTTACCGCTCCGGATGCCAGGAGACCGCGCTGCCGTATGAACCGCGCACTGCGTACCGGTCCGAGCTGCCGGTGATGGAACGTTATGCCGCCAAGGCGGCCGAGTTGGGTGTGCAGTCCCGCACGGTCGAGCGGTGGGTTGCGCAGTACCAGGCGCACGGGGAAGCGGGATTGATCTCGCAGCGGGCGGTGCAGCCTGGCATGGGTGGGCGGCAGGATCCGCGGTGGCAGCAGACGGCCCTGGAGGTGATGAGCGAGTACACGGATCTGTCGAAGCCCAACGAGGACTTGGTGATTCGACGTACCCGTGCGCGTCTGGACGCGCGGTTCGGCGCCGGTGTGGTGAAGGTGCCGTCGCAGCGCACGGCGTATCGGATCCTGGCCCGGCTCGAGGACCAGCGGCCGCTGTTTAAGCAGAGCACGAAACGCAACCGCGACATCGCTTCCCGATCGAACGAGGTGTACGGCAAGCTGCATCCGATGCGGCCGGGGGAGTACCTGCTGATGGACACCACTCGCCTGGATGTGTTCGCGATGGATCCCTACACGCTGACGTGGGTGAACGCCGAGCTGACGGTCGCGATGGACTGGTACAGCCGCTGCGTCACCGGGTTGCGGCTGACCCCGGTGTCGACGAAATCCATTGATGCGGCCGCGGTGTTGTACGAGACGTTTCGGCCGCAACCGGCGGGGCGGGACTGGCCGGCCGAAGCGATGTGGCCCCCACGCGGGATCCCGCGCTCGGTGCTCGTCGAACAGGACGCTCTCGACCCGGGCAGTGTGCCGGCGGCGACCCCGGCGGTCGTTCCCGAGACGTTGGTCGTCGATCACGGCAAAATCTATGTCAGCGCGCACCTCAACAGCGTGTGTCAGCGGTTGGGGATCTCAATCCAGCCGGCCCGGTTGCGCCAACCCCGCGATAAGGGGCCGGTGGAGCGGTTCTTCTCCACGCTGCGCGTGGGTCTGCTGCAGGAGCTGCCCGGCTATAAGGGGCAGGACATTTTCGCGCGCGGGGTGTCACCGGAACAGGATGCCTGGTTCTACCTCGATGAGCTGGAAGCCATCATCCGGGAGTGGATCGCCGTCATCTATCACCACAGCGCCCACGACAGTCTGTCCGGGCTGGGGGTGCCGAAGCTGACGATGACCCCGGCGGAGATGTTCGCCCACGGGGTGGCGCGCGCCGGCTATCTGGAGGTGCCGCGCGATCCGGATCTCGCCTACGAGTTTCTGCCGGTGGTGTGGCGCGTCATCCAGCACTATGGCATCGACGTGGGAGGGCGCCGCTACAAAGGAGACATCGTCGCCGGACGCGCGAAGGAGAAAAGCCCGTATCCGAACCAGAAGTGGCCGATCGCCTACAACGTCGACGACATCACCAAAGTGTATTTCCGCGATGACCGCACCCGCCACTGGCATCCGTTGGTATGGGAGCACGCCGACATGCTTGACGCCCCGATGAGCGAGGAAATCTTGCGTTTCGAGCGCACCTTGGCCAAAGCCCAGAACCGGTATGTCGATGACCCGCTGGCCATCACTAGCTTCCTGGAACGCCGCAAACTCAGCGTCGCGAACTCGATGGCCGAGCGTCGCCGGGCACTGCGGGTGGCCCGCGAGCAGTCCAGCCTCATCGGTGATCTCAACCCGCCACCGGACAGCGCCGAATTGAGCTCGGTCGCTACAGCACTGGATCGCGAACCTCGCGAGCGGGCCCACGACGCCGGCGCTGATGCGTTCGTTGATGACCTCGACGAGGAACCCGGCGACCTCGATGACGCCGACGAGCCGCCGCTGGAGCAGGGCAGCTTCTACGACGGTGTGCTGGAGGTGGAATGACCTCACCGAAGTCCTCAACACCGAAGCGGCGACCTGCCAGGGCGCCGCGGGGCAAATCGGACGTCAGAAACCCTCGCGAGTATCTGGATAATCTCACCCTGGCCCGCAAGGAGGGGTGGCGCGACATGGTTGACGCACCGACCCTGGACCGGCCGGAAGCGCTGTCCCACAAACAACTACGTCATCTGGGTGCGGCTGCCAGCGAGGATTACAACGATCAGCGCCGCCGCTGGCACGCCCAAATGGGCACGGTGATGACCGCTGAATGCCAATCCGTGCTGGAGCAACTCGAAGACTTCGTGGCCTGCAACTGCCAGACCGGTGAGGACACCAAACCGATGATTGCGCTCAGCGGACTGCCCGGTCTGGGTAAGAGCACCGTCTCGCGGGTGTTCGGGAAACGCCTGCACCGCAGACATATCGAGCGTTACGGGACAACGACACGCGCCGGAGATGAAAGGTGGCCGGTGTGCCGGATCGGTATGACCGCCTCCACGGGCACCCGCGAGTTCAACGCGGCAATATGCGACTTCTACGCCCACCCGGGAGGGCAGCGGGCCAGCGCCCAACAACTGCTGCGGCACGCGCTCGATGATGTGTCCTCCTGTGAGACAAGGCTACTCATCATCGATGACCTGCACTTCTTGCGCGGTCGCCGGGAACGCATGACCGATCTGAGTAACCAGTTCAAATACATCGCCAACGAGTTCCCCCTGACGGTGTTGCTCATCGGGATCGGCCTGCACGAGCGCAACGCGCTACTCGATGACTGCAACGCCTACCGCGATCACGAAATGGAACAGCTGCTGCGCTGCACCACGCCGGTGGACATGTCACCGTTCATGGTCGGCACCGAAAAGCAACGACAGCGCTGGCGGGATTTACTGCTCACCCTCGAACAACGGCTGCTCCTGACTCAGAAGTATCCGGGCATGCTCGCCGATGACCTCTCTGATCAGTTGTTCGTGCGCAGCACCGGCCACATCGGCTCGTTGATGGCGCTGATCCGATTGGCCTGCCAGAAAGCCATGCGCACCGGCACCGAGAAACTCACCGCCGAGCTCCTCGAGTCCTGCCGCATCGACAGCGCCGCCGAGCTCGGCCGCCGTGAACTACACGCCGCGTTTCGCACCGGCAAGAAAACCACCCGGCTACGCACCACGCCCAACCCGCCATGACCACCGTCCGCGCGCTACCCCTGACCACAGCACCGGCGGCGGGGGAGGCGCTGGATTCCTGGTTACACGCCATCGCGGTGCGCCACAACACGTCACTCAACGCGCTGTACCACCACATGGGCCTAGACACCGTTGCCGATCTGCGCACCCGCGTCACCGCTGCCACGGTAAGCGAGGACGACGCGCAACGGATCGCCGCCGCAACAGGACTCACACCGACACAGGTGCACGCGATGACCTTGGCGCACTACCTAGCGAACGTGTCCTGGGCACAGGAAGCGACAGCGGATCTGACCGCAACCACGCCGCGCCACCACGGCGGGTGGCGGTTCTGTCCGCACTGCCTCGGCGCGAGCGGGGGAACGTGGCTGCTGCAGTGGCGATTGATGTGGAGCTTCGCCTGCCTGCAGCATCGATGCCTGCTGGCCGAACACTGCCCGCGCTGCGGCCGGCGCCAACGCGCGCCCCAACCCCTCAACGCCGCCCCACCGCGTCCAGTGCACTGTGCTCACCCCAGCCCCACGGCTGCCGGCAGAAACCGGCTCCGCTGCGACGCCGACCTGGCCGACACCCCAGTCACCATGCTGGAGGCTGATCATCCGACACTGCTCGCCCAACAGGTGCTCCTCGACCTGGTCGCCGCCGAGAATGGCCAGTTCGGGCTCTACGCGCAGCATCCGATGCCAGTTCGGGACGTGCTGGCCGATATCCGCATCCTTGGCCGCGGCATCCTGTCGGCCACCGCCGGTCGCTACCTCGAGGACCTGCTGCCCGCCGAGTTGGCCGCACAATATCGACACCAGCGGCAGGCGGCCAACGCGCAGATGTCATCGTCGGTCCTGACGTGCGCCGCGGCGATCACCGCGGCCGTCACCGTGCTCAGCAGGCCCGACTTCGGGTCGGCCGCGGCGCCGCTGGCAGCGCTGCCTGAAGAGGTCAGCCGCTACGTGCTGCATCAATGGACCTATCTCGACCTGCCGGCCGGGCCGTCGGCGAGCCCGGTGCTTCAGGCCCTGCATTTCACCGCACTCGGTGACCGCCTGAGCCCCGCTGCGCAGTTGCAGTGCCGCCTCGGCAGTGCCTTCCCAAGGCTGCACGCCACCGACACGCAGCGGCAGCAGCAGCTGGTTCGGGCGCTGCCCACAGCATTGTGGACGGGCTGGGCGTTGCGGCTGAGCCCGCCGGCGTTGGCCCATTCCAGCTCGCGGGTGGCGCTGGCTGCCGCAGTGCTGCTGGTCGGCAGCGACCTGGACATCGCCGAGGCCACCGCGCATCTCGGCGGCGAGCTGGCCCGCCTCAACGCCATCTACCTGCTGTGGCGGCTCAAAGAATCGCCGCACTGGCCCGCGATCCGCGACGCCCTCGCTGCCCTATCGGACTACCTCAGCGAGGAGAGTGCACCCATCGACTACGCGCGGCGACGGCGCCTGGACTACCGCGGCCTGCTCGCCCAAGACGAGTGGGACCGCATCTGCGGAAGCCTCAGCCACCAAAGATGCTCGGCAGCCCACCCACGCAGCTACCTGCAGCACCAGCTCCGCGGCACCACCAAACCCCGCACCGGCCTGGACGGCCCCGACACCGAGCTCAGGGAATTCCCGGGCCGCCTCACCCCGCAGCTCAGCCGCGCCCTACACCGTCACGCAACGAGGTTCCTTGCAACCCAAGGCATTCAGGACGAGCCGGTGGTGTGGGAACCCCCGACGAATATCGTCGCCGGCCTATCGTTACCCGGTGTCGAGCTCGGCGATATCGAGATCGCGGAGCTACACCGACTAATCCGGGTTGACCGCCGCACCATCGCCGCCACCAGCCAGCAGTTAGGAGTCAGCGGCGACCTCATTCGCTATGCACTCGAACAGCATCCCGCCCCGGCGCTGCCCCCGCGCCCGCGTGCCCCGCGCATCGGCGCCCGGCGGCCCGGCAGGGTGTATCAGCAAGCCGCCGAAGCGCTGCCGCGGGAACGCCTCGTCGCCCTGTACAGCCAGGAACAACGCAGCCTCGCCGACATCGCCGCCCTGACCGGGTTCAGCAAACGCACCCTCTCTCGATTGATGCACGACTACACGATTCCCCTGCGGCCGTCCGGGCCACGGCCCACTGAGCCGGTCGACCCCGACTGGCTCTACACCGAATACATCGTCCGCCAACGCTCGTGTGCAGACCTCGCGCGAGAACTCCAAATCCGCTGCGGAGCGGTAGCCGCCCAAGCCGCCACGCTCGGAATGCCGGTACGCACCGTGGCCCGACACACCGACGCCGAACTCCGCGACAACCCAAAGATCCCGGCCATCCTCATCCCGGCCCTCGTCGGCCACGGCGGCTGGGAACGGCTACAACGCTTCGCCGTGATCACCCAGTTCACCACGCTCACCGACGCCGGGAAACACCTCGGCAGGGGAGTAGCCGTCACCGGCCACCACATCGCCCGCCTGGAAAAAGACTTCCGCGCACGCCTGCTCACCCAGAAACCGCTGCGCTGCACCGACTTCGGCAAAGACGTCCTCGCGGCGGTGCACCGACTCGCCGAACTCGGCGGACCCTGACATACGTACTGGACTACCGCTGCGCGGTAGCAGCCGGATCGTCGACCACGATCTCGTTCACCGACACCCCGAGAGCCTCGGCAATGTCATACACCCGCTCGATCAACACCCCACGCCGGCCATGCTCCATCTGAATCAACTGATTGCGCGCCACCCCCGACTCCAGCGCCAGACTCTCCTGCGACAACCCCCGCTCCAGCCGCAACGCGCGGATCCGTGACCCCACCAACGCGCGGCGACGCTGCCACTGCTGGGCACGGTCGGGATCATCGGCAGGAAGTCGTGTCGGCACCCCCAAGTAGTCACCTGCGATACACGAAAGTCAGCCCACCAAGAAGGGCATAAAAATATGTATCGCTAGCAGTACATTGAGGTGTGAGTGAGGCGCGAGGGGCAACCGGTCAATACCGGCTCAGCCAGTCCTCGCGTCCTCGAGTCGACGTGCCACCCCCTCGATGTCACGGATCGACCGTAGCTTTCCGCTGCGGGTAGCGCCGATCCAGGGCGAGGCGCTTGACTCCTGGCTCGACGCGATCGCCCACCGGCACCACGTGCCACGCCGAGCTGTCATCGAGCGATGCGCCATCGCACCCATTTCGTTCTACGGGGCCTGGATACGCCTACTCACCCCCGCCGATATCGACGGAATCGCTCAGGCAACCGGCTACGGCCGCCATGTTGTCAATGCGTTGGCGTTGCCGCGCAGCGGAAGTGGTGTGGGCCCGCTCAGCGGTGGACGAACGCTGCTGTCCTCGACTTGGGACTGGCGCACCTCCTCACGTTGGTGCCCACAGTGCCTGACCGACACCGGAGGGCGCTGGCTGCTCGCATGGCGACTCAACTGGACCTTCGCCTGTCCTACCCACAAATGCCTGCTGCAGGACGGTTGCCCGAACTGCGCTGCGCCGCAACGCTACCGCCCACCCACCTACATGATCCCCGAGTTGGACCGATGTGCTCAACCGATCCTCGACCTCGTCGGGCAGCGGCGGCTTTGCGGCGCCGACCTGACCCGCGTTCAGCCAGCCGATCACCCCCTGAGCCTCTCGATGGCGCGGACCCAGCGGCTCATCAACGCGCTGCTCGCGGGAAGACCAAGGCGGCTCCGCGTGTACGGCGCACATCAACCGAGACCACACGAGATGCTCATGGACGTGAAAACCCTTGCTCGTACGTCTTCACACTTCTCGGCGGCGCCGCGGACTTAACGCTGCGCTCCGACAACGCTGTTGCCGCCAGCCCAGACCGCAGCAGCAAAGGACGAACCACGGCCCGACCCACGATGCCCTCCGCCGTGCACACCGCAAGAGCCAGTACCCTTGCCGCCGCGGTACTGGACGCTCACGACCCGACCGCCGCGCAGCACCTGCTCGCTGAGGTCATCCTCGCTGACGGCAAGTTCGAATCTCATGACGTGTACCACGACGAGGCGCTCACACCGCTCGCCCGTCTCATCTGTCAACGCGCCAGCGAAGACGCCCGAGTAACGCTCAAGCTCCGACGCTGCTTCGACATTACCGCCGCCAACTCAGCACAAAGCCGCAAGAAGAACCGTCTGGCCCGCGCCACCGCCCGCATCGACTCGATGTCACACCACTCCGGGACGCGGTGGTCTCGGTGACGCCCGCCGCAACCCGCGGGCCGCGCTGCGTGGTACGGATCCGACATGTTGCGGCCCCTGATGATTGATCCCTCGCTGCCGCGGATCGGTGTGACCGAACTACGCCGCCAGTTCGGCCGAATACTCGGTGAAGTAACACAGGGACAGACCTACGTCATCACCCGGCGCGGGCGAGAGATCGCGGTGCTCATCCCGGTGGAGGAATACCGCCGCATCGCAAATAACTGACTGCGCGATCACTGGGCGGCGTTCTTGCGCGCTTACGTCGACAACGCGCATGTCGGCGGTCGCGGCGGCCAGCGTTGACTTAGAGACGCTCGGCTGTGATCATTTGCCACCGTGACGTAATGGCCTTTAGTCGGTAAGAACCGACAGGCCGAATCCCATACCCGTGGGAGCGACAGTTCCCGCATGTTCGGCGCGTGGACAGAGGACGGCCACGCAATTCCGAACTCGTAGTGGTTGTTGCCCCTGTAATCGTGCGTCGCTGCTCGTCGGGTAGCTTCCAGTTCTCAAGAACCAGACTGCGCAGGCTGCCGGCAGGGGATGACGCGCCCGCTTCAGCCCTTCGGCGGGTAGGGGTCCCTTTTGCCGACTGTGTCCGTGTTCCGAATCTGGTTATTGTCTTTGCGGTGGTCTCGAACCTCGCCGCCGCCGCTTCGTTCTGCGAAACCGCGCGCGGCCTCGTGCGCCTCGGCCTGGGTCTCGTAGCGTCCCGCAGCTTTCTCTGCTCCCGCACGTTTGGCGCCCCAGTCACCTGAATTTGTGTCGTACTGCACGTCGTAGTCAGCCACGATGGTTCTCCTAATTGACCGGATCGGTTGTTGGCAACCTACTCCCGCAGCACGACACGGACGCTGAACCGGCACCTGGATTCGAGCGCTCATCTAACCGGCGGCGGCGACTTCTAAGAAGCCTGCTGCTGTTCGTGTTGTATCTCGTCGATGAGGCTGCGCAGCGTGCGCGTACCCAGTTTGTGTACGTCGTCGCTGAGATAGTGCTCGTTGACGCGTTCGCGGAGTCCGATCGCAACGTTCAGGCGGTCAATTTCCATCGCCCCGCGCCAGGGTGCGGGCCGACGAAGCATCTCGGCCACCTCGCTGGACCGGGAGTGCAGGTAGTGTGCTCTTCGGTCGTCGAGGGGTCCTGTCACGCTGTTGCGACACGATCCGATACGACACCCGACGCGAGTGCGAATATCGGTGTGACTCAACAGCTGTCGTGCAGCTTTGGCCGACACGGTGGCTCCGAGTAGGGGCAGGTAAATGCCGCCGGCGGCGCCACCGCCTTGGTCCTTATCCGGGTCGGGGGCCTTACGGTAGCGAGCCATCGTTTGGGAGTGGTTGACCTTCTCGAGCATCCCCAGGCCGACTGAGTAGGCGTCGGCGTGACCCATGGCCAGTGCAGCGCGGCCAATGTTGCCCGACAGCCCAAGCGTGACGGTGAGGTCGTGTTCACGGAACTGGTCGAGCACCCCAAAAGCGGCGCGGATCTTGCGGATACCTTCGTCGTCGCCACCGAAGGGCGAGAAGCGGATCTCGACGTCGTTGATCCCTGCGCCGGCGTACTCGGCGGCAAGGTCGATGCCGAGGCGGCCCACGGCGGTGGTCGACACCGTGATCACGGCCCGGGTGGGCTTGTCCTCGCCGACGGCCAGCCGGGTCCGTTCGGCGAGGTCGACGTTGAGGCGTGCGGTGCGCTCATCGGTCACATAGAAGTGCGGGGCGGTGAAGTGAGTGACCCGCGCCGGGTGCTTGTCCACAGTCAGGCCGACCAGTGCGGCGCGTGCCGCCTGGTCAGCGGAGAGGTTGTCAATGTCGTAGGGCTGCCCGGTCCACAGCGGGAACTTGTCGAGGCCGAAACCCTCGTCGGCCAGCCGTTCTGCTGCGGGCTCCCAGTACACCTGCAGGCCCGCGTCGGCGGCAGCCGCTGCCGCAGCCGCTTGGTGACGCGCAGCCTTGGTATCGAGGGTGATGGCGTCGGTGCCGGCGTGCTCGCGGGACAGGAAGTCTTCGACCGGCTTGTGGTCGTTAGGTCCCAGCCGAAACTGAATGCCCATCGTGGTGAAAGTCCTCTCGCCCCAGGCGTCGTTTCGTGACAGACTACATGACATAGGGACTGACAAAAGGAAGACAGGCAGACGATATGGGAGCTAATGCGCTCGCCTCGACCGTGTCGAGTGCGATCGAGCGCTTGGGATTGACCTACGAGGAGGTCGGCGGCATCGTCGATGCCTCAGCGCGCTCGGTGGCGCGCTGGACCTCAGGTCAGGTCGTCCCGCAACGCCTCAACAAGCAACGACTAATCGAACTGGCCTACGTCGCCGACGCGCTGTCCGAGGTGCTCCCCCGCGACCAGGCCAACGTCTGGATGTTTTCGCCAAATCGATTACTCGCGCACGGCAAGCCCGCCGACCTGGTACGCGACGGCGAATACCAGCGCGTCTTGGCCCTCATTGACGCCATGGCCGAAGGGATCTTTGTGTGAGCGATGCGCTCGACGAAGGACTGGTGCAGCGCATCGACGCGCGTGGCACCATCCAGTGGTCGGGAACGTGCGCTCGGTACACCGGCGCCCGCCGTGATCCTTTATCGGGGGAAGGGGCACGCAGATTCGGCGGCAGGTGGAACCCGCCGTTGCTGTTCTCAGCGATCTATCTGGCCGATTCCGCGCAAGCGTGCATGGTTGAAGTGGAACGCGCCGCGCAGGCGGCATCAACGACCCCGGAGAAGCTGCTCGAAGCCTCCTACCGGCTGCATACCATCGAGGCCACCGACCTGTCAGTCCTGGATCTCACCACCCCAGAAGCCCGCGAGGCGGTAGGACTGGAAGACGACGACATCCACGGCGACGATTGGTCGGCCTGCCAAGCAGTAGGTCATGCCGCATGGTTTCTGCATGTGCAAGGCGTCCTGGTGCCCGCAGCCGGCGGAGTCGGCCTAGTCATAACCGCCTACGAGCAACGCACGCGCCCGGGCCAACTGCAGGTCACTCGCAGCGAGCATCTGACGCCTGCCCGCTACCGCGAACTGCGGCAACTGTGATCAACATCCATTGCTCCTCAACCGCGTTGACTGAGGGCCGTCCGTGAGGGGATGTGAGTGACTCACGGCTGCGCGAACGGCTCAAAGCGACTCGTGCACGCAAGTCGTCGCCGACCACGTGATGCCGGTCAGGGGTGACCCGCTGCCGTCGGTCAACAGCGGAACGACGGGCACCATCGATGCCTGGCCAGGTTGGGCTCACCTGAAGAAATTCGGTACCGACGGTTCCGGTATGTTTCGTCCTCACAAAGTACGGCGATAGTACGTAGGCGTCGGAGGAGATGAGTCCCGACCCGGCGCGCGGGGCTATCGGATGGTTGGCGTCGAAGGGGGTGTCGCTGATGTCCATGGCGATCGGTGGCCCACGGTGCTGATCGACCTTCTAGCGAGCGAAGCCGGTCGAGGCGCGAATCCTCCGGCGATCTCCTACCTCGCTACCGACGTCGGCCTGTGGATGTCGCTTCCAGCGTTCGCGCCTGCATTAGTCATCGTTGGTGTCGTCTTCTTTACTGCCCGTCGGAACCGACGTCGCGAACCAGGTTCCGCGGAGAGCCCCGTCGTCGAGAGGAACGAGAACGCATGATCGCTCGGACACTCCAGTTCAGCGCCGCCATCGCAGCTGCGGCGACGCTATCTGCCCTAGTCGGCTGCGGATCCACGACGACGGATTCAACATCGTCGACCAGCCAGGCTGCGTCGACAGCCGCCACGACGATCTCCACGGAGCCGCCTCGGCCCCAACAGGCGTCACCAGCGACTGACGTCACCCTCGTTGTGGTCTCGATCGCCGGGGGGACGGTCACTCCGACGAACGGCCAAGCGCAAGCCACAGTCGGAAAGCCGATTGTGCTGCAGGTGACCAGCGACGACGCCGACCAACTGCACGTCCACTCAATACCTGAGCACACCTTCAGCATCGAACCGCGCCCAGATCAGACTTTCGAGTTCACTGTCGATGTGCCCGGACAAGTCGACATCGAGCTCCACGACCTCAATCGCACTGTCGTCACCATCCAAGTTCGGCCGTGACTCCGCACGTCGAAATCTTCGCGCACGGCGTAGGAGGTTCCACTGACCTTCCTGTACCGCTGTCGTTCGCCCTCATCGGTGCGGCATGGGCCCTGACGGCAACTTTCGCGATCGTTGCCCTCGCTTGGAAGCACCCGCGCTTCGACCCCGCAAAGCCCGGCCGCGAATTACCTGCCTGGGTCAGCCGTGCCGTCGACTCTCCGACGGCGCGCTGGATCATCGCGATATTGGCACTGCTGTTTGCGCTATGGGTTCTGGTGGCCGCCATATGGGGCCCCGCCGGAAGCGACAACGCTCTGCCCGGCGCGTTCTACGTCCTACTTTGGGTCGGGCTCGTTGCTCTCTCGGTCTGCGTCGGCCCAGTCTGGCGATTACTGTCGCCGCCACGCACTGTTTATCGCATTTACGGCATCGTTCGACGAAAGGGTCCCGATAGCTCGGGCCGCTCCTACCCGCAACACTGGGGTTACTGGCCGGCGGCCTTCGGGCTTTTCGCCTTTGTCTGGCTGGAGTTGGCCAGCCCTGACCCGGGCTCCCTGGCTGCCATCAAGACATGGCTATTAATTTACGCACTGGCTATGGGGTTGGGTGCGTGGGCTTTTGGCGCACGGTGGTTCGCGCGGGCAGACCCGTTCGAGGTCTACAGCATGGCGGTATCGCGGCTATCACCTTTTCGGCGTGCGCCGGCATCGGGACGAATAGAACTCATCAATCCCCTCGATCATCTACCGACGCTGCCGGTGCGTCCTGGAACCGTCGCCGTTCTGGCGGTGCTGCTGGGCTCTACTGCGTTCGACAGTTTCTCCCAGGCTCCGGCATTCCGAAACTTCGTTGATCGCACCGCAACAGGAGTTCCGTTCTTCGGAGACGCCGGCGGTGCGACCGTGCTGCGGACAACGGCATTGGTCGTGTTCGTCGCGGTTGTCGGTACGACTTTCTGGGGTGCGGCACGAGCAACCGGCGGCATCAGCCCTCAGGAGCGCCAACGACTTCCCGGCCAGTTAGCGCACTCGCTGATACCCATCGTGGTCGGCTACATATTCGCCCACTACTTGTCTTACCTCGTCGAACGCGGACAGGAAACTGTCGTGCGCTTGGCTGATCCGTTCGGCCTGGGTTGGCGACTGTTCGGATTGGCGCCGGATGACGTCAGTTACGTCTTGTCTCAACATCCGTCAGTGCTCTGGACGATCAAGGTTGCCTGTGTGGTCGTGGGGCACATCGTGGCGGTGATCTCTGCGCACGATCGCGCTTTGCGGTTGTTGCCGCAACAGCATCAGATCACCGGTCAGGTGGCGATGATGCTGACGATGGTCGGCTACACCTTCACCGGTCTCTACCTTCTGTTCGGAGGCTGATAACAGCCTCTCTCGCAGATTTCTCAACGTCCTACTGAGTGGCATAGTAGATTGTGGACCCGTCAGGTGAGGTGGGACCGATCCCGACTAAGCACTGTGGCGGAATCCTGTCGGGGGATTCCGCCACAGTGTTACTTCGAGCGAGCTCCCGAAGCGGCCGTCCAGCTGGCGTCTAAGCCGGAGGGTGAGCCTATTTTTAGGTGGGTCCCGCCGACGGCGTAATACCCATATCGCCGACACCGGTTGGTCAGCCGCTTGGGATTTGGGCGCCGCCCTTCTGCTATCCCACCGCGCCGGAACGGCGGTTGGTCGTCCCACCAACTACTATGTGGGTACGTAGTAGCAGGAGCGGGACCCGACGGATTGTTGTGATGAAAGTGTTGAGTGAACGACGACAGGTAGTGGCGCTGAGCGTGTTGTCGGCTGTCGCGGTACTCGTGACGGCATCGCAGACGAGTGCGCTCAACTCTCGGCTGTCGAATACGGTGGTTGCGCCCGGTGCTGTGGAGGTTGAGCAGACGCCGCAGGCCGCACCCGGGCCTCCCGCAATCGAGATTCTCCCCCGCACAGGCGCGAGCGATGTGGTCCCTGTCGGAGCAGTGACTGCGCCCGGTGCTGTGGAGGTTGAGCAGACGCCGCAGGCCGCACCCGGGCCTCCCGCAATCGAGATTCTCCCCCGCACAGGCGCGAGCGATGTGGTCCCTGTCGGAGCAGTGAAGGTGACCGCGACTGTTGGGACCCTGACCGATGTGCGTATGCAGAACGAACAGGGCAGGGTCGTTGCCGGNCGAATGGTGGGGGGCGGACGCGCCTGGGAGCCCGCCGAGCCACTCGGATACGGNCGGTCCTACANGCTCAGCGCGACGGGCCNGGGNGCTGACNCCCGNACCGTCACGTCCGTTTCGGAGTTCTCCACCGTCGCGCCGCAATCCCAGGTCGGGGTCAGGCTGGGCATGACTAACGGAGCGTCGCTGTCGGAGGGCGGCGTCTACGGTGTCGGAACCGTGATTCTCCACCGTCGCGCCGCAATCCCAGGTCGGGGTCAGGCTGGGCATGACTAACGGAGCGTCGCTGTCGGAGGGCGGCGTCTACGGTGTCGGAACCGTGATCGTGGCAACCTTCGACGCCGACATCCCGGACCGGGCTGCGGCCGAATCGCGGCTTGAGGTCAAAACGTCACCCCACCTAGCCGGTTCCTGGATGTGGGTCAACGATCGCAAGGCGCACTGGCGGCCCCGTGANTATTTTCCTTCCGGTACTGAGGTCACGGTCAAAGCCGATCTCTACGGCNCTGATCTGGGTGGTGGATTATTCGGAGAACAGGACAAGCAGGTCAGTTTCCGGATCGGACCGTCTCGTGTCGCGGTCGCCGATGACACGACCAAACAGGTCAGTGTGTACGAAAACAGCCGTTTGGTCCGCACGATGCCGACGTCGATGGGCCGGGGCGGGACGCAGACTGTCGGGGGCAAGACGATTGCCTTTTGGACCCAGCCTGGCGTTTATACGGTGATGGAGAAGCAGAATCCCGTCTTGATGGACTCGTCGACCTACGGATTGCCCGTCGATTCTGCGTCGGGGTACAAGATCAGCGTCCCGCACGCGGTGCGGATCAGTCCTGACGGCATCTACCTGCATGAGCGCGAGGCGACGGTGTGGGCGCAGGGAAACACCAACGTGTCGGCGGGCTGTTTGAATCTGAGCGCGGAAAACGCCGAGTGGTATTACGAGTTCGCCAATCCGGGCGATGTTGTCGAGGTCCGCAATACCGGCGGCGCACCGCTGGAACAGTGGCAGAACGGAGATTGGTCTGTGCCCTGGGATGAATGGGTGAGTGGCAGCGCTTTGCGTCCCTGATCAGTGTTCGATCGAGGCTGAGCGTGACAAGTCACTCGCCGGTCTGTCGACGGTAGGGATCGAGAAGTTGATCGACGGGCGCGTAGTCGTCTGTCAGAACTCGCGCGTCGCCGATCCACCTGCTGAGTTCTTTGCCGGCAGTGATCGTCCACCCGGTTTTGCGGGTGTTCAGAACGCGCTGAAGCGTGTCCGGGTCAACTGGTCGATCGGAAGCGAGCACGACCAGGTTGCCACCATCGGGTGTCGCAGCGGTATCGACGCCGACGTCGCCGGCCTCGGCGGCGACTATGACGTGATCGAAAATCTCTGTGAGTGTTGAGACTTCGGCACGCGCAAACGCCAGCTCGCCGTAATCGATGAGATTGGCAATGTACATACCGTCGTCTTTGAGGACTCGGCGTACGTCTGTCAACGCTTCCACCGTCGTCAGGTGCCATGGCACGCTCACGCCGCCAAAGGCGTCGCCGACGATCAGATCACGGCTGTCGTCATCGAGCCGCGCAAGGCCCAGGCGGCCGTCCTCGACGCGCACCTGTGTCCCAGCGTTGGAAGCCGATCCGAGTTTGTCTCGGTCTATGCGCACCACGCCGCCGTCGATTTCGGACACCACGTTGCGTGTTCCTGGCCGCGTAGCAGCAAGGTACCGCGGGAAGGTGAGGCCGCCCCCACCAAGGTGGTATGCCTCCAATGCCTTCTCGGAGGGGAAGGATGCGTCGACGACCGAAGCAAAGGCGCGCACGTAGGTGAATTGCAGGAGAGCCGGATCTTGGAGGTCTATGTACGAGTGGCGCGCGCCATCGAGCATGAGGATTCGGCCGCTGTCTCGCTCCGGGTCGGCGATGACTTGGGCGCAATGGTATTTGGTTTCCACGTCGCAACCGCCGGGTGCGAGATAGCCAGCCAGGCCGGCGCCGACGGTTGTAAGCGTTAGTACGGTGGCGCTTACGGTGTTCCGTCGGCGCATGCGCCACTGCACAACGATGCCGCCGAGTACCAGTATCGATCCGAGTCCGATGAGTATCACGCTCACTGGTATCCGCGACACGAGGACAAATCCGGTAAGCACGGTGCCGGCGATGGCACCCATGGTGCCTACACCAGACAACTGACCGACAACGGTGCCGGTCTGGGCGAGCTTGATCAGGCGCAGCTTGGTCACCATCGGTGTGACCGCCGATAGTAACGCTCCGGGTGCCAGAATCGTGAGCGTCGCGACTAGCAACAGCGTCGCAGGTGCCCATTCGGCCGCCGCGCGGACGGCGGAAGGCGTGAAGGCCACGACTACCCCTGATACCCCTAGCGATGTCCCCAGCCAGCGGCGCGGATCATCGCGGTCGGCAAGCCGGCCGCCCGCCCAGGACCCAAGGGCAATTGCGGCCAAGGCGATTCCGATGACCAGGGTGCTNCCCAGCCAGCGGCGCGGATCATCGCGGTCGGCAAGCCGGCCGCCCGCCCAGGACCCAAGGGCAATTGCGGCCAAGGCGATTCCGATGACCAGGGTGCTGGTTTCCAGGGTCAGCCCGAGGTACGGCGCAAGCAACCGCAGCGCGGTGATTTCTACCACCAGCACCGCAGCCGAAGAAGTGAACACAAGGACCGTCGCGGTGCGGGCTCCAACTTCGGGCAGCGTTTGAGGCGACGGATGCTCGTCGGGTACTGGAGGGGTGCCGGTCACAGTCTCAATCCTGGCAGCAGGTCGCCAGCGTCTGCGGACAACAACTGAGAAAGGGGGGTGTGCCAGTGCCAGCGGTAGCGGTGCGCTGCGGCGGGACGGAAGGTGGTCAGCAAGCATCGGCGGGCGAGGGCTCAGCACTGATGTCGTCGCGAGAGGTCTGTGTCTGCCGACGTTGAGTTGGACAGTGTTCAAGACCGATGAGTCTCGAAACCTGTTGAAAAATAATATGATTTGGTGGATATGCGGATGAACTCCGCTGTGGCGATACGGGGGCTCTAGAGCCTCCTTGCAAAGCTAGGAGCCATGGCGTTATGCATGGTTGATTCGCGACGCACTCTGAGCCTTGAAACGGAGTGGGAAGGGCAAGTGCGGAACGCTTGAACGTGGGGGAGAGCTATCGTGGTAGAAATATTTACGTAGATACACCGTAGATTGCTCAGGCTCACAGAGCGCTACGGAGCGAAAGGAACTGCCGGCGTGAATCCACTGACTCGAATTCTGCTGACTTTCTTCATAGTCATCACTGTCGCCATCGGTGCCGGTGTGTACTTCTCGACCCGAGATGGCGGAACCGCAGGATCAGGTGGAACACAGGCTGATGGCGAAGCCCAGGTAGTCCGCGAGAACAGTCATCGCCTCAGTTCCGCGCCCGACAGCGATGTGACCTTTGTCGAGTTTCTCGATTTCGAGTGCGAAGGGTGCCGCGCGGCGTTCCCCGCCGTTGAGCAGCTGCGCGCCCAGTACGGCCAGCAAGTCACCTTCGTCGCCCGGTACTTTCCGATGCCTGGCCACTTCAACGGAGAACGCGCGGCGCGCGCGGTAGAAGCGGCAGCGCAGCAAGGCCAGTTCGAACCCATGTACAAGAAGATGTTCGAGACGCAGAGTCAGTGGGGCGAAAAGCAGGTACCCGCAGACGAGGTATTCCGCGGATTTGCAACGGAATTAGGTCTCGACGTGGCCGCGTGGGAGGAGGCGTACAACGCTCCAGCCACCCTCGATCGAATCGAAGAGGACGTCGCCGACGGCACCGCCCTCGGCGTGCAGGGCACGCCCACATTCTTCGTCAACGGAAAGCAAATAGAGATCAAGACCTACGCAGACCTGGGCGCTGCGATCAAGAACGCTCTCGGTGAGCAGCAGTAGTCAGCGCCTGGCGGGCCCCAACCCGCTTCGGCGTGGCGAACCGAGACCGTAACGGGCTATGCCGTCCTGACCACCCGGCACAACGCTCGCGGACAGCGAAGGGCGTTTCGCTAACCCATTGACCCGGCTCACGAAGCGCGGTCGCGCGGGCTGATTACCCGCTCACCGTTCAACCCGGCTCAGCTGATAGACCTGTAGGCCGCGACGAGGGAGCGGCCTGCTTGCCTGGCCGACGCCGCCAGTTCGCCTTCTTGTGGAAGATCTCAGCGCGAGGTACCGCGAAGTCACTGCGGTTGGACTTGTTGCCCTGACGCTGGCGCCTGCATGGCCGGGAATCGGGCGCCACAGTTAGTTGCTCGTTTTTTGGCGATCCGCGACTAGCCGCGACGTCATCGCGCCGAACACGAGGCCGATCGTCGTATAGATGACAACCTGGGTGCCGAGCGCGTAAAGCCGGAAATAGTAGAGGACATCGGCGGGAAAGCCCTCATAGACGATCGCGCCTGTAGCGTCGCGCAGCGGTGCCGGTGTTTCGTTGATCCGCGTAGGCCCCAGCGGCGGCCAACACCCCATTAAAGGCACCCAACCTGGTCACCCATCGGCGAGCCAGTACCACCGCGCCGATCAGAAGCGCCCCCGAGAGCACCACCATCAACACGTACAGCAGCGTGCGTTCACGGACGGTCTGGTCAAGACTCAACGCTGGTGGGTTGGCGGGGTATTTCAAGTTGGGTACGACGTACAAACTCAGCAGCATGCCGCCCGCGATGTAGAGCGAGAGCAGTCGTGCCGACACACCGCCGACACGGCCGTATGCCACCGCAAACACCACCGCGAACAAGGCGCCAATGGCGACGCTGAACGCGAGTAGACCGAGTCCCATGCCGATGTTCATTTGCACCGTGCGGGTGAACAGCTCGACGTTCTCTCCGTGGCCGGCGTGTCCCCCCGCCGAATCCATGGCCTCCCGGGCGGCACCCACGCCATCTTCGTACTCGATTGCCCGTGCAGTTTGCGGCGCAGCGAATAATCGCGCGAACACGAACGCCAGTACTCCCGCGCCGGCGCCAGCCAACAGGCCGCGCCAGATGATGTGCTTCTCCATCGTGTTCGTTCCCTTTCGGTTTCGGCATAACAAGGAAACATCAGCAGAGTGGTTCAGACTGGCGGTCGGGTCCATCGACTGGACCTTACGAGTGCCTCATCAGATGGCAGTTCGATCCTATGCGCGACCCGCCGCCGCGCCACATCTATGTGTCGATAATGCGCGCGACCGCATAGATTCGGCGACCTCGAAGTGGCTACAGAGAGTGGCCGGAAGCATAGGCTGTGGCCCAGTCTCGCACGCTGCGGGCGTACGGATCAGACTGGTTGTAAGCCCGCAGCGCTTTCATCCACCCCTGTGGCGTCGCCAGGTCGCCGCCGCGATTGCAGAGATAGCCGGCGGCCGACAGCGCAGCATCGTCGACATTGTCGGGACTGACGACGCCGTCGTTGTTGGCATCGACCCCATACAGCCGCCAAGTCTCCGGGATGAACTGCATCGGACCCATCGCCTGGGCGAATCCGGGCTCACCGTCGGGCGAGCCGCCGCCGTTGTCGATGATGCGCATATTGCCGTTCGAGCCATCAAGGCGTACACCACGAATCGGCGGAGTGACATCCCCGTTCGGGGCGATGGTAGCGCCGCGAAAGGTGCCGTTGCGGCTCTCGACCATGCCAATCCCCGCCAGCGTCGTCCAAGCCAGCTGGCAGTCGGGGTTCTCGACGTGGGCGACTCTGGCCGCATAGGCATATGCCTCCAGCGCGGTAGCCGGCATATTCAGCGCCGGCGCCCGCTGGGCAGCCCAGACGCGCAACTGGTCGGCGGGTCGGCCGCGGGCAGGATAGTCAATGTAGGGCACCGGGGCGCCCGAGGGTGGCGGAATACCTTCGGGCATCGAGGTGCCGATCTGGCACGAACAGCTGGACGCCACCAGCATCGCGGTCACGCCCACAACGGCGACAACCCGCACACGCACCAGCGACACTGGACTCCCTCAAGCCATTCTGGTCGAAGCCATTGTGCCACGGGCCTGAAGCCGGGGGTTCACCTTGCGTGTTGTGGGCGCAGACGTCCGAGCGGTGGCAGAGCCCATCGCCCCGCTCGACCTCAAGCGGGCAACGCGCAATCTTGGAATACCAGAGCCGAGGCTCGACGGTGGGATGTCTAATCCCGCGTGATCGCGCGTTTCGAGGACATGGGCAGCGGCCGTCGCGCTGCCCCGATCGATTGGGGTTACCCAGCAGCGGGAGATCACGATCATGCAAGGCCTTCTCGCAGAGCCTGAGCCGACGCCGTCCTTCGAGATCGTGTGCACGTCGGGACGCCAATGTTCTTTGAGCAACAACGGCTACGTAGGCAATAGTCGGCGGCTCAGTCGGTGTTGATGGCCACCACGCCCGTCTAGACCGCGGCAGCGTGACGGTGAGGGCATCGCCGGTGCTCTGCATCACCGCCGGCGGTGACGGATCCGCGTTGGGATCTCGGCATCGCGTTGTGACTGCCAGCTCTAGGCCCGCGCCGCGGGTGGTCGGTCTGGGCTAGGTCCCAGGAGGGTTGCGGTGAACTCAATACAGCCAGTTCAGTTGATCCGCGACCAGCGCATAGCCGACGTAGGCCACCGTGTTGATGACACCGTGTGCGATGATCAGTGGCCACAGCCGACCGGTGCGCCGCCACGTGTAGCCGAATACCAGACCCATTACGACGTTGCCCAGCCCGGCGCTGAACCCTTGATACAGGTGGTAGGTGCCGCGCAAAAGGCTTGACAGCACGAGCGCGGTGACCGGGCGCACCCGCAGTTGGTGCAGCCGGGTGAGCAGAAAACCCACCACGATGATCTCTTCGGCCCAGGCGTTGGCGAACGACACCAAAATAAGGACGGGGATGCGCCACCACGTGTCGTTCAGTTCCGAGGGCACTACCGATGCGCTGAGACCCAATGCGCGGGCGGCAAGATACAGCGCCAGGCCGGGCAGCCCGATAAGGGCCGCGAGCCCGATGCCACCGAGCAGGTCGACCCGGCACCGTGGTCGGCCCAACCCGATTGCTGCCGGCCCAAAACCACTGCGCCACAAAAGGTATACCGCTAGAAGACCCCAAGCGACCAATTGGAAAACAGTCGCCAGATTAAGGCCGAGATCAATGAGGTCGAACGCGGAGCGGCGCGGGTTGAGCGCTATGGTCTGCCCCGCCAGGCCGAGCAGCACCGCCTCGATCAGATCCAGGATCGCGGTATAGGCGCTCAGAGCGAATGTCACCATCAACACAACGACGATCTCGATCCGCAGCGGCCGCCGCTGGTCGTCCGTGAAGGCGTCTGGGGCAGTCACTAAAAGCCACGGTAGCCTGCCAGGTTCAGACCTGCTAATCACATAACCTGTCGAGGAAGGGCAGCCGTCAGCGCCCGTGATCGTCTGGGGCGCATCATTTCTTGATTGCCCATACCCCTATCAAGACATCACTGGCCCAGCGTCAGGTCCACTGCTCATAGCCCATTCAGTCTCTCCGACCAGAAGGAGGTGATGTGTCTTGTTCTCCACGTGAGGGCCCGGTTTCAGATCCGGGGTGTTTTGCTGCCTTCTTCCGGCGGTTTCGCCTATGTTGCCAGAACGCGATCGCACCTCCGAGCGCGAGACCGACGCCGGCCGCTGTGAGTACAGACGCCTTGGTGTCCGAACCGGCGGGCGCCGGGGGAGACGGGTCAGCGGTGATGGGTGCTGCACGGGCTGGCGCGGTTGTGGGTGAAGTCTGTTCGGGGACGCTGGCGATGGTGAAGGTGTAAGCGCCGGAGACAGGGTGGCCGTCTGCTGAAACCACGCGGTAGCTGACGGTGTATAGGCCCGTTGTGAGTCGGTCGGGTCCGACGGCGACGGTGAGGCGCGGCCCTTCGACGCTTGCCGACCCGGACACCCAGTTGCGACCATCGGCGCTGGTGACGGCGACGTCAGCGAACGCCGGATTGATCTCCTCGGAGAAGTTCAGCACGACGGCGGCTAATGGGGACGTCACGCTCGCGTCCTTGGCCGGGTCAGAACCAACGAGTGAGGTGTGCGCGGCGGCAACCCCGACCCCGGACAGCCAGAAGGCCAGCGCCGCCAGTGTGGTCATGACGGTGCGAGTGGCCAGGTTCACGGTCCTCCTTGAGCTTCGCGTCCGTCGCGCCAACACGGGGTCCGCGCACCTGAGTGTATGTTCTGGTCTGGCAACGCCAACGCCAACGCCAGTCACGCGTGCCTCAACACCGGCACCCTTGCAGGCAAGGGCTTCTACGACAACACCAAACGTACGACAACACCAAACGCCGCATAGTCGTCGAAGCCGTCAACACGGTGGGACCACCCTGTCCGGTACCGACCGACGGACTCGGCGATGGAACATTCCCTGGGAACCGTGGGGGCGGGCAACACAACGCTAGCCGGCTAGTAGCGGCGCACGTTGTAGATCGGGGCCGACGAGATCGGCGCCACCTTCACCGGAGTGCCGTACGTCGAGGCGTGCACCATGTTCCCGTCGCCGATGTAGATGCCCGCGTGTGAGGCGTCCGAGTAGAAGGTGACGATGTCGCCAGGCTGTACCGCGGTCGTCGCCACGGGTTGTCCGCCCGCCGCGAGCGCCTGACTGGATCGGGGGAGCGATTTGCCGTTCTGCAGAAATGCCCACTTGATGAGCCCCGAGCAGTCGAAGGCATCTGGTCCTGTCGCGCCCCACGAGTAGGGCGCACCCACACGGGTCAACGCCGCCTGCACGACGGCGGCCCCGTCGGCTGAGTTGGACGGACCCGGCCCCGCCGGCGCTATCGCCTCGGGCATCGCCATGATGGCCGGGTTTGCCGCTGGGGGGGCCGGCGGCGTGGGCGGCACGGGACCGGGATCGGCAAGCGCTGCACGTTGGTCGGGAGTGAGTGCGCGATATAGCGCCTCTACTTCGGCGATCTGTGTTCGCAGCCGGCTCTGCTTGGATTGCAGGCTTGCGCTGACCGCGGACGCCTGCTCCGTGGCAGTACGAGCTGCCAGCGCCGACGACTGCGCCGCACGCGCTGCGTCGTCGGCACGGGTCGATGCGGCGCGGAAAGCCTCGATACGGTCCGACATCTGAGTGGCCATCACCTTGCTCGCCGAGAGTTCGTCGAGGAGGCGTTGCGGAGACTCCGCGGTCAGCGCCGCGCTGATTGTGCTGGTGGAACCGCCCATGTAAGACGCAGCTGCCACCTGGTTCACGGCGGTCTGGTACTCACCGAGGTCGGCTCGCGCCGCGGTCATCGCCGCCAGTTCGGCGCGTTGACGATCCTCAGCCCTGCGCTGCGCCGTGAGTTTCGCCGCGAGGTCGAGTTCGGCCGAATAGACCGCTTCCGTGGTCCGCTCGGCCTCCCGAGAGAGCTCCGTCAAGCGGGCCAAGGCATCGGCAGCCGGGTCGGCCCACCCGACGCCGGCCGAGTCGCCGAGTGTCAGTGCCAGCACGATCGCCACGACGAGAGCACCCGCCGATCGGCATACCGCGCCATGGCGGTTCATCCTCAAAACACCAGTCCTCACCCCGCAGGGACATCTATGGTCTAGCTACGTAGGTCACGGAAAGATTACGAGTAACTGCGTCCAATGTCCACGCGCGCGGCATCGCTCAGCGGCCGTACACTTCGATCGCGCGCGCTCCATCGCATGAGGAACCGCTCAAAACCGCCTTTCCGCAGCATGTTTCGGGCAGGCGAACCATGGACCTGACGCCGCTACTATCACATATTTACTATGTGCAATAGTAGGTAGGAACTCAGTAGACCGTCTGCGGACTTGGCTCGACGAGGAACGACATGACAAGTGGCACCGCCATCACGGCACGGGTTCATTCCCTGAATCGGCCCAACATGGTCGCCGTGGGGACGATCGTGTGGTTGTCCAGTGAGCTGATGTTCTTCGCCGGTCTGTTCGCGATGTACTTCACCGCTCGCGCTCAGGCCGAGGAGTGGCCGCCACCACCCACCGAGTTAAACCTCGCGCTCGCAGTGCCGGTGACCCTGGTCCTCATTGCGTCCTCGTTCACTTGTCAGATGGGTGTATTTGCCGCCGAGCGCGGCGACGTGTTCGGCCTGCGCCGGTGGTACGTCGTCACGTTCGTCATGGGGTTGTTCTTCGTGCTCGGCCAGGGGTACGAGTACCTCAGCTTGGTGCGTGAGGGAACCACGATCGCTGGCAGCGCTTATGGGTCGGTCTTCTACCTCACGACGGGTTTCCACGGGTTGCACGTGATCGGCGGTCTCGTCGCGTTCATCCTGCTGCTTGTGCGCACGCGCATGAGTAAGTTCACTCCCGCCCAGGCGACCGCCGCCATCGTGGTGTCTTACTACTGGCACTTCGTTGATATCGTGTGGATCGCGCTCTTTGCCGTCATCTACTTCGTGAGATGACGGGGGGCACGCCGCGCAGGTGTCGACGATCCCGAAGGTGGCCGGCGCGGGCGGCCGTTGTCGTCGCAGTCGTGGCTACCCTCCTCGGACTCGCCTCGACGGTCGCGGCGAACGTCGCCGCGGAGCCGACGTCGGCGCAGGCCACCTCGACAGCTCCGCCACGACCCGTGGGCTCAACGCCGACCAAACACTCCTACGACGACACGCACCCCGACCAACCCGAAGTCGCGAACCCGGCGCTGTGGATCCTGGGTGGCGCCGTCGCGGGACTGGTCGCGATCGCCGTCATCATGTTGAGAGCGGGCAGACCTGCACGCCATCACCTCAACCGGGGGCCGTGACCTCAACGGCGAGTGAACGCTTCTGCGCCGATGGATCGCGAGCATGGTCGATCCGGCCCACCATGCCAGTCCGGTCATTCGGGTGAAGCCGGTGCACTAACATCCTACGTAGTCCCTACGTAGGATGTGGCGTGCGCAGCGGGCTCTTGCACCAGGGTCGCCGCCGAACGTCCCGTAACGGAGGTCGTTGTGTCGTCGCCAAAGTTCACGCCCTACGTTGCGCAGCTTCGAGTCGGCAGGCCTATATCTCAACGAGCGAACGTGAGAGGCGCTCAAATGACTCATCGACTGACCGATGCGCCTCGAATGTCGCGGTCGCGGCTGGACATGGGTGTTGAGCGTTGGTGCCGGCGGCGACCCCCGACACGTTGGTCACCGTTGATGCGGCGCGGCATCGCTGCAGGCCTGAGCGCGGTACTGCTCGGTGCCGCAGTGTCCGGATGCTCCAGCGGAGCCGATGCCGTCGCGCAGGGTGGCACATTCGAGTTCGTGTCGCCGGGCGGGCAGGTCGACATCTTCTATGACCCGCCGCTGAGTCGTGGTCGGCCGGGGCCGATAAGCGGACCCGACCTGATGGACCCTGACCGCACGTTGTCACTTGATGACTTCTCCGAGAAGGTGGTTGTGATCAACGTGTGGGGTCAGTGGTGTGGTCCTTGTCGAACCGAGATGCCAGAACTACAAAGGGTGTACGACGCGACCCGCAACGAGGGAGTCGCCTTCCTGGGCATCGACGTCCGCGACAACAATCGCGAAGCGGCGGTTGACTTCATCGTCGATCGCAAGGTCACCTTTTCATCGATCTACGACCCACCGATGCGCACGATGATCGCTTTGGGCGCGAGGTATCCCACGACCGCTATTCCATCCACCATCGTCTTGGACCGGTCACATCGCGTCGCCGCGGTGTTCCTGAGGGCGCTGCTCGCCGAGGATCTCGAACCGGTGGTCCGTCGGCTCGCCGCCGAGACCGCAACCGGCTCCGGACCACCGCGGTGAACGGTGACCCCGCCCCGGCCGCACGTCACCGCGGGGCCCGGCCGAGGCTCAGGCGCAACGGTGCGACTCGACGGAAGGCGGCACCGTGATTGGTCAGGTGGTGCTCCCCACCTCGCCGCCGTCGCTCTGGGCGATGCTCGGTTGGCTAGTACCACCGGTTCCTTTATTGCCCGTATTAGCAATTGTTTTGGCGGTCTGGTACCTGCTCGCCGTTCGCGTCGTCAGATCGCGGGGCCGCCAGTGGGCGTGGAAACGGACGGCGAGCTTCCTGGCGGGCTGTATCGCCCTGGCGGCGGTGACGGGCCTGGCCATCGACGGCTACGGCTACCGACTGTTCAGTGCCTTCATGTTCCAGCACCTCACGCTCTCGATCCTCGTCCCGCCGCTGCTGGTGCTGGGTGCGCCCGGCAGGCTGCTACTGAGGTCCACGCCCCATCGTGGACTCGGACGCTACGTCGTCATCTCCGCGCTCGGCGGACTGCGCTGCCGGGCAAGCAGAATCGTGTTGCACCCCGGCTTCACCATTCCGGTGTTCCTGTTGAGCTACTACGGCCTGTACCTCTCCGACCTGTTCGACGCGGCGGCGGCCAGCGTGGCCGGACACGTCACACTGCAAGTGTTCTTCCTAGTCAGCGGCCTGTTGTTCATCGTGCCGATCCTGTCGACCGGTCCCTTGCCGGTCCGGCAGAGCAACCTCGGACGCTTCTTCGACATCTTCGTCGAGATGCCGCTGCACGTCTTCATCGGCGTCATCCTGATGATGGCGCCTCGGACGCTCACCGAGACCTTCGCCCAACCTCCGCCGGACTGGAACGTCGACCCCGTCGCCGACCAGGGGGTCGCCGGCGCCTTGGCGTGGTCCTACGGCGAGCCGGTCGCCCTGCTGACCACGGTGATCTTCGCCATCCGATGGCGCCGTGACGAGGAGTTGGAGTCGGTGAAGAGGGAGGCCGACGTCGAACGCGACGACGCGGAATTGGCTGCCTACAACGCATTTCTGCGCCAACTGCACCAACAGCGCTGACCAGCTGCCCATCTGCCGAACACCGCCACGACGAGACGTGGGCAATATCCTGGCGCCGGACCTAGGTCGCCGCACATCGCCATCCCCGGAGAACCGCCCTAACTGCATCCGGTGGTGCGGCCGGAATCGTAAACCGTGCTGCTGATCATCAATTCGAGATACTGGCCCGCGACCTGGCGACGAGGGCTTTGTGTATCAGCGCATTCGCGCAACGATGGTTGCAACGGCTGCGAGAGCCGCCCATACCGCATGGATCGGTAATCGGGTCTTTACGGAATCCTCACTGACGCAGTCTATTCCGAATTCACTGGCATAGAAGAGGAGGAGACGATGAATGCCTTAGGCGCCCGGGCGCAGGCTCGACTATCCGGCGCTAGGGGACCATCGCCGCACCTGGTGCCGCGTGACAGTCAAGCAATGGTCATATACGTAGTCACATAGTAGGTTAGTGGTGTGAAGAGTGCACTGGCCGTGTCCTGCCAGGGACCGCGGTCGACTTGGCCACACCAGCATCACGCGCGGTCGGCGGGTCGGCTAGCTCGCCGATGGATCGCGACTGCGCTATTGCTGGCGCTGAGTTTGGCGGTGCTGGCCTTGCTCGTAGCCGACCCGGCCGCCGCTCACCTCATGGGCGTCTAGCTATCAGTACAAGCACCAAGCCCCTTGCGTAGCTGCAAGTTCAACAAGGACGCCGTCCAGCACCGTATTAGGACGCGCCAACGGTCGGTCGGGAAGTCGTTTGGCGCGTGAGCCGTCTACGCGAAGCAGATCAACACGCCCGCTAGGGACAGAGCGACGATCGCCAACGGTGTAGTGGCCATCGCTGCTACTGCACCGCTGAGCGTGACTTGGGTGCGGATGCGGGCAAACCTTCGTGGTGGCTTCAATAAGCGTTCGGCACGAGCGAGCACGGCGATACCGGCGGCGGCCAGACCGTGCGCCGGGGTGGTGGCGCCCGAGAGGGTCAACAAGCCAGCGAGCAGCGGCTGACGGCCGTGGCGACGAGCGGCCGCGTCGTCGGCGCACATCTCTAATAGAGAACTGATATGGCTGGCGGCGCTCGCGAAGAGGCCGCAGGTGGGCAGCGCGGCGGTCAGGCCGCGGGTCGCGGCGACGACGTAGGCGTGCCGGCCATCTAGGTGAGCACGCTCGTGGGCGACAACGGCAGCCAGTTGGTCTTCATTGAGTGCGGCAAGAGCTGCGGAGGTCACCACAATCGCCGGTGGGCGGCCCGCCACGCAATACGCCGCAGGCTCGGATGCTTCGATGACCACGACATCGCTGCCGTACGACCTGCCCACCAGGCGTACGGCGTCGGCATGCGCGAAAGTGTGGGAGCGCATGCGCCCCAGAGCGCGGCCGATTCGAAAGACGACGGCGATCAGACTACCGACGGCGATGGCTACCGCGACGGTTGCGACGGTTCGGGCCGGCCACCCGGCGTGGCCGACGAGAATGGCGCGCAGACGTTCCAGGCACGTGACGAGCAGCGCGTCGGGGCTGTCCCAATGCCCAGCGGCCTCGATGAGCAGCAGCGCGACGGCGGCGACCGCGCAGCCGATCACCGTCACGACAGCTGTGATCCACGCGGCTATCGCCAGGCGCGGAGCCCCGCCGTCGGCCGTGATGTGAACCAGCACCTTCGGTCCGGTGTACAGGACTGCCGCGACGTACAGCAGCAACGCCGCCGCGACGGTCATCAGCGACCCGACTTGCGGGCCAGACGCCGCAGCGCAGCACGCAAATCAGCGGATTCCTCCGCGTCGATCTGCGCCACAAAATGACTCAGGATCGCCTCGGATCGACCGCCGCCGCTCAGTGCCTCCAGCATGAGTCGTGCACTGTGCTCCTCGCGAGTCAGCGTTGGCCGATAGCGATAAGCCTTGCCGTCGCGTTCACGCGACAGCCAGCCTTTGCTGTGCAAGTTGTCCATCGTCGACATCACTGTGGTGTACGCAATGTGGCGTTCGGTGCTCAACTCGTCGAAGATGTCCCGTACCGTGGTGTCGGCGTCAGGGTCACGGTTCCAGAGGCGATCCATGATCGACGCCTCGAGTTCTCCGAAGCCACGCACCCGAGCCATGATCGAACCTCCTGAATTGGTCAGTAGGTAGCTTACGGTGTCGATCGGCGTGCCGACGCTGAAGTGAGCGCGCGGCACCGACTGCAACCTCGCAGCGGCCAGCCGGGCCAGGCAGGATCCTACTGAGGAAGTCAGTAATTGAGCTGGTAGCCTTCAGCGGCGGGCATGCACTTCGCGAATGCTGCCGGCCATGAGGCCGGGCCTTCGACCCCTCGGATCGCCCGGCCTCTCCAGGGCGCCTAGCCGTCGGGTACTCCCCGTTCCCCCAACCACGCCATCGGGTCGATCTTGTCAGTTCCATTGCGATGCACCTCGAAGTGCAGATGCGGTCCTGTCGAATTGCCTCGGTTGCCCATGGTGGCGATCTGGTCGCCGGCCATCACCCGCTGGCCGGTTTGCACCATGGTGGTGTCAATGTGCCCGTAGAGCGTCACGGTGCCGTCCCCGGCACGAATCTTGACCCACATGCCGAAACCCGGTGTCGGACCGGAAGCTATGACCTCGCCATCTGATGCGGCGTATATCGGAGTACCGACGGCGTTGGCGATGTCGAGACCGGCGTGCAGGGTGCCCCACCGGGCTCCGAAGCCCGATGTCAAGATGCCTCGGGAAGGAAAAACGAACTGTGGGCGCCGAAGTCGTGCCTCCCGCTGTGCCCGCTCCTGAGCGTAGGCCGCCCCGTTGGCCAACTCCTGTCGATGGATCCCGGCATCAAAGCTGTTCGCCACTGGGATGATCTGCATCCCCGAAGGGTCGGGCAGGGCAGCCGGGGACGCCGCAGTGTCTGCGACCAAAACCGGCTGCTGCGCATCGGCTGCGTTGACCGCTGTATTCGCTGCGGCAGCGATCGCGCCAACGGCGATAGCCGTGACGACCAGCCTGCTGTGCGCCGCGCCGGTGGCCGGGGGGATTTTTCGATGCGCCCCACAAGAAGCGCGGACGGTAGCGCCCGACAGCGCCCGGTGAGACGGAAGTGGGCTTCCCGGAAGCCTTGCCCCGCCGACGGGGATTGGCACGGTCGGCGGTTCTGACTTCGAAGCATCTCTCGGTGAGAGGAGCAGCCGCGGAGACTCGTCGACCACATCGTTGAGGTCGTCGAGTTCAGGTGCGTTCAACACCGCGAGCTCGATGGCAAGGGGATCAGTGCAATAGTTGGGCATATCCAGCATCGCGCCGAACTCGCCGAGGGCGATGATCTCGGTGACGTCGTTGGCGAGATCGGCCGGCGCGTTTGGTTGCGCGATCCGGTGATGCACCACTTCGAGACGATCCTTTGCCGTTACCAATTCGTTATCTGGTTGGCGAGACGCTAACCCAATGCCCGCGATTGGGCAAGCCGCCGACCGTAGCGAGGTCCCCCCGGCATGGCAACATGCTTCGCGCAAAGGGTTGAGGCGCAATCAGTTTGGTTACGTCAGAACGCAGCGCTGCACACAATCTCGATCCTTGGTACGTACGTAGTAGATTGCGAGTTACGGACGATCGCCAAGGATGGATGTCGTTCGGCGACCCACCTCGAAACAACTCCCGTCGTCGCCGGATAGCGCAACGCCGCGCGCGCAGAAAACGACCCTTCAGCGCTGGCCGGAGCGGGCGCGAGTGCTCTGCACCCGCCCCGGCGGGGCACCCGTCACCGGGCGATGTGGCTCACGCCCGGATCCGGGATGGCGCAGCTACGCAAGGTAGTACTAAGCTCCGCCGTAGAGTATCCTACGTATCTAGTCAGTAGATAATGGGAGCGCGTTCCGGCGCGTGGCGGAAGGGATTCAATGGTTGCCGATGCGCCACCGATCGCGGAACTGGAGGCACGCCGTCCTTTTCCTGCCCGGATGGGCCCGAAAGGCAACCTGATCTACCGGTTGATCACGACCACCGATCACAAGCTGATCGGCATGATGTATTGCGTCGCGTGTTTCGCCTTCTTCCTCATCGGTGGGTTGATGGCGTTGTTCATTCGCACCGAATTGGCGGTGCCGGGGCTGCAGTTCCTGTCCAACGAGCAGTACAACCAGCTGTTCACGATGCACGGCACCGTGATGCTGCTGTTCTACGCCACCCCGATCGTGTTCGGCTTCGCGAATCTGGTGCTGCCGCTGCAGATCGGCGCCCCCGATGTCGCGTTCCCGCGACTGAACGCCTTCTCGTTCTGGCTCTTCCTCTTCGGCGCGCTGATCGCCACTGCCGGGTTCATCACCCCCGGTGGTGCTGCGGATTTCGGCTGGACCGCCTACACACCCTTGTCGAGTGCCATTTATTCACCAGGCGCCGGCGCCGACCTCTGGATTCTCGGCCTGATCGTCGGTGGGCTGGGCACAATCTTAGGCGCGGTCAACATGATTACCACCGTGGTGTGTATGCGTGCGCCGGGCATGACGATGTTTCGGATGCCGATCTTCACCTGGAACATCCTGGTGACCTCGATCCTGGTGCTGCTGGCGTTTCCGCTCCTGACCGCGGCATTGTTCGCGTTGGCCGCTGACCGCCACCTGGGCGCGCACGTCTACGACCCGGCCAACGGCGGTGTTCTGCTGTGGCAGCACTTGTTCTGGTTCTTCGGCCATCCAGAGGTGTACATCATTGCGCTGCCGTTCTTCGGCATCGTGTCGGAGATCTTCCCGGTGTTCAGCCGTAAGCCGATCTTCGGCTACACGACCCTGATCTACGCGACGCTCGGTATCGCGGCGCTGTCGGTGGCGGTGTGGGCGCACCACATGTACGCCACCGGTGCGGTGCTGTTGCCCTTCTTCTCGTTCATGACATTCCTGATCGCGGTACCGACGGGCATCAAGTTCTTCAACTGGATCGGCACGATGTGGAAGGGGCAGTTGACGTTCGAGACACCGATGCTGTTCTCCATCGGCTTCATCGTCACGTTCCTGCTCGGTGGCCTGTCCGGTGTGCTGCTGGCCAGCCCACCGATCGACTTCCAGGTCACCGACAGCTATTTCGTGATCGCGCACTTCCACTACGTCCTCTTCGGCACCATCGTGTTCGCCACCTACGCGGGCATCTACTTCTGGTTCCCGAAGATGACGGGCCGCCTGCTCGACGAGCGCCTCGGCAAACTGCACTTTTGGCTAACCTTCATCGGCTTCCACACCACGTTCCTGGTGCAGCACTGGCTGGGCAACGAGGGCATGCCGCGCCGCTACGCCGACTACCTGCCCAGCGACGGCTTCACCACGCTGAACATCGTGTCCACCATCGGTGCATTCATCCTGGGCATCTTCAAGAGCTGGCGCTACGGCGAGGTCGTCACCGTCGACGATCCGTGGGGCTATGGCAATTCGCTCGAGTGGGCCACCAGCTGCCCGCCGCCGCGGCACAACTTCACCGAGCTGCCCCGCATCCGGTCGGAGCGTCCAGCCTTCGAGCTGCACTACCCGCACATGGTCGAGCGGATGCGCGCCGAAGCCCACGTGGGTCGCGCGCACGGTCCCGAGGACGGCGACGTCACCAGGATCGACGACGTCGAAGTGCGCACCTAAACGGCCCGCCATGATGCCGAAAAGCGAGAAAGTACGCCATTCCATTCTGATGCAACGCCATTCGCAGGACGTTCGGATTCTGAGGCAGATGCGCCCGCGGTCGAAGCCAAGGTGGGTCGGCGAATCGCCTGGGCCGTCGAAGTGATCAGGGGAGACTTCGAGATGGCTGAGGTGATGTGGGAGGCCGCCGAACCCTGCCTATCAGAAGAGCAGCGTTTGGCCGCGCTCACGGCGCTACATGTTGGTGAGCCGAGCCAGGCCCTACTGGTGGTGGTCACAGCCCTATCCCGCAGCGGGCACCCCCTGCCGTCCGCGTTACACGTGGAGTTCCAGGAATGGTTGCGCCGGCGTCCAGGTTCAGGATCGCCCGCCGATTGGACGCTCCTCGAAATTCGCGTCGCGGCAGCCGACGTTAGGGCAACTGCCGACGTGGGCATGATCGACGGTCGTTACGGCGAAGCAACCCTCTGTTACTTCGTTCTCGACGACGCCGGCGTGGTCGATGCCTCCCGCGAGCACCAAGCCGCCGCGCTCAGGAAATGGCTATCAGCTAATCGACCGAGCCCACCGCTCCGAACGGATATGCGGCTCAATGGCTTCGGATATCTCCTTGATGACCCCCACCCTCCGTCATGCGATGGGCTAGACACGCCGTGAACGTTCACGGGTCGTGGCAGCCGCCCGCACGCCGGACGTGGGCGGCGGCGATTGTCTCTCGGCGGCGCCGCGCTCGCCATCGAATCTTTCTGGTCGATGCATCCGCTCAATCGACATCGGTGTGACGCATCGTGCCGACGTGGCTGACTTCGTGGACGAGGGTTGACGGTTCATATGCACACATGCGTATTATCGCATGTATGGCAGATCGCAACGGCGAGAGGGTGAGCCGGCTCGGCCACGACGGAACGCCCACGAATAGGACCCTGGCTCTCGACCTGACAGACCTGCTTCCCGGTAGCGACGAGCGTTGTGCTGACCGCCTGACGCGCGGCCTAGTGGATGACGGGATCATCGAAGTGGCCCACGTCATCGATGGCGACACGACCAAACCCCGCCTGTGNGTGCACTACGACGCCGAGGCTGCGTCCGCAACAGAAGTGCAGCGGCGGGCTCTGCAGGCGGCCGACACGATCACGTCGACGTACGGGCACCTTCGCTGGNGTGCACTACGACGCCGAGGCTGCGTCCGCAACAGAAGTGCAGCGGCGGGCTCTGCAGGCGGCCGACACGATCACGTCGACGTACGGGCACCTTCGCTGGTTGACTACAGGCACTCATGACGACGAGNCGATACGAACTGCGCTCGCCGACACGCTCTCGACGATGCCTGGCGTGGTCGCNGCAGTAGCGACACCCGATTCNATCGAGCTGGAGTTCGAGCGGGCGACGGTGACGGCCCAAGAGCTTGTAGACGTCATTGCTGCGCAGGTGGCGCCGTCGAGGAGTGCCGCCGCGGTTGAAGCCGCCGTCGCGCACGAGANAGACGGCGCCGACCATCAACANGGTCACGGCGGGATCTTCGGCGAGCGCACCGAACTGGTCTTCGCGGGACTGGCGGGCTCGCTGCTGCTCACGGGCTGGTTACTGGCTGCCTTCGCCGATACGCCGCGCTCGGCCGAGGTGGTGGTCTACGGCCTGGCGTTCTTCTTCGGCGCGTTCTTCACCGTGCAGGAAGCCTTTGCCAGTGTGCGGCAGGGCCGGTTTGAGATCGACTTCCTCATGCTCGTCTCTGCCGCGGGTGCGGCGGCGCTCGGCGAAATCGCCGAAGGCGCGCTCCTTCTGTTCCTCTTCAGCGTCGGACACGCACTCGAGGGCTATGCGATGGGCCGGGCTCGCCGGGCGATCGAAGCGCTCGCCGAACTCGCCCCGAAGACGGCGCTGGTGCGGCGCGGCGGCACNGGCGACACCGTCGAAGTNTCCGTTGCGGACCTGCGCNTTGGNGACATCGTCGTCGTGCGCCCCAACATGCGTCTGGCCGCAGACGGCTTCGTCGTGGCAGGCAGCAGCAGCATCGANCAAGCCCCGGTGACCGGGGAGAGCGTCCCCGTCGACAAGAGTCCGGTCCCGGACGTGGCGGCAGCCGCCGCGTCACCCGAGCTCATCGACGCGGCATCGCGGGTGTTCGCCGGCACCATCAACGGTGCCGGCGCCATCGAGGTTCAGGTGACCCGGCTCGCNGGTGACTCCACCCTGGCCCGCGTGGTGCGTCTGGTGGCCGAGGCGCAAACCAAGACCACCTCCACGCAGCGCTTCACCGACCGGTTCCAGCGCGTTTTCGTGCCCGTGATCCTGGTCGGTGTGGTCCTGCTGCTCTTCGCCGGGTTCGTGGTCGACGAGCCGTTTACTGACACGGTGTACCGGGCGCTTGCCGTTCTGGTGGCGGCCAGNCCGTGTGCGCTGGCGATNGCCACGCCCAGCGCGGTGTTGTCGGCGGTGGCGNGGGCGGCGCGGGCCGGCATCCTGATGAAGGGCGGTGCCGCATTGGAGGAACTTGGCCGGGTCGACGTGCTGGCCTTTGACAAGACCGGCACCCTCACCGAGGGGCGGCCCAGGATCGCCGATGTCTGCGCCACAGCAGACAGCGACGACGCCGAACTGTTGAGGATCGCCGTGGCCGTGGAGGAGCAAAGCGACCATCCGCTCGCCCGCGCTATCGTCCGCGATGGCCGCGAGCGCCTGGCCGGTGCGGTGACACCCCGCGCGTCCGACGTCCGTGCGGTGATCGGCCGCGGCATCGTCGCGTCCGTCGATGGGATTGAGGTCTGGATCGGCAAGACGGAGTTGTTCACCGACGCCGCTCAGCCCCCGCCGCTTGAGTTGGCGGCAGAGGTGGATCGACTCGAACAGGCGGGGCGCACAACGATGCTCGTCCGCGCGGGCGACCGATGGTTGGGCGCGATCGGATTGATGGACCTTCCTCGGCCGGAGGCGTCGGCGGTCGTAGCACGTCTTGCCGCACTCGGCGTGANGAACACCGTGATGCTGTCGGGGGACAACCAGCGGGTGGCCGATGCCGTCGCCGCCGAGGTCGGTGTCGCCGACGCTCGCGGCGANCTGATGCCCGAGGACAAGGTGGCTCAGATCGCCGCCCTCCGGGAACGCGGCGGCCGCGTTGGGATGGTCGGTGACGGTGTCAACGATGCGCCCGCGATGGCTGGCGCGAATGTGGGTATTGCGATGGGGGCGGCGGGCTCCGACGTGGCGTTGGAGACCGCTGACGTTGCGTTAATGGCCGACGACCTGCGCGCNTTGCCGTTTGCGGTGAGCCTGAGCCGCCGCTNCTCNCGCGTCATCAAGCAGAATCTGTGGGCCAGTCTCGGAATCGTCGCGGTCCTCATCCCGGCGACGGTCTTTGGTCTGGGCATCGGTCCCGCCGTGCTCATTCACGAAGGCTCTACTCTTATCGTCGTCGCCAATGCGTTGCGCCTCCTCGGGATGCCGATGCAGTCG
>NZ_JACKSH010000289.1 GCF_025821625.1 Mycolicibacterium pyrenivorans
CCTTCGATGGGCTCCGGCGCCAGCGTCGCCGAGCAGTGCGCGACATTCTCGGCCACCGCGACGGCCACGGCGTTGGCGGCGACATCGATCGGCGAAATACCCCCCGCAGGCATCGGAACCGGGCCAGGCTGGGCCGACCGGCTCACCTCCCCAGCGATCGACTGGGCAGTGCCCGTGACCGCCGCGGGCAACACCTCGATCGGCTTCGCGCCCCCAGATACTGCAGGCATCTACACAACTCCCCTCATGCGGCCATCGTGGGCCATAGTTCAGCTTCCTTCGCGATATGCCTTGCCGTGTAGGCGATCTCGACATAATCCGGTGTCGTGCTGCGCCACCACGACAGCAGCTCCGCGGCGCGGGCCACGTTGTGGAAACACCGCGCATAGGCAGACGGGCCCACGTCGCCAGCCACCCGACCTGGCCGCTGGCCCGCGCTGTCGAGGATCGCTGCGCGCATCGCCACGTCAAGATCGGCCCACAACTCTTCGGTCACCGGCTCACCATTCTCGATCGCCGTAGCGACCTGGCGAATGGCCGGAGGAACCTGGAAGCCCAGCAGCTCAGAGGCGCGAGAGAGGACCGTGCGCACTGCGGCAACCGTCAACGCCCATAGCTGTGAACGATCAACCACCCCGCCGGTGGTCAGGCGCGCGTACTCGGGGCGGTCAATGGTCTCCAGCCGATGAATACGAGTTTCATCCAGCGCCGGCGGTGCTGAGTCGGCCTTGATCGGTGACGTGGTCAACGCGCAATTCTCGATATGCCGTACACCGGCATCCCGCGCCACAGCGGCGTTGCCGCCATAGTCCGTCGACACCGCCAGCGCCCACAACTCGATGTTCGGGTTGCTCGCCATGCACATCTGCCCGTACGCGGTCATCGTGTGGGCTGGGTTGACCCAGCCGAACCAGCGGGCGTGAAAATCTTTGTCCAAACCAGGATCTGAAAAAACTAGCCGCGCGGAGCTGGGCAGAAATACTCCCGGCGGGATGAACCCGCTGCCCTCACTGCTCACCACCCATGCCTGCGGTCCTGACGGCGTCTTGAACATCCCGACGCACCAGTCGATGCACCCATAAACCCGCGAGGCGTGCATCAGCTCGTAGACACCCATGCCTGCGGTCCTGACGGCGTCTTGAACATCCCGACGCACCAGTCGATGCACCCATAAACCCGCGAGGCGTGCATCAGCTCGTAGACCAGTTCCGAGGCCTTATCGAGCAACGGGTCGGGCGCCCCAGACTGCGCCCCTGCGATCGCGCCGGCCGCTGTGGCGCCGACACCCGAGGCGACGACACCCGGCGGAAGCGCTGTCCCCTGGCCCGGGCTGGCAGGTGGAGCTGGCGGTGGCGCGGGCGGCGGGGCGCCTGCCCCCGCTGGCGCGACCTGCCTGGGCTGCAAATCAGAGTTAAACGGAGGCAGCGGGCCAGCCGGAGCGGCCGCTGGCGGCATCATCGGCGCACCCATCGACCCCATATGCCCGGCCGGAACACTCGCCGCCGACCCTGGCGACGCGACGTGCGCAGGCCCGCCAGCTGCCGACACCGGCGCAGGGCCGGCCGAGACCGGCGTGCTCGACGCACCGGTAGTCGAGCTCAGCGGCTGCGCCGGAGGAGGAGCAACAGGCGGCGGTAACACCGAGCCAGTGCCCAAGCCCGCATTGAACCCGCGGGAAAAGTCGGACGAGGTAGCCGCCCCCGGTGCGCCACCGCCACCCGCAGCTGCAGAGGGGAGACCGCCCGACGCCGGCGACACAGAAGACGGCAGCGACGACGACAGCCCCGCATTCGACGACAATGAACTGGGCGACAGACCACCGGCCCCTCCCGACGACAGCCCGCTCGCAGACGGCGGCTTGAACCCACTCCCCACCGAGCCCAACGACGAAGCACCGCCGCTCCCGCCAGACGACACAGGCGTCATAGGGGGAGTCATCGCGGGCGTGGTTGACGAGCCCCACTCCGACTTCTCACCAAATGGGCTGGCTTTCCCCGGCCCCGGAGCGTCCCCGGGGTGCCCGGGCCCCTCATTTCCAGTCCACTCCCCCCGGTCGCCGGTGCTTGGCTCGCCGGGTGTGCTGCCCGGTTCTGAAGTAGCGGGCGTTTCTCCATTTACAGGTTCGGAACCCACGTCCGAAGCACCATCGCTCGGCGAGGGAGGAGTCTCACTCCACTCACCTCTGCCACTACCTGGTGACTGTGGCGCTGTGCCCGATCCCGTTGGGTTGTCGAGGGCCTGGACGTTGTCTCCGTTGCCGCCGGTTTGGGTGGTGTGGTCGGCCGGGGTGATCTGCCCGCCCGCAGGCATTTGACTTGAGGGGTTGCCGCCGATGTTGGCGGCTTGCTCTGCGATCGCTGCGGCGGTGTCAATTCCTACGGTCAGTGCTTCACCCTGAGCTGCGGTGATGACGGCTTCGATCGCTGCGTAGATGGCGGCCATGGCCGCGCCGGCGCCTAACGGAGAGAGCGCCGCGGCCTGGAGCTGCTGTTTGAGGCGTTCGATCTCCTCGTGGGCTTTGCGGTCAATCTCTTCGAGCTGGCCGCGGGCATGCCAGATCAGCTCAGCTGTTTCCTTGACCGCCTTGGCCATGTCGCCATACAGGTCTGAATGGTTGATCACTGTCTGTGCCGTGCGATATGAGCGCTCACACATCGCGTCGATCATCTGCCCCGAATTAGAGCCGCCGAGGTCATCGGCAGCACGCCGGATCGCCGCCGCGGACATGCTCAGATCAGCACTCTTCTTACTCAGCGCGTTCGCGGTGTCCGACCACGGCTCCGGCGACGTCGACGGCCAAGAGCCACCAAGAATGCGCATTGAGTACGGCCGGGTCGGCATCCCCGGGCCAGCGGCAACCGCTGCTGAAGCCGGCATCAGCTAGTCCCCCCCATCAGCTACCAGCCAGCGCCAAGGGCATCGCAGATGGATTGCGGACCACCGTATGCAATGAGGCTGTCGGTCCAGGCCGCACCGTCATAAGACCTCTCCGGGCCCGGCTCGATATTGTTCACCAAGAGCCACAGATCATCGAGGTAGCGCTGCAGCGTCCGCTCGAACCGCGGCTGGACGCCCTGGTGCCGGCCCATCACTGCCTCGGCTTCTTCAACAAAATTTTCGGTATCAGTTTTGAACTTTGGCAGAGCGGAGTCCCGGCCGGGAGATCCTGGTGCACCGGCACCCAGCCACTCGTTGGAGACCTTGTTGTACTCGGTCATCAGGGGTCCGATGGCTGTGCAGAGTGCGCGGTCGGCTTGTTCAGTGTACGCCGGGCTGGACGAGGCGGCTGGGTCACCAGCAGATGGGGCGGCGCTGTTGGAGTCGTTGCTGTCGACGCGGGTTGTTAGTGCCACTACCAGCGCGGATGCCGCCAGAACCACTGCGAGGATGATGCCCGCGGCGGCGAGGGCCGTCCGCAGGCGGCCCGGGCGTCGGGGCTGGAACACCGGTGGAGGAGCCGGCGGGGGGCCATAGCCGGATGGGCCGGGGCCAGGGGGTGGCCCGTAGGGGCCACCGTTCGGCGGCGGCACATATGCTTGGGTTTTCCCGCCCGCTGTCATACATCCAGGGTAAACGGCGCCGGTGGGGTCTGGCACCGCCAAATTCGGCCCCGATCCGCTCGGCACCTCCCGTCAACGCATGATCCGTGGCCATTCACAGGTTGGCTGCCTAGCTACACCGGCGGGCCGCGTCACCTCAACGAGCCGCCGCAATGGCGTAGTGTCGCGCGCCGAATTTTGTGCACGGAGGGGTGTGGGCGCTGCGGTAGCGTTCGTGGTGTTCCGGTCGCGCCCCCCGAGGTCGGAACCGGAAGGGCCCGACTCCTCCCACCCTTGGTCGGGCCCTTCCACCATTTGTTGCCAATACTTCTCGCGATCACAGTCAGTCTGCCTGCCCCAGACCGTGCCCCGTGCGTTAGTCAATCAGCGCGGGGTTTTGGCTATAGGCCCGCCAATGCCGATCTGAAACACTCGGTTCTGACTCAGCGCTTTTCGGAGCTAGACCTGCGGATCAGATGTCGGTAATGCTGTAGTGGTCCCAGAACTCTTTACGGGACAGCATCATTGCCTCGTTAGCGGCGGCGAACAGATCGTTGAGCTTCTTTTCCAACGCCAAGTTGGTCAGTGATGTGCGGGCAGCCTCGTGGATGAACAGTTCGAGGAGGCGGCCGTCGTCACCCAGGGTGAACCGCACATAGCCATCGGGGTCTTCGACCTCGGTGCGCAGCGCCCCGAGCTGGGCGATCATCTTGTCGAGACGCTCCAGGGTCGCGGCCTGTTCCGCTTCGGAAAACTTGACCTTTTCCTCGTCGCCGAGGTCATCGAAGCCCACGCCGCCCAACATTAGGCGCCGTCCTTCGGTGCGACAGTCGTGATACGGCGGATCAGCGGAGCGCTACTGCGCTGAGGTGCGTCGTCGTTGGGCGGCGGGTCGTCGTCTTTGCGGTCCGGTGCGGTTGTCGACACTGCGATCCTGTCAGCGGTCACCTTGCCGGTCACCGATTCTGTGTGCGGAAGATCTTTGCCCACAACCTGTTTGGGCTTTGCGTTGCGTTCGTCGGCCCCGCCGCCCTGGCCTGCACCCCCTGGCATGCCGGCCATCGGCATGCCTCCCATCGGCATCATGCCGCCGCCCGGGCCCATCGTGGGGCTCACCGGCGGAGGCAACGATCCACCGGTGGGCAAGGTCGGCGGGGTGGGGTTGGGGCCCGTGGAGGGCATCACCGGCGGCGTCGACGGTGCCCCGCCGGAGGCTGGCGAAGTCATGCCACCCCCGCCCCCTCCGCCGCCAAAACCGCTCATGTCATCGAGCGGCGCATCGTCTAGGCCCAGGTCCTCGGTGCCGATGTCGTCGAGCTCGGGTTGCATCAACCCCGACAGCCCTTGAGTAGCCGCACCCATCGCCTGCGTTCCGGCCTGAATCAGCGATTCCGGCGCCTTCATCATCGATGACATCGCGCCGCCTAGCAGTCCCCCGGCCGCCCCGAGAACCGTGTGGATCATGCTGGGAAGCATCGAGGCTAGCTGACCGGCCATATCCTGTGACCCAGGCTCTCCCGGCGTCGCTTCGCCCGGCAGACCCGTTCCTTCCCCCGCAGCGGCCGCGGCAGCCGCCTCGTCGGCGGGAACGTCGGGGATACCGTCGCCGTCCAGATCAACCTCACCGGCGGTGGTGGCCTCTGTGCTGGCGTAGTAGCCGCCGAAGCCTTGCGCGGTTTGGGCCTCCATCTGAGCTTTCTGCTCCACCGCGTTGGCCAGCGGCACCGCGTACATGCCGCCGGTCTGCGCGTTAGCCTGCGCCAACGTCTGCAGCTGGTGGTTCATCGCTTGAAACGCGTCCGGACTCGGAATGTCGCTGCGCGCCTGAGCGACCTCTTGAGCATGGCGATTGGCCTGCTCAGCGACCGTATCGGCGCGCTGGCCGGAGGTTTCCAACGCATTGGCGTACTTGATCAGGTGCCCGCGCACCACGTCGGTGGCCACCGGGCTATCCCAGCTGTCAGGGAGACTATCGGCGACCAGCCGTACCGCGGCTGAGGCGTCGCGGGCCGAGCCGGCGACCTGGCGCCATCCCGAAATGAACGCTTCGCCGCTGGCGGGGTCACCGGAGTGCACCGCATTGGAGATGATCTCGGCGGGCGCGGCGGGTGGTGCGGCCAGCACTGGACGCGCATCGGGAGGGACCGGCGGCGACGGGGGCGCCCAACCCGACACGGCGGCGCCCTCACTGGCGGTGTTGAGGCTGGAGATTTTGGTCGCATTGGCCGCATCTTTGGCGGTGAAACCCGCCGCGACGTTGGCCAGCTGCTCGGCGGTGGCTGCCAGCCCTGCCGCCTGTTCGACCAGGACGCTGGCCAAGGTGGTGCCCGCAGTGGTGAGCCTGCCCGCAGCGCCCACCGACGCCGGATCGGCGGCCAGCGG
>NZ_JACKSH010000290.1 GCF_025821625.1 Mycolicibacterium pyrenivorans
TCTCCACCGTCGCGCCGCAATCCCAGGTCGGGGTCAGGCTGGGCATGACTAACGGAGCGTCGCTGTCGGAGGGCGGCGTCTACGGTGTCGGAACCGTGGTCGTGGCAACCTTCGACGCCGACATCCCGGACAGGGCGGCGGCCGAATCGCGCCTCCAGGTCAAAACGTCGCCCCACCTAGCCGGTTCCTGGATGTGGGTCAACGATCGCAAGGCGCACTGGCGGCCCCGTGAATATTTTCCTTCCGGTACTGAGGTCACGGTCAAAGCCGATCTCTACGGCGCTGATCTGGGTGGTGGATTATTCGGAGAACAGGACAAGCAGGTCAGTTTCCGGATCGGACCGTCTCGTGTCGCCGTCGCCGATGACACGACCAAACAGGTCAGTGTCTACGAAAACGGCCGTTTGGTTCGCACGATGCCGACATCGATGGGCCGGGGCGGGACGCAGGCTGTCGGAGGCAAGACAATCGCCTTTTGGACCCAGCCTGGCGTGTATACGGTGATGGAGAAAGAGAATCCCGTCTTGATGGACTCCTCGACCTACGGATTGCCCGTCGATTCTGCGTCGGGGTACAAGATCAGCGTCCCGCACGCGGTGCGGATCAGTCCCGACGGCATCTACCTCCATGAGCGCGAGGCGACGGTGTGGGCGCAGGGAAACACCAACGTTTCGGCGGGCTGTTTAAATCTGAGCGCGGAAAACGCCGAGTGGTATTACGAGTTCGCAAATCCGGGCGATGTTGTCGAGGTCCGCAATACCGGCGGCGCACCGCTGGAACAGTGGCAGAACGGAGATTGGTCTGTGCCCTGGGACGAATGGGTAAATGGCAGCGCTTTGCGTCCCTGATCAGTGTTCGATCGAGGCCGAGCATGACAAGTCACTCGCCGCTCTGTCGACGGTAGGGATCGAGAAGCTGATCGACGGGAGCGTAGTCGTCTGTCAGAACTCGCGCGTCGCCGATCCACTTGCGGAGATCGTCGCCGGCAGTGATCGTCCACCCGGTCTTGCGGGTGTTCAGAACGCGCTGAAGCGCGCCCGGGTCAACTGGTCGATCGGAAGCGAGCACGACCAGGTTGCCACCATCGGGTGTCGCCGCGGTATCGACGCCGACGTCGCCGGCCTCGGCGGCGACTATGACGTAGTCGAAAACCTTTGTGAGTGTTGAGACTTCGGCACGCGCGAACGCCAGCTCGCCGTAATCGATGAGATTAGCAACGTACACACCGTCCTTTTTGAGGACTCGACGTATGTCTGTCAGCGACTCCACAGTCGTCAGATGCCACGGCACGCTCACGCCGCCAAAGGCGTCGCCGACGATCAGATCACGGCTGCCGTCATCGAGCCCCGCAAGGCCCAGTCTGCCGTCCTCGACGCGTACCTCAATGCCAGCCTCGGAAGCCGATCCGAGTTCGTCTCGGTCTATGCGCACCACGCCACCGTCGATTTCGGACACCACGTTGTGGCTTCCTGGCCGCGTCGCAGCAAGGTACCGCGGGAAGGTGAGGCCGCCCCCACCAAGGTGGTACGCCTCCAATGCCTTCTTGGAGGGGAAGGATGCGTCGACGACGGAAGCAAAGGCGCGCACGTAGATGAATTGCAGGAGAGCCGGATCTTGGAGGTCTATGTACGAGTGGCGCGCGCCATCGAGCGTGAGGGTTCGGCCGCTGTCTCGCTCCGGGTCGGCGATGACGCGGGCGCAATGGTATTTGGTTTCCACGTCGCAACCGCCGGGTGCGAGATAGCCAGCCAGGCCGGCGCCGACGGTTGTAAGCGTTAGTACGGTGGCGCTTACGGTGTTCCGTCGGCGCATGCGCCACTGCACAACGATGCCGCCGAGTACCAGTATCGATCCGAGGCCGATGAGTATCACGCTGACTGGCATCCGCGATACGAAGACAAATCCGGTAAGCACGGTGCCGGCGATGGCACCCATGGTGCCTACGCCAGACAGCTGACCGACAATGGTGCCGGTCTGGGCGAGCTTGATCAGGCGCAGCTTGGTCACCATCGGTGTCACCGCCGATAGCAGCGCTCCGGGTGCCAGAATCGTGAGCGTCGCGACTATCAACAGCGTCGCAGGTGCCCATTCGGCCGCCGCGCGGACGGCGGAAGGCGTGAACGCCACGACTACACCTGATACCCCCAGCGATGTTCCCAGCCAGCGGCGCGGATCATCGCGGTCGGCAAGCCGGCCGCCCGCCCAGGACCCAAGGGCAATTGCGGCCAAGGCGATTCCGATGACCAGGGTGCTGGTNCCCAGCCAGCGGCGCGGATCATCGCGGTCGGCAAGCCGGCCGCCCGCCCAGGACCCAAGGGCAATTGCGGCCAAGGCGATTCCGATGACCAGGGTGCTGGTCTCCAGGGTCAGCCCGAGGTACGGCGCAAGCAACCGCAGCGCGGTGATTTCCACCACCAGCACCGCCGCCGAGGAGGTGAACACAAGGATCGCGGCGGTGCCGGCTCCAACTCCGGGCAGCGGTTGAGATGACGGATGATCTTCGGGTACAGGAGGGGTGCCGGTCACAGTCTCAATCCTGGCAGCACGTCGCCAGTGTCTGCGGACAGCAACTGAAAAAAGGGGTGTACCAGTGCCAGCGGTAGAGGCGAGCCGCGGCGAGAGGGAAGGAGTGCAGCAGACATCGACGGGCGAAGGCGGAGCACTGATGTCGACGCGATGCCACGCAGAGGATCTTTTGCTGCCGACGTCAAGCCGGGCAGCAACCGAGTCAGCGGGCTTCGAATCATGTTGAGAAGTAACAAGAGTCGGCGCAATCCGGTTTGGCGTAGCGAACCGTGGCCGTGGAATGATCTACGCCGACCTGGCCTCCCGGCGGCAAAACCCGCCCGGCAGCGACGGACGCTTGCATAACCCATATGACCCGGCTCGTTACACGCGGTCACCAGAAGATACCTGTATACCTGACGAAACCGGCTCAGGGGATAGGGCTGGATGCCCACCGAGGCGGGGTATCGGGCGACACAGTTCGCTGCTCGTTTTTTGGCGCTCCGCGACTAGCCGCGACATCATCGCGCCGAGCACGAGGCCGATCGTCGTATAAATGACAACCTGGGTGCCCAGCGCGTAAAGCCGGAAATAGTAGAGGACATCGGCGGGAAAGCCCTCATAGACGATCGCGCCTGTAGCGTCGCGCAGCGGTGCCGGTGTTTCGTTGATCATCGTCGTTGCATAGGCGCCGGCGGCGGCCAACGCGCCATTAAAGGCACCCAACTTGGCCACCCATCGGCGAGCCAGTACCACCGCGCCGATCAGGAGCGCCCCCGACAGCACCACCATCAACACATACAGCAGCGTGCGCTCACGGACGGTCTGGTCGAGACTCAACGCTGGCGGGCTGGCGGGATATTTTAGGTTGGGTACGACGTACAAGCTCAACAGCATGCCGCCCGCGATGTAGAGCGACAGCAGTCGTGCCGACACATCGCCGACACGACCATAGGCTACGGCGAACACCACCGCGAACAAGGCGCCAATGGCGACGCTGAACGCGAGTAGGCCGAGTCCCATGCCGATGTTCATCTGCACTGTGCGAGTAAACAGGTCGACATTCTCGCCGTGGCCGGCGTGTCCCCCCGGCGAATCCATTGCCTCCCGGGCGGCTCGCACGCCATCTTCGTACTCGATTGCGCGTGCGGTCTGGGGCGCAGCGAATATCCGCGCGAACCCGAATGCCAGTACCCCTGCGGCGGCGCCAGCCAACAGGCCGCGCCAGATGATCTGCTTCTCGATCTCGTTAGTCCCTTTCGGTTTCGGCATAACAAGGAAACGTCGGCAGAGTGGGTCAAACTAGCGGTTCAGTCCACCGACTGGATCGTACGAATGCCTCATCAGATGGCACTCCGATCCTATGCGCGACCCGTCGCCGCCATACATCTATGCGTCGAGAATGCGCGCGAGCGCATCGATTCGGCGCCCTCGGGCTGCTACAGAGAGTGGCCGGCGGCATAGGCTGTAGCCCAGTCTCGCACGCTGCGGGCGTACGGATCGGACTGGTTGTAAGCCCGCAGCGCTTTCATCCACCCCTTTGGCGTCGCCAGGTCGCCACCGCGATTGCACAGATAGCCGGCGGCCGACAGCGCAGCATCGTCGACATTGTCGGGACTGACGATGCCGTCGTTGTTGGCGTCGACCCCATACAGCCGCCAGGTCTCCGGGATGAACTGCATAGGCCCCATTGCCTGAGCGAATCCGGGCTCACCGGGGGGCGTACCGCCGCCGCTGTCGATAATGCGCATATTGCCGTTCGAGCCATCAAGGCGCACACCACGAATCGGAGGAGTGACATCCCCGTTCGGGGCGATGGTGGCGCCGCGAAAGGTGCCGTTGCGGCTCTCGACCATGCCAATCCCCGCCAGCGTCGTCCAGGCCAGCTGGCAGTCGGGGTTCTCGACGTGCGCGACCCTGGCCGCATAGGCATATGCCTCCAACGCGGTGGTTGGCATATTCAGCGCCGGAGCCCGTCGTGCAGCCCAGATACGCAACTGGTCGGCGGGTCTGCCGCGGGCAGGATAGTCAATGTAGGGAACCGGCGCGCCCGCGGGCGGCGGAATGCCTTCGGGCACACGTAGTAACCAGCGCCTCTTTTGTCGAGATCGTCGACGATCTGCCCGCGGTCGTTGTCCAGCTCGACTTTACGAGGTCAGTCTCTCCGATCGGACGGAGGCGATGTGTCTTGCCCTCCAAGTGAGGACCCAGGTTCAGATCCGGGGTGTTCTGCTGCGTTCTTCCGGCGGTGTCGCCTACTTTGCCAGAACACGATCAGACCTCCGAGCGCCAGACCGGCGCCGGCTGCTGTGAGTACAGACGCCTTGGTGTCTGAACCTGCTTTCGCCGCGGGCGCCGAGGGAGAGGGCTCAGCGGTGCTGGGTGCTGCACGGGCTGGCGCGGTTGTGGGTGAAGGCCGTTCGGGGACGCCGGCGATGGTGAAGGTGTATGACCCGGAGACGGGGTGGCCATCTGCTGAGACCACGCGGTAGCTGACGGTGTATAGGCCGTTTGTGAGTCGTTCGGGCCCGACGGCGACCGTGAGGCGCGGCCCTTCGACGCTTGCCGAGCCCGACACCCAGTTACGACCATCGGCGCTGGTGACGGCGACGTCAGCGAACGCTGGATTGATCTCCTCGGAGAAGTTCAGCACGACGGCGGTCAATGGGGACGCTACGCTCGCGTCCTTGGCCGGGTCAGAACCAACGAGTGAGGTGTGCGCGGCAGCAACCCCGACTCCGGACAGCCAGAAGGCCAGCGCCATGAGTGTGGTCATGACGGCGCGCGTGGCCAGTCTCACAGTCCTCCTTGAGCTTCGCGTCCGCCGCGCCAACACGCCACCCTGTCCGGTACCGACGGACTCGGCGACTGGAACATTCCCTGCAAACCGTGGAAAGCGGGCAACGCTACGGTAGCTGGCTAGTAGCGGCGCACGTTGTAGATCGGCGCCGACGAGATCGGCGCCACCTTCACCGGAGTGCCGTACGTCGAGGCGTGCACCATGTTCCCATCGCCGATGAAGATACCCGCGTGTGAGGCGTCCGAGTAGAAGGTGACTATGTCGCCGGGCTGTACCTCGGTCGTCGCCACGGGTTGTCCGCCCGCCGCCAGCGCCTGACTCGACCGAGGGAGCGACTTGCCGTTCTGCAGAAAGGCCCACTTGATGAGCCCCGAGCAGTCGAACGCATCTGGTCCTGTCGCACCCCACGAATAGGGCGCACCCACACGGGTCAACGCCGCCTGCACGACCGCGGCCCCCTCGGGTGAGCTGGACGGACCCGGCCCCACCGGCGGTATCGCTTCGGGCATCGCCATGATGGCCGGGTTGGCCGCTGGCGGGGCCGGCGGCGCGGGCGGCACCGGCCCAGGATCGGCAAGCGCTGCACGTTGATCGGGAGTCAGTGCGCGATATAGCGCCTCTACTTCGTGGATTTGTGTCCGCAGCCGACTCTGCTTCGATTGCAGGCTTGCGCGGACCGCTGACGCCTGCTCCGCGGCAGTACGAGCTGCCAGCGCCGACGACTGCGCGGCGCGCGCTGCGTCGTCGGCACGGGTCGACGCGGCGCGAAAGGCCTTGATGCGGTCCGACATCTGAGTGGCCATCACCCTGCTCGACGAGAGTTCGTCGAGCAGGCGTTGCGGAGACTCCGCGGTCAGCGCCGCGCTGATCGTGCTGGTCGAACCACCCATGTACGACGCGGCCGCCACCTGGTTCACAGCTGCCTGATACTCGCCGAGGTCGGCTCGCGCCGCGGTCATCGCCTCGAGTTCGGCGCGTTGACGATCCTCGGCCCTGCGCTGCGCCGCGAGTTTCGCCTCGAGGTCCAGCTCGGCTGAATACACCGCTTCCGTGGTCTGCTCGGCCTCTCGAGAGAGCTCCGTCAATCGAGCCAAGGCATCAGCAGCCGGGTCGGCCCACCCAATGCCCGCCGAGTTGCCAAGAGTCAGTGCCAGCACGATCGCCACGACGAGAACACCCGCAGATCGGCGTACCGCGGCAGGGCGGTTCATCCTCAAAACACAGTCCTTACACCGCAGGGACATCTATGGTCTAGCTACGTAGGTCACGGAAAGATTACGAGTAACCGCGGTCAATGTCCACGCCCACGGCGATGCTCATCGGCCTTACTCGCCCCTCGTGCGTGCTCCGTCGCACCAGGCGCGGCTCAAAAACGCACTCCCGCTGAATGTTCCGGTCGAACGCACCACGGCACCCAACGCCGCAACTATCGTGCAACTACTGTGTGAGATAGTAGGTAGCGACTCAGTAGACCGTCTGCGGACTTGGCTTGACGAGGGACGACATGACAAGTGGCACCGCCATCACGGCACGGGTTCATTCCCTGAATCGGCCCAACATGGTCGCCGTGGGGACAATCGTGTGGTTGTCCAGTGAGTTGATGTTCTTCGCCGGTCTGTTCGCGATGTACTTCACCGCTCGTGCCCAGGCCGACGAGTGGCCGCCGCCGCCCACCGAGCTGAACCTCGCGCTCGCGGTGCCGGTGACCTTGGTCCTCATCGCGTCGTCGTTCACTTGCCAGATGGGTGTCTTCGCCGCCGAACGCGGCGACGTGTTCGGCCTGCGCCGGTGGTACGTCGTCACCTTCGTCATGGGATTGTTCTTCGTGCTCGGCCAGGGATACGAGTACCTCAGCCTGGTGCGTGAGGGAACCACGATCGCCGGCAGCGCGTACGGGTCGGTCTTCTACCTCACCACGGGTTTCCACGGGTTGCACGTGATCGGCGGTCTCGTCGCCTTCATCCTGCTGCTCATCCGCACGCGCATGAGTAAGTTCACCCCTGCCCAAGCGACGGCCGCCATCGTGGTGTCCTATTACTGGCACTTCGTCGATATCGTGTGGATCGCGCTCTTTGCCACTATCTACTTCGTGAGATGAACGGGGGCACGCCGCGCAGGTGGTGTCGACGACCCCCGCAGGCCGGAAGGTGGCTCGCGCAGGCGGCCATTGTCGTCGCAGTCGTGGCTACCGTCGTGGGACTCGCCTCGACCGTCGCCTCGACTGTCGCCGCGGGGCCGACGTCTGCGCAGGCCACCTCGACAGCCCCACCACGCCCCGCCGGCCCGACGCCCACCAAACACTCCTACGACGACACGCACACCGGCCAACAACCCGAAGTCGCGAACCCGGCGCTGTGGATCCTGGCGGGCGCCGTCGCGGGATTGATCGCGATCGCCGCCGCCATGTTGAGAGCGGGCAAACCCGTACGCCATCACCTCAGCCGGGGCCCGTGAACGTACCGCGAGCGGCGCCTCATCGACGTCGTCCCATTTGCGCGGTTACGTCGTTGCGCTACATTCTACGTAGTCTCTACGTAGAACGTGCCGTGCGGACCCGGCTCTCTGGCTGCAGGGCCGCCGCCATTGCTCGCCCGAGCAGCCGCGGCGCCGGCGCCGAACGTCCAGTCAAGGAGGTCGTCGGGTCGATGCCACAGGTCACGCAATACGTCGCGCGTCTTCAAGCCGGCGTTGGGTACCGCAGAAAGCTCCGGGTAAGTGGCACTTGAAATGACTCTTCGACTCACCGATGCGCCCCGAACGTCGCCGGCGAGGCTGGACATGGGCATTGAGCGTTGGCGACGGCGGCGACCCCCGACACGTTGGTCACTGGTGATACGGCGTGGCATCGCCGCGGGTCTGAGCGCGGTACTGTTCGGCGCCGCAGTGTCTGGGTGCTCCAGCGGAGATGACGCCGTCGCGCAGGGTGGCACGTTCGAGTTCATATCGCCGGGCGGGCAGGTCGACATCTTCTACGATCCGCCGCAGAGTCGTGGTCGCCCGGGGCCGATACGCGGACCCGACCTGATGGACCCCAACCGCACGTTGTCACTTGATGACTTCGCCGAGCAGGTGGTGGTGATCAACGTGTGGGGTCAGTGGTGCGGCCCCTGTCGCACCGAGATGCCGGAATTGCAAAGGGTGTACGACGCGACCCGGAATGAGGGAGTCGCCTTCCTGGGCATCGACGTTCGCGATAACAATCGCCAAGCTGCGGTTGACTTCATCGTCGATCGCAAGGTCACCTTCCCGTCGATCTACGACCCACCGATGCGCACGATGATCGCCTTGGGCGCGAGGTATCCCACCACCGTTATCCCGTCCACCATCGTCTTGGACCGCTCGCATCGCGTCGCCGCGGTGTTCCTGCGGGCGCTGCTCGCCGAGGATCTCGAACCGGTGGTCCGTCGCCTTGCCGCCGAGACCGCAACCGGCTCAGGCCCCCCGCGATGAATGGCGACCCCGCCCCGGCTGCACGTCGCCGCGGGGCGCGGCCGACACTCGGGCGCAACGCTGCGACGCGATGGTGGGCTGCCCCGTGATCGGTCAGGTGGTGCTCCCCACCTCACCGCCGTCGCTATCGGCGATGCTCGGTTGGTTACCGCCACCGGTTCCGATACTGCCGGTATCGGCAATTGTTTTGGCGGTGTGGTACCTGCTCGCCGTTCGAGTCGTCAGATCCCGTGGCCGCCAGTGGGCCTGGACGCGCACGGCGAGCTTCCTGGCCGGCTGTATCGCCTTGGCGGCGGTGACGGGCCTGGCCATCGACGGCTACGGCTACGGACTGTTCAGTGCCTTCATGTTCCAGCACCTCACGCTCTCGATTCTTGTTCCGCCGCTGCTCGTGCTGGGTGCGCCCGGCCGGCTGCTACTCAGGTCCACGCCCCATCGTGGACTCGGACGCTACGTCGTGATCTCCGCGCTGGGCGGACTGCGCTGCCGGGCGAGCAGGATCGTGCTGCACCCCGGCTTCACCATTCCGGTGTTCCTGTTGAGCTACTACGGCCTGTACCTTTCCGACCTCTTCGACGCGGCGGCGGCCAGCGTGGCCGGACACGTCACACTGCAGGTGTTCTTCCTCGCCAGCGGCCTATTGTTCATCCTGCCGATCCTGTCGACCGGTCCCTTGCCGGTCCGGCAGAGCAACCTGGGCCGCTTCTTCGACATCTTCGTCGAAATGCCGTTGCATGTCTTCATCGGCGTCATCTTGATGATGGCACCGCGGACGCTCACCGAGACCTTCTCCCAACCTCCGCCTGACTGGAACGTCGACCCCGTCGCCGACCAGGGGGTCGCCGGCGCCTTAGCGTGGTCCTACGGCGAGCCCGTCGCGCTGCTGACTACAGTGATCTTCGCCATCCGGTGGCGCCGTGACGAGGAGTCGGAGTCGAAGAAAAGGGAGGCCGACGTCGAACGCGACGACGCGGAACTGGCTGCCTACAACGCGTTTCTGCGCGGACTGCACCAACAGCGGCGACCACCTACTGACTTGCCGAGCACCGCCAACGAGCACGACTGACGCCGTGGTGACAACGCGCCAGCCATCATCCCGGCGCCATGACCGAGGTTGTCGCAGCGACACTCGTCAGCGCCGCAGGGTCTCCATGACGGAAATCTCGAATTGCTGGCTTTCGATGAGCGACCGGGCGATCGCGATCGCCCCAGGATTCGACCCTGACTGAAGTTCATCACGCGCGACCGAGATGGTGAAGCGGTGCTGCCTGATCATCAGTTCGAGATACACGCCCGCCGCACCCACCCCGGTCGCGTTAATCAAGCGACCGACGTCGGCATCGACCGCGAGGGGATGTTCACCCGGCCCAACGGCGACGCTGGGTGCGGCTGCCGGAGGACGGGACCCGACGGTCATGGGGGCGAATCCCCAATCCAGCAGAAGCGCCTGCAGCTCATTGACATGGGTGGTGCTGTTCGCGCTGATTCGTCTGGCGATGTCGCTGATTTCGGTTGGGACGCCCTGTTTGCCGATGGTCTGGTTGCTCAGTGCAACAGCTTGAGCGCTGTGATCGATGATGTCGCGGGCGAACAACACGTCGAACCGAGTGTGCGCCTGTTCGGTGATGGCAACCGCGGCGCTCGAAGGACCCGGCGACGAAACACGGTCCCCATCGCCGCAGCCCGCGACGACGATCATCGCCACACCTGCGAGTACCGCCCATGCCGCGCGGACCGGTCGCCCGGTGACCGTTCTCGGATCGTCGCGCACGCCGTCCCTTTCATCGCCGCCGGCATGGAGGGACGGTGACATCGTTGCCGTAGAAGCCCGGTCAGGAGGCCGCCTACACCGTGTTGGTGACCCACCGCCGTACCTCACGCGAAGCGATGGTCACCTACGTAGTGACATAGTAGATTGGCGGTGTGAAGAGTGCACTGGCCGTGTCCTGCCACGGACCGCGGTCGAGTTGGCCTCAGCAGCGTCACACGCGGCCGACGGGGCGACTGGCTCGCCGATGGATCGCAACCGCGCTACTGTTGGCCCTCGGTTTGGCGGTGTTGGCCTTGCTGGTGGCCGACCCTGCCGCCGCTCACCTTGCGGGCATGGCCGACCTCCCGCATTTCTAGCCAGCCGCGGAAGCACCACGACCCTGCCGTAGCCGCATTTCCGGCGCAATGGAGCCGTGCAGCATCGTATTTGGGATGCGCCAAGAATGTCGGGAAGTCGTTGAGCTCGGTGAGCCGCTCACGCGAAGCAGATCAGTACGCCCGATAGCGACAGAGTGACGATCGCCAAGGGTGCGGCGGCCATCGCCGCTACTGCGCCGGTAAGCGTGACTTGGGTCTGGATGCGGGCGAAGCGTCGTGGTGGCTTCGATAACCGCTCGGCACGGGCGAGCACGGCGATACCGGCGGCGGCCAGACCGTGAGCCGGGGTGGTGGCGCCCGAGAGGGTTAACAAGCCCGCGAGCAGCGGCTGACGGCCGTGGTGACGAGCGGCCGCATCGTCGGCGCACATCTCCAACAGAGAACTGATGTGGCTGGCGGCGCTCGCGAAGAGCCCGCATGTGGGCAGCGCGGTGGTCAGGCCGCGCGCCGCGGCGACGATGTAGGCGTGCCGCCCGTCGAGGTGAGCACGCTCGTGGGCGACGACGGCCGCCAATTGGTTTTCATCGAGCGCGGCCATAGCCGCGGTCGTCACCACGATCGCCGGGGGGCGCCCCGCCACGCAATACGCCGCAGGCTCGGATGCCTCGATGACCACAACGTCGCTGCCGTACGACCTGCCCACCAGGCGCACGGCGTCGGCGTGCGCGAAGGTGTGGGTGCGCATGCGGCCCAGAGCGCGGCCGATTCGAAAGACGACGGCGATCAGACTGCCGACGGCAATGGCCACTGCGACGGTCGCGACGATTCGGGCCGGCCACCCGGCGTGGCCGACGAGAATGGCGCGCAGACGTTCTAGGCACGTGACGAGCAGCGCGTCGGGGCTGTCCCAATGCCCAGCGGCCTCGATGAGCAGCAGCGCGACGGCGGCAACCGAGCAGCCGAGCACCGTCACGACAGCGGTGATCCACGCGGCTATCGCCAGGCGCGGAGCCCCGCCGTCGGCGGTGATACGAACCAGCAGCTTCGGTCCGATCGCCAGGACCGCCGCTACGTAGAGCAGCAACGCCGCCGCGACGGTCATCGGCGCGACTTGCGGGCCAGGCGCCGCAGCGCAGCACGCAAGTCAGCGGATTCCTCCGCGTCTATTTGCGCCACGAAATGACTCAGAACCGCCTCCGATCGACCGCCGCCGCTCAGTGCCTCCAGCATGAGTCGTGCACTGTGCTCCTCGCGAGTCAGGGTCGGCCGGTAGCGATACGCCTTGCCGTCGCGTTCACGCGACAGCCAACCCTTGCCGTGCAAGTTGTCCATCGTCGACATCACTGTGGTGTACGCGATGTGCCGTTCGGTGCTCAACTCGTCGAAGATGTCCCTGACCGTGGAGTCGGCGTCGGGGTCACGATTCCAGAGGCGATCCATGATCGACGCCTCGAGTTCTCCGAAGCCACGCACCCGCGCCATGATCGAACCTCCTGGATTGGTCAGTAGGTAGCTTACGGTGTCGATCGGTGTGCCGGCGCTGAAGTGAGCGCACGGCGCCGACTGCGAATGCGCAGCGCCCAGCCGGGCTCGGCACGATTCTACTGAGGACGTCAGTAGCTGACTGTGCTCGCATTGTGGAGCCGGTCGGGCAGCGGCCCTAGTCGTTGGGGACGCCCCGTTCCCCCAACCACGCCATCGGGTCGATCTTGTCAGTTCCATTGAGATGCACCTCGAAGTGCAGGTGCGGTCCGGTCGAGTTGCCTCGGTTGCCCATGGTGGCGATCTGGTCGCCTGCCATCACCCGCTGGCCCGTTTGCACCATGGTGGTGTCGATGTGACCGTAGAGGGTAACCGTGCCGTCCGCAGCGCGGATTTTGACCCACATGCCGAAACCCGGTGTCGGACCGGAGGCAATGACCTCCCCGTCGGATGCGGCGTAGATCGGAGAACCGACGGCGTTGGCGATGTCGAGGCCAGCGTGCAGGGTGCCCCACCGGGCTCCAAAGCGCGAAGTCAAAATGCCTCGGGCGGGAAAGCTGAACTGTGGGCGCCGAAGCCGCGCCTCGCGCTGCGCCCGCTCCTGCGCGAAGGCCGTGCCGTTGACCAATTCCTGTAGATGGATCCCGGCATCAAAGCTGTTCGCCACTGGGACGATCTGCATCCCCGAGGGGCCGGGGAGGGCGGCCGGGGACGCCGCAGTGTCGGCGACCAAAACCGGCTGCTGCGCCTCCGTTTCGTCGACCGCTGCGTTCGCTGCGGCGGCGACCGCGCCGACGGCGATAGCCGTGATGACCAGCCTGCTGTGCGCCGCACCGGCGGCCTGAGGGGTCTTTCGATGCGCCCCGCCAGAAGCGCGGACGTTACTACCCGACAGCGCCCGGCGAGACGGCCGTGGGCATTCCCGAAGATGTGCCCCGCCGACGTGAATCGGCACGGTCGGCGGCGCTGCGTTCGTCGAACCTGTCGGTGCGAGCAACAGCCGGGGCGACTCATCAGCCAAATCGTTGAGGTCGTCGAGTTCAGGTGCGCTCAACACCTCGAAGTCGATGGCGAACGGATCGCTGCGACAACTGGCCATATCCATCAACGCGCCGAACTCGCCGAAGGCGATGATCTCGGTGACGTCGGTGGCCCCACGATCGGCCGCCGCATCCGGTCGCGCAATCCGGTGATGCACCAATTCGAGACGATCCTTTGCCGTTACCGATTCGTTATCTGGTTGGCGAGACGCTAACCGAACGCCCGCGATTGGGCAAGCCGTCGACCGTCGATGAACGCCCAGCCCACCATCGCGTTTCGCGGATTAGTTTGGTAAACAATCGGTTTGATCACCGAACCCGCAACAACGTGAACGGTCTTTTGACTCCTCGGTACGTACGTAGTAGAACGTAATGTGAGGGCCACCGTCTGGGCCGGGCGTCGTTCGGTGACCACCTCGAAACAGCTACCACGCCGCCGCGAGACCCGGCAACGCCTGACGCACCGGGGGTGGCCCCAAGAGTGCTGAGCCGGAGCGGGTGCGAGTGCTCGGCACCCGCCCCGGCAGGACACCCGTCACCGGGCGATGTGGCTCACTGACGGATCCGGAATTTTTCAACTACGCAAGTTAGTACTAAGCTACGCAGTACGATAACCTACGTATCTAGTCAGTAGATAGTGGGAACGCGGTCCGAGCCCGTGGCGGAAGGGTTTTAATGGTCGCCGATGCGCCATCGGTCGGGGAACTTGAGGTACGCCGTCCTTTTCCGGCCCGGATGGGCCCCAAAGGCAACCTGATCTACCGGTTGATCACGACCACCGATCACAAGTTGATCGGCATCATGTACTGCGTCGCCTGCTTCGCGTTCTTCCTCATCGGCGGCCTGATGGCGCTGTTCATCCGCACCGAGCTGGCCGTGCCCGGCCTGCAGTTCCTGTCCAATGAGCAGTACAACCAGCTGTTCACCATGCACGGCACGGTGATGTTGCTGTTCTACGCCACCCCGATCGTGTTCGGCTTCGCGAACCTGGTGCTTCCGCTGCAGATCGGCGCGCCCGACGTGGCGTTCCCGCGGCTGAACGCGTTCTCGTTCTGGCTGTTCCTCTTCGGTGCACTGATCGCCACCGCGGGCTTCATCACCCCCGGCGGCGCCGCGGACTTCGGCTGGACCGCCTACACACCCTTGTCTAGTGCGATCAATTCACCAGGCGCCGGCGCCGACCTCTGGATTCTCGGCCTGATCGTCGGCGGGCTGGGCACGATTTTAGGCGCGGTCAACATGATCACCACCGTGGTGTGTATGCGTGCGCCGGGCATGACGATGTTCCGGATGCCGATCTTCACCTGGAACATCCTGGTGACGTCGATCCTGGTGCTGCTGGCGTTTCCGCTGCTGACCGCGGCATTGTTCGCGTTGGCCGCCGACCGTCACCTCGGTGCCCACGTGTACGACCCGGCGAACGGAGGTGTGTTGCTGTGGCAGCACTTGTTCTGGTTCTTCGGCCACCCCGAGGTGTACATCATCGCGCTGCCGTTCTTCGGCATCGTGTCCGAGATCTTCCCGGTGTTCTCCCGCAAGCCGATCTTCGGCTACACCACGCTGATCTACGCGACGCTGGGCATCGCGGCGCTGTCGGTCGCGGTGTGGGCGCACCACATGTACGCCACCGGCGCGGTGCTGTTGCCGTTCTTCTCGTTCATGACGTTCCTGATCGCGGTCCCGACGGGCATCAAGTTCTTCAACTGGATAGGCACGATGTGGAAGGGCCAGTTGACGTTCGAGACGCCGATGCTGTTCTCCGTCGGCTTCATAGTGACGTTCCTGCTCGGTGGTCTGTCCGGGGTGCTGCTGGCCAGCCCGCCGATCGACTTCCAGGTCACCGACAGCTACTTCGTCATCGCGCACTTCCACTACGTGCTGTTCGGCACCATCGTGTTCGCCACCTATGCGGGGATCTACTTCTGGTTCCCGAAGATGACGGGCCGGTTGCTCGACGAGCGGCTGGGCAAGCTGCACTTCTGGCTGACCTTCATCGGCTTCCACACCACGTTCCTGGTGCAGCACTGGCTCGGCAACGAGGGCATGCCGCGCCGCTACGCCGACTACCTGCCCAGCGACGGCTTCACCACGCTGAACATCGTGTCCACCATCGGTGCATTCATCCTGGGCGCCTCGACGCTGCCGTTCCTGTGGAACATCTTCAAGAGCTGGCGCTACGGCGAGGTCGTCACCGTCGACGATCCGTGGGGGTACGGAAACTCCCTGGAGTGGGCCACCAGTTGCCCGCCGCCGCGGCACAACTTCACCGAGCTGCCCAGGATCCGTTCCGAGCGCCCCGCCTTCGAGCTGCACTACCCGCACATGGTCGAACGGATGCGCCGCGAAGCCCACGTCGGCCGTGCCCACGGACCTGATGACGGAGACGTCACGCGCCTCGACGACGCTCAAGTGCGCACCTAAAACGGCTCCGCCATGATGCCGAAATGCGAAAGCGCCTGATGCGCGGTCACTGTCGAGGCGCCCGCATCCCGACGCAGATGCGGCTGCTGTTGAGGCCTCGGCGGGTCGGTGAATCGCCTGAGCGGTCGACATGATTCGGGGAGATTTCGAGATGGCCGAGGTGATGTGGGAGGCCGCCGAACCCTGCCTCTCGGAAGCGCAGCGCTTGGCGGCGCTCACGGCGCTACACGTTGGTGAGCCAAGCCTGGCCATACTGGTGGTGGTCACAGCTTTGTCCCGCAGCGGTTATCCGCTGCCGTCCACATTGCACGCGGAGTTCCATGAGTGGTTGCGGCAGCGTCCAGATGTAGGGTCGCACGCCGAGTGGTCGCTGCTCGAACTTCGCGTGGTGGCGGCCGACGTGAAGGCAACTGTCGACGTGGGCAGGATCGACGGGCGTTACGGCGACGCAACGCTCTGTTACTTCGTTCTCGACGACGCGGGCGTGGCGGATGCCGCCCCGGAGCAACAAGCCGACGCGTTGAGGAGATGGCTATCAGCTAGTCGACCGAGCCCATCGCTGCGAACGGATATGCGGCTCAATGGATTCGGATATCTCCTTGACACTCCCGAACCTCCGTCATGCGACGGGTTAGGCACAAAGTGAACGTTTACGGGTGGCGACAGCCGACCGCACACCGGATCGAAAGGCGTAAATTGACATCGCACTCGCCGAGACGATCGCAGGGAGGCGAGGCGAGCGGAGGCAGACGAGCGAGGTTATGGTCTGGCTACGCTACGCCGATAGTCCTCAATGGCAGCGTGAGAACTCAGACGTGAACGTCGTTGGCACAAGGGAGTCTCTGGCGCTCTATTCGGACTGGGCCTACGCATCAGCGGTGGGTGTGCTGACGCTTGCATTGGTGCTTCTTTCGGCGACTTTCGCGATCGGTTGGAGTCGGACACGCGAGACGTCTGCGGCGCGTGTGGGGGTTGCGCCCGACAGCGCGAGCCCGGGTGTCGTCGCCGTGATGTCACGGCGATCGCGGGCAGAACGTATGGAGCGTGCTGGAATAGCCGTCGTCTTCGTGGGTGCGGTCTTACTGCTGATGTGCATCGTGCTGCGCGGCCTGGCCACCTCGCGTGCCCCCTGGGGCAACATGTACGAGTTCATCAACTTGACCTGCTTGTGCGGTCTCGTCGCCGCGGCAGTCGTGTTGCGCCGCCCGCAGTTTCGCGCGCTGTGGGTGTTCGTCCTGATCCCTGTGCTGATTCTGCTCGCGGTGTCGGGCAAGTGGCTGTATGCCGACGCCGCGCCCGTGATGCCTGCGTTGCAGTCGTATTGGTTGCCTATTCATGTGTCGGTGGTGAGCCTCGGCTCCGGTGTGTTCCTCGTCGCCGGAGTGGCGAGCATTCTGTTCCTGGTCAAGACGTCGATCCATGGTGAGCAGCGGGCCGACGGGAGGAACGGGTACGTCGCGGGCATCATGTCCAGGTTGCCCGATGCGCAGGTTCTGGACAGAATCGCCTACCGCACCACGATCTTTGCGTTCCCGACCTTCGGATTCGGCGTCATCTTCGGCGCGATCTGGGCTGAGGAAACGTGGGGACGCTTTTGGGGTTGGGACCCCAAGGAGACGGTGTCGTTCATCGCGTGGGTTGCCTACGCGGCCTACTTGCATGCCCGGTCCACTGCGGGGTGGCGTGACAGGAAGGCTGCATGGATCAACGTGGCCGGCTTCGTGGCGATGGTCTTCAACCTATTTTTCATCAATCTGGTGATTGCTGGGTTGCACTCCTACGCCGGGGTGGGCTGACGTCGAGGCCGAAGCGTGCGCACGTACCCGACGTACCAGTTTCGTCTCGCTACGTCATGACCGCGGCTGAACTCAAGACTCCCGCGGTGTCGTCTCGACGACCATGCTGACCTCCGCCCCGCCCCGGACGGCGCCGCGTACCGATTCCGGGTGCCCCGCCCCTGCCTCGACGGGCACCGGGACGTCCGGGTTCTACCGCAACGACCTCGACGGCCTGCGCGGCATCGCGATCGCGCTGGTCGCGGTGTTCCACGTGTGGTTCGGCCGGGTCAGCGGTGGCGTCGACGTGTTCCTCGCGCTGTCCGGCTTCTTCTTCGGCGGCCGGCTGCTGCGCGCCGCCCTCACGTCGACTGCCTCCCTGGCACCCGTGCCCGAGGTCAGGCGTCTGATCCGGCGCCTGTTCCCCGCACTGGTGGTGGTCCTCACGGCCTGCGCGGGGTTGACGATCCTCGTCCAGCCCGAGACCCGGTGGGAGACGTTCGCCGATCAGAGCCTCGCGAGCCTCGGCTACTACCAGAACTGGGAACTGTCGAGCACGGCATCGAACTACCTGCGCGCGGGCGAGGCGGTCAGCCCGCTGCAGCACATTTGGTCGATGTCGGTGCAGGGGCAGTTCTACATCGCGTTCCTGCTGCTGGTGTTCGGCATGGCCTTCCTGCTGCGCGGCCTCCTCTTGGGCAGGCACCTGCGGGTCCTCCTGATCGTCCTGCTGTCGGCGCTCACCACCGCCTCATTCGTGTACGCGATCGTCGCGCACCAGGCCGATCAGACCACCGCCTACTACAACAGCTTCGCCCGGGCCTGGGAGTTACTGCTCGGGGCGCTGGCGGGCGCGCTGGTGCACCACGTTCGGTGGCCGATGTGGCTGCGGACCGTCGTCTCGGTGGTCGCACTGGCCGCGATCCTGTCCTGTGGCGCGTTCATCGACGGCGTCGCGGAGTTCCCCGGACCGTGGGCGCTGGTCCCGGTCGGGGCGACCATCCTGCTCATTCTGAGCGCCGCCAACCGTGCCGCCGACCCGCACCTCGCCCGCACCAACGGCCGGATGCCCCTACCGAACCGCCTCCTGGCCACCAAGCCCTTCGTCTCCCTCGGCGCGATGGCCTACTCGCTGTACCTGTGGCACTGGCCGCTGCTGATCTTCTGGCTCGCCTACAGCGGACATACACAGGCCAACCTGGCCGAGGGGGCGGGCGTCCTGCTGGTGTCCGGGGTGCTGGCCTGGCTGACCACCCGCTACATCGAGGACCCGCTGCGGCTGCGTGCGACCAGCTCGGCGAAAAAGGCGAAGGCCACCGTACCGCTGGGCACGCGCCTGCGCAGGCCCACCATCGTGCTGGGCTTGGTGGTGACGCTGTTGGGCGGGGCGCTGACGGCGGCGTCGGTCACCTGGCGCGAGCACATCGCGGTACAGCGCGCCAACGGCGAGGAGCTGACCGGGCTGTCGCCCCGCGACTACCCCGGTGCACGAGCGCTGATCGACCACGCCAAGGTCCCGAAGCTGCCGATGCGGCCGACGGTACTGGAGGCCAAGGACGACCTGCCGCAGAGCACTACCGACAACTGCATCAGCGACTTCGCGGACCCGAGTCTGCGCGAGTGCGCTTTTGGTTCCAAAACCGCGACCCGCACCATCGCGGTGGCGGGCGGCTCGCACGCCGAGCACTGGATCACCGCGCTGGACCTGCTCGGCCGGCTGTACGGCTTCAAGGTCGTGACCTATCTCAAGATGGGCTGCCCCTTATCGGCAGAGCGAGCGCCCCGTATTCCGGGGTCGGGAGAGCTGTACCCGCAGTGCTTCGATTGGGTTCAAGCGGCCATGCGCGAGATCGTCTCCGACCGACCAGATTTCGTGTTCACCACCGTGACACGACCACGGGATGCGCAACCCGGTGACGTCATGCCAGACGTGTACCTGCCGATCTGGCAGGCGTTCGCAGAAAGCGGGGTGAAGGTGCTTGGCATGCGCGATACACCGTGGCTGGTCCGCAACGGCGAACCTTTCTTCCCTAGCGACTGTCTGGCCGACGGTGGCGACGCAACGACGTGTGGCATGCCACGAGCACTCGTCCTCGACAACGTCAATCCTGCTGCAGATCTCACGAAACGTTTCCCGATGATGGGGATGATCGACATGAGTAATGCGCTGTGTCGAGACGATTATTGCCGAGCCGCCGAAGGGAACATCCTGATCTACCGAGATTCTCATCACTTGTCGGCGACGTACGTGCGGTCCATGGCGCCAGAACTCGGGCGCAGGATTGGCGCTTTGACGGGATGGTGGCCCTAGCTCGTGTCGTGATGCGCGCACTCGGGGCCGGCAGCCTCAGCACTGCATCGTCGTGCAGGCCGATGATTCGAAAAACTGAACGGCTGACCTCCGAGCCCGACGGCCCGCGATAACCATCAAGACGAGCGCACCATGGGGCGCTCTGACGTGGGGCGGTTGGGGCTGTCTCGGTTGCCGTCGTTTCTCCAGAGCGGGTTCACGTACTCCATCGCATTTCAGCCATTACGAAGCCGCCAGCATCTACTATGGAGGTACGTAGGTAGTCCGACGGCGAGGGGAGCCCCTCAGGGTTCCGTTGCCGCCACGCAACACGAGAGGAAGCGGCCTCGCCGTTGGGCAGGCCCAAGGGCTGAGCATGGCATACAGAACCGAGCCACGGGGCAGGGTGAAATCAACCCGACGCGCCACCGGTAACGGCGAGGTCGTCGCTGCTCTCGTGCAGTGGGCTGTGTGTCGAGGGTGGACCGCGCGGACCAGTCCCGATGGGTGCTGTCACTTCTACGACCCCCAGGGTGAGTACGTCGCGTACTGGCCGTCGAATATGTCCTCAGGCCCTGGTCACCGTTGGTAGGCAGACAGCTCCGTCCGTTCGTCGATATCCCGGCAGCGCCTTGCAACGCCGGCAGCAATATTCGTGTCGTCGATGAGTCGGGGTGCGCTGGCAGCGTTGCAGCCCAAATGGCGCCGTCGATATCCACCCGGCGATTTGAGTGAGGCGCGGGAGTCTTCGCAACACATTGGTTGCGGAGCAACAACTCTCGGGTAGGTCACTCCGTCTACACGGGGTTCTCGCGGAGCCGTTGGAGGCGCGCAGGCGTTCTGCCACACGGCGGTTCCCTTGGTGGGCCGTCGGCGAGGGTCTCTCGGCGGCGCCGCGCTCACCATTGAATCTGTCGGCTCGAATCCGTGTCGTCGACGTCGGCGTGGTGACGCATCCCGCCGACGCGCGGGTTCGCAAACTAGGGTTGACGGGTCATGTGCATACATGCGTATTATTGCATGTATGGCAGATCGCAACGGCGAGACGGTGAGCCCCGGCGCCGACGAAACGCCCACGAATAGGACCCTGGCTCTCGACCTGACAGACCTGCTTCCCGGTAGCGACGAGCGTTGTGCTGACCGCCTGACGCGCGGCCTGGTGGATGACGGGATCATCGAAGTGGCCCACGTCATCGATGGCGACACGACCAAACCCCGCCTGTGTGTGCACTACGACGCCGAGGCTGCGTCCGCAACAGAAGTGCAGCGGCGGGCTCTGCAGGCGGCCGACACGATCACGTCGACGTACGGGCACCTTCGCTGG
>NZ_JACKSH010000291.1 GCF_025821625.1 Mycolicibacterium pyrenivorans
TGCCCCAGCCGTCGATGACCAGCACCACATCACCGCCGGAGACGCCGATATCGGTCGGGTTCGGGCCGAACTTCGCCGCCCGCACCTGCTCCATATCCAGGCCGCGGGTGGCGAATAGCCGTTCACGCTCCTCGACGATGCCGCGCACGGTGGCCAACAAGCGGGTGACGCCCTCGGTGTCGTGCAGAGCCGCCACCGCTGCCACATGCGGAAGATCGTTCAACGCTGCCAATTGTGGGCCGCTGGCAGCAATGCAGTAGAACTGCACCCGCTCCGGCCGGTACATCAACGCACCCGCGGTGATCATGGTCATGACCGCGTTGGTATGGCCCATACGGGGGGCGCCGACGATGAGCGCGCTACTCTCCAGCATGTTCAGGTAGCAGACATCCTGGCGGTGCTGACGTGGGCGATCCTCCAGCGCCACCGGCAACACCAGGCCCGGGTTCTGGCCGTAGTCGACATCCCACGGCTTGCCGCGCAGTCGAGCCACCAGATCATCGGCGGCCGGCGGAGCGCCCAGTGGGGGCAGCCACAGCTGGCGTGGCGGGGCGGCCCCCGTGGCCTGCAGGGAACCAATCACCGCGTCGATGATCTTCACGCTGGCGGCCTCCGGGACCGGCGCCGGGGCAGCGTCGCGTTCCACCGGCTCGGCCAGCAGGCCATCGATGTCGGCGGCCTCTTCGGCCGTGAAAGCACGAGGCTCGAACCAGGTGCCGGCCTCCAGTGGACGGCTGTCGTCGGGCCCGGTCTGCGGAACGAAATCAGCCGAGGAGTAGAAGAATCGGAACTGGCGTGGCTGGCGCTGCGCCACCCGCAGGAACGCAGTTCCCTCCGCGCCTTTCTCGTCGATCTTGGCGGCGATCCCCACACCGAGGGCCTCGCGGGAATCTTCCTCGGTGCCGGTACGGCCGGCGATGGTGAACCCGAGCAGCTTGCGGATGTCGCGCAGCTTCTGGGTGTCGACGGTCTGGCCGACCAGCTGCAAAAACATGTGATAGGCGCGGCCCTGGCGCATGATCCG
>NZ_JACKSH010000292.1 GCF_025821625.1 Mycolicibacterium pyrenivorans
GCGTGCACACAGATCACGCAAATCACCTCGAACGCGATCTATGTGCACATTCGACGCCCCGACCCCCTCGAAGCGTTACTGACCCACGCTCCTAGGTGATGTCCGAGACGAGGGACGGTCCGGCCGACGGTACGCGGCGGCGGCAAATCGACGACCTAGTGGTCGATGCTGTCGGCCCGACAGGTGTACCAGCGAGGAAATTCGTTACAGCTCACGCGGACGGAGTTCGTAATTGAGCGGGCACTACCCGACAGTCTGGGAGAACCAGCGACGTGCCGGCGACTTCAGAAGCGTCATGGGGGACTTGGCATTCCGGACCTCGGCCTGCATTCGGCGTGCATGTCGCAATCTTCGTCGCGAGCTCGATGGTGACTCGACCCGTCTGCGCTACCTCCGCACCGTCCGCGTTGGCTACCGTCTCGTCGGGTGATGCGGTCACGCGCGAAGGTGAACGGCTTGGCGCGCTTGCTGATTGGGCGATCTCGGTCAGCTCTCGATAATCCGTACGACGTACGGTGTCATCCCAGCGTGGCGCACTGGTGAGACTTTGATGGGAACGCCAGTTCGTTGCGCCTCGATCATCTGTCCTCCGCCCAAGTAGATCGCTTCGTGTTGACTTCCGCCGGGCCCCCAGAACAACAGGTCGCCGCGTTTAGCCTGAGAGGGAGGAACCTTTCGGCCGGCGTCGTACTGGTCGCCGGACCATCGCGGCAGCAGCACTCCGACGCCGGCGAAGGCGAACCGCGTAAGGCCTGAACAGTCAAAGCCGACGGTGTCCGCTCCCTGGTCGACGCCGCGGGTTGGGCCTGTGAGGCTTCCCCCACCCCAGGAGTAGGGGACACCGATTTGTGTTCCCGCTCGGCGGATGACGTACTCGATCGCTTGGGGACCATTAACGCGATTTCCGCGCACGCTCGTCGACGGATCTGCGGCAGGACTGACGATTCCCAGGCTGCTGAGGAAGTTGCGACCCATATTCATCGCCGTCTGCGTCGCCAAAGCCGTGGCCTGAAGCGATGCGTTCGCGATGGCGACCGGATCACCGGGAGCGCCTGCGCTCGGCAGCTTTGGAAGGAGGGGGTCCCAGGGACCGGCAGCAGGTTGGGCCGACGCGACCGGTGCACATGCGAGCAAAAGCAAGATAACGGTCGCGATAACTGCGGGGAGCCGTCGAGCGAGTCTCGCAATGCGGATCGCCGGGTCGGAACGGTCAGCGCCGGCAGGTGCTTCACCCTTGCCCCGGGCGTGTGATTCCATGTCTTCTCCTCGGTGCGCCGCGCGGCGAGCTACTCCCACGCGCCAATAGCGGGCTGAATCGCGAACGTGAGCGCGGCACAAATACGTACCTACTACGTAGGAAAGATAACTCACATTAGCCCCGTCAGTAACAGCAGTCACATAATTACAGAGGTGGAATTTGCCGCGCGGTTCGCTTCGGCGGGGCGACCGCTGGACGAAGACCGTTTCTACGGCCGGGGAAGAATGCGTGCGGGAAGGTTGCCGGGGTTGAAGGGAAGAGCGCCGAATGGACTGCGCAGCAACAGGTGTCAGCGGCGTTGGGCCGGGAGCCATGTCGGCTCGGTGTCGAGAACTGCGGTTGCTTAGCGGTTGGCATCCCCGGCCTTCATGGTTCGCCTCCACCGCGCCGCATTACCTACGCATAGACACATGCGCATATAACTATGTATTGTGAACTCATGACGAAAGCGGCGACACTGACGACGGTCACTGCGCCGAACCGCACGGCCCGGCCTACCGGGTTCGCGGACGGTGACACAGCTCAGGACGATGATGGCCAATGCAAGTGCTGAAACGACTTTCGACCATGCCGACACCAGTGGGGCCATCTTGTTCGCCGACATGTCTGGCGACACGGCACTCATCGAGATCCACGGCGATCACGTCGCCGCCCACTTCGCAGTCATGGTCAATGTAGCGCTGGGGCCCGGCGACGAGCTGATCAAGACGATGGGTGATGCCGTCATGGTCGCCAGTGCGGACGCGCCTGCCGCGCTGGCCTTCCTGCACCGATTGGGCGTTGCAGCGGGGCTTGCCATGGGCTTTCCGATGCTTTGTGCAGGGGTCAGCGCGGGAACGGTGGTGAGACGGCGCGGCGACGTCTACGGGACGACTGTGAACGCCGCGGCGAGGTTGGCCGCACTCGCCGCACCTGGGCTGATCGTTATCGGTCGCGACGTCGCCACGGCCGCCGCCGATCTCGGCCTTCCCCTCGCAGCACTCGGGCTGGTGAGCGTCAGAAACATGGCCAACCCGATGGAACTGTTCGCAGTGGACATCGGCGGGGAACACCAGCAGCACTTCGACCCGGTGTGCCGGCTACATGTCACCGCCGCGTCCGCCACTGTCACCCGAAGCCGTGACGGCCGAGCCTACCGTCTCTGCTCGACGGATTGCGCCGACCGATTCGACACACGGGCCGGATCTGCAAGCGAGTCTTCGGTCGCGCAGTAGTCACTGTTTGTCACACAACGGTTACGAAATGAATGGAGGGGCCAGGATGGCAACGGCGGCACTGGTGTTCTACGGAATGTTTATCGTTTTGGGGTTCGGGTGGCGTAGCTATCGGCAGTGGCGCCGCACTGGGTCCACGGGTATGCGTGGCTTCCATGGACGGCCGGGGTCGTTAGAGTGGCTTGCCGGTGCCGGCTTCGTGGTGGCAATTGTGGCGGGTGCGCTCGCGCCGATGCTCCAGGTAGCCGGTCTGCTGTCGCCTGTCGTCACGCTCGACGCCCCCTTATTTGCGGCGCTCGGGACGGTGGCGGCGGTGGTGGGTATCGCCGCGACATTGTGGGCGCAAGAGTCGATGGGTGACTCGTGGCGCATCGGCGTCGACGCCGGCGAAACCACCCGACTCGTCGAGGGTGGGATGTTTGGGTGGGTGCGCAACCCCATCTTCACCGCCATGCTGGTATTCGGCGCCGGCGTAGCGCTGATGGCACCAAATCCATTGGCGCTCATTGGCTTCGTCCTGTTGCTGACGTCGATCGAGTTGCAGGTCCGCTTCGTGGAGGAACCGTATCTGCATCGCACGCACAGCGAGCGCTACCGCGATTACGTCAGCCGCGTAGGACGCTTCGTTCCGCGCATCGGATGATCACCGGCCGGGGGACCGTCGGCTTGATGGCGCCTGTGCCCGTGAAAGCCACATCGCTGCGCGGTTGTCGTCGTGAGCGACGGCACACAACGGTGACCCGTTCCATGTGGAGCGACACGCCATCGAAGCCCGTTTCTCAGGAGTCGCGTCCGGCGATCATGACGACACCGACGCAAGGAAACCTCGAACGATGAGCCACCCGCACCCGGGTAGGTCCGCAGACGACGACGCCCAACCGCGATGGGGCGGTGCGGCGCTCCTCCGGCCCGGAGTGCTGGCGTTCGCCGGATCCATCGGCGCCACCGATACCCACGCTCACCACGCCGTGCAAATCATCACGGCGGCTACGCCATTGACGGTCACCGATGAGCAGGGGGCGTCACACACGGGCACGAAAGTGGTAGTGCCTGCCGACGCGGCCCATCGAATCCGGGCCGGCGCCCAGGACGGCACGGTGGTGTTCCTGGAGCCCGAATCAGCGCCGGGACGAGCTGCGCACCTACGCGCGATCGACTCCGGATGGGCCATCAGCTCGGCGCTCGCCTCTACTGCGCGCCGACCGCTTGCCACAGTGGTCGCCGAACTGGTGGCAGACCTATCACCCGTCACGTTCGAACACGATGTGCCGGCGCGACACTCCTCGGTCGATCATGCATTGCGGTTGCTGCCAGCTCTTGTAGCAGCCGGCCCCGTGAGGGGGGCCGAACTCGCGGCACGGGTGGGCCTTTCGGCGAGCCGCTTCACTCACCTGTTCACCGCGCAGGTCGGAATCCCGCTGTGGCGCTACGTGTTGTGGTCACGGCTGAGGGTTGCGATCACCCTGGTCCAAGGCGGGGACGACCTGACTGGCGCCGCGCACGGTGCAGGCTTCGCTGACAGTGCCCACCTCACTCGCACCACCCGCGAGATGTTCGGTCTGCCGCCCTCGGTGCTGAGTCGGCACGTGTCCTGGGACCTCGACCCCAGCAGCTAGCCGAATCATTCAAGCCCTGGCCCGGCGGCTACCGCGACGATCAAGGCATGAGTACAACTTCCCCTACGGCTTCGACGTCCACCACCGCGCTCCAGGCAGTGGCCCGCTACGGCTACGTGCCGTTCATGCTGATCGGCCTCAACGGCGCGGGCATCGCCGTGGCCGCCGCGGGCGCCCCAAAATTTTGGCTGGTCGCGATTCTGGCGGTTGCGATCGCCACGGGGTTCCTGGTGGAGCGGATCATTCCGTATGACCCGGAGTGGAACCACGATCGAGCCGATGGCACACGGGACCGCATCCACGTGGCGGTCAACGAGACCCTCATTCTGGCCAGCGTCGCCGCGATCCCGCTGCTCGCGGCCATCGTCCCCGCGCCCCGGTTGTGGCCACACAGTTGGCCATTCGTCGCGCAGGTTCTTACCGCGATCCTGGTCGCCGACTTTGGCATTACCGTGGTACATCTGGCCAGCCACAAGGTCGGCGTGCTGTGGCGCTTCCACGCGGTGCACCACAGCGTCACCCGCTTCTACGGCCTCAACGGCCTGATGAAACACCCGCTGCACCAAACCGTGGAGATGACCGCCGGCGTCGTTCCCCTGATCCTGATCGGGCTGCCCGTCGATGTCGCATCAGCCCTCGCCCTGGCCGTCGCGATTCAACTGCTGCTGCAACACTCCAACGCCGAGTACCGCATCGGCCCCGCCAAGTACGTCCTGGCCCTCAACGAAGGCCACCGATTCCACCACCTCAAATGGGCCGGCATCGGTGACGTCAACTTCGGGCTGTTCACCCTGGTGTGGGATCACCTCATGCGGACCTTCTCCTATGACCCCGCCCGACGATTCGATTCCACCCAGCTGGGTATGGCTGCCAAGCCTGATTACCCCAACAGCTATCTGCGCCAAATGATCTACCCATTCACTGGACGCGGCGGGTGTGCGTCGGAGGCCACCACGACGCCGAACGGCGCCACTCAGACGTCGACCCCCGACCCGGCCTCGAAGAATCGCTGCTGACCGGCTCATCGCGTGCGGCGACAAGAAGAAGGCTGCCTCGCTGGCAGCGCCCCGGCGACGTGCGGTGGCACTGCAGATTCTCCGACTCGGCCCCGTGTTGATCAGGATTGCGCAAGCCCTTCCACGGACATATCAACGTACTTTAGTATGTGGATATGACGGAGCCGGTGGACACTTGCGATCTCCTCTGTTTGGACCTGCCGCGCGCGGAGTCCATCCGGGCCACGGTTCCAGACCCCGCCACCATTCAAGCCGCCGCCGCGGCGGCGCGCGGCCTGAGCGATGCGACCCGGTTGTCCATTGCGGCCGCACTCGCCGCCGGTGACGAGCTGTGCGTTTGCGACATGGCCTGGGTGGTCGGACTGCCGCAGGGCTTGGTCTCACACCACCTGCGCCAACTCAAGAACGCGTCGCTGGTGTCCTCGCGGCGTCAGGGCAAGTTGGTGATGTACCAGCTGACCGAGCGTGGCCGCCAGCTGACCGACTCGGTGCTCGCCAGTGCGGTCGCGCTTACGGGGAAGGAATCCGATTGTGTCTGATGCGTGCTGCGGGCCGCGCGACGACGCCGAACTCGACGCAGGTCCCGAGAAGCTTTGGCAAGTAAGAGAGTTGCAGTTCGCGGTGCTCGCGGCGGTCCTGTTGAGCGTGGGCTGGATCGTGGGGCGGTTCGGCGGCTATGAGGGTGTCGTAGAAGCCGTCGAGCTGGCGGCTGTAGCCGCCGGCGCCATCACGTTCGTGCCGGATGCGGCCCGTAACCTGCGACACGGTCGCATCGGGGTTGGCACGTTGATGACGATCGCCGCGATCGGCGCAGTCGCTCTGGGCCAATTCGCCGAGGCAGCACTGCTCGGCATCCTGTTCTCAATCGCCGAAGGGCTGGAGCACTACGCCGTCAGCCGCACCCGCCGCGGGCTTCGCTCCCTGTTGTCTCTTGTGCCGCCGAAAGCCTCGGTGCTACGGCACGGCACCGAAACAACCGTGGCCCCCGGCGAACTCGTCGTCGGTGACGTCATGGTGATCCGGCCTGGTGAACGGGCCGCCACTGATGGCACCATTCGGTCCGGTCAGACGAGCCTGGATCTGTCGGCGATCACGGGCGAGTCGCTGCCCGTCGAAGCCGGCCCCGGCAGCGACGTGTTCGCCGGTGCCATCAACGGCGGTGGAGCGATCGAGGTGGAAGTCACCGCCCTGGCCGCCGACAGCTCATTAGCGCGCATCGTGCACATCGTCGAAGAAGCCCAAGAACGTAAAGGCGCCGGTCAACGACTGGCCGACAGGATCGCCCGTCCGCTGGTGCCGGCGATCATGGCGTTGGCCGCGGCCATCGCCGCGGTTGGCGCGGTGTTCGGTGACCCGATGCTGTGGCTGGAGCGGGCGCTGGTGGTGCTGGTGGCTGCCTCACCGTGCGCGCTGGCGATCGCCGTCCCGCTGACCGTGGTCGCGGCCATCGGGGCCGCCAGCCGCCATGGCGCCCTGATCAAGGGCGGCGCCGCAGTCGAAGAACTCGGCCGCATCAAGGTCGTCGCCCTGGACAAGACCGGCACCCTCACGCGCAACCAGCCCCGCGTCATCGACGTCATCACCACCGACGACTTCAGCGACGATGATGCCTTGAGGTGGGCAGCTGCGTTGGAGACACGCAGTGAACACCCACTCGCACAAGCGATTCTGACTGCCGCCGGTGATCCGCCGATCGCCAGCGACGTGACCGCAGTGCCCGGCCATGGTCTGCATGGTGAGCTCGACGGCTACCGGCTGCGCCTCGGTAAGCCCTCCTGGGTAACGCCTGGACCACTCGCCGACGACATCGAGCGGTTGCAGGCAGCCGGCGCGACCGTGGTGGTGCTGGCCCGAGACGAACAGCCGGTCGCCGCCATCGCGGTGCGCGATGAACTTCGCCCCGAAGCCGCCGACACCGTGCGGCTGCTTACACGCCTGGGCCTCACGGTGGCGATGCTCACCGGTGACAACGCCCGCACCGCCGAAGCAGTGGCCGCCGAGGCCGGCATCACGAACGTGCACTCCGAGCTGCTTCCCGAGGACAAAGCAGCTCTACTGCGAACCATTGCACAAGGCCGCCCCATCGCCATGGTCGGCGACGGCATCAACGACGCCCCCGCGCTGGCCACCGCCGACATCGGCATCGCCATGGGCGCCATGGGCACCGACGTCGCCATCGAAACCGCCGACGTCGCCCTGATGGGTGAAGACCTTCGCCACCTACCCCAGGTACTGGCCCACTCGCGGCGTGCCCGGGGAATCATGGTGCAGAACATCGCATTCTCGCTGGCCATCATCGCCGTCCTGATACCGCTAGCCGCATTCGGTGTCCTGGGCTTGGCCACCGTGGTCCTGATCCACGAAACCGCCGAAGTACTGGTCATCCTCAACGCCATCCGCGCCGCGCGCATCGCCGCCCTCCCTGGCGTGACAACGTCGTCGCCACGATCAACGACTCATGCCATCGACATCGGCCCGGCACCCACCCTCGACGACCCCTGCTGTGGTCCCCAACGGTCGACGCCGCCCTCAGCCACCAAACTCAACTCCCCATTGGTCGCGGCAGATGTTGCACCAAACGACCACGGATGTGACTGCTGCGCTCCCGCCGGACCTCCACTGGCCGACGACCCGACCGCATCCATAAGGGCCAACCACCGATAGCCCACCACTTTCCGCACGACAGGAGTCGACTCGATGCCACGAATTGGCGAGCGTGCCCGGCGGGTCTATCGAGGTGAGATGACCGCTGCGAAATATGCGACCAGCCCCGCGGCCAGGTGGCGACATCTGGAGCGCGCACACATTGTCTCGCAACCGGATCCGTGGCTACACACCTGCAGCCACGCCGCGATGCTGAGGTTGGCGCTAGGCCAGCACGACCGCCGCGAAGCCATCGGCCAGGTCCTACGCCTGATGGTCGCCGCCCCTGGCTCACTGACCGGCCGCTATCCCGTCGGCAACACCGGCCGCGTGACGGCCGGCCTCATGACACCCATGCCCATTCCCGACGACCTCGCCGCCCTCACCAACAGATGAAACCGACGGCGCCGCTTACCAAACGCCTGCCGGAACGACCCCGCTGGGCTGTCGCGGCCGCAACGGGGATCACCGCTGTGACGCTGGGCCTGGGATGGTGGGCCTTCGACCTACTGACAATGACGATCTTCACCGCCGGATTTGCCGGCGGCCTCCTGCTGTGGCTGTTCTTCCCCGCCGGCGGGCTCTGGGCAGATGTCCGAATGCCATTCTGGATTGCGTTGAGCCTCTTCCTACTTCACCGCGTCGAAGAAAAGCAGATGGAGTTCTTCGCGTTTCTGGCGACGGTTACCGGAACCTCCAAACCCTCCGCGACATCCCTGCCAGTCCTGCTGCTCGTCGCGGTGTCGGTTGGCGCTTGGCTGCTGACACCCATCCTGATGCGCCGCAACCACCCCCTAGGTCGTTACCTGGCCTGGACATTCTTCGCCTCCATGGGTCTGACTGAACTCGCTCACTTCGCCGTCTTTCCCTGGCTGAACCCCAGCGGAATCACTGCCTACGTCCCTGGAATGTGGACAGTCCTCGCTCTTGCTCCCGTCGCATGGTGGGGCATGTGGCGACTTGTTCGCGGCTGAGGGACGGGCGTCTTGACAACCCCGAAAGCGACATGCCGAGGCTGGCGTCATCCCAGATAAGGTCGGCCGCCAGAGCGACAGAAGGAGCGGATGCGCCCCGGTGGCCGCTATGCGTTGCGGCGCTTCGATAGTCGCGGCGTGCGGCGCGAACGATCGGTGCCATAACGCGACGCGGTGCGGCACGGCTGGGATCCGCCGCGGTGCAGGCAGCGCTGCTTGGCGACCAGCCCACGCCGTGGTGAGTCTGGCCCTCACCTGGAGGGGCGTGGCTGGTGTGTCGGCTGGGGGCAGGCTGGGCGGCGGTACGTGGCCGTAGCGGGCGGTGTCGCAACACGTTGTTTACGAACTTTCCCGACGCTGCGGCGGCTGGCAGCGCGCGTAGTCTCGATGGCGTGGGGGCTCATGACAGAGAGGCGACACCGCAGGCACCGGCGGCGATGCTGGCTACTTTGGGACATCCTCCGGCTGGGGGCGAGTTTCGCTGTAGTGGTGAAGCACGGCGGGCAGCACATCTGAACGTCGCCGAGCGCACCTGAGTCTCCTAGCCCGCGCGGCCATGTGGGCCGTCATGCTGGCTTTCGTCTCGGCCACAGGAAATTTTCGTTGCGTGTTGCGCGCAATCTTCATCGAATCTTTGTCGAACCAGCACTGCAGGCTTATCGATCACCGGAAGGGTGAGTGATTGAGATGACTAGCCTGACGGATGCGGGATGGGGATGGCGAGGACAGCGCAGGTCGCAGGACATCGGAGCCGCTCCGGTAACACTGAACGAGAGACGCTATGACGAAGTCGACGATTCTCGACGTACACGGATTGAACTGGGCAAGTTCGACGGCGGTGGTGGAGGCCACTCTGCTTAGACGTCCGGGCGTGACGTCGGTCGAAGCCAATGCGGTAAATCAAACGGCGACAGTTGTTTACGACCCGACGACGACCTCGGTCGCTGACCTGGCCGGGTGGATACGTGACTGCGGCTTCCACTGCGCGGGGCGGTCGGTGCCGGACCACGTCTGCGATCCGTCCGAGCCCCATCACCACCCATCGGCCACCCTGGACGAGCAGCCAACGTCGGCTCCGTCGCCGACAGCCGGGGAGGTGCATGCGCATGAGGCCGCGCCGGCACGAACTCCGCAAGAAGCGATGGGTCACGGCGGCGGACACGCCGGCATGTCGATGGATCACATGGTCCGCGATATGCGCAACCGATTCCTAGTAGCGCTCGCGTTGTCGATCCCGATCATGCTGTGGTCGCCGATGGGCCGCGACATGTTCGGGTTCACCGTGCCTGCGCCGTTCGGGCTCCGCGATGACGTGTTCACCCTGTTGCTGAGCCTGCCGGTCGTCTTCTACTCGGCGTGGATCTTCTTCGACGGTGCCTGGCGAGCGCTACGGGCCCGCACCTTGGACATGATGGTGCTCGTTGCCGTGGCGGTCGGCGCAGGCTGGCTCTACAGCCTCGGGGTGACGCTGACCGGCGGCGGTGAGGTGTTCTATGAGGCCGCCTCGGTGCTGACGGCGTTCGTCCTGTTGGGCCACTGGTTCGAGATGCGAGCTCGCGGTGGCGCGAACGATGCAATTCGCACCCTGCTCGAGCTGGCGCCCCCGGTGGCAGTTGTGCTGCGCGACGGTGAGCCGGTGGAAACTCCCACCGCCGAGGTGGCAGTGGGTGACCTCCTGCTCATCCGCCCAGGTGCCAAGATTCCCGTCGACGGCACGGTGGCCGAGGGAACGTCAGACGTCGACGAGTCGATGGTCACCGGGGAAAGCCTGCCGGTGTCAAAGGCGCCGGACTCGAAGGTGATTGGCGCCTCGATCAACACCACCGGCACGTTGCGGGTCCTGGCTACGAAGGTCGGCTCCGACACGGTCTTGGCTCAGATCGTCGCGATGGTTCAGGAAGCGCAGAACTCCAAAGCCCCAGGGCAGCGGTTCGCCGACCGGGCAGCGTTCTGGCTGGTTCTGGTGGCGCTGATCGGCGGCACTGCCACCTTCCTAGTGTGGTGGGCGGTCGGCGCCGGTGTCCAGACCGCGTTGCTGTTCGCCATCACCGTCGTGGTCATCACCTGTCCCGATGCGCTGGGACTCGCGACTCCGACCGCGATCATGGTGGGCACCGGGTTGGGCGCCAAGCGGGGAGTGTTGTTCAAGAATGCGACCGCGCTGGAGACGTCGGCGCGCATCGATACCGTCGTCATGGACAAGACCGGCACGTTGACCAAGGGCGAGCCTGAAGTGACCGACGTCGTCGTCGACGGCATTCCAGAGGATCAAGTACTCGCCATGGTGGCTGCGGTCGAAACTGAGTCCGAGCATCCGCTGGCGGGGGCGATCGTGCGTTACGCGGCCGCGCACGGGATCGCTTCGGCGTCACTGACTGGTTTCCGTAACGTGCCCGGTCACGGAGCTGTCGCGACGGTAGATGGGCGCCGCGTTGCCGTCGGCAATCGCAAGCTGATGGTCGAGGAGGACGTCGAGTTCGGCGTGTTGATGCAACGCCGCGACGAACTCGCCGCCAGCGGACGCACGGCGGTCTTGGTAAGCGTCGACGGCCGGGGAGTCGGTGTCATCGCCTTGGCAGACGCCGTGCGCGAGACGTCTGCCGAAGCGGTGTCCGCGCTGCACGACCTCGGTGTCGAGGTGGTCATGCTCAGTGGCGACAACCAGGCCACCGCCGATCGCATCGCCGCGCAACTGGGAATCGACACGGTGATCGCCGAGGTGCTGCCCGGTGACAAGGCAGCCAAGATCGCTGAGCTGCAACGACAGGGCAAGAAGGTCGCCATGGTCGGTGACGGCGTCAACGACGCACCGGCGCTGGCCCAAGCTGATCTCGGCGTGGCTATCGGTGCAGGCACCGACGTCGCCATCGAAACCGCAGATCTGGTGTTGATGCGATCAGACCCGCTCGATGTCGCGATCGCGCTGCGGATCGGCCGGGGCACGCTACGAAAGATGCGGCAGAACCTTGGTTGGGCGGTCGGCTACAACGTGATCGCATTGCCCATCGCGGCTGGGGTGTTCGTACCTTCGCTCGGCTTGGTGCTGCGGCCCGAGATCGCTGCCCTCTCCATGTCAGGTTCCAGCTTCATCGTGGCCGTCAATGCGTTGATGCTGAAGAGATTGAAGCTTCCCGTACCGGCGTCAGCAGAGGCGGGCGCCACGTCGTGACGCTCCGCGTGCCGTCGCTGTTCTGTCCGGTGCTGTCAGGGGTGTGAGGGACTAGGCGGGTGTGGCCGCGGTCTGCAGTGAGTCGATGGCGGCCTGCATCTTTCGCGTCACTTCGTCGGCGATGTCACGCAAAGCCGGCTCGCCGGTCACCTCCACCAGTATCTGCGGGTTCATCGCCTCGACGATGACAGAGGTGTCGTCTGCACGGTCGGCTCGGACAACGACGTTGCAGGGCAGCAGCAGGCCGATTTGACGGTCCACATTCACTGCCCGGTGAGCCAATGGTGGGTTGCAGGCACCCAGAATGAGGTACTCCTCCACGTCCTCGCCCAGCTTCGCCTTGAGAGTCGCCTTCATATCGATCTCGGTCAGGACGCCAAAACCCTGCTCTGTCAGGGCGGCTCGGGTGCGCGCAACGGCGTCGGCGAACGACGTGTGCAGCGCTGTCGACAGTGCGATGGTCATGCGGTCCTCTCAATGGTCCTGTGGGGCGAACACAGCCAAGGCTGCGCCGCGGACCTCCCGACGCCAAGGGCGGTTGCCGTTCTTTATCGAATCTTCATAGAACGACTAGTCGGGCCATACCGGCGCCGCGAATGCTCGAAGACAGGTCGGGATACCCGCGCGTCAACTGGGCGCGCTGCAGCCGCATCGACCGTGAGACCCAGGAAGGGACTTGTTGTGATGAAGAGGAAGACGCTGGCCGTCGGTGCGGCCACCTTGGCGGCGCTGGTCACCGTTGGTGCATGTAGTGATACCAGCACTACGCAGGGAGATTCGTCGTCGTCGGTGTCGGCGCCCTCGTCGACATCGGCCACCGAAGCCCACAATCAGGCTGATGCCATGTTCACCCAGCACATGATCCCGCATCACCAACAGGCCATCGAGATGAGCGACATGCTGCTGGGTAAGCAGGGAATCGACCCGCGAGTGGTGGACCTGGCCAAGCAGATCAAAGCTGCTCAGGGGCCCGAGATCGAACAGATGCAGGCCTGGCTCACGCAGTGGGGCATGTCCACGATGCCGATGATGCCCGGGATGGACGGCATGCCCGGTCACAGTGGGATGCCCAGCGCCAGTGCCGCGCCCAGCGAATCCGGTACGCCGACTCAATCGATGATGCCTGGAATGCCGGGCATGCCCGGTATGGGTGATATGCCGGGGATGGAGGGCATGATGTCCGAGGAGGACATGGCCGCATTGCAAAACGCCCAGGGGGTGGAAGCCTCCAAGTTGTACCTGACGCAGATGGTCAAGCATCACGAGGGTGCAATTACTATGGCGCAGAATGAGATCAAGGACGGCCAGTTCCCCGATACGGTCGCGTTGGCACGCTCGATCGTCACCAGCCAGCAGCAGGAGATCGACACCATGAACAAGATCCTGGCCTCGTTGTAGAAGTCAGGGCATGGCTGCGTGTCGCGCGAGTCATGTTTCATGACAGCGTTGTCGAGTTCGATTAGTGGTCATGGCGGTCCGTGCGTGCGGGTAGCTCGATGGTGAAGGTGCTGCCCAGGCCTGGTCCGCGGCTGGCCGCAGTGATGCGGCCGCTGTGGGCTTCGGTGAGTGCTTTGGCGATGGCCAACCCGATCCCCGCGCCGCCGTGGCTTCGATCGCGGGCCACATCGGCGCGGTAGAAGCGTTCGAACACGTGCGGGAGGTGCTCGGCAGCGATGCCATCACCATTGTCGCGCACGGTGATGATCACTTCGCCGGGCTTTGCCGCCGCGTCGACCTCGACGCGGCCTCGCGCGGGGGTGTGGCGCAGAGCGTTGTCGAGAAGGTTCCCGATCACCTGTGCGAGGCGCAGAGGGTCTACCCACACCTCGGGCAGCGGGTTCGCGGCATCGAAGGTCAGCGCGACATCCTTCTGGGCGTATCGGTCGGCTGCGGCAGACACGGTGGTGACGATCGCGGCCTGGGGGTCGATCCACTGCGGTGTGACCGCGCCGGGACCTTCCTCGGCTTGAGCGAGCGCGGCGAAGTCATCGGAGAAGCGCACCAGCCGGCTGGCTTGATCGTTGAGCACGGCAACCGTCTCGGGGTCAAGGGTTTTCACTCCGTCCTCGACGGCCTCGATGTAGGCCTTGAGTACCGAGACGGGTGTCCTAATCTCGTGGGCGAGGTCACCGAAGAGTTGGCGCCGGGTGGTCTCGACCGATTCGAGCCGTTCGGACATCCGATTGAACGCGCGGGACAGGTTCGCGAAATCCTCCCCCAAGCGCAGCGGCGACACACGGATGTCATAGCGGCCGTCGGCGACTGCAGTGGCGGCCGATGCGACCTCGGCGATGGAGTGCTGCAGGCGACGGCTGAAGTACCAGGTCACAAACAGGGCGGTCAATGCGGCTACGCCGATCGCCACCGCGATGGAGATTGCGGTGGCGTACCGGTAGGCCTCCTCGGCGTGGAACTGTTCATTGGATGAGTGAGGAAGTCCGGCGCGGTTCAGGTGTTCTCGGAACAGCGGTGGACCGACGATGACGGCGACGACCCCGGTGGTTGCGCCGCCGGCGAGGAGCACCAAGGCTTGCGCCAGCAGGAGTCGCGCCCCGACTCCAGGACTGCGCCGCGACCTGGGTTGAATGCTCGTGTCTGTCCTCATTGGCCGCTTCCCATTCGGTATCCGACTCCGCGGACGGTGATCACGTAGCGGGGACCGGCGGGGTCATCCGACAATTTGCGGCGCAGATGTCCGATGTGGACGTCGACTAGATGTTTGTTTCCGCCCCAGGAGTCTCCCCAGACGGCCTCGAGGAGTTGGCGGCGGCTGAAGACCACGGCCGGTCGCGACGATAACGCGGCCAAGATGTCGAACTCGGTGCGGGTGAGCAGAACTGGTTCGTCGTCGATGAATACCTGTCGGCCCGCAACGTCGATGGACAACGGCCCGAAGGCCCGCGGCGGGGGTTCGTCGGCCGCGGTCGCAGCACTGGTCGGCGTTGCGACGGTGCGAGGCCGGCGCAACATGGCGCGGATCCGCGCGACCAGTTCGCGGGGACTGAAAGGTTTGGTGACATAGTCGTCGGCACCGACCGACAGGCCCACGATGGTGTCCATTTCGGTATCGCGTGCGGTCAGCATCACCACGTAGGCATCGGAGAACGTGCGAAGTTGGCGGCATACCTCCACGCCGTCGATGCCCGGCAACGCGAGGTCCAAGATGACCACGTCCGGGTCGATCTCACGGGCCTGCGCCAAGGCGTCCGCTCCGCTGTGGGCGAGGCTGACGTCAAACTGCTCGCGTCGGAGGTAGCTCGCCACGACTTCGGCCAGCGGTACCTCGTCGTCGACCACCAACGCTCGATAACCCGCAGAAGGGGTGGCCGCAGGCTTGTCCATGTCCTCATCGTGCCGCCCCGAAGGGATTCAGGAACCCGCGACCCAGGTCTTGAGCGAATCTTCATAAAACCATCGTCGATTCGCTACTCGACCGCACGAGTGTGGAACGCGAAGGAGGTGACCCCGATGACGTGGTGGAACGAAGCCGGCGCTCTGTGGGGGTGGGCTGGCTGCCTGCTGGCAATGATGATGCTGGTTGCGTTCTGGGGAGCCGTGATCGCCGCGCTGGCGGCACTGCTCGGGGGGAAGACACCGCAGCGCCGCCAGGACATTGAAATCCAGCGCGACGCTCCGTTGCCCGGCCTCACCGCCGCCGATTGCGTCGCGACGACGAACCCCCCGCAACGACCATGAACGGTCAGAGCGTCGGCACGACGATATTGACACGACGCACGTTTCTCGCGGCCACCCTCGCTGCCAGTACCGCCGCCATGGCTGCGTGCGGAAAGCCCACAAGTGTCAACCCGGCTACGGATCCGATCGGCGCCGCCGAAGCCGCGCGGCCCCACACCGGGCGCACTGTCACTGCGGCGTTGACACCTGGGCCGGCGGACATCGATCTGGGCGGACCCGTCGCCCGCACACTGGCGTACAACAACATTGTTCCCGGACCGTTGATCCGCGCCAACGTCGGCGACGAACTGGCGATTAGCGTCACCAACGGTCTGAACCACCCGTCTTCGCTGCACTGGCATGGCATCGCGCTGCGCAACGATATGGATGGGGCAACGCCGGCGACCCCGAACATCGACCCGTCCTCGAACTTCACTTACCGGTTTTCTGCGCCTCATCCCGGTACCTACTGGGCGCATCCGCACACCGGCCTCGACGCCGACTACGGACTCTACGCGCCGGTCATCATCGACGATCCGGCCGAACCGGGAGGCTACGACGCCGAGTGGATCGTGGTGCTCGATGACTGGACCGACGGCATCGGCTCCAGTCCGCAGCAGCTCTACGAGGGGCTGCGTCCCATCTCGGGAGTCGGCGGCCACTCGGGTGGCATGCCAGGCATGCCCGGCATGCCCGGCATGCCCGGCATGAGCGGAACACCTGGAATGCCAGGGGTTCCCGGTGTCGGCGGCGTGGGCGCGAGCCCGCTTCTCGGGGGCGACGCGGGTGACGTCAGCTACCCCTTCTACCTGGCGAACGGTCGTATTCCGGCGGCACCGACCACTCTCACCGCTCGCCCTGGGCAGCGGATAAGGATGCGGATCATCAACGCCGCGTCCGATACCGCTTTTCGGGTCGCGTTGGCCGGGCATCGGATGACCGTCACCCACACCGACGGCTTCCCTGTGGTGCCGACCGAGGTGGACGCGCTTCTGATCGGCATGGGTGAGCGCTATGACGTGCTCATCACCACCGGTGACGGCGTGTTCTCCTTTGTCGCTTCGGCCGAAGGGAAGAACGCGCTCGCGCGAGCCATACTGTCGACCGGTGCCGGTGCCGCACCCGATCCGACGTTCATGCCACCCGAACTGCAGCGCCGGGTCGGCACCGTCGGCGTGTTCACCGCCGCGCCCGAGGCGGTATTGGATGTCAGCAGGGCCGATGTCGCTCTGTCGGCCCGGCTTTCCGGTTCCATGGCGTCCTACGACTGGACGATCAACGGCAGACCGTTCGAAGACACCGTCCCACTGACTGTGAGGCAAGGCCAGAAGGCGACGTTGACCTTCGCCAATACCACCATGATGTGGCATCCCATGCACCTGCACGGCCACACCTTTCAAGTGATCAAGCCGGACGGGACTCCGGGCCCACGCAAGGACACCGTCATCGTTCTGCCGATGCAGGAGCTGACGGTGGCGCTCGCCGCCGACAACCCGGGCGTCTGGATGATGCACTGCCACAACACCTATCACCAGGAAGCCGGCATGATGACGAGCCTGAACTACTCGCCCTAGCCCGGTGCCGCGCCCTTCGCACGGTCAGCGGCAATGAGGCCCAAAGACCTTGAAGCGCAGTGCTCTTGACTCTGTCGGGACGAGACGCAAACCGTAAGACTGTGGCCGATCGGCCACGGATACATCAAGAGGAGGAACGGTCATGATGTTTTGGTACGACCACGACATGGGTTGGTGGGGATACGCGGGGATGGGCGTCGGGATGGTGCTGTTCTGGGGCTTGATCATCGTCGGTATCGTCGCTCTGATCAGATACACGACGGGCAGCTCACAAGCGCCACGCGGTGACGCGCCCACAGCCGAACAACTGCTAGCGGCGAGATTCGCCAGTGGCGAGATCGACGAAACGCAGTACCGCGAACGATTGGCGATTCTGCGCGAGGCTGTCCGCCGATAACTGACGCCAGCACCCAAGCCCGCGGCGGGGGAGTCCCGCGCCGCGGGCGTATTTGCTGAGCGTGAGGTGCCCAGCCTGGGGTTATGGTGCGGTGTGGGCCCTGCGGTACTCGTCGCCCCCTGGCGGCACTGTCGCAACGTGGACGTCTTCCGTCTGCCCAGGGGATGCGCTGCTGGTGAACCGGCGAAGCCGCAGGCTGTTGCTGACCACGAAGACCGAGCTGAAGGCCATTGCGGCGCCGGCGATCAGCGGATTGAGTAGGCCCAGCGCCGCTAAGGGAAGTGCGGCGACGTTGTAGGCGAAGGCCCAGAACAGGTTTCCCTTGATGGTCCGCAGGGTTGACCGGGCCAATCGAATGGCGTCGGCGGCTGCGCGCAGATCACCACGTACCAGTGTCAGGTCGGATGCCTCGATGGCGACGTCGGATCCGGTGCCCATCGCCAGGCCCAGATCGGCCTGTACCAGTGCGGCGGCATCGTTGACGCCGTCGCCGACCATGGCGACGGTTCGCCCCTGCGCTTGCAGGCTTTTGATGGTGTCGACTTTGCCGGCAGGGAGGACCTCGGCGATCACGTCGTCGGCGTCGATACCGACCTCTGCGGCGACTGCGAGGGCGGCGCGCCGATTGTCGCCGGTCAGCAGAAACGGACGTAGGCCGAGCTTGCGGAATTGGCCGATGGCGTCCGCGGAGGTGCGCTTCACCGTGTCGGCCACGACGATCACGCCGCGCACCGCCCCGTCCCACGCCACCCACACTGGGGTGTGGCCCTGGGACTCAGCGTGTTCGGCGGCGGAGGCGAGGTCGTCGGGGGCTGTCAGCGACCAGTCGTCATTAAGCCAGCTGAGCCGTCCAACCAGGACCGCATGGCCGGCGACGACGCCGCTGACGCCGTAGCCGTTGTGGTTGGAGAAGTCTTCGACCGCTGGCAACGCGCCGCCGGCGGAGGCCGAAGCGGCGATCGCCTCGGCGATGGGGTGTTGAGACGCGCTCTCCAAGGCTCCCGCGAACTCGAGGAGCTCGTCGGAGTTCTGGCCTGCGCCCGGGTACACCCCCACGAGACTCATGCGGCCGGTGGTGACGGTTCCGGTCTTGTCGAGCACGATGGTGTCGACCCGGCGGGTGGACTCGAGCACCTGCGGCCCTTTGATCAGGATGCCCAGTTGGGCGCCGCGGCCGGTGCCGACCATGAGGGCCGTGGGGGTGGCCAGACCGAGCGCGCACGGGCAGGCGATGATCAGGACGGCGACCGCCGCGGTGAACGCGACTGTCGCCGAATGGCCGGTGAGCAGCCAGACAGCCAGCGTTGCCACCGACAGCGCCAGGACGATGGGCACGAAGACCGCCGAGACCCGGTCGGCCAGGCGCTGTACCGATGCCTTGCCGTTCTGGGCGTCTTCGACCAGGCGCGCCATCTGCGCGAGTTGGGTGTCGGCGCCGATTCGGGTGGCGCGGACGAGCAGTCGCCCACCGGCGTTGACGGTGGCACCGGTGACGTGGTCGCCGGGACGGACCTCGACGGGCACGGATTCCCCGGTGAGCATCGATGCGTCGACCGCTGATGCGCCGTCGGTCACCACCCCGTCGGTGGCGATCTTCTCACCCGGTCGCACCACGAACACGTCTCCGACGCTAAGTTCTGCTGTTGGAATGCGGATTTCGGTACCGTTGCGCACGACGGCGACGTCTTTGGCGCCCATGTCGAGCAGGGCCCGCAGCGCGGCACCGGATCGTGTCTTGGCGCGCGCCTCGAAGTAGCGGCCGGCCAGAATGAACACCGTCACCGCGGCGGCGACTTCGAGGTAGATGTGCTCGGTCTCGGAACCCGCGTCGGGTAGCAGACTGAAGGCCATCCTCATCCCCGGCATGCCGGCGTGTCCGATGAACAGCGCCCACAGTGACCACAGGTACGCGGCGCTGACGCCCAGTGAGATCAGGGTGTCCATCGTGGCGGCGCGGTGACGGGCGTTGGCCCAGGCTGCGCGATGAAACGGCAGGGCGCCCCACACCACGACGGGAGAGGCCAAGGTCAGCGCGAGCCATTGCCAGTTGGTGAATTGCAGCGCGGGGATCATCGACATCGCGATCACGGGCACCGTCAGCACCAGGGAGATCAGCAATCGGCTCCGCAAGGAGTCGGCTTCGCCCGCGTCCCGGCCGGAATCGGTCGGGGCCGCGTCGTTCGGCGCCGCGGGGGCGGTTGCGGTGTAGCCGGTCGCTTCCACCGCGGCGATCAACACTGCCGGATCGACGGAGTTGGGGTAGTCCACCTTGGCCTTTTCGGTCGCGTAGTTGACGCTGGCCTCGACCCCATCGATCTTGTTCAGTTTCTTTTCGATCCGGGCTGCACACGATGCACAGGTCATCCCGCCGATCGACAACTCGATGCTGTGGGGTTGATCGACACCGACGACGTGATTCGGCAGGCTCATGCTCTGTCCTTTGGTTCGGGTACGGCGCAGGGTCGAAGCGCTAGCGAGGTTGATCGTTGGATAGGCGGTAGTCGCCGGCCTCATCGAGTGCGGAGGTGATCTGCGCTGTGGTCAGTGGTGTGTCGCTGGAAACCGTCACTGTGGATATGCCGCCGGCAACCAGATCGACATGAACGTCGGTGACACCGGCGAGTGCACCGAGTTCTGCGCTCACCGCGGCGACGCAGTGGCTGCAGGTCATGCCGGTCACGGAGTAGGACTTGGTGGTTGTGGTGGTGCTCATGGCGTTCTCCTCGAGCGTTGCTGGTGGGCGTGTGTCCGAGGACCTCGGTGCGCAGCAACTGCAGCCCGAGGAGGTGGACGGGACCAGGGGCAGGGTGACGATGAGCTGTCGGGTCATTTCTGTCCACTTTCGCTTGCGGGATGGGCGGTTTCGGATGTGTGCTCAGGAGCGGACGAGCCGCGCGATTGCTGCCGAGGCTTCATTGATCTTCTGCTCGGCCATGTCGCCGCCCTGGTGGATTGCGTCACGGACGCAGTGGGACAGATGTTCGTCTAGAAGCGACAACGCCACCGACTCCAACGCTTTGGTTGCCGCCGATATCTGGGTGAGCACGTCAATGCAGTAGGCGTCCTCGTCGACCATGCGCGCAAGGCCGCGGACCTGCCCCTCGATTCTGCGCAGTCGCTTGAGATGTGCGTCCTTCGAGGCTGTATACCCGGGTGTCGCCGTATCCATGACTCCTCCTCCCTAATACCCCATAGGGGTATAAGAAGCAATATACCCCTATGGGGTATCAATCTGTCAAGGGGCCAACGTCACCAGAAGTGCGACGGATACCTCAGCTGCATAACCGGGCCCGCCCGCGTGGGCGTCGAGGGTGTGCAATTCAGCGCGCCGACTGGCCCTCCCGCGTGCGGCGCATCAGCCCGCCGCATGATCATCAAGCCGACCCGCCCCGTTGCTCATGGGTTCCCGCGCGGGTCGATTACTTTGGCCGCACCTGATTCCATGTGATTCCTGAGCTGCCAGATGTTGGAGCCGACCATGTAGGTGTTGATCGCAGGATCTGGTGTGATCTTCAAGAAGCAGATTCGCGTTTCGCCGCGGCGGTAAGACTCTTCGTAAGCCTTGAGGATTCGGCGGCCTATCCAGAACTGGCGGAAGGCATCCCGCCCTTCGTCGTCAGTCCAGTCGAGGATCTTCGCGTGTCCGCTCAACTGGAGGGTTGCTGGTGGGAGGAACCACAGGAGCCGCCTCGGCAGCGGAACCACGAGCGAGACCCGCGGATGCCGCACGACATTGCGCGCCTTCTTCAGGTGCCGGCGGGTCATAACGAAGATGGAGATGGCACCGCCGAGCTCAGACACGCGGTAGTTGACTCCCGCTGAGCACGGTTTGCCCTCTTCGTCAGTCGTCGAAAGTACCGCAAACGTTCGCTTCCGTAGATGGCCGAGAACCAGCTCGAACGTGACAGGGTGATCCTTCACCATGACGCCCGGCGACTCGGTGACCGACGAAGCGCGGTATTCATGTGCACCCGCCGACCCATGTGTTCCGGGACTTGTTGGAAAGAGCCCGTGGCGTGGACGCCGGGGTGCTTACAGGGACGAGGCACCTGCCAGGCCCACTCCCGGAAGGTCACGACACCACCGCCACCAGCGTCGCCACGATCCAGAGTGCCGCCGCAGCGGAAAGCAGCCACCGAAATGTCGAGTGCAGCGCGAAATTTACCAACGCCATGACCCCACTCGACGATGCGCCGGCGACCGCCAGTACCGCCACTGCCGACGACTCGGCATTACGAATGTCGGTGGCTGCCAGGTAGATGGTGAGTGTCCTGGTAGCCACTGCGTATCCGCCGAGGACGATGAACACCAGACGCAGCCACTCACGCAGGCTCGGTACGGCAGCATCGATCTCGCCCGCGGTGCGGCGTAGATAGCGCAAGTCCTCGGGCAGCAGTGCAGGCCGGGCCAACAGAAAGAACCCGCCAATCCCGACGAGGATCGCGCCACCGACGCCGAACAGCCATGCGGCGGCGATCATCAGGTCGACTTCCCGCCGCGGGTGAGGACCACTGAGGCCACGATCAATAGCCCACCCAGCCAGACGAACCCAGTTAGTAATGGCCAGGTTTCGTCGAAACGTGAGGTGAGACTGGTATCGAATAGCAACCTGGTCACGCCGTACCCGGGAAGAAACTGGGCCCACTCCTGAGGTATAGGGCGGAGCATCGGACTTTGGATGATTCCCAGATCGAGAAAAGGGATCAAGAATGCGACGAACACCCCCGCGACCTTGCCCAGCAGTGGCCCGATGACTACACCGATCAGGGCGTAGATGGCGGCGATCAGCAGGTTGGCGGCAATGTAGCCCGGCCACTGCCTGGCGTCGAAGACGGTCGCGGTAACCCCCATGGTGGCCGCCGTGATGACGATGGCGGCTACGGCGACCACGCCCAATCGGGCAGCCAGCACCACGCCAGTGCGGTAGCCGGCCAGCCGCAGGCGTCGGTCCCCGCCGGCAGCATCGACCACTACGAACATCCCAACCAGTGCAGCCAGCGCACCGATGCCGATCGGGGCCATCGCTCCGGCGTGTACCTCGGGAAACCAGAACGACTGGTTTGAAACGGCGCCGTTCTCGGTGACCGACACCATTAGAGATCGCCCCGGCGTGGTCACCTTCGCCAGCAGCACGAACGCCGCCGGCACAATAACTAGCAGCACCAGCAGCACGCCGTTTCGCCGCAGATCGACCAGACCGAACCTCAGCGCAGTCGGTAACTGGCCGGCCGTGCGCTGACGCCGTCGCGCGGTGCGAGAACCCGCCGCCACCAACGCGCCGGCCACAGCAAGAGCGCCGAGCATCCAAACCGAGGCGAGGCCGAGATCGCCGAGCCGTCCAGCGTGGTGCGAGGGCGTGTCGACCATCCACAACGTGACGAAGTGAGTGGGAAACCAGCGAGTGAACACGTAATCGCCGCCGCTGCCGGCAGGCCCGACGAACACGTCGATCATCCAGATCAACAAGATGATCACCGCACCGTTGACCGGATTGGCAACCGCTATCCCTACTAGCGCACCGATCGCCAGGTAGATGACCGAGAACATCAGCGTACCGACGATCACCCGGACCGGATGGTCGATACCGACACGCACGGCCAACGCGGCGAGCGCCACTCCCGAGACGAGTCCCGCCATGAGCAGACCGGTGCCGGCCCGGGCAGCGAGCAACCGCGCCGCTGGTAAGCCGACCAGTTGCAACCGCTTGTCCGCGCGTCGCGCCGAGCGGATCTGGAAGTACATTGCGAGCCCCGACAGGAAGCCAGCTGCCCAGCCGGCGGTCGCCGTTTGGGTTGCGATGCCGGGTCGTCCCCGTAACAGTTCCATCGCGTCGGCGATCGAACCGGCCGCGACCAGCACGAACACGAGCGGCACCAGGACCAGCATGATCAGGTTCACCGGGTTGCGAACATAGTCGGCGATGAAGCTGCGGGTCAGCAGCAGCGTCGGCCGCCACTGCTCATGGGCTGCGGTCGTCACTGGGGACCCCCTGCCCTCCGTACTGTCCCTCGCATAGCCGCCCGTCACACAGCTTGACGATGCGATCGAAGCGGTGCTCGTCAGCGACGAAGTGGCTAATGATCAGCACCGACCGTCCGTCGTCGCGACGACGGGCCACCAGATCCCAGAACTTCAGATAGGTGTCCCAATCGAAGCCGGCATAGGGCTCATCCAGCAGCAGCACTTGCGGGTCGGCCAGCATCGCCAATGTCAGGTTGAGCTTGGCCAGCGTGCCGCCCGACAACCGATCCGCCCGTGTGCCGGCGTATCGTTCAAATCCCAACGCCTCGTAAAGATCTCGGCGCGCGCGCCGTTCGCCCTCATGCGTCATACGGTAGGCGCGCGCGAACAGCTCAATGTGCTCATCACAGGTCAGGCGTTCATACACCACCGGCTGCTGCGGGCAATAGCCCAGCACGCCGGAGCGGACCACCGTGCCCGCGTCTGGGGCAAGCTCGCCAACCAAGATCTTCATGATTGTTGACTTGCCTGAGCCGTTCTCCCCAACAAGACCGACCACTTCGCCAGGCTGCAGCGTCAGATCGACGCCGCGCAGCACCTGCCGGTGGTGCGAGATCGGCCAGGTGCCGCGGCGAAACGACTTCTCGATACCGCCGGCCGTTAACACCGCGGCGGCGGCCTCGACCACCGGCAGCTTCGTTATGGCGTCGGTCCCAGTGGTGTGATTCATGACCGACCTCCTCCGTGGGAGCCGTCGGTGCTGGGCGGTGGCGAGGCGCCGGTGGGCAGGGGCGGCGGTGTCGGGCGATGCCAGGCGGTGCGGCTGTCACCGGAGTGAGCGGTTTCCGGCACGGTTTGGGGACGAGATCGCAAGTGCGGCACGAATGCCGGAGTGCGTGCCGCGTACGCGTTCCATGCGGGGCCGAATTGGTCCGCCGCGTCGCGTTCTTCGCTGCGCGCCAGCCGCGCGTAGACGTAAACCAGCACTGGGAACATCATCAGTGTGGGAATCGTCGGCCACTGCAGCAAGAAGCCGAGCATGACTAGTAGGAAGCCGTCGTATTGCGGGTGACGTACCCAGGCATACGGGCCGGTTGTGGCGAGTCGATCGGCTTGGGCGGCCGCATGCAAGTGTCGCCAGGCGACCGCGATCAGCCAGAAACCGCCACCGATCGCCGCGTAGCTGGCCAGATGAAAGGGGCTCAGGTGCGGGTCGCCGGTCCAGCCGATGAGGTCGTTCCACAGGTGCCCGCCGGCGTGGGTGTCACGTAGGAGCGGGAAGCGCGATCCCAGCCAGCCGCCGAGCAGGTACACGGTCAACGGGACGCCGTACATCTCGGTGAACAACGCCACCAAGAACGCGGTGTAGCCGCCCATCGCCCGCCAATCTCGATGCGTTCTCGGACGAAAGAAGCTCAGCCCAAAAGCCATGAACAACAACGTGTTCACGATCACCAGCGGCCATAATCCGTAGGCTGCATCTGCCATCGCCAAGACCTCCTGATCGGTGATGGACGTGGAGGTTTATGACCGTCCCGCAGAGTCGCGGTGCTCCGGCGTATCGGACCGGTCATGCTTAGTGTTGTTACCGTGCCCGCCGCCCATTCCGCCCATCATGAACATCATCATCAATGGGCATGCCAGCGCAAAGAGCAGCAGCGCCGACGTCGACAGCGGAACACCGATGGCCAGCGCAGTTACGAAAGCGGCGGCCAAGGCCAAGGCGTACCAGGGTAGGTACTGTGTTTTCATCTCGAGGTCCTTCCGTTCGGGCCGCCCTCAAGCATGCGCTTCTACCCTGGCGATGCCCATGGAACTACGTAGGTGATAGGTACGACGAAAGTCCCTGTCTGATTCGCCCAGAGGCCCTATGGCGGCCAACGCGATCGTTCTCGTCGGCGTCGGCGTCGGCGTCGGCGTCGGCGTCGGCGTCGGTGCTGGCATCGGCGGTAGGCGTCGCATCCGGTCTGCGGCACGGTCATCACGAGCCGGCGGTGTGAAACCCGATCACCACGATCGGACACGCGGACGATCACGGTCGTGCGGCGCCACCCGCTACGTAGCCGGTCGTCGAGTCAGCCGGCACGCCAGCGACACCGGCGCCTGTCGAGGCTCCTTCGCCTGAGTCGCTTCACCACGAAACGGGCGTTGATCACAACCACGACCAGTAGTGAGTCAACCGCGGCCCGGTGGACTGGTACGTCGAGAACTTCGTCAGGTGTACGTGATGGGGGCAAAAAGGCGCCTTGCTGACTGTCGCACCACCTACTGGGAGTGCCTTCGTTAGATCTGCCAGTCTTGGGCGCCGTCGTTTTGGTTGTAGGTGCCGATGGAGTTCTTGACGACGACCGGGTCTCCACTGCCGAAGTTGTCATAGAACCATTGAGCGTTGGCTGGACTCAAATTGGGGCACCCGTGGCTGACATTGCGCTTGCCTTGATCGTTGACTGACCAGGGCGCGCTGTGAACGAATATGCCGCTGTTGTCGATGCGAACTGCGTCTGCACCTTCAGCTTGTAGCCTTCAGCCGAATCGATGGGGACGCCGTACGTCGAGGAGTCCATGACGATATACGCGAACTTCTCCAACACGTAGTAGGTGCCGTTCGGGGTTTCGTAACCCTTCTTACCGAGAGAGACGGGAAAAGTCTTCTCCAGCTTGCCGTTGCGCATGATCTCCATCTGGTGAGTGCTGTCATCGATGGTTGCGACGAGCGCATCGCCGGTCCGGAAGCTCGACTTGGTCCCGCTGGCATCGATGTTCACCGTTGTGTTGGCGGGCCAGAAGTCGATGGGCCGCCACCGAAGCTGGGTGTCATTCATCGTGTAGAACTTCCCGGGCACGGGCGGGTTGGAGGAGATGTGAACGGCTTGCTCGGCCAGCGCGCGGTCGGCGATCGGCCGTTAAAAGTTGATGATGATCGGCTTGGCCACACCGACCATCGCGCCATTGACGGGATTGAACGTCGGCGGCGCGAACAAGCCCAGCCGGGGGCGCCGGCCGTGAAGGATCACTTAGCGGACCCTGGATCGAATCGGGGGAGAGGACGAACGGTTCTGGCGGGGATCCCGGCATTGCCATCGGATCGATCGGCGCCGGCGGTCCGGGAAGGGGCGGCTCCGCCGCGGCGGAGCCGGTGCTCAGCATTAGTGCGCCGGCGAGGCCAGTCGCGGCCAACATCAGTCCCAGCTTGCGCACTAGCCGCCGCTCCATAACCGGTCTCCTCGCCTAGATTCTTCCGCCGTGCAACCCAAGAAGCACGACGAGTACTTTCAGATCTACTACCTACGTACGTTGGCAGTAGGTTGACCGATTTCGCTTACCGTGCGGTGCGGCAGTGGCTCCGTGTGGACAACCGCCACGTACGTCCGTAACCCTAACTGTGATCTACGTATCGAGACCGTACTTGGTTCCTGCGCAACGAAAGGACATCCGACGTCGTGATCCTTGAACCGATCCGGCGGATCTCCCGTTCGCTGGTGCGGTCGCTGTTGCGACCTTGCTGTGTGTCGCGGTCGTCAGCGACGTCAACGCCGATCCGGCATCGGACGCACTGGCCCGCATGAATGAGCTGTCCCGCCAGCCGAGCAGACCACTGAGGCTATGCACACCGCACAGATCGACTTAGAAACCTTCCGGTCGCGGACTATCTACGTAGTGCAATAGTAGATGGGCGGCACAGGGCAACGGCGCGACGCTGGTATGACGCCCTGGGCAGGGCTGCGCGTACCGACAGGACAGTGAGGCTTCTTCATCAAGTCTTCATCGGGACACGAACCGACCCATACTCGGAATCTTGAGGCTGGACCGAGGCTGCGAGAGCGCTTGCCGCGTGGCCTGGTGTCACGAAGTTGTATAAGAAGGATGCGCGATGCAGCACAAGCGATGTGGAACTGGGTTTGCGGCGTTGGCAGCGTCGGCCCTGTTCATCACTGCCTGTTCGAATGCGACAACAGACTCTCAGTCATCGCCGAGCGCTGCGAGCAGCGACGCGGTCCACAACGACGCTGATGTGACCATCGATGCCGGGCAGACCGATGTCCAGGATGACGACATCGGGATCGAGGTCGCGCGCGACGGCGATCGCGTCGACGCCGTTGCCGGCCACGACCGCCTCGAACTGCTCGCGTTCCAGGTAGCTGGCCACCACTTCGGCCAGGGGAAGTTCGTCGTCGACGACCAGGGCGCGGTATCCCTTCGCCTGCTCAGGCGGTGTACCCGGGTGGTTATCCATATCCCGCATGGTGCCCGCTGAAGCAGCCGCGGCGGCGCAGACCGCACGAAGCGGCGCGATCTTCAGCAGATCTTTACGAGACTCATGCCGATTGCGTCCTTCGGCTGGGAGACGCTCACTGTGGAGGAGGGCCTGATATGCGCTTGCTGATGGACGTCTGCCCGAACAGTCTCGGGTGGCAAACGTGGCTGATCCTGTGCGCCGTCATTGTCGTGATGTGAGCCGCCGGCGCGACGGCCCTGTTCCACGCTTCTGGCCGGCCGCGCCGCAGGCAGCGGCGTGAGGCAATAGAGGAGCCTGTTCGCAGCGGCCAAGTCGGGGCGGAGTGACTGGTCAGCAACGCGGCCAACGTAGCGCTCGCGCGGGGTGTCAGTATTCGATCAAGCGCGTGACGTAGGGCGTCATGCCGGAGCTGCGTACGGGGGAGATTTTGACCACTGACCCGGTGTAGGGGGCTTCGAGCATCATGCCGTCGCCGAGGTACATGGCTTCGTGCTGGCTGGCGTTGGGGCCGTAGAAGATGAGATCGCCGCGCTGCATCTGCGATGACGGTACTTTGCGGCCGGCGTTGTACTGGGATCCGGAGTAGTGGTCGAGTTTGATGCCGACTCCAGCGAAGGCGTAGAGCATGAGGCCGGAGCAGTCGAAGCCGACGGTGTTGGCTCCTTGATCGATTCCCCGAGCGGGCCCGTTGGCGTTGCCACCGCCCCATGAGTAGGGAACGCCGAGTTGTGACATGGCTCGTCGGATCACGAACTCCGAGGCCTGGCGGCCGTACAGGCGGGGGATGCGTCCATTGGTGATGCCGGGATCTGCAGCAGCGGTCGCGGGGGAGAGGATGCCCAGTTTGGTGAGGAAGTTTCGGCCCATGTCGGCGGTGAGTTGCAGCGAGGTCGCCATGATTTTGAGGACGGCGTTGATGATGGCTATGGGGTCGCCGGCCACATTGGCGCTGGGCACCATCGGCAGCGTGGTGTCCCACTGGCCGGTGCCCGAGCTGTCCGCCGGTGCCGGGCTGGAGCGGTCCCATTGGCCGCTCGGCGGCACCGGGGTACCGGGTTGTGCGGCCGTGGGCTGGCGCGTGGTGGCTGCTACCGGTCGGGCAGTAGTGAGTCGGGTTTGTGCGGAGTCGCGTTCGGCGGCCAACCGGGTGAGGTCGGACTGCTGATTGGTGAATGCGCGTTGCGCGGCAACGAGTTCCGCGACTGCACCGTCCTGCCGTCGTTGCGCCTCGGCCGCTGCGGCGTCGGCGTCCAGCCGGGCCTGCTTGGCGGCTGAGAGTCGGTTGGCGCGTTCAGTCTGGCTTCGGCGAAGATCGTCTTTGACCCTGCCGAAGGCAAGGAGATAGGTCTGCTGCGTCGAGGCTGCCGAGAGGATGTCTTCAGGGCTGCTTGCCAGCGGCAGTGAGCGCGAGGGACCGTTCATATAGGTCGAGGCGGCGAACTCGTCGAAACGCTGCTGCGTCGCGTCGATGGCGGTTTGGCTGTCGGCGAGTGCTTTCTCGCTGTCGGCGAGTCTGCGGTGCGCCTCGGAGACCGCCTCGCGGGCGGTGGCAAGCTCAACCAGGGCCCGATTGACGCTCTCCTGCTTGTGTTGGATGTCCGCGCCGATATCGGCGACGTGCTGGTTGACCTCGGCGACGGCGGCGACAAGTCCTGCGACCGTTTCGCTGTCACCATCAGGTTCGCTTCCGTGGCCGGCCGTTGCGACGCCCGAGGTGTGCAGCACCAGCATTGACGCAAGTACCCCGGCGATGAGAAGTGAAGTGAGGCGCCGCATCAATTCTCCTGAGTGGGGCGGCTGCCGGGTGGCCGCGAGTCGGACGGGGCAGTGCGCCGACGTGTCATGTCTGACGGCCTACTACCGCTGTAAGTACGTAGTGGCATAGTACGTATTTGGAACGTACATCACTGGAGCATCAGGAGAAACGCCTGTCACAGTCTCAACTCGGTAACACCTGACCGGCCGGCAGGATCTGCTGTTGGCCCGAGGTGCCGGTGCCTTGGATCCGATTCGATGACGCACGCCGGGGCGAAATCGGTTGCGCAGCCACGGCGAGGTCCCCGACATCTGGTCTGTTGGCGGCTACATTAGGAGGCTGCAGGGTGCCGCCCTGTGCGAATCGGCCACCTCGTTAGAGCGAGCAGGAGTTGCGGCGGATGGAACAGCGAGGATTCGGCGATCTCGAAGCGGTGGTCATGGACTGGGTGTGGTATCACCAGGAGCCGGTCACCGTACGCGACGTGTTCGAGGACCTGTCTGAGCAGCGGCCAATCGCGTACACCACGGTGCTGTCGACCATGGACAACCTGTATCGCAAGCGGTGGCTAAAACGGCAGCGCAACGGCAAGGCCTATGTGTACCGGGCGGCGATGAGTCGTGAAGAGCGGTCGGCGCGGCTGATGAAAGCTGCCTTCGACTCCGGCGGCGACACCAACACTGTGCTGGCATTTTTTGTCGAGCAGATGAGTACAGAGCAATCAGCCCAACTGAAGGCGGCGCTGCGTAAGGGGCGGCGATCATGACGACGGCGCTGTGGCTGGTGCTCTACGGCGCAGTGCTGGCGTGGCTTGCTCCACCGGTACTGCGGCGCCTTACTGGTGGCGGGGTCAGCCCGTCCATGGGTGTGGCCGCCTGGCTGGCCACGGTTGCCGCCGTGCTTGCGGCATGGCTGGCGGCAGTGGTGCTGGTGGTCAACGCGACGTCAAACAGCATCCTCGACGGCTCGGTCGTGACCCTCTGCCTGGAACTGTTTGGGTTCTCCGATCACACCCCGCTGGCGGGACGCCTCGGCTCTATTGCGCTCATCGGCGGGGGGCTGCTGACCTCGGCGGTCGTGGCGCTGCGACTGGGTCGCTGCCTGGCCGGACTGCGCACCCGAAGCCACGAGCACGCACACGCCGCGCGGATCGTCGGTCGGCCCACCGACCATCCCCACGTCGTTGTCGTCGAGGCGGACCTTCCCGCCGCTTACTGTGTCATCGGCCGCCCCCATGCCATCGTCGTCACCTCGGCGGCCGTGAAATCGTTGAACCGAGCGCAACTGAAAGCGGTTCTGGCCCACGAGAATGCTCACCTAACAGGGCATCATCACCACATTCTCATGGTGCTGCGTGCCCTCGCCGCCACCCTTCCCCACCTGCCCTTGTTCGCCTGCGCACATCAGGCTGTGGCGGAACTGCTGGAGATGTGCGCCGACGATACCGCCGCTCGTCGCGTCGGCACTCGTCCTCTACTGGCGGGGTTGCTCGCGCTGGCCGGTCACCGACCTCCGGTGGCCGAAGGTCTGGCCGCGGCGGCAATGGCGATCATCACCCGCGCCGAGCGACTAGTCACCCCGACGCGTCGGCACGTGCAGTGGCGTCATCGCGCTCTCCTGGTTGCCGCCATCGCCACGATGCTCGCCACACCGGCATTCATCCAGGTGCTCTGCCACCACTAGGTGCCCCTAGCTCTGATCCGGGTTCGGGTCGGCCAATGCGCACTTCGACGGACGAGAACCCTTCGACGGTCGGGTATCGGCCCACCCAGCAAAGTCTTCGCTGACCGCCTGACGCCTGCGTCCACAGCGTAGATTATCTACGGAGTCAAACCGTAGATGACCAGTGCAAAGGCTTGCTGTTGGCGGTTGCGCTGTAACGCCTGGATCAGCGAGGACGGCTGGGATCAACGCCGAAGGCCGTTGATGACGCGACCCGGCGCTAAATATCCCGGTCGGCGCGCCATCTACGTAGTAACTACATAGATGGCGGTAGGCTGTCTCGTAGGCGGTGCAGTGAGGATGCATAGGCGCGCTTTAGTTTTCGTGAACGGCTAGGAGAATGCCACGACGATCGAGTCGCACCGCTATGTCGCTGGTTCCGTACCGCCAGTGGCGGCCGCTGGCCGCATCCGTGTGCTACTGGTGGAGCCTCGACGCATCTATGCGGCCACCGTGGCGCGACACTTACGCGCCGGCGGTTTCGCCGTGGAGGTGGCCTATTCGCCAGGTGCTGCACTCACAGGGCTGCGCGAGCGTGATCCCGATGTGGTCGTGGTGGGCGTCGGCACTCAGGGGCTGGGCACGGCCATGCTTGACCGCATCCGTCAGGAAACTCAAGTCGGCGTGGTTGCTCTCAGCGACGGCGATATTACGCCGCTGCTCGTGAGTACCGGGGTCGTCTGTGTGGGCGACATCGAGGCGCTGAACGTGCGAATTCGGCTGGCGCTGAGGCGCTGCGGTGTCGGCGGCGAACCACGTGGCGGCGGCCACGGCGACGAGACGCATCGCCGTGAGATCGGAGATCTCCGTATTGATGTGGCCGCGCGTCGGGTGTTCCTCCGCGACGAGCCATTGCCGCTCACCCGCACGGAGTTTGAGATTCTCTGCACGCTGGCGGAGAGTCCCGGTGAACCGGTGACGTGTCGTCAATTGCAGCTGAGCCTGTGGGGGGATGCGTCCGACGGTGGCCGGTCCACTCTGGGGGTGCATGTGGGTAATCTTCGGCGCAAGCTGGGTGAGGACCCACACTCACCGCGGTATCTCCGTACGGTGCGCGGGACCGGTTACTGTCTGACCGGCTAAGTGGGGGCAGCGAGTGCCTGGTGCGCCGCAGTGATGCAGCTGGTGACAGATTGCGGCGAGGACTTAGCTTTCGATGATGCGAACGACGTAGGGCGTCATCCCTGACGTGCGCACTGGGGAGATCTTGATTGGCACGCCGGTCTGCTGTGCCTCGAGCATCTGCCCGCCGCCGAGATAGATAGCTTCGTGCTGGCTCCCGCCCGGGCCCCAGAACAGCAGATCGCCCCGCTTCGCTTGGGAGGGTGGCACCTTGCGGCCGGCGTCGTACTGATCACCGGACCATCGCGGGAGCAGAACTCCAACGCCGGCGAAGGCGAACCGTGTCAGGCCTGAACAGTCAAAGCCGACGGTGCCTGCCCCCTGGTCGACGCCGCGGCTGGGACCGGTGAGGCTTCCGCCACCCCAGGAGTAGGGAACGCCGATTTGCGTTCCCGCCCTCCGGATTACGTACTCGATCGCTTGCGCACCATTGACCCGGTTTCCGCGCACGCTCGTCGACGGATCCGCGGCGGGACTGACGAGCCCCAGGCTGCTGAGGAAGTTGCGACCCATGCTCATGGCGGTCTGCGTCGCCATGGCCGTTGCCTGAAGAGAGGCGTTCGCGATGGCAACCGGATCACCGGGAGCGCCTGCGCTCGCCACCTTAGGAAGCAGTGGATCCCAAGGGCCGGCGGCAGGTTGGGCCGACGCGACCGGTGCGCACGCAAGGAAAAGCAAGACGACGATGGCGATCACACCGGAGAGCCGCCGAACCGCCTGTGCTGCTACAAGGATTGTGGGGTCGCAGCGGTCAGCGCGGGCAGTTGGAGCACCCTTGCTCCGGACGTGTGATTCCATGTCTTCTCCTCGGTGCGCCGCGCGGTGAGCTATCACACGCACCAATAGCGGGGCTGAATCGCATAAGTACGGCGCAGCACCAAAATACGTAGCTCCTACGTAGAAAAGCGTAACTCACAAAAGCCCCACCAGTAACAGTAGCCACATAATTACAATGGTGAAATTCGCTGCGGCAGCTCGGTTTGGATGCGGCAAGTACTGGACTAGAACCGTTTTTACGGTCGGGAGGACGCGCGTGAATAGCGCGCCGATGAACGCAAACTGTGCGAGCTTCTCGGAGAAGGAGGCACTATGGGCCGTCGTCGGGGGTAGCAACAATTCTGCCCCGCGCGGTCACGTGAAGCCTCGTCGGCGGTAGCGCGCCGCCTTCGGTCATCGGGGAGTCGATGAGCTCCAGCCACGCCGACAACCGCCCGTACGGCAACGGCGTCTCAGGAGTGACCCCAAATGCGCCGCGGAGAAAGGGGTTCAGCGACGCTGGGCACCCGGGCATGTCAGCCCGGTGTCACTAACTTCCGATGCTCAGAGGTTGGCGTTTCCGGCCTTCCATTGCTCCCAGGGGATGTTCCAGTCTCCGAGTCCGTCGGTTCCTGACAGGGTTGCGCCGGTCGTGTTGATGACTTCCACGATGTCGCCGCGTCGGGTGTTGTCGTAGAACCAGCGGGCATTGGCTGGATTGACGTTGAGGCATCCGTGGCTGACGTTGGCGATGCCTTGGCTACCCACCGACCATGGGGCAGAGTGCACGTAGATGCCGCTGTAGGACATTTGCGTGGCCCATTCGACTTCGGTGCGGTAGCCGTCGGGCGAGTTGGCGGGGACTCCGTAGGTGGACGAATCCATCACCAGGAAGGAGTAGCGGTCTCCGATGATGTAGGCGCCGTTGTCGGTGGGCGTTTTGGCTTTGCCCATGGAGATGGGCATGGTTTTGACGACTTCGCCGTTGCGCCGCACGGTCATCGTCTTGGTGGCGTCATCGGCGGTGGCGATGATGTGGTCGCCGATCGTGAATCGTGTGGTGACGTCTTCCTGGCCGAAGAGTCCGTCGCCGAAGTCGACGCCGTAAGCCTCCACCGACACCTCAACGTGCGTTCCGGGCTCCCAGTATTCGGCGGGGCGCCAGCGGACTTCACGATTGCTGAGCCAGTAGAAGGCGCCCTCAACCGGGGGGTTCGTGGTCACGGTGATCGCCTGCTGCGCCGCAACCCGGTTCGTGATGTTCTCGTCAAAGCGAATCGCAATGGGTTGACCCACGCCCACCGTTTCGCCGTCATTGGGCAAGACGTAGGGCATCGTCAGGTTTTCGGGGGAATGGGTTTCGAATGTTGCGCTGGTGCTGGTCGTTCCGCCAAGCCCCTGTGCGTGCGCCTGCAGAGTGTACTGCTTGTTGTAGCCCAGCGGTTCCGCCGATGACCAGGTAACGCCGTCGGGGCTCAGCTGCCCATCAACAAGTTCGCCCGCCTCGTTGGTCAGCGACACTTGGCCGAGAACACCGTCGCCGGCGGTAACGGTCACGGGGGCATCGACAGCGACGCCGATCGCACCATCAGTCACGGACGCTTCCAGTTTCGGTACGAGCAAGTCTGCGTAGGGCGTGCCCTTGTCGGTGATGACGTCGGGCGTGGGCGCCGCCGCCGGAGACGAGGTGCAGGCGGTCGCGATCAGCAGCACCGCCACCGCGAGGACGGTCGTGCGCAACCAGTGCGTCGTCGCTCGAAACGCTGGTGGGCAGCCTATCTGCGGCATGAGTGAGGCTCTCCGTATCGGGTCTTCGTCATCGGCTAACGGGCGGTGGCACCGCCTGGTGCGTCGCGAGGGCCGGTCGCGGGCGACGGTGCACCGTTTACGGGTATGCCTTCAAGAGTGCTCTTGAGTCGTTTAGCTTTCTTAGTCCTTCGATGAAGATTCGATAAAGCTGGCACTAAAAGCTGGCTCCTCGGGCTTGCACAACCGCCAAAATCGGGGGCGCGTCCGTCTGTTGGTCCCAGCCGAAAGTGGTGGAGCCGTCTGTCGTTGCCGTCGACCGCGGCGAGGCTGGCTAGCGGGTCGAGCCACGCTGCACCGGTGAATCGGGGGCCCGACGGCTACAGACGATACGTCGAGCCTTGGCCGGATGGCGGTATCGGCGCGTTTCCGTCGGCCGTCGTGGCCGTGGTCAAGGACTTGAGGCTGCAGCCGCTGGCGTGGGTGAACGGGTAGATCATCTGCCGCAGATAGCTGGTGGGGTAGTCGGGTTTGGCGGCCATGCCGAGCTGGGTGGAGTCGAATCGCCATGTGGCGTCGTAGGCGTAGGTGCGCATCAGGTGGTCCCACACCAGGGTGAACAGGCCGAAGTTGACGTCGCCGACGCCGGCCCATTTGAGGTGGTGGAAGCGGTGGCCTTCGTTGAGGGCCAAGACATACTTGGCGGGGCCGATGCGGTAGTCGGCGTTGGAGTGCTGCAGCAGCTGGATTGCCACCGCCAGCGCCAGTACGGAGGCTACGTCGACGGGCAGCCCGATCAGGATCAGCGGTGCGACGCCGGCGGCCATCTCCACGGTTTGGTGCAGGGGGTGCTTCATCTGGCCGTTGAGGCCGTAGAAGCGGGTGACGCTGTGGTGCACCGCGTGAAAGCGCCACAACACACCGATCTTGTGGCTGGCCAGATGTACGACGGTGATGCCGAGGTCCGCGACCAGGATCGCGGCGAGGACCTGTGCGATGAATGGCCAGCTGTGTGGCCACAACGGCGGTGCGGGGACGATCGCGGCCAGCAGCGGGATGGCGGCCACGCTTGCCAGGATGAGGGTTTCGTTGACCGCGACGTGGATGCGGTCGCGCGTGCTGTCGGCCCGGTCACGGTTCCACGCGGTGTCATACGGAATGACCAGCTCTACCAGGAACGTCGTCGTGATCGCGACGACCAGGACGGCCAGCAGCCAGTACTTCTGGGCGCCGCCGGCGGTGAAGACGATGCCGGCGCCGTTGAGGCCGATCAGCATGAACGGCACGTAGCCGTAGCGGGCCACCGCCTGGGCCGCGGTAGCCGCCGTCGATGTCGGAGAAGTCGTGCTCATGCCGTGAATCGTCGCGGTCACCGACACGGCGGCGCTTGAATGATCCGGCTAAAGGCCGGCTTCGTGGTCCCAGGACACGTGCCGGCTCAGGACCGGTCTCAGAGATGCGTTAGCTTAGTTTGACGCCTGTGCTCACACGAGCGGAGAAGTCAGGTGTTTACTCGCGGTGATCATGATCGCCGTGGTCGTCCTGCGCAGGCACCGCGGGTGGGGCCGGAACTTCGGCCGTCGCCGGTGCAGCCGACTCGCCGGCAGGCTCGTTGACGGGCGGCGGGGCGGCCGGCTCGTGATTGCTGTCAGGGCTTTGAACATGCTCGCTGCTCGTCCCATGATCATTACCCTCCGCGGGCTCGGCGCCAGCGCCGTGGTGATCGCTATGCGCATCGTCGGGGGTCGTCGCGTCGTGCTCGCCGTGCCCATCCTCGGGGGTCGTCCCGTGGTGGCCACCGTCCGCGCTCGCTGGCGCATGGCCGTGCTGCAGTCCTGAAGCAACGCCCACCGTGGACGCCAGCGTCACGACACCGACGGCGCCCATGAGCACTAATGCGCTGCCGAACACCGGTACCGGCTGTCCTTGCAGGCCGCGGTACCACACCCAGCTGGCGCCCATCACGATGTAGATTTGAAGCAGCAGTGCGCAAAGGTCCGCGGCTTGGACCAATTCCGCTTCTCCCGCGCTGGGGCCGAACGGGGCTCCCACGGTCCTGGACAGGGCCCAAAGAGCAATGGCTCCAACGTTGAGCATGATGCCGGCAGCAAGCACAGGAGTCGTGGTTCGTGCGAGAACCAGGCGCGCCCAGAGCAGTTGGAAGAGTGCGATCGTTGCGAAGAACAAGCCTGCTGGCATCCACTCCTGCCAGTGGGTGGGTACGACGGCGAAGTGGATGACCGCGGCGCCCAGCGATGCGAGCGCGGCGAGCCGAGCCGCCAACCGGCTGTCGGTTTTCTTCGCTGTCCTTGGCGCCACCGAACCAGGATGACAGCGCCACCCGCGACAGCGGTTGCATGACACCACATCTCAACACGACCGAGATTCATTTGTCATCAACTACTGTCTTCCTACGTAGACGCCGTCGATGCCACCCTCTGAGTCTCGACCACCGCCGCTTGGCCGTGCGGTAGGACGCCCGCTCGCACTTAGCGTCGGCGAATGTAGCGATTTCGCGGGTCGTTGCTCGCTGCTGAAGAGCGGTCGCAGACATTCGTCCGGGATACGCGTGTCGGCGGGTCCTGGTGCGCAGTCGGACCTGCAATTGTTGACGTACTTCTTGGTGGATGTCGACTCTGATGGTCGGGGCAACCTCAAGCGTCGCCGCCAGTCCATAGCGGACCGGTGCCGCCAACCGGCCCACGTCCACGCGGCAGTCAACGTTGATCTCAGGCGCATCGCCCGCTGCGAACGCGACGGCCCGTTGTCCTTCGAGTATTTCGTGTTGCACGGTGCCGTTACGGCGCCTCGACGACATCCGCGAGCATTCGCCGGGATATGCCACTTGCTTGGGTAGTGGCGGCGGCGTCTTAGGTGCTGTAATCGGGCGTCTACCTGCACGACAGGGTGTCTGAGACGGCAAATAACGCGCATTATGTGTATGTTTTGTGGAGCTTGTTGAGTCACTTTGCGGATTATTCTCGCCGCTTTTATGGTTAGGCGCTGTAGAGTCGCTGCTGACGAAGGAGGTGCTCGCGAGATGTCCGACTTGTTGATCAAGGCTGGGGACGACACCGCGCGGATGGACACCCACGAGGTTGTCGCCTACCTTCTGGCGCGCCTCGGACCCACCCTGACGGCGTATATCGCCAGTTCACGAAGTCGTGCGATGCCAGCCCGGTGGGCCACCCCTCCGGGGGAGCGCAACCACGCCGAACCCTCGACTGAGAAAGCGCGGCGGCTGACGGCAACGCATACCGTCTTCTGGCTGATCGAGGAAGCCGAAAACGACCAGGTTGCCCGGAACTGGCTGATTTCTGCGAATCCTCGCCTAGACGGGATCACGCCGGCGCAACTGCTACGCGAAGATCAGTTTGGTGCTGTCTTTCGCGCCGCGGACGCGTTTATCACCGACACCTACCATGCCTAGTCACTCGTGACGTCGACTCTTCCTATACTCAGCCCGTTCGCTGTGTACAGAGAGGCAGGCGCGGGTGTCGTTGGTGGGTGCGACTATCTGCGCGTCGAGTGGGCTAAACATCGTTGCGAGTTCGGGTCAGAGTGTCTTTCGAGTGGCTCGGACGCAGTACGGTCCGGTTAATCCACCCCCGCGCGTTCCGGGTGAACATCCGGTCGAGGACTGGTCGCGATGGGATACGCCTGGGCGAACCATATACGGATGTTCCTCGGCGACAGGCGCTTTCGTTGAAGTGTTGGAGTATATCCGACCGGACCCGCCGGCGACGCTGCTGAGTGACCTCTTCGACGACGTGGAGCCCGATGACGCCGCGACGTTCGCCGCGCAGGTTGCGAAGGAGTTGCCACAGCACGGGGCGATGCCCTACCGGTCAATCTCGAAGGGCTGGCGGGAAATGCGCTCCCTCTACGAACTTCAATTGCCCTACAGCGGTTGGTTCGTCGACGTCACTGGCGCCGAATCGATCTCGGTGCTTTCCGAACGGCTGGGCTCGACTCTGCTGGCTGAGTGTGAGGTCGAGCACCTGACCCTCAGCGAGCTGACCAGCTCATCCGAAGACCTGAAGAAGCTCACGACGGGCATCGCAACGTGGATTCGAGACCGGACGGTTCTGTTCGACGGGGAGCGTCCGCACGGGATTGTTTACCCGTCCAAATGGGGTACGACGCTGGGCGACAACTACGCGATGTGGCTGCGGCGTACAGACGACGGGACTGGCCCCGATCCGGTGACCGAGATAGAACCCTCCAGCATCGGCAAGCACACAAAACCCTTTGTTGACGCGGCAAGATTGCGCGGCATGCGGATATTCTGAGCGCGACTAGCTGTACTGACCTGAGAGGTTAGGTATGCGGGTGGCGGGTGGTTGGCCGCCGAGTGCGGTGTGGCCGCGGTGGTAATTGTAGGTGTGTAGCCAGATCGGGAACTGCTCGCAGCGCTGGGCGTCGCTGGTGTAGAGCCGGGTATAGGCCCATTCGTCGCCGAGGGTTTGGTGAAATCTTTCTACCTTGCCGTTGGTTTGCGGCCGGTACGGCCGAGAGCGGCCGTGCTCGCGGTCGCGGGCGGCGTCGGCGCGGTAGAACCGTTCGAATACCCGGGTGATGCATTCGGCAGCGATTCCCTCGCCATTGTCGGCGACGGCGATCGTCAGCCGGTCGCCGTCGCGGACACAGCCGAGTTCGACAGAACCGCCCGGTGGAGTGTGCCGCAGCGCATTCTCGAGCAGATTGCCCAGGACTCCGCCCGCGTCACCCCGAAGCTGTGGGAAGACGAGCACCGGCTGCTGTCAGTCGGCTTCCACCAAGCCAAGAGACTCTGGCCCCGGTGTGAACGGATTTGTGAACGAAACAGTGCGTAAAGCGTGAGATGAGGCCGAACGAGAATGACACTGGAGACGCATTAAGTGACCTGACCTGGGCATTCAGGACACAACTGACCGCGTGAGGCGGCGACTGACCGGCTCATAACTTAGCCTCAATCCGTGGATCGACCCTGTTGAGGTCCGGTCAGACTGATTTTGCTGTGCTGCGGTGGGTGGGCAGCGTGAATCCGCTGGTCTGTCCAGCTT
>NZ_JACKSH010000293.1:0-7351 GCF_025821625.1 Mycolicibacterium pyrenivorans
CGGCCCCGCTCACCACACCGAGCGGGGCCGTTCTCATAGCCCACCCATCATCACCGCCAATGACGCCGACATCCTCATCCATAGCGACGGGCAACAGTATAGGCGGCGCCGGGGGCATCGACTGCGGGAAATTCTTGGAACTGTGGGCGGGGGAGGGTCCGCCTTGCCGCAATCCTGGCGACCACGCTCAGTTGCGCCAGGGCGTGCTCAATGTGGTGTTCTAGGCCCTCGTGGGGTGGCGGGCCGCCGGCGGTGCGGATGTCTGGTTCGAGGTCCTCCAGGTCCGGCCATGAAGGCAGGGGTGCGGGGGAGTGCTGTGCGGAGTGGTTTAGGAACGCGGTGGCAACCCACACCATCTTCGTGGCGTCGAGCACGTCAGCCTGGCCGATGCTGGGGTCAAGGATGTAGGAGACGTCGACGGGGAGATCGAGGGCAGGCTTGGCAAGGTCGATCCCGGGCACGCGGGGATGCAAAGCCGCGTAGTAGATCCACAGGAATGGCCCGTGTGCGTCTCGGCCGAGTTGGCCCGGCGGGTAGTCGCCGTCCGACGCGGCCGCAGGGAGGCGGTGCTTAACGGGTGTCGCCAGCTGAACGCATAGCTGGGCGGCGCCGTCAGGGCCGGGCAGGCTGGCCAGCACTGTGGCCGGTGTTGGGGCGCTGTTGAGCAGTTGCACGGGGCCGCACTCGACGTGGTGAAGAAGTACCTCGCTCATTGTTGTTACTGACCTTTCCGACTTACTTCGAGCCGTTCGAGGGGACTGCCGGGGCGGGCTGCGGGGGTGGGGGTCTCCATGACGGCGCTTTCGATGGCGCCCTCAATGGCGCTACTGGAGTACGTCGACGGTGCGTGCTTGTCGAAGTCCTCGTGAGCCCAAGTCTCGGGGGCAAGGGTGATATTGATCGACAGCGGTACCGTCAGCTCTAGGGCCGCGAGCTGCGCGTGGATGGCCTCGGTGAGCCGGGTCGCGTACTCGGTGTATTCGCGTTTCTGCTGCTCAGTGAGTGCGTCGACCAGGGCAGCGATCGACTGCATGGCTTGCTCATAGGCGATCTCGCCGGGGGTTGGATCGCGGGAGGCCTCGGCCTCCGCTGAGAGTTCGGAGAGCAGGGCCACGTCGTCAGCGTCGCCGGTCCAGCCATCGTGGGTGATGACTAGGTAGCCGTTGTCGTCTACGTTCACCCAGTCCACGGCTGCGATGCGGGGGTCGTTGGGGGAGAAGGGGCCTGGCGGCAGGTCGGTGGGCTCAGGAATGGCGTCGGCGCGGGCGTCGAGTTCGAGTTGTGCGTCGGCATAGGCGTCGTCGCTGCCGTCGTCGATCTGGGCAAGAATGCTTTCCACCCAGAGATCGACCACGACCGGCTCGGTGCGCTGCCGTCGTCGATCTGGGCAAGAATGCTTTCCACCCAGAGATCGACCACGACCGGCTCGGTGCGATGGCGCAGTAAGTCTTTGTCGTCAAAGACCATGGCTTGTAGTGTGCGCCGAACCATTTCGGCCTCCCACGAGCCTGGCCGGCCTGCCAGTGCTTCCTCGATGCTCCCAACGTTGGCCGCCGCGCCCGCCAGGGCCAGCGTTACGAAGGCGGCCCAGTCGATGCGCAGCGCGGCGCGGGGATCGGGATCGACCTCCCATTGGCCTGACGTCGCTTGCCGCATAGGTTGATTGGTCAGCCGGGTTGCCTCGGTAAGTACGCTGATCGCGTCGTGGAGGACCTCATCGTGAGGCCTCGGTGTGGACGCCTGGTCGTCGGTGAGGTATCCGGTGTCGAAGAGGGCCGCAGAAACGACCTCGCGATAGGGCTTGCCGATCACGCGGGCGACGGCCGCCAAATTCTCGCGGTCCGGGAGGCGGCTGACACCGTTAATCCGCCACTTGCGCAGGTTCTCGCGGGACATGCCAATCCGGCGGGCCACTTCGGATTCGCTCACGCCGTGCGCGGTCCGATACCTGTCGATCAACTCGACGAGGCGGGGGATTGCCATGCCGCCAAGTATTCTGCGACAGTATGCTTACGTCAAGTGTAAGTTAGCATATATGCCAACTGTGAGTTGACATAATCGCTATTATCGGCGAAATGCGTTGCGGCGCAGTAGTATTCATGTTTGCGTTCTTACGCAGCTGCCAGAGTTGCCAACAGGGTGCGCGAGCCGGACAAGGTACGTCCAGTGCCGGCGCGGTAGCGTCACGGCGGTGATTACCTCGGTCGATGGCGTGCGTCAAAAGCGCGCCAGCCATGGAATGGGCCGGCGGCCACCGGCGGCGCATCCGTCCGACACGAATGGTGCCCGGCAGCGATCGAGTGAAATTTCAGGCGTTCTCTACTGGCGTGCCCGTGACGCCCCCCGCCGACCGCACAGCACATGCTGCAGGTCCGCGACGTTCTTGCGTCACTGTGACGAATTGAGGATACGGGCCGCTGCCACGGAGTGTGCAACCCGATGAGCGCACCAGCTGCTGTTGACCTCGCCGAGTACCTACGCCGGCCGCCAGTGGCGCGCCGAGGCTTCGCGGAGCTGAGCCTGCCGGTGCTGCACTTCGAAAGCCTCGACGCCGCCACGGTCAGTTGGTGTCGCGATTGGCGCGCAGAAATACGAATGACCGCTCTGGCCGCCGAGGTGGGCTCCCCCGCGGTGACGGTTGGAGCGGTGGACTTCGTGCTCGTGCACCTCGGGCAGATCCACCAACCGGTCGCTGACCGTCTCGCCCAGTTGGGCACCCGGGAGGCCCGCTTCGGACAGCTGTTCAACGGCGGAGAACTTGAGGCGACGCTCGACGAGCACATCGAATTCTTCGACGGTATGCCAATATTAACCGTTCTACCGGTGGTGGCCGCGGTCGTCGACGACCTCATGCCGGCCTCCCGGCTGCGCCCCTGGTCGGTGGCCGAGGTCATCCATACGATGCTGCCGACAAACTCGGGCATGGCGGTCGCTTCTGCCCTCGACGGCGCCGGCCGGCCTGGTCGTCAATTGGTGTCGGCGGACCGGCTCGACCGCGACTGGCTCGACGTCGGCCTCACGGGAATCCCTGGTCATCCAGCCCTGCTCGGTCGAGCGACGATGTTCACCTATCTCGACGATGCGCGCGCCGCCTTAGCAGGCGTCGCCGACGAGGTGGTCGCCGTTCGAGCGGATGGCTAAACCCGGATCTCAGATCTGCTGGCCTGCTGGGCATTCAGCCTCACGCCAGCACGCTAGCCAGAAGTGCGTTGTCATCGTCACTCACGCTGCGCGACCACCCAGGGGATCGCTCGGAGGGCGCCAAACACGAAGATGCCCCATAGACAGAGCATTCCGGTCCATAGCGCCATCTCGTCGTCGCGAAGCCACGCCGCGCCGTGAAGGGCGCCTTCCACAAGGGCGCCGATACCAACGAACGTGAACAGGATGGCGCTGAGCCCAACGACCGCGCCCAACCCCTGGGTGCTGCGCGATGGCCATCGGCGCTTCACGTACGTCTCAACAGCCAACGTCGCGAAGAGAAACAATCCGGCCCACGCGGTAACCCAGAAACCAAGCATGACGCTGATGCTAAGGCGCGTCTGCGACACCGCACTCAATCTCTTGGTCAGCCTGGCCCGAGCACACCAAACGCACGGCGTCAGGCGCCTGCCGTTTGCAGCGAAAATTGTTGCTCAGCAACCTATTGAGGTGCCCTTACGATCTTCAGGTGGGGTGAGGTTCCCCCGGGAGCGTGGAGGCATCCACAATAGGGGTCGAGATGCCAGAGAAACGCAAGAAGTACGACCGGGCGTTCCGTGAGGGCGCGGTGCGGATCGTGCACGAGACAGGGAAGCCGATCGCGGCGATCGCGCGGGAGCTCGGGGTCAACGAGGGCACCCTCGGGAACTGGGTGACCCGGGACCGCGAGGCCCGGGAGGGGCGCGGGGAGTTGACCCGCGATGACATGGACGAGCTCAAGCGCCTGCGCAGCGAGAACGCCGAGCTGCGGATGGAGCGCGATGTCCTCAAGCGATCCGTGGTCCTGTGGGTGAAGGAGGCGACGAAGTGAGCGTGGCACGCTTTGTCGCTGACCAGAGGACCAAATACCGAGTGCCCCATACGTTTACCTGTGCGCTGCTGGGAATCAGTGTGTCGTGGTTCTACAAGTGGCTGGCCCGCGCCGGCGACCCTGATGGGGTGCACACCGACTCTGATCGGCGACGCGCCGCCCTCGACGAGGCGGTCCACACGGCCTTCAACACAGCCAAGGGGTTGCATGGTTCGCCGCGGCTGGCGGCCGATCTGCGCGATCTGGGCTGGACGGTGTCGGAGAAGACGGTGGCCGACTCGATGCGCCGTCAGCACCTGGTGGCACGTAAGAAGCGGCGCCGAGGAGGCTGCACTCGGACTGACAAGACCGCACCGAAGTTCCCCGACCTGCTCAAACGCAACTTCACCGCCGCTAGGCCGAACCAGAAATGGGTAGGCGATATGACCGAGATCCCGACTGCTTCCGGGAAGCTGTATCTGGCCACGGTGATCGATTTGTACAGCCGGCGGTTGCTCGGGGCGGCCACCAGTACCCGCGCGGATGCCGGGTTGGCGTGTGCGGCCGTCCAGATGGCCGTGGCCACCCGGGGAGGCCCGCAGGCCATCTGGCGCGACGAGGAGGCCCAGCGGGTCATCTTCCACACCGACCGTGGCGCCACCTACACCGCCAAGGCGTTTCGGCGGCTGTGTGCCACACTCGGGATCCGGCAGTCGATGGGACGAGTGGGATCGTGTTTCGACAACGCCGCCGCCGAAGCGTTCTTCTCCTCGCTGGAGTGGGAAGTCCTGTCCCGCAACACATTCAGTGATACCATCCAAGCGCGGGCCGTCGTCATCGACTGGTGCTACACGTTCTACAACCACCAACGCCGACACAGCGCCGCCGACGGGCTCTCACCCGTCAACTACGAGATCAGGGAACAACAACCGAAGCCGCAAGCGGCTTAAGAAACCCTCCACGATCTCGGGGGAACCACAGGGGTTACAGCGAGAAGTGTTGCCTTGCTCGATGCGCGCGCCGATAACGTCGGATCGCGCATCCACTGGGAGATGCACGTACACGCCGGTGGTGATCCGGATACTGTCGGACTGACCGCCGGCGCCGGTCATGTTTTCATCTACGGACCCGTCCGCCTCGACGATCGCGCCGTCACGCACATCAACGCCCTTCTGGACGCGCTACTGCGCCGCGAGCGCCGCATCGTCGAAGACCACCAGGGCCGACCGCAATTGATCTGAACTACGAACCCCTCAGGCGGCTGGCTTCCTCCTCCTCCTCACTAGGGCCTGGACGGATCGGGCACCCACCACCCGGGCATGTACTCCACATAACCCCACGGGGCAAGCTGATCTGGCGCAATCTCCACCACGTCGCGGATATCGATGGGCTGCTGCGGCTTGGACCACGGCGGCTGCGCACCGTAATAGGAATCAGGGTGTGGGACACCAATTCCCGGAGCCACCTGCTGATAACCCGGCGGGAAGAGCGCACCCGAGTCGGGATCGATCACCCGAACGTCACTCAGATCGAGGGGATACTTCGCCGGCGGCGGCGGCGGCACATACCCCAGGCTGCCCTCAGGGTCTGGATACCAAAGGTTGGGACCCACTTGCTTGTAGTTCGGCGGCGCGAGCTCGCCGTCACCCACGTAGGTCAACTTCGTGACGTCGAGCCAGTACCGCGGATCTTCACCGTGCGGTGGGTCCTCCCCCGGCTTGTCGGTAGGAAGATCGGCCGGAGCCTGGGGCAACTCACCCGAGCCGTAGCTGAGTGCTCTCACTTCGCCGGCGGCCTGGCTGGACTGCTGCTGAGTCGAGGCCACCACCGACTGGGCGCGGGCGACCTGAGTCCGCAGCGCCTTGAGCACCATCATCTCCGCCGCAGGCGTTCGAGCCGATCCAGCCACCTCGGCGATCGAGCGCGTCTGGGCGACAATCGTGTCCATTTGGCGCGCCCCGCCCTCGGTGATCTGCGCAGCGCTGGCCAATCGAGCTTCCAAGGTGGAGTCGGTACGGCCGGCGGTGACCAGCTCCCGGTTCTGCTGCTGGACCACCGACGCATGCCGATCGACGAGCTGACCAGACAGGCCCGACATCTGCTGGCCCGCGCCGCTGACGGATTCCGCGGCAGTCTGCAGAGGAACGCCCGACGTCGCCACAGGCCCGGGTGTACCGAACAGCGAGCGGGCGCGTTCGACCACCGCCAGCGCCTGGGCCGCCTCAAGCTGAATGGTCACGCCACCAATTATCGGGCATGCAGAGCCCTGGTGACAGCAGGAGTCAGCCCGGCCGCGCGGATGCCCGTCGCGATGAGTGTCGCCGCAGGGGGCCAGCTAAACACCCTGTAAACTGATAACGATGATATCAGGAGGTCATGCGCGATGGGCGATGTGCTGATCCGCGGACTGTCCGACGCGGCGATCGCGCGTATCGACGCCGACGCAGCCGCCCGCGGTCTCTCACGCCAAGAATATCTGCGAACCAGATTCGAGACCGAAGGTTCAGTGAGCGCCCCCACGCGCACCATGACCGTCGACGATCTACGCCGCGCCGCCGCGGCGGCCACCGACCTCGACGACCCCGACATCATGGACGCAGCGTGGCGGTGACCAACTGGCTCATCGACAAATCGGCCTACACGCAACTGGTGGCCTCCCCAGACGCCCAGGCCTGGGTCGAGCGCATCGAACGCGGCCTCGTGCGCATGAGCACCGTCACCCGCCTACAGATCGGCTACTCGTTCCGCAACGGATCGCAGGCCCGCAGCGAATCAGGCGCACCGCCGCTGGCATTCGAGTACCTGACCCCAGCCGCCGAGGACCGCGCCGTGGGCGTGCAGCTCCAGCTGGCCGACCGTGGGCTGCACCGCGCCCCGGCGATCCCGGATCTGCTTGTGGCCGCGGTCGCCGAGATGGCCGGCCTTACCGTGCTTGCCGTCGACACGGACTTCGACCTGATCGCGCAGGTCACCGGACAAGCCGTCGAACGGCTCCGCCTATGAGCACACACGTGCGCAGCCGTCACCGTTCGGCAGAGAAGGTGTCGCCATGACCGCACCAGAGGGCCAGCCCACACCGCCCACCAACATCGCCGGATACCGCGTCGAGCGGGTCCTGGCCGTCACGGCGATGGCGACGGTCTACCTGGTGCACAGTCCCACCCTGCCGCGCCGGGAAGTACTCAAAGTGCTTCAACCCGAGCACGCCAACGGCGACCACGTTCGCGCCCAGTTCCTCCACGAAGCCGACATCACCGCCGGCCTCGAACATCCCAACATCGTGCGCGTGTTCAGCCGCGGCGAGACCGACACCGGCCAACTGTGGATCGCCATGGAGTACGTCGAGGGAACCAACGCCGA
>NZ_JACKSH010000293.1:7438-12146 GCF_025821625.1 Mycolicibacterium pyrenivorans
CCCTCGAACTTCCTGATCGCCGCCCAGAAACTGCCGGGCGGTCTCGACCGCGTCGTGCTCACCGACTTCGGTGCCGCCCTGTCCCCCCACAGCCGCGGAACTGGCGACGGGCCCATGAGCGCCACCCTGGCCTACAGCGCGCCCGAAGTCATCACCGGGACAGCAGCTTTGGACGGACGCGCCGACGTCTACGCCCTCGCATGCACGCTCTTTCGGCTGCTGACTGGAGAACACCCCTACCCGACAGACGCCGGGGTCGGCGCCACAGTGAAAGCTCATCTGGACACCACCCCGCCCCGCGTGTCCGACCGGCTCAGCTGGGCCTCACCACAACTGGACAGCGTGATCGCCAAGGCGCTGGCCAAGAATCCCGCTGACCGCTACCCCACCGCCGGCGACTTCGCGGCCGCGGCCAGCGCGGCACTCACCCTCCCCCCGACCTCGGCTCCAGCGGCACCGCCCGCCGATCGCGACGAGCCGCCACCCCACACTGAGCTACGCGGGGCCGAGTCCCACGGCGCAGCAGCGGATTTCATTAGCCTGCTCCCCCACACGCGTGCCGTTTCACAACGGCGCCAGCTGATCGCGGCACTCGCAGTCGCCGCAGTGCTCATCATCGCCCTGTCGGTGTGGCTTATCGGACGCGGCTCCGACCCGCCCGACACCGCGCCCACGGCGACGCCACCGACGACCACCGCGGCCCCGCCCGCAGCGCTGCAAGATCTCCGGCGGCTACTCCCGTCCGGCTATCCCGCCGACGCATGCACCCCAGCACCATCCCCCGATGGCGCGACGGTGATCACCTGCGGACCAAACACCGACCCCGGTGGACCCCGCAGCGCCACCTACACCCTGACCCGCGGACCCGAGGCGCTGCGCACCACGTTCGACCAGCTCGTCGAATCCACGACAGTGGTCGTCTGCCCCGGCAACATCCAGTCTCCCGGCCCGTGGCGACGCAACGACACCCCCGCCGTCACCCGCGGAACCGTGCTGTGCGGGCTGAACAATGGGCGCCCGCGCGTGGTGTGGACCAACGACGCGCAACGGCTCATCGCCGACGTGCAATCCGGTGGCCCCACCGACCCTCGGCTGGACCAGCTCTACGCCTGGTGGGGCACCCACTCGTAATCAGCCGGGCGCCGCGCCGGCATCGAGCGGCAAACACACCCCCGACACGGGCGCAGTACGGAGTCCCTTCCACGACGCGTGGCGCAGACCTTTGCCCGCGTGATACTCGCGGTAGGCAACTTCACCGACATACCGCGGGTTGAACCACTGGACCCCCGACATCGAGGCCCCCTCCGCCACCGGCGGCGCTGGAACCTCTGTCCCGGCCAACAGTGTGGCCAGACGGCGACGTTCAGCACCGCTAAAACCAGTGCCCACCTGACCCAGCAGCACGAGTTGGCCCGCATCGTTGTGGGCGGCCAGGATCAGGGCCCCAACCTCACCGCGACGGCCGGCGAACGCCCCCACGATCACCGCCTCGGTTGTCGCGCGCACTGGGCATTTGATCCAGTCCCGGGATCGGCCCGACCGGTATGGCGAATCCAGTCGTTTACACACGATGCCCTCGTGGTGCTGATCAGCGCAGATAGCGAGCATGTCCGCAGGAGCGACATCGGTCCAGTGCCTCGGCACCGTCAGTGCTGGCGAACGCTTCACCACCATCAGTGTGTCCATCAGCTCGCGGCGCTCCCGGTAAGGCCAGTGCGTGATGTCTTCGCCGTCGATGTTCACCACATCGAAGGCGAGAAATCGCGTGGGCACCTCACGCACGAGCTGCCCGCTGGGCCGACGCTGCTGAGGGAACCGCCGCTGAAGCCGTCTAAACGACGGGCGCCCGTGTTCGTCGACGGCGACGATCTCACCGTCGAGGATCATTCGACGGCCACCGACTGCAGCTGCGACCGCGGACAACTCGGGGAAGGTTTCGGTGATGTCCGCCCCATTGCGGGACGTCACCCGCACCCGGGGATCTACAGTCAGCATTCCCCGCTGGCCATCAAACTTCACTTCTACAGCAAACTGATCGCCGTGCGGGGCCTGGCCCAGCGTCGCCAACATGGGCGCAGGGGCCGCGAGGCGGTCGGGGAACAGCGAAGCGCGGGTCACGCTTCGAAGGTACTCACCGGTGGCAGCGCGTCACTGTTACCTGCCGCTTCCCGTAGCAGACTGGCCTATTGATCGGGCATTACTGTTGCTCGTCAAACGCCTCCGACCGGGTGCCGAGATACTTTCCCTTCACCGGCCGGCTGTTTCGGTCGGGCGCAGGCAGGCCTCTTAAGTATCGGCGGTAAGCGGTGTCATTGGTGAGCGGGCGGCCGACGATCTCGCCATCGTCGATCTCGTAACCCACTGACAGCAAGCGCCTTTCGACAGCACCGAGCGTCAACTCTTGGTCGCCGATCTTCACGATCAACGGTTCGATGATCTGGACCTCATAGTGGTCGTCAAGACTGACCTCACGCTCCTCTAGGTTTGGCCCTACTGTCGGCGAGGATGCGTCGTCCTTGAACCGGATTGATGCCCAGTCGCCGAAGACGGTCTGACCACCGATCAGTGCCGCGGCCTCGGCTACGTCGCGAGCATCAGTGGCGCTAACAGTCGTCAAATCCGGGATAAGGACTGGCGTAGACGTCGAAGTCTGAATGACAGACAGTGCCCGCAGATAGACCATGACGTCGTCGGGGAAGGCGGCCTCATGAGAAGGGATCTCACGGTAGTCGACGAACGGGCCGACTCGCTGAGCGACCTCCAGAACGTTGCCAGTGGCGATGCTCTGGAGGAACTCGATACTGGGCAGGACTGCATCGATCTCCTCACCGACGATTCGCGCCCTGGTGAAACCCCAGGTGCCGGAACGTGTTTCAAGATCCGTACGAATGTCAAACGTCAGATAACCCGACTCATCAGTGCCCGACTCCCACACGCCGGTCTGCTCGGGGCCGGTCCTAGCCGTGATCGAGAAGGTCAATGTGGGGCTGTATGTTCCGTCGGACCTGCGGATGCGAAAACGTGCAGCATAGTCTTCGCCCTGGCTCTGAAGGAGTACCTCGGTGAGCCCCCCGGACAGCGGAGCCCCCAGACCCCCGGGCAGATCAATGTCGACCTCGGCCGGCGCACTCAACGGCGTTCCGTACTTGCGCCAACTGTCGTAAGCGTCTTCATCGAAAGCCGCATCCTCGGCTGCGAACCGCAGCCGAAATGGGATCGGGCGTTCACGCTGTGACTCGGAGAAGCGTTGGTACACACGGAAAGTAAGTGTTCGGCCGTCAGGTTGGATCTCTTGCGTGGCTGCAATCATGCCGTCACGGCGTGTAATCTCACCGGGTTCGAGGTCAATGCTGAACTCGTATCTAAAGTGTGGGTCAGTGTCGAGCACCTTGAATATCCGGTCGAGATGCGAAGAAATCTCGGCTGGTGTTACGAGCGCCACGTCATCAACGGTTCCCGTACTCAATGCTTCTCCCGCCGATACGTCGCGCCGCAGGATCGCTGACATCTCAGCGACCGCCGAGCGGAGACGCTCGGCGCCACCGTGCAGGTAATAGTCGATGACGTAGGGGTATTCACCGGCCAGCGTCTCGCAAAATGCGCGCCCTTCCCACTTGATGACTCGCCCAGGGGCGTTACGCCACGCGGTAATGCGTTGCTTTTCGTCCTCGTTCAGCGCGAGCTCGGCATCCTCGAACATCTCGTTGATAACGTTATCGGGCATGGAATGAAACCAGTCGAGCTGATTGTCGACGGTATTGTCGACTGGCGCGATCAGGTACCAATCCCCCAGCGGCACGGGCGGTTCTCTGCGGACTAGACCTACCAGCACCCGCCGGAACGACTTCTCTATCTCCTTCTTTTGCGAGGCAGTGAGCGTCTTCGCGTAGCGCTTGATCTGATAGACGTCGTACTTGCCAGCTTCGCGTTTGCTCGGGTCTAGCACGTCGATGCCGAAGTCGCCACGCGATGGGCGGACCCGGGTCGAAGACCTACGCTCGCTATAAAGCAAGTTGGCCAAGACCGTCTCAGCCTCATCGCCACCAAGTTCCGACCATTCAACCCTGCCAGGCATATCACTCCTCGGTTCCCACACCCCACAAAACGCGATCAGCTACGAAAGGTTCCGCCCCGGGGTTCGGCTGTCTTCAGCGGCGCCACACGTGAACGCGGTCGGTCTTGAGTGGGGCGCCTTCTGGACCCTTGACGTACGGGGCGATCCACTTCGGGCGCCGATCGGCATGGTTGGGCCCACACGCCTGCTGACGCCAATGACCGCCCACCCACCATCGGTGTCGGTACTGACGGTCACCCGATGAACCATCGCGTTCCCCGGGCGGGCTCATGGGGCGTCGCAACTCTATGATGCTCACCCGGTTCGGGTCCGCAGCCGCACGAGAGCCTTCCTCGGTCTGCGTCGACGGTGCACTGCCGAGAACGCGCGTGGAGGCGACGGTGGGTTGGCCCATCAGGAGCCAGGCCGCCCCGACGACACTGACCAACGGTGACGCCTCAGCCGATCGGGCCACCTCAGCGGTGCGCGGCACCAACGGCTGTAGCAGCAGCGTCGGGTTGGTCACCCATAGTGGCGAAGACACCCCGTAGGGGGCGAGCAGCTCGGGGTTCTTAGCCAACCGTGACAACGGCTGAATTTGCAGCACCCCGTCGGGGCGAGACCACCACCACACCCCGTCCCACGAAACCTCGG
>NZ_JACKSH010000294.1 GCF_025821625.1 Mycolicibacterium pyrenivorans
TGGGCGGCCAGGTCACGGTAGTAGGCGATAGAGGAGTCGGTGTCCTTGTCACGGCCGAGTGCGGCGTCGACCATGCGCCGCCACGTGCCGCTGGGGGTGCGCCCGGCCAGCCCGTAATCCAGGGGCAGGCTCAGCCAGTAGATACGGCGGCGGGCNCGGTGNCCGGCGATGGTGGGTTCCCAGCTGCGGCAGTGCTGCACCCAGGGCCGCGCCGCCTCGGACACGCCCTCGGGCACGGTCGCGCCGGGGCGCAAATCGGGGTGGCTGTACAGCATTTTGCGGACGGTGGCGCGCGGGGCCACCGGNACCGTCAGGCCACTGATCGACGATCCCGACGGCAGCGCACGCCACAGCTCGGCGTGCTCAGCAGCCACCCGGTCCTGCCACTCTTCGGAGAGGAAGATGAACGGCTGTCCGGANAGCAGATAGTCGGCGTAGACCCCGTGCGGGGTCAGCCGCAGGTTGCCGATCGCGCGCAGCGGGGCGGGCACAGACATGGCAGGACCCTTCTTAACGGGGAGGGCGGTGCGATGAGATGACCTGCGGGCGCAGGTTTTCCCACCACCAGTGGGCGCGGGTGCGCAGCGACGGGCGGGTNGCNGGCAGCTTCGACAGCAGCCACACCGCAGCCACCGTGATCACCACGCCGAGGATNAGGATGCGGAACGCNCTGGCCCCGTTGGTGATGTTGGCCGTCACCAGCGAACCGGTCACCACGAAGCCCAGCACCGCGGCGATAGCGTCGGGGGCGCGCCATTTCTCCTTGAACGGCAGCGTGAATCCGTCACCGGAGTCGCCCAGATGGATGGGCAGCGAGCGTTGATCGGAGTAGATCTTGGCCGAGGTGTCGTTGCCCATGCGCTCAGCGATCCCACACGCTGTCGACGCGGACCGGATTGCGGATGCCGGAGTCCTCGGCTTCCTGGGTGAGCGCGGAGGCGATGCCGACCGAGAGCCCGATGAGGACCGCGAACACGATGGCACCGATNTCGGCGGTGATGGCCGCCCCGGAGCCNTCTTTGAGCTTGCGGATGGCCGATCCGGCGCCGATGACCAGTGCGGCGAGTGCCAAGAAGCCCAGCACCGCCAGGCCGAGCTTGTTGCCGGCCTCAAAAAGGCCCGACGCCGCGAGTAATTCGGTATTCTCTGCCATATTCGTCTCGCCTTTCTTGAGGTGCGTTAGCTATGTGGTTTGGCTACCGGATCGGCTTCTGATTGACCGCCGACCTGTGGCACTAAGTCTATGGCCGCCACCATCCAGGTCCCGCCGCTATTTTCCAGCGTCAGCGGGTACACCAGATTCACNGTGGCAAACTGCGAGGTTTGGGCGACGACTGTGGCCCGCACATGCANTTGCTCTCCCGGCGCCGGCGCTTCGGGCACGCTGCGACTGGTGGCCGCNGAGGAAACCACCGCGCTTTGGTAGCCGCCGATCGGGCGCAGGGGGGCACCGGCAACCACGTAGCGATCCAGGCCGTTGGTGGCGGTGAGGTAGGTGCGGATGAATCCGGCCACCACGGCGAACACCGGGCTTTCGGGGCCTAGAGCATTGCGGTAGTCGAGCGCGAAATCCGCGCCCGGGCCGGGATCGTTGATCTGGGCCGGGAAGTCCAGGGCGCGTGGCTGNCGGTTCCACAGCGACACCGGCACCTGGTAGAAGGTGCGGGTCGGTTGGGCCGAGGCGTAGGGGCGTTCGTTGACCGAGATGACCGCGGTGTAGAGCTCGGTGTCATCGAGGGTGCCCATCCGCAGCACCGGGCCCACCTGGGGCGCGGTGATCACCGCNGCCGGCGTCGAGGGCAGCGCCAGTCCCTGCTCGGGCAGGGTGATGAAGCGCGCCAAGCTGTCGCGCTGATTCACCGTCGCCGTGCGCCAGGCCNCCACGAAGTCCGAGGCGAACGCGCCGACAACGCTTTGTTGGTTGCGTTCACGCTGAGCGATCCCGATGAAGTCAGGGCGATCGGGGGCGAAGAACACCTTGCAGCCCGCGGCGGCGCCGAAGACCGCGGCGGCGACCAGGGCGANNACNCCGGCCCGATGGGCGCCACCGCGCCATCGGCGGAGACGCCCTTGCCAGGTTTTCGACAGTGCCACAGTGGTCTCTTTTCTTAGGGCTGGTAACCGAGAAACTTCAATGCGCTCATCGCGAACGTGTTGTCCGAGACGCCCTTGCCAGGTTTTCGACAGTGCCACAGTGGTCTCTTTTCTTAGGGCTGGTAACCGAGAAACTTCAATGCGCTCATCGCGAACGTGTTGTCNACGGGGTCGCTGCCGTTGTCGGGCACGGTCAGATCCGGATACNGCTCAGGGTTCTGCGGTGTTTCCGACAGCGGCCCGCCACCCTCGCCGAGCAGCGATTCCACCAGCCCCGGCTGCGCCTCAGGCAGGGCAGCCGGATCGGTGGCCGGCAACGGTGAGGCAGGTGGGCGGGAGGTCTGCAAGACCACCACGCTGACACGGGAGGCCAAGACCCGTCGCGGCAGCGCGGCGGTGACCGGGCCGTGGGCGTTCCCGGTGTCCTGAGTGAAGATGTCAGAGACCACGTTGCCGTTGAGGAAGATGTATTGCAGCCGCGTCACCACCCGATGCTGNACCGGGCCGTGGGCGTTCCCGGTGTCCTGAGTGAAGATGTCAGAGACCACGTTGCCGTTGAGGAAGATGTATTGCAGCCGCGTCACCACCCGATGCTGGAGCCATCGGTCCTGTCCCCCAGGNGTTTTCGCCACCCATCCCGNCGTGACCTCGACACCGGAGACCATGTAGCTCTTGCCGAAGTCGACAGTGAGGACCTTGCCTTCGAGGGCTTCATCACGTGAGCCGCGGGCGCACACCCACGCCGAATCGGTGGCGGTGTCGGTCAGCGACTGCGCTGAGGTTGACCCGGCTGCNCCTTGCCTTCGAGGGCTTCATCACGTGAGCCGCGGGCGCACACCCACGCCGAATCGGTGGCGGTGTCGGTCAGCGACTGCGCTGAGGTTGACCCGGCTGCACACGGGGCGCTGGCGGTGAAGGGAATGGACTGATCCTGAGGGACGGTCGGGGCGGCGGAGGTAGGAACCGGCTGCGGCTGGGCCACGGGCGCGGCCGCAGCCGCACTGTCCTGACGGGGCGCGGCAGGTGCATCGGTGTCGCTGAAGGTGACCAGCGCGGCGACGATGGCGCTCACCGCCACGACCAGCCCCGCCCCCAGCGCCACGGCAGTGCGTTTGGCGCCCGCGTCGGCGCGGGCCACCCCGGATTCGTCGCGCTCGGCGGTCAAGGCTGCTGCGGTGTCGAGATGCACGGGCGGCACCTCGTCAGCGATCCCGGCGCCGGACTCCAGCCGCGGATCGGTAGGAGCCTCGGCCGAATCGTCGTACTGCTCAGCTTCGGGCTCAGGCTCAGGCCCGGGCTCGGGCTCGGGTTGGGCAGCGTCGAGGTCGGCCACGCCTGGCTGCATCGTCGCGGCGGTGGGCACCGCGGCCGGGTCGGGCCCGCCCATCAGGTCATCGACCCAACTCTCATCGGTGATGATCGGGGTATCAGCCACGGTGCTCGCCCTCCACGTCGGCGTCGATCACGGTGGGCGGAGGCCGCCACGCCACCGGCGCGGGCCCCATCCACACCGGCAACAGCACCCACCCGCCGGGGGCCTGCGGCGCCCANCCCACCGGTCGTGGCGGTGCNGTGACAGCGGGGGCCACCCGCCGGGCCGGCGGCAGCGCCGGCATCAGCGGCGGGGGNGGACGCCGGCGAGCCNGCACAGCCTTGGCNACGACCACCGCCACGGCGAGTAGCACCAGAAGCGGGGCGAGNTTGATCACGAGCTGCANCACGGCGAGAACGGCGACCGCCGCGAGGGCGGCCAGGACGGCAAACAGGGCCAGAAGAATCTTCATGCGGGCAACCTAACGTNGGCATATGACATATATCGGGGGTGAAAATTCGCTGGCCGACTTTGCCAATCGGGTGCGGTAAGTTGGAAAATATGACGGTNCCCGCCGACGGCGTTCCCCGGCTTATGCACTTCGTCGACGCCCGGCTGGCCAAGCTGCGGATGTCGAGGGAAGAAGCCAACCGGCGAGGCTTCCCGAACTTCAGCACGTTGGCCGCGGTGCGCGACCGCGATACCCAGAACACCCCCCGAGTGCGCACNCTGCTGCGCATCGATCGCACTCTGGGCTGGCAGCCCGGCTCGGCGGCGGTCGTGCTGTTGGGCGGCTATCCGCTGAGCATCACCGCACGCGCCACCAAAAACGTGCGGCTCCAAGAGCAGGCCGCGACGCCGCTGACCGNNGACGACATCGCCGATCGGCTGCTCACCCAACTCCACGAGGAAATCGANCGCGCGCACGACGACCTGCGCGCGTTCGACGATCGGATCAACCGTCTCTACGCCGCACATGACCGGTTGGCCGAGGAACTGCGCGTTGACCGCAGCCTGGTCGAGGAGTTCGCCGACCGCGACGTCGCCGCCGAGAGTGTGCAGCGCTGAGGCGCCGGCGGCGCTCACCATCGCGGCATCCNCTCNCCNTGNTCGGGCAGCGGGCGGGGCTCCACCACCGGCGGTCCGGTGATCTCGTAGGGCCCCAGAATCTCGGCGGCATCCTCGGGGCTCAATGCGGGCTCTGCTGGAGTCAGCGGCCACCACTGATCTGAGCCGGGGATCGCCAACCAGCCCTCGGCGATGCCGTACACGCCGGCGANCACCGGAGCTGCAGCCAGTTGGACACACAGCCACGGCACCACCACCATCTGACCGAACGTTGGTGCAGGGTCATACAGAGCCAGGATCGGCGCACCGAGTGCAACCCCCGACCACAGCAGAGCAGCGATCGGAAATGACCGCAGAGTCTGCGGAAACAGGTTCACCAGAACGGACTTGATCGCTACGCCGGCCAGCCAGCCCAACGGAACACACACCGCAGGCGACTTGGCGGCGCGCAGAATCAGCGGCGGTAGCGAGGTGTCGTCATGCGGATCGGGCAGGGCGGCCACGGTGCTGCGCTGACGGGCGCGGACCCGGCGGCCGAGCTGCTCGGCGCGGCGCCGCTGGATCAGCGACCACCCCTGATGACGGGCGACCCACGCCCGCCGCACCTCATCAAACTTGTCGCTGGGATCAGCCATACTCTGACCCTAAAACGCCCCAAAGGGTCGCTCGTGCACTATTTTTCCGGCTNCCCACGCCCGCCGCACCTCATCAAACTTGTCGCTGGGATCAGCCATACTCTGACCCTAAAACGCCCCAAAGGGTCGCTCGTGCACTATTTTTCCGGCTGCGCGCGGCTCTCCAAGCACAGCGCAGCGACTGCTGTCAGCAGTCCTGCCCGGCAAGCCCGGCACCGGAAATAGGGCTGCCCTCCGCGCGGTGGACTACCCGCCAACGCCTTTAGCTGGCAGCCGGGTAGCCCTCGCCGCGGTCGCACATCACCGGAGTGGCCCGCGCGTCTAAGAAGCGCTGCGCGGCTTCGAGATACACCCGGGCATAGCGCAGTTGTCGGGAGCTGACATCGGCGGCCAGGAGCACCGTGGCGGCCTCATCGCGAGCCGAGAGGGCGTACTGGCGGCGGCGATGCGCGTCGACACCCATCAAGATTGCGTGCTGAAGATCCCTGCGTGCTCGCGCCAGAGCCGTTGCCGCGGATGCGGACACGTTCAGTGACCGCAGCGAGGTCTCCTGCGACGCAGCGGGAATCATCTGTGCACCAACGGTCGTCATGCCGTCGCCGCCGCGTCGAGGCCGCTGAATCGCTGGCGGCCACCGCTGCTGTGGTGGAGCCGCGCTGCCCGCAGTTCGTCGAGGTACTTCACGAACTCGGTCCAGTCGATAAGGGTGACCATGCGCCCGGGGGTGCCGCGGATCAGCAGCCGCGCGAACGAGTCATTGGGTGGCATAAGTTCCTCTGGCTCAAGGGCATTGCCGAAGGTGCGGCTCGTCGACGTCGAATCCAGGCTGTGGTCGTAGGACAGNGCGAACGAGTCATTGGGTGGCATAAGTTCCTCTGGCTCAAGGGCATTGCCGAAGGTGCGGCTCGTCGACGTCGAATCCAGGCTGTGGTCGTAGGACAGTTGGCTGCGGGTGGTCTTGCCGCTCCAGAACGACGCCGACTCCATCAGGTCCTTCTCATGGGAGCCGTACATCAGCAGCGACGCCGGAACGACAGCGCGAATCGCCGCCCCCTGCAGCGGGCCGTAGATCGCGTCGAGCTGCTCGCCGGCCTGGGCGGCNAAACACAGCGAGACCCCCAGGCCGCGGGACTCGGCGATGTATTGCGGCAGCCGCGGCAAAGGCGTGTTGGTGATCTCGTCGAGAAACATGCCCAACCGGGAAAACTCGTCCCACTGAGCGACTTTCACGCGCTGGCGGTTAATCAGCTGATCCATCAGAGTGATNGTTGGTGATCTCGTCGAGAAACATGCCCAACCGGGAAAACTCGTCCCACTGAGCGACTTTCACGCGCTGGCGGTTAATCAGCTGATCCATCAGAGTGATTGCCTGCGCGGCGACCGTGCCATCAAAGGGTGTCAGCAGATAGATGGTGGCGTTGGGGTCCTCCAGGAACTCCTCATCGAGGACTGGCAGGCCTCTGTCGCGTTCCATCGTCTGCAGCCAGGCAGTCAGGACCTTGGTCACGGTGATTTTGACCGAGTCGCGCTGCTTGGCTTCCATGCTCAACACGCTGCGCACGCGGGCCTCGAAGTAGCGGTTCGACGACCAGACAGCCGCGGTCACCCAGGAGGCATCAGTGCTCATCTGCGGCGAGGTGGGCCAGGGGTTGGGCAGGGTCACGTCCTCGGCAGCCTCGATCACCCAGTCGATGCCCAGCCCCAGCCCTTGCGGACTCGCGGCCAACAGTAGGCAGGTCAGTGGGGCGAACGCCAGGTCATCCCACGGGCCGGGGTCACTGCCGCGAAAGGAGCTGCCCGACAGCGCGACCGCCGAGGTGCTCAACAACGTGCGGGCGACGGCCTTAGCATCCTCAAGTCCGGTGATCCATGCGGTGGGATCGAACCGGTACGGACGCAGGTCAGCCGGATAGTACGGCGCAGCGATGGGCCGCAGATCCAGCAGCGCGGCAGGCCCGTAGCGCCGCGAGGCCACCATCTGCATGAGGTCGTCCTTGGAGGACGACACCACTGCTGGGCCCGGCCACAGCNGGCCGCAGATCCAGCAGCGCGGCAGGCCCGTAGCGCCGCGAGGCCACCATCTGCATGAGGTCGTCCTTGGAGGACGACACCACTGCTGGGCCCGGCCACAGCACCGCCGACTGCGCCAGCCACTTGCGGGTCTTGCCGGTGCCCGGCGGGGCGAACGCGCCGATATGCGGGGCGGTCTCCAGCGGCACNAGTCGGCCGCGGTCGTCGTGGACCCAGCCGGCGAACGGGGTCACCGGTGGCCGATAGCCGCCGGAGGCGGCCGGTGTCGCACTCATAGTTGGAACAGTAGGGCGGCCGCGGTCGTCGTGGACCCAGCCGGCGAACGGGGTCACCGGTGGCCGATAGCCGCCGGAGGCGGCCGGTGTCGCACTCATAGTTGGAACAGTAGGGCTGTCGCAGGGGTGCTCCGTGCACTATTTTCGGGCGCTGGTTAGTCCTGCCGCGGTGAGACGTACTCCCCGGCGCGCACGTCAGGCCCGATCTGGACTGCGAACTGCAGTTGGTCGGCGGTGTACATCCAGCCCGCATCGGTCCAGGTGCGCGGAACTAGTTGCGCCACAACAGGTTGTGGAAGACCGCACGCGGCGGCGACATCAGCGATCGTGAACTGAGCGTGCTCGCTATTGATCGGCACCGCCGCTTTGCGGCGGCGAAACGACTCCAAACACAGCGGCGCGGCGAGCTGCTCATCGGGCATGGATATAAGGCTACGGCCGACCGGGGTGCCCGACAGGCACAAAATGCCGAACGACCATCAGATCGTCATGAGTCGAGACGAGAGCGCGGGCGCCACATCGGCAGCGGTGAACAGCCGCACGGGTCCGGTGATCGCACCGTCAGGCGTTCGGACATAGCCAAGGCCCGGAGGGGACATCGGCAGCTGCCACGCCTGGGGTCCACCGAGGGCGTCCCTGGAGGTCTGCGCCGTCGCGGTCCGCAGCGCAATCACGACGTCGCTGGTTGCCTCAAAGGGGGGCCGACCCAACCGGGCACCAGCTGCGAACTTCGAGGTCTGCTCNGTGCTCGACATGAGGAGCCGGACACGCTTGTCGCGGCCTTCGTCGGCGATGCGCTGCAGCGTGCCCGCCACTTGTGGGTGCGACCCCAGCAGCTCGTCGCTGGGGTTGTCCTGCGCGCTGATCTAGCGCGGTCTCGACCTGGGTGCACCAGGTGTCCCAGTTCGCCGGAGGGTCGGCTGCGCGCCGGTAGCCCGCGTAGTGGGCGACGACGTGGGGAGGGCGGGCAGTGGCGTTTGCGGCGATGCCGTTCTGCGTGTCGGCGATCGCGAGCTGCACGCGGGTCGGCGGATACAAGGTGCACACGCTCAGCGCAAGAGACTGCAGCGCTGTGGTTTTCCCAGCGATGCCCACGCAGAGCGCGACGTTGGCGTGATCGCCGAGCTCAATCGACACCGTCGAGTCGGGCGCGTCCACTGGCGCACCGACCGGGATCGTCAGCACGTCATCGTCGGCGCGGCGTCGCCACCCCGGGCGCGGGTCGAACGTGTCGAGCTCAGTGACGTCCAGGGCGTCCAGAAGGCGCCTACCCACCCCAGGCCGGAGAATGTGTCTGCGCAGCGCTCATAGGCCAAGCCATGCCTGTTCCTGGTTGAAAGCCACGATGGCGACCTCGACGGTGTCGCGGGCGGTGCTGATCCGCACCGATTCCCGCGAGATCTGCTGAAAGTGGATGTCCCCGAGGGTGATCACGGTGGCNGACAATCCGGTGGGCGGNGCAATGAGGGGCCGGTCGTTGACGATGATCGAGGGCACGAACTCTGCGGGCCGGCGGCGGTCGACCACGGCGATATTGGGTTGGGCCAACCTCGCCCACCGGTTGGGTTGGCTGGAATAGATGGCGATCCGCTCCCCCACCGCGGCGGCGCGGATGAGCAGCTGGCGCACGTAATACTCGCTGGTGTCCATGNCGATGCGGGTNGCCTGCTGNGGATCGGTCAGCGACAACATGACCAGATCGTCGCGCTGCACCGGCGGGTCTGCGCGGCGGTCATCGCGCAGTGCAGCTCCCACCAGAATGCCCGTCGAGCCGATCGGGATCTCCAACGCGCTGGGCTCCCCCANCGGGCGCGCGGGGATGTCGAGGTGGCCCGGACGCGCCGTCGGGGCCGGCCGCAGTGCGGCGGAAAACTGGTCACCGGGCAACGTGTTGAGATACAGCGTCGGNGGCTGCTGAGGGGGCTGCGGATCGTTGGTGCGCACCGTGGCCGCNATCATCACCGGGCCATCGCCGTCAGGGGCCTCCACGTAGCGGCGTTTNAACAAGNTCAGCGTCAACACCACCTCGTCGCTGCGCAGCGCCCACATCTGATGCAGTGACGCGGTGGTGATGTCCTCGGGTGAGAAGTAGTACGTCGTNAGAAACCCGGGGTGGCCCTTGATGGTGCGCCAGCCAACCTCGTTGCTGACCTTGCTGCGCCGCTGCGCTGGGCTGCTGGAGCGAAAGGGCACCGGGTCGGCCGGGCTGTCGGTGCCCTCGATGACCGGGGGCGCCGGNGCCGGCTGCAGCCGNGNGCCCAACCGGTCGAGCGCGGTGTCGAGCTCGGCGGCGGTCAGNGCGGTGGCGCGGATGTCGCGCTCTAACAGGGCATTGATGATTCGCTCGGTGGCGGCGGCGGCNGCAGCCCCGACCGATTGCCGATACTGCAAGCCGGGCNCCGAGNTTCGGATGTCGAGGCGCACCACGAACTGCATGGTGCGCTGCCCGGCCGCGGGCCGGTCGGCCAGCAGAGTGCTGTACAGCGGGGGGTATTCGTTGCCGCGGCGCACGCGGTGNCCGGCGGGCACGACGTCAATGGCCGCCAGCTGAATCCCGCCGGGCTGGTCAAGCAGCTCGGTCAGCACCTCCAGCGGCAGCAGNTTGCGGGTCAGCGACACTGTGGAGCCGCGCAGGAACGTCAGCGAGTAGGGTTTTCCGGTCACCTCGATCATCGTGAGGGCTTCGTAGGCCTCGACGCGCACACCGCACACGATGTTGCCGTGGGGCACATCCACGGCCGCAGCCGCCGCCGGGTATTTCCCGCGCCGGGAACGACGCCAGCGNCGCNCGGCNGCCAGCCAGCCCGGCACGTTGCGGCGGTGCACNGTGGGTACCAGCAGCAGCAGCGCCACGGCGGTGATCACCGCGGCCGGCCACCATCCAAACCGCGCCGGCGGTAGACCGATGAATGCCACCAGGGCAACGACTTCGAGCGCGACTACCACCGGTGTTCCGGCGCGCACGCCCACGGTGCGGGCCTTCATCGCANCCTCCGTCGCATGCCGACGACCGNCACGGCGACNGCGGCGACGAGCAGGACCGCGGCGCCGGCGAGCAGGGCGCTGTTGCGCGGNCGATGATCCGGTCCCGGCGGGGGCGGAGGCACATANAGGTCGGTGCTGAGCCGCTCNACTGGNTTCGGATCGCCCAGCGGCACATCGAAGGTCAGCGCCGCTACCGGATCGACCACGCCGTAGCCGACCTGGTTGTCGACCCCGCGGGCCGGATTGTGGGC
>NZ_JACKSH010000295.1 GCF_025821625.1 Mycolicibacterium pyrenivorans
GTTATCAACGGGTAGCAACACGCTCGAATCTATGTATGCAACAAGGGGGTTGATGCTGGGCAAGTCATCGTTGTTGCCGGTTTATCGGCGGGNGTTCTTCGACGTGAAGGAACGGCAACGATGGCGTATCCGGTGGCAGTGTCTCCTGCGGGAGGGAAGCGGACCTGGACCGTGCTTGGGGAGGACTTCGCAACGGTCCGTCCCGTCGAGGAGTGGATAGAAGCCCACCGGCACCTGTGGTCGCCGAACACGGTGCGCGGGTATGCGACGTCGTTGGCGCAGTGGTGGAGCTTCCTGGAACAACGCGGACAATCCGATGGATGGCGCGATGTCGGTGTCCCCGCATTCACGGCGTTTCTGTCCTGGCAGCGCAATGGCCGCACAGTTGAGCATCGGCTGGCCGAGTCGGACCAGGCACCGACCGCTGCAACACTGGAAGTTCGCCTTGCAGCATTGATTTCGTTCTACCGCTGGCATCAGGCAGTATCCGGTGTGGCGGTAGCAGGACAGCTACTTCGAGGAACTCCGCGACAGCGACCGGCCCGGGGCTTGCTGGCGCATCTGGATGCGCGGTCGGCCCCGGCGGCATCCTCGCTGGTGCGGGTGCGCCGCGACCGACGCCGCGACAGACCGCCCTTGCTGCTGCCCGAGCAGATCCAGGCGGTCCTGGATGGCTGCGCGGTCTTCGATACCGAGTCCGGTTCGTGGCAAGGAAACCTGCGGGACCGGTTCGTGTTCGCCCTGCTGGCCGAGACCGGGATGCGTCTCGGGGAGGCGCTGGGTCTGCGGATCGGCGAGTTCGTGCTCGGCCGCGGCGATACCGCGTATGTGCAGATCGTGCCTCGCTCGGATAACCCCAACGGGGCGCGGGTGAAGATGATGCGACCGCGACGAGTCTATGTTGGGGCTGACCTCGAGCGGCTGTTCGCCGATTATCTCACCGACATCGCCTGCCGGGCAGCCGAATCCGGGATCGGTCTGATGGACACATCGCCGCTGCTGGTGAATGTGGCCAGACCACCGTTGTTGGCCGCATTGCGGGAGACGACGGTCCGGGAGAAAGTGGCCACGCTGCGTCGGCGGGGCATCGGACCACTCGGGTGGACGCCGCACTGGTTCCGCCACACCCATGCCACCGCCTTGTTGCTCGCCGGGACGCCGGAATGGGTGGTCTCCCGGCGTCTTGGCCACGCTCATGTGCAGACCACCCTTGACCTCTACGGCTGGGTCCGCGACGACGAAGCCCTGCGAGCGGCAGCCAACTGGGCTTCCTACGCCAGCAGCTGGCGGGTGGCCGAATGATCGACGAGCATAGCCACCTGCGGCTGCGCAGTGCCGACCACCTCGATCCGATCTGGCGGCTCTGGGAAGGGCTGCCAGCACAGTGGCGTGGCCCCGTGCTCGGGCCCGGTATCCAGAACTGGGCCTCGATCACCGAGAACGATTGGCCGCATCTGGACCTGAGCGGACTGCCCGTCCCGTTCGCCGCGGAGCTGGCGTGGATGGCGCACTGGCAGGCCAGTGATGGCACCCGCGTCTCGGTGTTGGCGATGGCGCAGTTGGCCAACATGATCCGGCGGGCCGTCGCCGAAGGCCGTGATTTCCCCTCATCGATCCGGGCGATGGATTACGACGCCGCCGCGGCGTTGCAGAGCTGGTTCTATCTCAGCAAGGGCAGGCGACTGCCCTCAGTCCGAGGCCGGGGCCGAGTGCACGCTCTATTCGGTTTTGCCCGACACGCGCTGATCGCCGCCTGCCACGACGGCCCGTGGTGGCAGCTGGACTTCTGGCACCCGCGCTGCGATCCGCGGATCCCGCTGACCGATCGTGAACCGGTCTCCAATTACGGCTGCTCACCCGGAGACATCCAGCTTCCGTGGTTGCGGGCCGCGGTGAAGTGGCATCTGGGCACGATGCTCGAATCCGGGGCGCTGCGCTGGACCACGGTCAGCCAGGAACGCATGCGCAGCTTCCGCCGCTTCGACAACTGGCTAACCGCTTGCTTCGACGACCCGACTGACATCCTGGGTGACCCCACGACCGCGGTCGAGCAGGCGGAGGCATTCGCGCGGTGGACCGCCGTGGCCGCCAACCGTGTCACCCGCCAATCCGACACCCGCCACCTGGGAAGAACCGTTCCGATCCGGGGAATCAACGACGACCTGCGAGCGGTAGCCGGCCTGTTGGATTTCATCGCCGGCAATCCCGGGGAGGCTCGCAGCGTCCTCGGCGCCGAGCCGTGGCAACGAGTGAGCGCCGCACACGCGGCCAGCTGGTTCGGCCGGGTCACTCGGATACCGCATCAGCGCGGTTTCAACGATGCGAATTACATCGACGATCACGCGCTCGCTCAGATCACTGCGGCGCTGCCGTTGATCGGGCTGCCGCGCACCGAGCAGATGACCATCACCCGCGGCGACGGCACCACGCTGACCGCCAACGGACTCGACGACCCGCAAGCGATGCGGATGATCCTGCTGCAGATCCTTACCGGCCGGCGAGCCAGCGAAATCCGCACCTGCGACTTCGACTGCCTCTCCGCCGCCCCGAGAGTCACCGCAACTGGCGATGACGACGACCAAATGCTGACCAGGTTCCGCTACGCACAAAGCAAGATCGACGTCGCACCCGACACCATCCTTGTTGACCACGAGGTCACCGAAGTCATTGCCGAACAACACCGTTGGCTGCAAACCCAGTATCCAGACTGCAGCAGGCGGTACCTGTTCGCGCGGCGCCTGGGCAACCGTCGCGGCGACAAACCCTATCCAGCAGGCACCTACAACTGGGTGCTGCGCACCCTCAGCGACCTCGTTCAGATCACCGACGCCAAGGGCCACGCCGTGCGGTTGAGCCACACCCACCGCTTCCGGCACACCCGGCTGACCCGACTGGCCGAACTCGGGCTACCGGTCCACGTCCTGCAGCGCTACGCCGGGCACGCCACGCCCACCATGACGATGCACTACATCGCCGCCCGCGATGAGCACGCCGAGCAGGCGTTCCTGGCCACCGCCAAGCTGCGCTCCGACGGCACCCGCATCCAACTCTGCAGCGACGACCACGACGGTCTGCACCTGTTCCGCCGCGCGGACCGATTCCTGCCCAACGGGTGGTGCATGCTGCCACCGCTTCAATCCTGCGACAAAGGCAACGCCTGCCTGACCTGCTCAGTTTTCGTCACCGACCACACCCACCACGACGTGCTACACCGCCAACTCCGCGAGACCACCACCCTGATCGACCGGGCCACAACAGAATTCGAGCAACGACACGGTCATTCCATGCCCGACGACAACGTCTGGCTGATCCGCCGCCGCGCTGAACACCACGCGCTCACCAAGCTCCTGGCCGCTCTGGACGACGTGCCCGACTCCTCAGCCCACGGCGCGACACCCCAGTGTCATCGACCCAGCGCTGGACCAGTCCCGCTGACTCTCGACCTCACCGCCCACCGCAGGAGCACTCCATGACAGACTCCCGAGAACGCCGCATCACCGCACTTACCGAAGCAGCGAAAGTCAAGTCGCAGAACAAAACCCGAGACGCCGAACAAGCCATCCGCCGACTGGTCAAACGCGGCGAGGCGATCACTTTCCAAGCCGTGCAACGCGAAGCCGGCGTCTCCCACGCCTTCCTCTACAACCATCCCGAACTGCGCAAACGAATCGAGCATCTGCGCGGCACCCGCCGCAAAGCCGCCGCCGACCAACCCATCGACACCGACAGCACGCTCGTCATCACGCTGACCCGCCAGATCGCCGACCTCAAGAAACAGCACCGCCAGCAACTGCAAGCACTCCGCGACGCCCTCGAGCGAGCACACGGCGAGAACCTCGATCTACGACGCGAACTGGCCCGCCGCGGCATCCACCCCTTACCCAACGTCGCATCAATCGCAACAACGTCCTGAACAGGAAGAACGCGGCATTCTCATTCTCGAACCCGCGATAACACGCGGCATCCACCCCTTACCCAACGTCGCATCAATCGCAACAACGTCCTGAACAGGAAGAACGCGGCATTCTCATTCTCGAACCCGCGATAACACCCGGCCCGAGGATGATTGCGGACTGTCCGGCGTCGAGGAATCGTAGCGAGGTCAGGTCGCCGAGCAGGGTGCGGTCATAGCGCAGGTCCTGTTGTGCGGTCCAGGAGTCGAAGCGCATGCCTGGGTCGAGTCCGGCTTTGGCCGCCCGTAGGGCGGCTGATCGGGATTCGCGTCGGGATACCTCGTCGGCGAGCAGTGTTTCGAGGAATCCGATGTGGCTGAGTTTGTGCTGGCGGGCCAGTGCGGCCCGTTCGGGCAGAGTGTCGGCCAGGGCGCCGAGTTTGAGCGCTTTGAGCAGTCGGAGCAGGTCGGCGCCGACCGGGTCTGCGGCCACGCGGTTGGTAGTGGTCATATCAGCAGATCCCCTCGGAGTCCGGTATTGGCGATGACGGTCAATGACGTTGCGGTGGTACTGAATTCAGATGGATCACGCGAGAACCGGGTAGCGGTTTGGCCGACGGCCAGTGGCAGTACCGGGGTCGCGTTCTCCGTGGCACGCTCGAGCATCGAGGCGATCTTGTTGACCGAGACGACATCGAGATCCAGTGCCACCGAACAGGCCTGCTCGACGCGTTGCGCGCCGTATCGGCGCACCAGGCCCTGCAGGCGATAGACGGTGCGCATCCGCGTCCACGGCAGCGGATCGTCGAGGATGCGTTCGGCGTAGATCCCGACGTTGGGGCCATAGGCGGCGCAGGTGGCGATCAGTGTCGTCAAGTCCCGCAACGCGTAACCGACTTTGTGTTCGGGTAGATCGGCGCGGTCGGTACTGCGGCCACCCGCAGGCTGACGGGGGTGGACTTTGACCAGCACACCACGGTGATAGAACTTCACCAGCTCGCAGTCAGCACGTACGTCGACGGTGGTGCCGATCCACTGCTCGGGAAGCGAGTAGAGGGCTTTGGCGACTTCGGCGTGGAAATCGCGGTGCACCTTGACCGCTTTGAACACCGGCACGTCGTAGGCGCCCGGCACCGCCAGCAGCAGCGGTTGCTCCTCGGTGGTGAACACCTCCACCGGCCGTGCACAGGTGCTGCCGTGGATACGGGTCCCGGCAGTACGAAGACACCACACGGTGACAGCCTGCTGCGCCTGCTCAATACTGGTGAATGTTTCACCGTCCCAGAAGTTTCGGCGGACGTACTGCACCGCACGCTCCACTCGCGGTTTGTCCTTCGGGGAGCGCACCCGAGCCGGGTCGGTGAGGAATCCGACATGGCCGGCGTAGTCGAGCCACCCCTGAGTGAAGCGCGGATTGACCGCATCAGCGGCGGCGATCACCGGCTTGAGGTTGTCCGGGATCAGCACCGCGAACACCCCGCCGAAGAACTCCCACGCCGCCTGGCAGCCGGCGATCACCGCCGCCAGAGTCTGCGAATACGACAGCCACACGAACATGTGTCGGCTGTAGGCGGCGGTGAAGATCAACGCGTGCACCTTGCGGCGCCGCCCATCATCGGCGTCGGTGAGCATCCCGAGGTAGCCGAAATCGATCTGGCATTCCACACCGGGATCCCCATCGGCGACCCGCACCGTGGTGTCCTTGCGGCCGAAACCGCAACGCTCACCGGCGAATCGGTTCAACGTCCGATATGGCACCACGCACCCCTGACGGGCCAGCAGCGTCTCGATCTTGGTGATCGTCAACGGACGCCGCTCACCATCGCCGGCCACCCACGCGGTGATCTGGTCCTCGAAGCCCAGCAGCTGTTCCCACGCTGCGCCGTGGCCATCCGGGCGCACCGGGCGCACCGCGTCGGCGACCGCCCCGATCAACCCGTCATCGACGGCCTCAACGCCGTCGCTACGGTGCAGACCAGCCGCTTGCGCGGCCTCGACGTAGCGGCGCACCGTTTTGCGGTCCACGCCGCAATGCGCGGCGATCGTGCGGTAACCCGGTGCCGGTAGCCCGGCGACCCCCAGCCACACCCGCAACACTTCCCTGATCTCGTTCACACTGACCTCCCGAAAAGCCATGCCCGCCGCCTCCGTGACTTGGACCGTCACGGCGATCAAACGAACAGATGAAGGGACCACCGACGCGACGCGCCGGTGGTCCCATAACTGGCAATCCAGGTGGTCCCATCACCCTGGCAAAATCAGCTCACACTGGTCCCATCCTCCTGGCAGACGACAATCGGATCGGCGCGCCAGCGGTAGTAGGGCTGGCGGGCGAGCTTAAGCACCCGGCACGTCACTGCCACGGGGATCCCGTCGGCGGCGAGCTCACTTACGAGCGGGTAGATCCTTTTCCCGGCAGGTTGGCCTGCGATAGATAGGCCGCAGCTCGACGCAGGACTCGTTCTCCTGCTCCAACAACCGATTCCGGCGACGAAGCTCTCGCAGCTCAGCCGAGCCACTCGTGCTCTTGCCAGGCTTGGCGCCCTCGTCGATATCTGCTTGGCGCATCCACTTGTGCAGCGTCATCGGGTGCACTCCGAAATCGGTGGCGATCTGCTCGATCGTCACGCCGTCGTCGCGGTTTCGAGCGACCCGCACGACGTCGTCGCGAAACTCCTGGGGGTAGGGCCTGGGCACAAGGACATCCTTCCAGCTCACCCACCCAGGGCAAGCCAACTCAGATGTCACCTATTCGTGCAGCAGACCCGTCGATCGTGCCGGTATCCATTGAGATGTGGCGGGTTCGGCACGGACGGCTGCAATGCACCGGCAAGAACGCCGCGAGGGCGATCGCTGCGCGGTGGAATGTCGATAACTTTGCGGTCTGGCCTATTGCTTCTGGGCTTGGGCAGGCACATGCTTCAGAAGACATCACAAGCTGGGTGGAGTTGCTTAGGTGTGGCACCGGTAGAGCGCTTCTCGATCCCTACGGCCGGTTGGCCGTTGGTGGAAGCCCTTCGGCCTAAATCGGCGTGGCGTCGGCGACGCATGGGCGTGCTGCGCGATTCTTTTGTTGCCACTTGGCTGTTCAGGGAAGCACCGGGTCGGCCGGGACGCGGGATTGCATTGCACGGGCCTACTTGTGGATGTCCGACGTGACTGGCGGTGTCGAGGTCGATTTGGCCACGGCTGTGATCGAGCACCTGGCGTGTTCCCCGTGAATGAGACCGGCGGGTTTTAGAGTCCTGTGGCCCGATGTCGGGCTGGAAGGGACGATGAAACACATGGCTGGTCGGAAGCGGCATTCCGCGGAGGACATCGTGCGCAAACTGCGCCGCGCCGATGAGTTGGCTGCCGAGGGCCGGACCGGCGAGGAGATCGCCGCTGGGTCCGCCTCTGCGGATGCGCAATGCCCTCATGCATCTGCTGTGGAAACAGGATCGTGGTCGACCTCGCAACACCGCTGCGCCCTCGAGTGTCTTAGAGGTACGACGATGACGAATGCCGCTGGCACGCCCAAATGGGCACTGATGACCGCCGCATGCCAATCCGTGCTGGAGCAACTCGAAGACTTCGTGGCCTGCAACTGCCAGACCGGTGAGGACACCAAACCGATGATCGCACTCAGCGGACTGCCCGGGCTGGGCAAAAGCACCGTCTCGCGGGTGTTCGGCAAACGCCTGCACCGCAGACATATCGAGCGTTACGGGACAACAACACGCGCCGGAGATGAACGGTGGCCGGTGTGCCGGATCGGTATGACTGCCTCCACCGGCACGCGCGAATTCAACGCGGCATTATGCGACTTCTACGCCCACCCAGGAGGGCAGCGGGCGAGCGCACAACAACTGCTGCGGTTCGCTCTTGACGATGTGTCCTCCTGTGAGACACGGCTGCTCATCATCGACGACCTGCACTTCTTGCGCGGCCGCCAGGAACGCATGACCGATGTGAGTAACCAGTTCAAATACATCGCCAACGAGTTTCCCCTGACCGTGCTGCTCATCGGTATCGGACTGCATGAGCACAACACAACGCGCTACTCGATGACTGCAACGCATTAGCGATGGCCGACTCGCATGCGTGGTCTACAAGTCAGTTCATCTTGGTCGGCAATAAGAAAGACGTGCGAGACGCTGCGGCAAAGCTCGCCGAGTACTCCGACTGCTCGGATCTCCTTCCGAGCAGATCGAGCAGCATCCGTGCGTGCGCGTGCGTAGCGCTCAAAACCATAGGCGACCTGATCCCAGATACCGAAGTCGTGAGAATCGCGACGAAACTTTGCGACGTCTTTCTGGCAAGTACCCGCACAGGCAACGAGGATGACAACGACGCGATCGCCGCGCTAGGACGTGCGGGTTCCTCAAGCTCGCCCGCCAGCCCTACTACCGCTGGCTGGCCCATCCCATCACCGAGGCCTACCGCGCCAACGCCCTAGTGTTCTCCAACAGGATCGTCAGATACAGCATCGACTCCCGGATGAAAGGTGAGCGGTACCCGAACTCAGGGTCGTCCTTGTCCGCGTCGAACAGAAGTCCCGGCTGGCCACCATGGCACTGCACAGCGCGGTGGTCCGACGCGGGGATGTCGCCATCTTGTCAACGTTGAACTGGCCCGGGCTAACGGCGTTCTCGACAGCGCACGATAGACGTTGTGGCGAGGTCATAGGGTTGCCCAAATCTTCCATGCCTACCCCACATATGCAGCAGCGCGCGTGCATCGCGGTTCTCAACGCCGCGGACGACGTCGGCTCAGAAGATCTGCCAGTCCGAGGCGCCGTCGGGCTGGTTGTACAGGCCGCCACCGGTGTTCTTGATCACGACGGGGTCACCGCTGCCGAAGTTGTCGAAGAACCACTGCGCGTTGGCCGGGCTGAGATTGATACAGCCGTGGCTGACGTTCGAATTGCCCTGCGAGGCCACCGACCACGGCGCGCTGTGCACAAAAATGCCGCTGTTGTCAATCCGGACGGCGTCCTGCACCTTCAACTTGTAGCCCTCCGCCGAGTCGACCGGCACGCCATAAGTCGAGGAATCCATCACCATGTCGGCGAACTTCTCCAGCACGTAATAGGTCCCGTTCTTGGTGTCGAAGCCCTTCTTGCCTAACGACACCGGAAACGTCTTCTCCAGCTTCCCGTTCCGGTGGATCTGCATCTGGTGCGTCTTGTCGTCGATCGTCGCCACCAGCGACTCGCCGGTGCGGAAACTGGACTTGGCGCCGCTTGCGTCGATGTTGACGGTGGCGTTCGCGGGCCAGAAGTCCTGGGGTCGCCACCGCACCTGGGTGTCGCTCGTCCAGTAGAACCGGCCGGGCACCGGCGGGTTCGACGAGATGTGGATCGCCTGTTCGGCCATCGCGCGGTCGGCGATCGGCCGGGCGAAGTTGATGTAGATCGGCTTTGCGACGCCCACCATCGACCCGTTGACCGGGTTGAACGACGGCGGCGCAAAAACCGGCTCCCCGACGTACGGAGTCGGGTTCTGCCCCGCCGGGGTGCCTTCCGGGACCGGCTGAGACGTCGCCGCCAACGGAGCCGGCAGGAACGGGTTCGGTGGCGGTGGCGCAAACGGATCCGCTGGTCGAAGTGGCGGCGGGAACGCGAACGGATCGGCTGGCGGAGGTGGCGCCGCCGCCGGATCGATGGGGGCCGGAGGAGGTGGTGGCACACCGGGCTGTGCCAGCGCAGATGGGCTGCCTATCGCCAGAACCGAGGCCAGGCCGACCATGACGATCGCTGCGGCGAGCCTGTACCTGGTGTGCTTGCGCATTGTCACCTCCGGTCATACGCGAGTGTTGTCGAGTGTCGTACGGTACGCAGGCTGCGATGCCTCGCCGGCCAGTCTACTGTGTACGTACGCGGCCAGTAGTTCAGATGGCAGCACCCAGTCACGGCAGTCCCCGGCGCGTCTGGTGTTGTGCGAACACAGCAATGGTGTTCGATGAACACTCATGCTCTGGTAGGCGGTGGCGGGCGCGGTAGTTGGCGGCTTGCCTAACGGCGTTCAGTGGTGACGAAGCGATCGGGGTGGTCGACGAATGCTTGCTTACAGGCCTCGCTACAGAAATGCATTCCGTTCCATCCAAGGTGTTTGGGTTACGACGTCGGCGGGATGCAGGAGCATGCCGCACACGGGGTCCGTCGTGCGGGTAGAGCGGCTGCCTATGCGCTGCCGGACTTCGACAAGACACATCGGATCGGGAATTCCCCTGAGTCGCCGCGGGGCAGGGCAGTGAAGTCGGCTTGGGGGATGATGTCCGGTCGCGTCGCGGAGGTCTCGGTGATCAGGAACTGGCCGGCGGCGCGCCTGAGGATCCTTCCTCGGTGTTGTGCGGCGCTGCTGCGCACTGTGATGCCGAACCTGCGCAATACTTCAGCTGCCGCATGATCGCCCATGGTCGCGGTCAGTGGGGTAAAGCTGGCCAGATCGACGAAGAGGACGGTGGCCTGCTCCTGGCCAGGTGTGGTCGACGGCGGTGTGGTCGGCTCGGCGAGATGGCGAAGTAGGTCTTCGCGGTTGGCGCGCTGATAGGCCCGCCGGTGGAAATACACAAGGGTGGGTTCGACGAGGTCGAGCAGTGGTTTGCCGACTGCCTCGCTGGCCGCCAGCAGGTCCGGGCCCGTGAGTCCTTGGGCGCGGAAGCGTTCGTGGACGTAGTTGTGGAAGGTGCGCACGATGGCGTCGGCCAGGCGGTCGGTGGCGTCGGCGAAGACGTGGACTATTTGCATCAGGGCATCGCGGGGCATCCCGAGTGCCAGCGCTTTGGCCGCTACTTGCAGGGTGGCTACGTCGGATTGTGTTCCAGCACCGACGTCGTCCCAGTCCATGATCCTGGCTAGGTCCGTGATTGTGGTGTCGTCGAGACCGAGGTCGTGGGCGACGTCGACGAGGCTGACCGTGGCATCGGCGGCGGGGACGAGTTCGTCGAAAATGCTGAGCAGGTCGCCTTGGCTGGTGATCGCTGCGGCCAGGTGTTCGTCGGTTATGCCCCTGCTCTGCGCGAACTGGATCAGCCTCAGGCGGTGCAAAGAGTCAGGTTCAAAATCTCCGTCGGGTTGCCGGTGCAGCAAGCCGGCAACGGCATACCTGTGCAGTCGTGTCTCGGTTTCATCGGCTGCAGCTGCCAGCTTGTCCGCACTCCACGGGCCGGATTCGGCAGGCGTGGTGCGCCTGCTCAAGTCCGGTTCGTGCTCATTGTGCGGCGAAGGCATAAAACGACTCGAAGGTGGATCCATCGTCGGTCGAGCGCTGGATTCCCGTTTCGGTCGCTACGAACACGACCCCACCACCTCGTGCAAGAACCGCCTGTGGGCGCTCGCCCAAGGCCCGTCGCGCTTGCCACGTCGTGCCGGAATCCTCGCTGGCATACACGGTTCCGGTGGGATCGACCCCGATCAAGGGGCCGTCGTCGGGCCAACTGAGCAAGACCAGTTGGGGTTGCGCGGCGACTGGCGTGAACGTCCTGCCTTGGTCGAGGCTGCGCATCAGACCGTCGGCGGTCGTCGCCAGGATCTCGTTGGGATTGCGCGGTGACACGGCGATGTCGACGGCGCTGATGGCGGCGCGTCGATCCCACGTGCGTTTGTCCGTGCTCACCATCACGGTCTGGCTGCCGCTGTCAAGGCCGTAGACGAGGCCGTGGCGGTAGTCGAGGGAATGAAAATCGACCTCGCCGCTCAGCGCCACCGATGCCCACGATTGTCCGCCGTCGGTGGTCTCGATCAGTCCCAGCGACGGTGGGGCATCGCGGTCGTCCGCGCCGGGATGGCCGCTGCCCAGAAAGTGATTGGGTCCGGCAACGGTGAAGCCCATGAAATCCTGCACGACGCCGCCGACGAGTTCGGGATCGCGCTCGCTGGCGAGCCGGTACACGCCGTAATGCGTGCCGGCGTACAGCGCGTCGTCGGCGGGATTGATGCCTAGGCCGTGGATGTGTGCAAGACCTCTGGAGTCGCCTTGGCTCGACTTCGTCTCGGTGTTTGAGCATGCGCCGGCCACCAACACCGTAATGCCCAGCAGCGCAACCAGTGTTGAGCGCATGCTTACTCCGTTCTCGCTCACAAAGTTCCGCTACGAACCCGGATCGTAGTGCCTGCAGCCATGAATCCCGTGCTCGGCCGGGGGTTTACAGGTTTGCGTTGCCTGCGCGCCACTGCTCCCATGGGATGTTCCAGTCCCCGAGACCGTCGGTACCCGAGAGCGTCGGTCCGACAGTGTTGACCACCTCGACGATGTCGCCGCGTTTGGTGTTGTCGTAGAACCAAATTGCATTCGCCGGGCTCACGTTGAGGCACCCGTGGCTCACGTTGGCGCGGCCCTGGCTGCCCACCGACCACGGCGCGGAATGCACATAGATGCCGCTGTAGGACATCTGTGTGGCCCAATCCACCTCGAGGCGGTACCCCTCGGGTGAGTTGACGGGCACACCGTAGGTCGAGGAGTCCATGATCAGGTGCGAATACCGGTCGCCGATGATGTAGGGGCCGTTGTCGGTGGGGGTGCTGTCCTTGCCCATGGAAAGCGGCATGGATCTGACCACTTCACCGTTGCGCCGCACGGTCAGTGTCTTGGTGTTGTCGTCAGCGGTGGCGATGACCTCGTCGCCGATGCTGAACCGGGTGGTGATGTCCTCCTGGCCAAAGAGGCCATCGCCGAGGTCGACGCCGTAGGTGTTGACTGTCACCTCGACCGTGGTGCCGGGTTTCCAGTATTTGGCTGGGCGCCAACGCACTTCGCGGTTGTTGAGCCAGTAGAACGCGCCCTCTACCGGTGGGTTGGTGGTCACTTTGATGGCCTTTTGCGCCGCCAACCGGTTGGGGATGTCTTCGTCGAAGCGGATCGCTACGGGCTGGCCGATACCCACTACTTCACCGTCGTTGGGCAGGACGTAGGGCATTGTCAGGTTTTCCGGCGATGCCGTCTGGAATGTCATGCTGTTGCGGGCGATGCCGCCGAGTCCACGCGCCTCGGCGTTGAGGGTGTATTGCTTGTTGTAACCGAGCGGCTCGGTCGTCGCCCAGGTCAGTCCGTCGGGGCTGAGCTGTCCGTCGACCGGATTGCCCGCTTCGTTGACCATGGTGACGGTGCCCAGGACGCCGTCGCCGGCGGTGACTGTGACCGGGGCGTCCACCGGTACGCCGACGGCTTGGTCGGTGACCGACGCTTGCAGCCTGGGCACCAACAGGTCGCTATATGGATCGCCCTTTTCTGCGATCACCTGAGGTGCTGGCGCAGCCGGCTTGCTGGTGCAGCCGGTGAGCACCATCGCCACCGCCGATAGCGTCACCAGGGCGATCAACCAGAACCGCGACCCACGCCGACCGGTCACCGAACCGATCCGCCGCATCGCTCTTCCCCTCTCTGCCTTCGCTGCCTTTCAACCCGCAGGTACGAGCAGCCTTCACCCCTGGCCGTTCGCGGCGCGACGGCGATGATCAACTCCAGAGTTGCTGGCTCGTGTATGGCTGCACTAGTCCTTCGTTAAAGATTCGGTAAAGCATTCCCCGATCCTCTGCCATCAAACTCCGAGCCGGTCCCCGCCATCTACTATTTCCGTACGTACATACTAGCGGGCCTGCGGTACAAATACTCAGTTGACACTGCCCGCTCAACGCACCCGTGCTGCGCTGCAGGGGAGGTCCGGCCTGCCCCTCGTTGGTCGAACGGGTGCGGGCCGCCAAGGCGGCTGTGTGGGGTTGTATCAGGAATTGCCGACTCGTCAGCCGCAATGGAACCGTCACTACTATGTGCCATAGTATGCACGCTGGCCGTAGTTCTGGGAGATGTAGGCATCCATCCGCAGCTACGGGAACTTGGGGTGCCAGCACGGGATCTGTGGATGACGAGACACCAACGACTTGCCTTCCGCGACATCGTGTCGAGTGCGAGTGAGGTCGACACGTGACGTGGCCTGCACAGCTGTCGACCACCGAATGTAGCTCGGCCGAACAGGAATCCGGTGTTGCAGCCCCAGGGGTCTGGGCCGCCATATTATTGAGGACTGCGGGGTTGCGGATGTCGATCGGACCGGCCCCGGCGGTGTGGGTGGCGCTGCTTACCGCGGTGGCGTCGATTGTCGGCGCGTGCACCACGATGGTACCTGGCGCACCGGTCAGTGCCGTCGACGGGCCGCAAATGGTCGTGGACCCCACGCTGCTCGACGTGGGCCCCTACCCGACCACGCCGCGCCCAGCGTTGGGAACCGCGGGCACGCATGTACGGGGGGTACTGGTGGAGGCTCAGCGGATGGCCAACTTTGTCGTCGGTCCATGGGAAGTCGATACCGCCCTTAAGGTGCAAGACTCGTTCGGTGCACGCGTGCTGACCGACGCCGACGCGCTGACGACACTAGGGCCGCCTGAACTGGCGGCCGTGTCGGGCCGACACAACTTCATCAACGGATTCGCCTCCGCGCGCCAGGCTGAAAATGGGAAGAGCCTGCTGAACGCTGTACTGCGATTTGGCGACCCGCCGTCGGCGGCTGCAGCGGTCTCCGACCTCCGGAAAACGAAATTGACCGAACCGAGCAACTGGGCGTCGCCACAACAAGTCTCGATTCCCGGACACCCCGAGGCGCTGGCCATCAGCTATACCGTCACGGACTCCCAGAAGGGACGCCAGTGGATCGCTATGCGCTCCTTTGCTTTCCACGGCCCGTATGTACTTGCCCAGGTTGCCGTATCGGTCGGCGGCCCGGCGCCAGCAGCACGGCTCGTGGCAAACGTCATCAACCGCCAACGCGTCATCATCGACCAGTTCCCGGCGACCGATCCAGCAGATTTCGCCGAAATCGCCCTCGATCCCACCGGCTTATTGGCGCGTACGCTGCTGCTGCCGCCGGACCAGGCCACGACGGTACAGAATGCACGATTCGGCAAACGCGGGGCATTGCATTTCCAAAACGACCCGATCTGGTCGTCTGCCTTGTTCGACGACACGGTCATGGATTTGACGGCTAGAGCCAAGACGAACATATACCGCCTGTCAGACGCCTACGCCGCGCTTCTCATGGTCGACGAGTTCACCGCTGATATCCAAGCTTCAGCAGGGAAGCTCGTCGATCGCGTCGAATTCATGCCCGCCAGCCAATGCATGCAAGTCACAGAGGGCTTCTATTGCGTCGCACCGGTGGACCGATACGTCATCGAGGCACGATCACCGTCACTCGAGGATGCACATCAGCAAGTCGCGGCTCAGTACATACTGCTGCTCGGGCACTAACTCAAACGGCCCATGTAGCGCCGTGCCGAGCCTAAGCCTCACCGTCCGGTACACCAGCTTGCCAACAGGTGCAGAACCGTCGGGACGCTGATGCTCGGCCCAGTACTGCGGTTCTCAGTACTAGCGATTCACGTATCGGTCTCAACACGGGTTTGGTGGTCGTTTGCCCTGATCAAAGGCGTTGTCCTGGGCTAACTACGAAGATTGCAATTGTGTGACTAGCGTTATTAATGGTGCGAAAGGGATGTATGTTGCGTTGTGGGAAAACACATCTGGCTCTTGTTTTGAAAGCGTCGCGGATCTTTCCCAGCGCCTGATTACGCAGTTAAGGAGTCTCCGATGGGAAGGGCTGATGTCGTCGCTGCGTCGATGCTTCCGGCTACCTCCGAAGCATTTGGTGCCGTAAGGAGGTTGCGTCCGGCGGTGAGCCGCGATGCGCCGGGCACCCGTAAGCCGCAGGCCAGCAACGTTTCCACCGCTTCGCGATCAGCGCACGATCGACCGACGCCGCGACCGGGGATGCGAGTTTCGGCCGCCGGGATAGCGGCGCGCCGCAGCTGTCGTCAGACGCCTTGTGACTGGAGAGGGTGAAAGTCCATGCGCCATAGGCATCTGCGCTTCACCCGGGCGATGGGGATAGCCTGCTGCGCGCTGTTAGTTCTGACCACACTCGCCACGCCCGCGTCCGCGGAGCCGGGAGACGCGCAGTGGGATCCGACGCTGCCGAAGATCGTCAGTTCCGGTGCGCCGGGTGATCCGGTCGCGATCGCCAACGCTTCGCTCGAGGTGAGCCGCCTCGCCACGCAGACGACGATGGAGCTGGGCCGAAAGTTCCTCAGCAGCCTCGGGATCGGCGGCGAAACCGCCGTGCCGCCCAGCGCGGTTCCCGGGCGCCTCACGGGAGTCAGGGGCAGCCAGGCGATCGAATACGTGATCCGGCGCGGGGCCTCCCAGATCGGTGTTCCCTATTCCTGGGGCGGTGGCAAGCCGAACGGACCGTCGCTAGGCGTGGACTCCGGCGCGAACACCGTGGGCTATGACTGCTCGGGATTCACCCAATTCTCCTTCGCCGGCGTCGGGGTGCTGATTCCCAAGTTCTCCGGCGACCAGTACAACACCGGCCGCAAGATTCCACCCTCGCAAGCCAAGCGTGGAGACCTGATCTTCTACGGGCCGGGCGGCACCCAGCATGTGGGCATCTACCTCGGCAACGGTCAAGTACTGGAGTCGGCCAGCAGCTACGGCCAGGTTGGCGTTCATCCACTGCGCACCGCCGGCATGTCGCCGTACCTGGTGCGCATCATCGAGTCCTGAGCGCACAGTCGGCGAGGCGAGCCATCACTGGTGCGGCATTCGGACCCGACGCGTGTTCGGACACGCAACGCGGCATTGGGTCGCCACGCCCAGCCACCGTTGGGACGGCACACACTTCACCACAACGGTGAGGCCACCACGGCCCGCGAAGCGCTGTCGCGGCCCGCGAAGCGCTGTCGCGGGCCGCTGTGCGCTAGGGACGGGACCGCAAGCGCTGCGCCAGTTGCCCGCTCCGCATGGACAACTCCGTGTCCGTTTCGTAACCTATTCGAGACCTACGTACTTTCACCGGACTTCGGCCATCGCAGTTAAGGATCGTCCGTTTTGAAACTCGACCGTAAAGCACGTAGGGGTTCGTCGTTTGGGCGATGGCTTGGTGGCGCGCTTGCGGCTGCGGCGGTGTTGGGCTCGATGGTGGCCGGCAATGTGAGCGCCGATCCGGCCACCGACGCGCTGGCCAGGCTTAACGAGTTATCCCGCACGGCCGAACAGACCACTGAGGCCATGCACTCGGCGCAGTTGGACTTGGACGCCAAACTTGCCGCGCAAAAGGACGCCGAGGACCGCAAGGCCGCCGACGAGGCGGCACTGGAAGCGGCCAAGGCGGAACTGATCAAGTATCAGGGCGCCGTCGACAAGGTCGCGGCGGCGATGTACATGGGTGGTCGCCCGGACGGGGTATCGGCGGTGCTCTCCGCCGATTCTCCGCAGCAGCTGATTGATCAGCTTTCGGTCGAGCGGGCGATGGCCACCGAGATGGCCGACCAGATGCGGGCTTTCCAGAAAGCCAACGAGCGGGCCGTGATGGCGGCCCAGGCGTCAACCGCATCGGCTGACGCTGCGCGTTCGGCTGCGGAGCAGGCGGCCGCGGTGCGCGCCGAGCTGCAGTCCAAGCAAAGTGCGCTGCAGCGCCAGATCGCCGCGGTGAAGGCACAGTACGACGCACTGACGCCCGATCAGCGCACCGCCTTGGCCGATCCGGGTCCGCCGCCTCCACCACTGCCGCCTGTTCCGCCCCCGGCTGACCCGGCGATTATCGCGATGCCCGGCCAGCCGCCGGGCGACGTTGCGGCACCGCCGACGGGCGAGGGAGTGGCTGTGGTGCAGGCGGCATTGACGCGGGTGGGTGCTCCCTATTCGTGGGGCGCCACGGGTCCGGATGCCTTCGACTGCTCGGGGCTGATCAAGTGGGCGTTCCTGCAGAACGGCAAGTCGCTGCCGCGTTCGAGTCAGGCGCTGGCGCAGGGAGGTCAACCGGTCGCAGTCTCGGACCTGCAACCCGGTGACATCGTGACGTTCTACTCCGATGTCTCTCATGCGGGCATCTATATCGGTGACGGGATGATGGTGCACGCCTCGACGTACGGCACACCGGTGAAGGTGTCGCCCATCTCGAACGCTCCGATCCACAACGCCCGCCGCTACTAAGCGTCAGGTCAGCCGCCAAAGAACTCCGCGGTTCGCTGTGTCCACGTCTTGACGTCTGCGACCGAACGGGCGACGTGCAAGGTGGAGTGGGGCATCAGCACATGCAGGCGCGCCGCGGTCGACACCGGATGCAGGGGATCGGTGTCCCACGCCAAAATCAGCGTGCGATGGTGCAGCGCGGCCAGCGCGTCCGGGTCGGGCAGCTCCGACAGGCCGACTCCGCGGAGCACCGATGCGAGCAGTTCGTCGGGGACATCCGGGCTGAACTTCGCCTGCGGATAGTCGGCGAAGATGGGCAACGGTGCAGCTTGCGCCCATTCTTTGCGCCACACCGCCGGGCCGATCTCGTCTATGCGGCGCGCGGTATCGGCGTACCACTGGCGGGCCGGGCGCGGGCCTGCTTCCCAGGAAACCGGCGGAATCAGCAGTGCCAGTCGGCCGAACCGCTCCGGCGCGGCCAAGGCCGCGCACAGCACGGCCGCCGCACCCAGGGATGAGCCGGCGAAGTCAATGGGCTCATCGATCGCCGCGGCCTCGAGTACGCCCAGCAGATCGGTGGCGGCGCGCTCGAAGCGGTAATCCTCGGCGACCGCGCGCCCGGTGGAGTGGCCATGCCCGCGCTGGTCGTAGGTAAGCAGCCGGCGACCGGCAGCAACGGCATCTATGTCGAACAGCTCCAGGCGCCGCACGCGCGCCCTGCTGAGCAACACTCCATGGGCATAACCAACGGGCCGTCCCCGGCCGGTGAGCTCGTAGGCGATCGTCGACCCGTCGGGGGTCGTGTAAACACTGCCGCTAGACATCGGTTCCCTCCGAAATACCCCTATAGGGTATATGCGGCTCGCCCGGGGGCCGCTGAAGTGCGGATAGGTGCGGTCCGCGCACCCGACTATGGGCGGCCGAAACCCTCAGACCGCGGCGATTCTTCGACGTACCTCGGACATGCTCCGACATGAGTGGCTTGATCGCGTTGCGACGCCGCCGGCAGTCTTTACCGATTCTTCATCGAATGACGAGCCGACCCTTAGGTCTGGGCTCCACGCTGGCAGCCGATGAGTGGACAGCCAATCGCCGGGTATGTCAGGCATGCGCTCGCCCGCCGGGCGCATCGTCCACCGGGGACAAAGCATCACCACCGATGACTACGGAAGGAATTCGTGTGCACACCAAACGGTTCGTTACCCTCGCCGCGGCCGCGGCAGCGGTCACGGTGGCGTTGAGCGCCTGCAGCAGCGACAATCCGCAGGGCGAGCATGACATGGCGACCATGACGACCTCGGCCGCGGCGACGCCGGCACCATCAGCGCCGGCCGGTGGCGGCACGCAGGCCCAAGCCCACAACGACGCGGACGCCAGCTTCGCGCAGGGAATGATCCCGCACCATCAGCAGGCGATCGAGATGAGCGACATGCTGCTGGCCAAGCAGGGCATCGAGCCGCGCGTGGTGTCGTTGGCCAACCAGATCAAGGCGGCTCAAGGGCCCGAAATCCAACAAATGCAGGGCTGGTTGGCCGATTGGGGGATGGCCACGACGTCGCCCGGCGGCGGCATGCCAGGCATGCCGGGACATGACATGGGAGACATGAGCGGCGGCGGAGGCATGATGTCTGAGCAAGACATGACCGCTCTGCGCGACGCGCAAGGTGTCGAGGCCAGCCGGCTGTTCCTGACGCAGATGACCGAACACCACAAAGGCGCCATCACTATGGCGCAAACCGAGGTCGACAGCGGTCAGTTCGCGCCCGCAATCGAGATGGCGCGGGCGATCATCTCCTCTCAGCAGAAGGAAATCGACACGATGCAGCAGATCCTCGGCTCACTGTAGGGCCGAGCCCGCCGACCTCAGACGGCGAACTTTCCCCCGTGTCCCCGTGCCGGTGTTGTCCCTCCGGCACGGGGACCGCTCTTTGGTGAGACCCAGGTGTTGCCGCCCGGCGCCTCGGACAGCACCGCGTTTGTGTAAACGGGCCGACGGGAACCCACCTCCTTGAAACCCAGATACCCTACCGGGTAGGGGATCATGCAATCCGAGGGAGTTGATATGCGGGTCATCGCCATTGAAGAGCACTACGCCCATCCCGGTCTGCAGCCGGCCGAAGCGCTGGCCAACTTGCGCAAGCATCCTCAACTGGCCCGAATCCAGGACAAGCTGGAAGACCTTGGCGCGGGCCGCCTCGCCGACATGGACGCCGCGGGCATCGACATGCAGGTGTTGTCCCACACGGTGCCCGGCGCCGAAGCGCTGCCTGCAGCTCAAGCCGTGGATGTGGTTCGTCAAACCAACGACGATCTGGCCGAAGTCATTGCGGCACATCCGGATCGGTTCGCGGGATTCGCCGCGCTGCCGATGCGCGATCCGCAGGCTGCGGCGACCGAACTGCAGCGAGCGGTGGGAACTCTCGGTTTTTGCGGCGCCATGATCAACGGGCTTATCGAGGGCCGGTTCCTCGATCACCCGGACTTCACGCCGCTGCTGTCTACGGCAGCCGATTTGGGCGTGCCGTTGTATCTGCATCCGTCGTTTCCGCCGCCGCAGGTGGCACAGATCTACTTCGGCGGACTGCCGCCGGTGCTGGCCGATCTGCTGGCCACCGCCGGCTGGGGCTGGCACGCCGAGACCGCACTACATGTCCTGCGGTTGATCAGCACGGGGGTGTTCGATCGCCTCCCAGAGTTGCGGGTCATCGTGGGGCATATGGGGGAGATGATTCCGTTCGCCCTGGCCCGCATCGACACTGTGCTGAGCCCAATGACCGAGTTGCGCCAACCGGTCGCGCAGTATTTCCAAACCAACGTCTGGTTCACCACCAGTGGCTATACCACTTTCCCGCCGCTGCAATGCGCGTTGTCGACGGTCGGCATCGACCGGCTGATCTTCTCGGTCGACTATCCCTACACCGACAACGCCTCGGCACGGGCGCTGCTGGACACGGCGCCGATCAGTCCGGTAGACCGCGAGAAGCTTGCCCACGCCACCGTGGAGGCGCTGCTGCGGGTGTGAGAACTCCATCCGCCCACCACTTTTGGATGCTTGAACGTTCAGAGTGCCCGCTCAACCGTGCCGGCGTGCGCTGAGGCCACGTTGCGTTGCAGCGGAAGCGCGATGGTGAACGTTGTCCCGGTCCCCGCACCCCGACTTGTGGCGCTGATGTGGCCGCCGTGTGCCTCAACGAGCGCCTTGGCGATGGCCAGGCCGAGCCCGGAGCCCCCGTGGTCGCGGGTGCGGGCCGCATCGGCGCGGTACAACCGTTCGAACACATGCGATAAGTGCTCCGCGGCGATGCCCTCGCCAGTGTCGGTGACGCGCAGCAGGAGTCTGGTGCCATCGGTGTCGGCGTGCACGTCGACCCGCCCGTGCGGCGGTGTGTGCCGTAGCGCGTTGTCGAGGAGGTTCGCCAGTACCTGGGACAGTCGCTGCTCATCGCCCCACAGCGGCGGCAGCTCGGTGGTGGGCAGATGCGTCGACAACGACACGGCCTTGGCGCGGTAGCGCCCGCTCAGCGCGGCCGCCGTCTTGGCGATCAGCTCGGCGACGTCGATGTCGGCGAACTCCAGCGAAGTCGCGCTTTCCTCAGCCTGCGCCAGCGCGGCGACGTCCTCGGCGAAACGCACCAGGCGCTGAGTCTGGTCGCGCAGCATCGCGGTGGTGTCGGGAGTCAATGACCGCACACCGTCCTCGATGGCCTCGGTGTAGGCCTGCAAAACCGATACAGGAGTGCGTATTTCGTGGGCAAGATCGGCGAACAGCTGCCGCCGGCTGGTGTCGACAGCCTGCAGCTGGGCTGCCATTTGGTTGAAAGCTTGCGCCAGCGAGTCGAAGTCCTCACCGAGGTGCGGCGGTGATACCCGGATCCCATAGCGGCCCTCGGCGACCGCGGTGGCCGCCGACGCCACTTCAGTGATGGAACGCTGCAATCTGCGGCTGACGTACCAGCTGACAGCGAACGCGACCAACGCCGAGACGGCCACCGCGCCGCCGACCGATAGCGCGGTGGCGTACTGGTAGGCCTCGTCGGCGTGGAACTCCTCGGCGGAACCGGCAGCCACGCCGGCTTGGTGTAGGTGTTCACGAAACAGCGGGGGCCCCACGATTGCGGCGACCACCCAGGTGGTGATGGCGCCGGCCAGCAACACCATGGTTTGAGCGATCAGCAGCCGCATACCGATGCCGGGCCGCCGACGCATCGGCGTGGCCATCACTGCCCGCTTCCCATGCGGTATCCAACGCCGCGAACGGTGATGACGTAACGCGGTGCGGCTGGATCGTCGCCAAGTTTGCGTCGCACATGGCCGATATGGACATCAACGAGGTGTTCGTTACCGACCCAGGGCCCCTCGCGCACGGTCTCAAGCAACTGGCGGCGGCTCAGTACCACGCCCGGGCGCGCCGACAGGGCGGCGAGTATGTCAAATTCGGTGCGGGTCAACAGGATCGGTTCACCATCCAGAGACACCTCTCGGCCCGCCACGTCGATACGCAACGGCCCAAACGACAGCGGGGCCGGTAAGTCGCCGCCGCGGTCGCTCTCGGGCTCGGGGGTGGCGCGCGGGCGCCGCAGCATCGCGCGGATGCGTGCCACCAGTTCGCGTGGGCTGAAGGGTTTGGCGACGTAATCGTCGGCGCCGACAGTGAGTCCCACGATGGTGTCCATTTCGGTGTCGCGGGCGGTGAGCATGACCACGTAGGCGTCGGAGAAGGTGCGCAGCTGGCGGCACACTTCTAACCCGTCCATACCGGGCAGACCGAGGTCGAGGATCACCACGTCGGGGTCGAAGTCGCGGGCCACGGCCACAGCATCGGGACCGTTGTCGACGATGCGGGTGGTGAAGTGCTCGCGATTCAGGTAGCTGGCCACCACCTCAGCCAGCGCGGCCTCGTCATCGACCACGAGCGCCCGGTAGCCTCGCGCATCCTCACCCGAGGGCACTGATGTGTTGCTCATGGAGTTCATGGTGCCGGGTCACCGCTACGCGGTGACGCCCCACGGCATTCTTCAACGAATCTTCACACGACCCTTATCGTTTCGGCGGCTTGCGGCTCGCATCGTGGTCAGCGAAGGAGGCCGCTATGAGTATGGGATGGGCGCCAGTGGCGTTCGACGCCGCCGGGGACTGGCAGCTCTGGCTGGCGCTGACCGGCGTACTGGTCTTGTGTTGGGGGCTCGTCGTTGTCGCCACGGCGACGTTATTCGGCGCAGCGGGCGGTCGCCAAAGTCGCCGAGTCGCCACCTCTGATGGGGGTGTACGCGGCGACAAACCCGGACAAGATGAGTCGCGACAGGGGCGTGCGGGTAATGGCTGAACTGCGCGGGCAGTGGAGTCGGCGAAGCTTTCTTGCCGCAACGGTGGCGGCCGGGGCGACTCTGGCCGCGTGCTCGCGCGGCAGCACCGTCGTCGTGCCCAATAACGCGGTTGCCGGCGCGGAGGCACGCCGCCCGCACAGCGGGCGCACCGTGTCGGCCACGCTCACCGCGGATCGCACGGGTGTAGATCTCGGCGGCACGGTGGCGCAGACGGTCTCGTATAACGGCACGGTTCCGGGCCCGTTGGTGCGCGCGTCGGTGGGCGACGAACTGGCCGTCACGCTGCGCAACCGGCTCGACCGCACCACGTCGGTGCACTGGCACGGCATCGCGCTGCGCAACGACATGGATGGCGCGTCGCCGGCCACACCGGACATTGCCGCCGGCCGTGATTTCACCTACCGGTTCTCCGTTCCATATCCAGGCACCTACTGGGCTCATCCGCACACTGGACTGGACGCTGACACAGGTTTGTACTTCCCCGTCATCGTCGACGACCCCAACGACCCGGGCAGCTATGACGCCGAGTGGGTGGTCATGCTCGACGACTGGACCGACGGCGTCGGATCGAGCCCGGCCCAGATCTATGACGGGCTTCGCAATTCAATGGGCGGACACGACATGCCCGGGATGGGCGACATGCCGGGCATGCCCGGAAGGGGAACCGTTCCGGGGGTCGGGGGAGCGGGCCGCAGCTCACTGCTCGGTGGCGACGCCGGAGACGTCAGTTACCCCTACTATCTGATCAACGGGCGTATTCCGAAGGCCGCCAGCAGTTTTCGTGTCAAGCCTGGTCAGCGTGTGCGGATCCGGCTGATCAACGCCGGCTCGGACACCGCCTTTCGGGTCGCGTTGGCCGGGCACAAATTGACGGTGACCCACACCGACGGCTTTCCGGTCGTGCCCACCGAAGTTGACGCGGTGCTGATCGGGATGGGGGAACGCTACGACGTGGTGGTCACCGCCCGCGACGGCGTCTTCCCGCTCGTTGCGGCCGCGGAAGGAAAGAACGCGTCGGCACGGGCACTGTTGGTCAGCGGGGCGGGTTCGCCACCGCCCGCCGACTATGCGCCTCCGGAGCTGCAGGGTCGTGTCGGCACCATTGACATGTTCGGCGCTGCCCCGGGTGCGGCGTTGCCGGCTGCGCGCGCCGACGTGGAGCTGCCGGCCGATCTGGGCGGGTCGATGATGCCCTACGACTGGACGATCAACGGTCTGCGGTTCTCCAACACCCGGCCATTGGAAGTCCGTGAGGGTCAACGCGTCACGCTGTCATTTAAGAACACCTCGATGATGTGGCATCCCATGCATTTGCACGGCCACACCTTCGAGGTGCTCACCACCAACGGGCGCCCCGGCGCACGCAAGGACACCGTGATCGTGCTGCCCATGCAGCAGCTGCGCGTGTCGTTCGTCGCCGATAACCCCGGCGAGTGGATGTTGCACTGCCACAACACCTATCACCAGGAAGCCGGGATGATGACCAGCCTCAACTACATCAACTGACCGCAGCTCGGCGGTGACAAGGTGGCTCACATCGAACAGCCGCCCTCAGCGGCGAACGGTCATGTCAGCCCGGAAAGCTTCGAGAGCTCTCAGTATTCGATGAGTCGGGTGACATACGGCATCATGCCGCTGGTGCGTACCGGCGAGATCTTAACCACCGAGCCGGTGTAGGGCGCTTCGATCATCTGCCCGTTGCCGAGGTACATCGATTCATGCTGGCTTGCGTTGGGGCCGTAGAAGATCAGATCGCCGCGTTGCATTTGTGATGAGGGGACCTTGCGTCCGGAGTTGTACTGCGTGCCGGAGTAGTGCTCCAGTTTGATGCCCACACCAGCGAAGGCGTACAGGATCAGTCCGGAGCAGTCGAATCCGACGGTGTTGGCGCCCTGGTCGATGCCGCGGGATGGTCCGTTCGCGTTGCCGCCGCCCCAGGAATAGGGCACACCCAGCTGCGACGTGGCCCGGCGGATCACGTATTCCATTGCCTGGCGGCCATACACCCGCGGGATGCGCCCGTTGGTGAATCCGGGGTCGGCGGGTGCGGAGGCTTGCGGCAGGATCCCGAGTTGTGTCAGGAACTTTCGGCCCATGTCGGCGGTCACCTGTGCCGAGGTCGCCGAGATCTGCAGGACCGCATTGACGATGGCGATGGGGTCCCCGGCTACGTTGGCGCTGGGCACCATCGGCAAAGTGGTGTCCCATTGACCGGTGTCGGCGGGCGCCGGTGCCCCGGCCGGACCTTGCCGGTCCCACCGATCCGGAGCCGCAGACTCGGCGCCCGCGGCGTTCGCAGGCGCCTGGGTTGACGGTGAGGGCGCCGGACGGGCGGCGTCGAGACGGGCCCGCGCGGCGTCACGATCGGCGACGAGCCGATCGACTTCGGCCTGCTGGACACCGAATTGGCGTTGCGCCTCGGTCAGGGCGGCCACCGCCGCCTGTTGACTTCGCTCGGCATCGGCGGCTGCCTGGTCGGCGCGCTGCTGGGCCGCGCGCGCCGCGGACGCCCGATTCGCCTGCTCGGTACGGGCGCGCTGTAGATCGGTCAGCACGTTGCGGTGGCTGAGCGCCAGGGTCTGATCGGCGCTGGCGGTGGCGATGATGTCCTCCGGGCTGGCCGCCGAAACCAGCGCTTGCGGTGGGCCGTTGACGTAGGTAGCGGCGGCGAAGTCATCGAAGCGCCTTTGAGCGGCGGCGATCGCCGCGTTCGCATCGGCCATCCCTTGCTCGCTGGCCTGCACGTCGCGGCGCGCGGCATCGGCAGCATCACGCGCGTTGGCAACCTCCACCAGGGCTTTGTTAACACCTTCCTGCTGCCCCTGAATCTGCGCGCCGATGTCAGCCAGGCGCTGATTGGCCTGCGCGAGGTCGGCGACCAGCACGGAGATCTCCGAACCCGAATGGCCGGTGCCATTGTGGGAGGCCTGCGCGGTGACGCCACCACCACAGGCCAGCACGGCAACACCGATCGTCACGGCGGTGAGGCGGCTGACCCAGTGGCGTAGGGGCCTCATCACATGATCTCCCTTAGCGGGGGCGCTGGCGTATCACCGTCGGCCGGCCGTCCGTCAGAGCTCCCCTGGCGCAGCTACGGCTCCAGCCAGTAAGCAGTTGTCCAGTACGTACACGCAACGTACATCACTACTGTCACACTGGAAACATGGGTCACAGTCTCATTGTGATAACGGTCTGGGCCTGGCACGTGCGCGATCCGTTGAGTCATCCGCATCGAACGGTGACCTAGTGCAGCTGCTGGGCGTCGGCGGCGCGGGCCTACACAACGTAGCTACTATGTAGGATAGTAGTTAGGGGTGGCCGGGATGTCTCGGCCAGTGACACATGCCCAATCGGACACAGGGAGGATGAGCTTGATCATCGATCTTCGGCTCAAAGTCTTTGTGCTTGCCGCCGTTTTACTGATCACCGCGGTGCTGGGAGCGTGGTGAGCGCAAACGTGGGCATTGCGGCGCTGACCGCGCACCGGCCACCCACATCGGTGCGCAAGCCGGCGACAAGGCCGTATCGCACGATCACCCGCACCGTTAAATACTATGAGGATTAGTACTAAGCTGAGGAACGTTGTGGGACTGGGCGTGCGGGATGGTGGTCAGAGGATGGCGCGTCGTGTGGTGTGGCTGCAGCTCGCCGTCGCAGTGTTGGCGGCCGCAGTTGTCGCTGTGGCGGTGGGCGTTCCCAGCGCCTTGCTGGCCAACCCCTTTTTCGTTCGCATGACGCCGGTGCCGTGGTGGAGCTACGCCGCGTGGGCGCTGACTGCATTGCTCAGTGGTGTGCTGGCGGCAACCTATGTCCATGGCCGCGCGGCTGTATCCGCGGCGCCGGGACGTGCCGGGATACTGGCCAACGTCGGCTCGGTGCTGGCGGTGGGCTGCCCGGTGTGTAACAAACTGGTGGTGGCCGCCGTCGGCGTCAGCGGGGCATTTACCGTGTGGGCGCCGATTCAGCCCGCGATCGCGGCGGCGTCGTTGGCAGTGCTGGGGTGGGCGTTGTGGCGGCGGGTAACGACATTGCGTTCCTGCCCAGTGGGAGGCGAGGGAGTACCGTCGCATCCGGTGACCGCAGTCGGTCCAGCGCCCGAGCGCGACAGCTAGCGGTGCGGGGTCGAGCGTTGGCTGGGTTGGTCGCCGTCGCGGCGGCCACCGTCGCTGGTGTACTTATCAGTCACGACCCGGTGTCCGCGCCGGCGAAGCAGCGACTGGCAGAGAACCACCTGGAGGCGCGCGCAGACCCCGCCGCCACCGAAGCTGGCGCCGCGCCGTGCCCGGCGCCACTGCCCGGCGGCTCGCCGGTGCCGACACTGTCCGGGGTGATGGCCCGGTGCCTGGGGTCCTCGCAGCCGGTGGATGTGGGTGCAGCCGTAGCCGGCGCGCCGACACTACTCAACCTGTGGGCGTCATGGTGTGCACCGTGTCGCGAGGAGATGCCGGTGCTCGACGCCTACACCGACACCCCAGGCGCGGTGCGGGTTATCGGTGTCGATGTGCGCGACCGGCCGTCCTCGGCTGCGGCCCTGGTCCGCGACCTGAATATCGGCTATCCGTCGTTCACCGACGCCGATGCGGTCGCGGGCGCGTTGCGGGCACCGCAACTGCTGCCGCTGAGTTACCTTGTCGATACCGACGGTTCCGTGCGCCGCCTGCCGATGCAGGTGCTTCGCGATGTCGACGAGGTCACCGAAACCGTCGCCGCCGCGCTTGGGGAAAGGCAGAGACCATGACAGCCCGCAAGACGACCAGCCGGGCATCGCGGCGCACCGCAGCACGCCAGACTCGGCCGTTGCCCGGGCTGGGCGAGTTGGAGGCGGCGATCATGGACGTGGTCTGGCGCACCGACGACGCGGTGCGGGTCCGTGACGTCCTCGACGAACTCGAACCCCTCCGCAAGCCCGCCTATACAACCGTGATGACCGTGATGGACAACCTCTACCGCAAGGGATGGTTGAGCCGCGAGCTCGACGGGCGCGCCTACAGCTATCAGGCCACCCGCGACCGCATTCAGGCGGCCACCGACGCGCTGCGCGAGCTACTCGCTGACAGCGGCGACCCCGCCGCGGCGCTGCTGCACTTCGCGCGCAGCGCCACCACCGCCGAATCGCGGGCCTTGACCCGCGGGCTCAAAGAACGGGGCCGACGACGGTGACCGCAGTGATGTGGTGGACCGTCGGCGGCCTCGCCGTCGGTGTCCTCACACCACCGATATTGCGGGCCTTGACCCGCCGCGGCACCGACGCCGCGGTGCTCTTGGTGCTGTGGGGTGTGCTCGTATGCGTCACGCTCGCCGCGGTCGCGCTGCCAGGGCTGGCCGAACTGCTGCACCGGTGCTGGCTGGCGCTGCACGCGGGTCCGCCCGGAGGAGTGGATACCGTCGCGGGAATCCTCAGTGCTGCCGCGCTGGGCGCCGCCGCCATTCGCGGAGGTTGGCAGCTGAGCCGCATCGGCCGGCATCGACGTCGCTTGCACGACAAGCACGTCGAACTGGGTTGGTTGCTGACCGGCCACAGCCCCAACGCCGGCGCGGTGCTGTGGCTGCCGGCGACCGAGCCGCTGGCCTACAGCCTGGCTGGCACCCCGCCGCTGGTGGTGATGAGCACCGGACTGCGGCAGTGCCTCGACAGCGCAGCCGTGCGCGCTGTGGAAGCCCATGAGCGCGCCCACGTGCGCCGACGCCATCATCTGCTGATAGCCGTCGCCCAGGCCGCCGCCGCGGGATTGGGATGGCTGCCCCTGATGCGTCACTCACCCTCATTGGTTCGCACACTGGTCGAACTGGACGCCGACGCGCACGCCGCCCGCTCCCACGGCCCCAGGGGCCTGCACCGGGCGCTGCAGACCTTGCAGAGCGCTCCCGCACCGGCGCCCGCACTGGGCATCGCCAGCGAGTGCATCCAACTGCGACTGGCCCGGCTCGACGGGCGCCGCTCATCCGCGGGGCGCATCGCCGGCTCAAACGCCGCCTGGGGGGCAGCGCTCGTGCTGGGCATGACCACGCTCCTCACCTTCGCCGCCCTGACCGGGCTAGCGTCCTGCACCGCCGGCTGACGACACCGGACGTGACATTCCAACCGTGGAGCGATAACCCAGCACCTCTGTCGGCAGAAAACCAGTACTAGCGTAGTTAGTATGTTGTGCGGCCGACGCTGCGGCCGCCGCGCTCTGGCCCTAGCCGTTGTGTCGGCGGCGATCCTCAGCGGCTGTGCCAACCCTATTCTGGACACCCTGCTGGACCGCAATGCCGCGGCACCACCTGCGCTGCCTGCTAACGAAGTCCTTTCATTATCCGTTGTGCGCCAAGAATTCCCGATGATGACCCGGATGGCTCGCACAGGTGTGGATCCCGAGGCGCCGGGTACGCCACAAGCAACGCGGCGATCACAGTTCAGCGACTTGACCGCAATGGTCCAGCTCACCGTGGCGGTCGCTGATTACCCAACCGATGAGGGCGCCTTCACGGCCTTCATCAATCTCGTCGAGGGCCTTCGATCCTCGCGCGGCTCTGTAGGGCTGGGCGGCCCTATGTCGGTGAAGATGCGCTGGCTATCGTCACGAGACAGTTGGTCGGCCCAATGGGTGTAACCATCGCGGCCCGTGACGGGCCGCTCATCATTGAGGTGCGCTCGGCTGGCTTCAAGTACAGCCGTGATCACCTCAAGCGGCTCACTCGCCTGGCCGAGCGCCAGCTATCCACTGCGGTGACCGCAGCCGGCGCGCCCGAATGAGTTGATGCCACGAAGAGGCTGCCAAACGCCGGTGGCAGACCACGTCCGTATTGCGACCCGCCGAGGGCCTACCCGGTCCACACTATGCTGAGTACTAATCTCGATAGTAGATAATCGGCCGCGTTGGAACAGGAGCGCCATGGCGCCAGGCGACACATACCAGGCTGGATCCCGGCGGCTGAATCGAAACTCGCGCCGGTGGGCGCGTTTCAGACGCGCGGTGGGCTCGGTGCTCGTTGTGGTGGGCTCGGCAATGGCCGTTGCCCATCTGATTGCTCACCTGGCGAGCATGCGGGTCGTCGGGGCACTAGATCTGCTGATCGGCTTTCCGATGGCCGTGCTCTTAGTCCTGGTGGGCCTGCTATTGATAGGCCTGCAATCGGTGCCGCCCAGATCAAGTCGCCACCCGGCAGACCCGTGATGTGATCAGCTTCGTGAACGCGCATAGGGCGTCCACGAGCCAGGCAATCGGCGTCAGCGGCGCAATGGTGTTGCAGGACAACGGTTGAAGCAGTGCCGTCACTGCTGACACGGGCAGGGCTGCTATCACGGGTAGTACCAAGGAATTTAGTCGACGTTTTAGCGTGACCGCCAGAACATGTGCTGCGGCCAAGTCGCAGTGTCGCTAGATCATCTATAGCCGCGTGTAACACGAGCGCGCCGCACAGCGGCATACGTAGTACATACGTAACATGGTGCTAGTTGCGCACCGCGGTGAAGGGAGGGCTCGTGCACGGCACGCTTCGCGGGCTTTTGATACTGACCGTCACGGCCGCCGCGGTGGCAGTGGCGCCACCGCCGGCGAAGTCGGGAGCGACCGCAGCATCGGGCATGGACGGCCAAGTCGCGATGGTGCGTCCAGGTCCTGGCCAGGTTGTAGGAGTTGGGCATCCGGTGCTGGTCGGGTTCAGCGGGCCCGTCGACGACCGCGCGGCAGCCGAGCGCAGCATCACCGTCGGCGCGCCGCGGCCGGTGGACGGTGAATTCACTTGGCTGACCGATCGTCTCGTGGAGTGGAATCCGGACGGGTTCTGGCCGGCGCATTCGACGGTCACGTTGCGCGTCGGCGGCATGAAAACCGAATTCACCACCGGGGCGGCGGTGGTGGGCGTAGCCGACGTCTCGGCCCACACGTTCACAGTGAAAATCGACGACCAAGTGGTGCGCGAGATGCCCGCGTCGCTGGGTAAACCGGGCTTCGAAACCCCGCTCGGGACCTTCAAAGTGCTGGAGAAGCAACGCAGCGTGGTCTTCGATTCGCGCACCATCGGAATTCCCCTCGACGACCCCGAGGGCTACCTGATCGACGGAGAGTACGCCGTGCGGGTGACGTGGGGCGGGGTCTACGTACATTCGGCACCGTGGTCGGTCGGGTCGCAGGGCTCGGCCAACGTCAGCCACGGCTGCATCAATCTCAGTCCCGAGAACGCCGAATGGTATTTCAACACTGTCAAGGTCGGCGACCCAGTGATCGTCCAGAGCTAAGCCACGCTCACACGGCAAAATCCGCGGGCCGTCCAAACCGTCACCCGGTGACCAAACGCGCGTTACACGGGCAGTCCCGCTGACATTTTCCGCGTCACACCACGGGGAAACGTGCGGCGCGAGGTAGGCTCGGCAACGACATTGCTGGAGGCGAAACGGTGCGTGTACGAGGATTCGGCGAGCTGGAAGCCGTGGTGATGGATCGCGTGTGGAATCACGATCCCGAGATGGTAACGGTGCGCGACATTTTCGAAGAGCTCTCGGGCGAGCGTCGTATTGCCTACACCACCGTGATGTCGACCATGGATAACTTGTACAACAAAGGGTGGCTCGAGCGCGAACGCGATGGCCGGGCCTACCGATATTGGGCCACCCTGACCCGTGAGGAACACACCGCCCGGTTGATGCGTGACGCGCTCGACGGGGGAGGCCGCTCAGAACTGGTGCTCAGCTACTTTATCGAGCAGATCGGCCCCAAGGAATCCGAGCGACTCAGGGAAGCGTTGCGGCGGCTGGCGAGGCGGTCAAGCAGGGCCAAGAAGCGGTGAACGTCGCGGCGTGCCTGCTGCTCTACAGCGTCGCGGTGATTGTGTTCGGACCACCGGCGTTGGGCTTTCTCACCCGTGCCGGGCATGCTCCCCGATCGGGAGTGGCGGCCTGGTTAATCGCGATCGGCAGTGTCCTGCTCACCTGGCTGACCGTTGTTGTGCTCGTGATCGTCGACGTGGTTGCGCACTGGCACGACGGTGGCTCATTCGTTGTGTCCTGCGTCCGGTTGCTGTGTGATCTGGCTGCGGGCAAGGCGGGTAGCGCACCCCAAGTGATGCTGCTGGCTTCGGCGGTTGCCGTGGTGGGCACCGTCGCCGTCATCGGCATCCGGCTCGTACGCGTCGTTGGGCGGCTGCGTGCGCACGCTTACGAGCATGCAGAAGCTGTTCGACTGGTGGGCCGCCCGACCGGCGAACGCGACGTGTATGTCGTCGACGCCGCCGAGCGCACCGCGTATTGCGTGGCAGGAAAGCCACCTGCGATCGTGGTGACAACCGCAGCAGTAGCGGCTCTCGACGAGCGCGAACTCGCAGCGGTGCTCGCACATGAACGCGCCCATCTTGACGGGCACCACCCCAGAATCGTCACGGCGTTGCGCGGCTTGGCGCTGGTCTTTCCCCGCCTTGCGCTGATGACGCGCGGTGCCGCCGAGATATCACGGTTGTTAGAAATGTGTGCCGACGATGCTGCCGCGCGCCGGCACGGCAAGCGTGCCCTGCTCACCGGGTTGATGGCTCTGGCCGCAGGCGCGCCGGCTGCCGCGCTGGGCGCCGCCGATGTCGCGGTGTTGAATCGCGCTGAGCGACTGGCCCTTCCGCCGGCGAATCATGTCCGCGTACGTACGCAGGCCGCTCTTACCAGCGCGACAGCGATGATTGCCATCGCGCCGCTGGGCACACTTGTGCTCGGCGTATCTGGGGTCTTTATGTGCGGCGTCTAGCTGGTTGTTAGCGCTGCGTGGAAAGACATGTGTCGTTTCTTGGGCGCGGGTGGTGCCGAGCCCGGGGGATGGCACCGTTTTCCGGCGAGGTTCTGCCCCCGCATCCAGCGCAGCCCCAGAACCCTCTTCATGATGTGGGGGAAGCGCCGAGCACCCGCTGGATGTCGGGCTTCATCTGCTGGAGCTGTGCGCCCCAGTAGTTCCACTGGTGGGTGCCGTTCTGCGGGAAGTTGAACACGCCGTTCTTACCGCCCGCGGCGATGTAGGTCTCCTGGAACGTCTTGTTCGTCCGGAGTGTGAAGCCCTCGAGGAACTTCGCGTTAAACAGGTTGCCCGAGCTCATGCCGGCGTCCAGTTCGGACGGCTTGCCGTCACCGGCGTAGATCCAGATGCGGGTGCCGTTGGCGACCAGCTGGGCCATGTTGACCATCGGGTCGTTGCGCTTCCACGCCGGGTCACTCGATTCGCCCCACATGTCCTTGGACTTGTAGCCGCCGGCGTCACCCATCGACATGCCGACCAGCATCGGCCACCAGCCCTCGGACAGGTTCAGGAAGCCCGAAAGCGATGCGGCGTACTGGAACTGCTGCGGGTGGTAGATCGCCATCACCAATGCGGCCGAACCGGCCATCGACAGGCCCACCGCGGCATTCCGGGTGGGATCGACGGCCTTGTTGGCGGCGAGGTAGTTGGGCAGCTCACTGGAGATGAACGTCTCCCACTTGTAGGTGGAGCAGCCGGCCTTGCCGCAAGCTGGTGAGTACCAGTCGCTGTAGAAGCTGGACTGCCCCCCGACCGGCATAACCACAGCCAGGCCCGAGTCGAGATACCACTCGAAGGCGGCGGTGTTGATGTCCCAGCCGTTGAAGTCTTCCTGTGCACGAAGGCCGTCAAGCAGATAAACGCCCGGCGCGTTAGGGCCGCCACTTTGGAACTGAACCTTGATGTCGCGTCCCATCCCCGCTGACGGAACCATCAGGTACTCGACCGGCAGGCCCGGACGAGAAAACGCCCGCGCGGTTGCAGTGCCAAGGACGCTCATCGTGGTCAGCACCACAACTGCCACTGACGCCACCACCAACACGCGACGCGATACATCAGCCAGGCTCAACGCTTCCACAATGATTCCTTCTCTGTTCGCATGCACAGCGCTCCAGGAAAACTACTATCGCGAATAGTACTAAACTGGCTCGGACTCCACGCAAGCCGGCGCCGATGACGCCGCCGCCAGCCCGGCGGGCTGGCTCGAGCTGTGCCTCGAAGGCGCCCCAAAGCGTTCGTGGGTAACGAGTTTCGTCGAATCGCTTGTCACCGGGCGGTGAGTTTGGTTAAGTCACCTGATCCAAAGTAACGATTTGGTCACAGCGCGGAGGTCCCCGGATTGGCTGAGCAGCGTTGGCCCGCGCAGCCGCGCCACGCGACCGACTGGGACGCCGAGATCACCGAGGTCATTCCGTTCAACGAGTTCGGCGCACTCGCTGAACTCATGTTTCGGGAGCACTGCGCGTTCGACAAAGACTTCCAGGTCATACACGCCCGCGAGTTGGGCGACGATCTCGACTTGGACGCTGATCAAGCACCGCTGCGGCTGCTCGGGCCTGTCCCTCGGCACCCCGCCGGAGTGCGCCACCGACCGCTACCGCCTGTGGGGCACTCCAGCGGTCCGATGCGACCACCGCGGCGAGGGCGCCACCGCAACGTCGTCGCGGGCGCGGAGCGCAGCCGTGTTCTGATCGCAGCGATGGCCGCCGGCGCGGTGGGCGCGGCCGCCCAATCCGCACTGGGCGCTGCAGACATGGATTCCGGGCCGGCGGTGATGACCGCCGAAGCAACTGTTCTACACACCGGTACTGACGCCAGCGGCGGCGGGATGCAGGTGATCGCGGCGGCTCCGTCGGTCAATCCAGCAGTGGCGGCCGAGGAATTCGCCCGCGGTGTCGCTTTCGCCCAGCAGCGCGCCGAACGGGAGGCACGGCTGCAGCGGCCGTTGTTCGTCGTGCCGACCCGGGGCATTCTCACATCTGGATTCGGCTACCGCTGGGGGACGCTACACAGCGGGATCGACATCGCCAACGCGACCGGCACACCAATCTACGCCGTCGCCGACGGCGTGGTCACCGCCGCCGGACCTGTGTCGGGCTTCGGTATCTGGGTCAAGCTGCGCCACGCCGATGGGACAGTCACTTTGTACGCTCACCTCAACAGCACCACCGTCAACGTCGGAGAGCGCGTGATGGCCGGCGACCAGGTCGCCACGATGGGAAGCACAGGAAACTCCACCGGACCCCACCTGCACCTGGAAGTGCACGCCAACGGCACCGACCGTGTCGATCCTGCACCGTGGTTGGCCGCGCGGGGCCTCACCCTTGGAGATCTCGTCGGTTAGGCACTGACCTGCGCTTAAGGCCCGGCTCAGCGCAACGCACCACTGTCGAAGCCGTTGGCTACCCACCCTTTCGGGCACCATCGATAACGCGACGGACGCTACTTGAGCGAATCGTCGACGGCCACGCACCTATCCGCACCGAGGTACTAATGACGGTAGTACTATGATGCTTCGTACTCGTTGGGAAGGCCGGTCACTCATGAGCCCCAAGCGGCGGCTGCCGCGCAGCCGGAAACCGTCGATCTACACGCCGGAATATCGGCGTGAACGGTTGCGCTGACTGCTGGGCTGGCTGCTCGTCGGTGTCGGCTCGGTGATGGCGCTCGTGCACGTCTACACGCACCTTGCACGGTTGCGCATCGTGGGCTATCAGGATCTGCTGCTGGGCTATCCCATGGCAGGGATGCTGGTGCTCGCCGGCTTCATGCTCGTCGGGTGGGCGGCCAAACCCAGCCGTTGACGCGGCGTGCCGGACCGGCAATGTCACCCGCGGTGCCTGGGGGAGTGAGGATCCGGCCGATCAGCGTCGCGGTTAGCGTAGCGGCGGCGATCGCGATGAGCGCCCACTGCACCTGCGCCGCCCACCGCGTCGCCGCAGTGACGTTGGCCTGTAACGGGATTCGATAGACCAGGTGGGCAGGCTCGAAAAAGCCGGTGCCCGCCACGACCTCCCCTTGCGGGGTAATCACCGCGCTGATACCCGTCGTACCCGCCACAACAACGCTGCGCCCGTGCTCGATGGCCCGGATCTTGGCGAATGCCAACTGCTGGCGGCTCATCTGCTCGTTGAACGTCGCGTTGTTGCTCGGAACCGCCAGCATCTGCGCGCCGTTGAGCACCGCCTCGCGCGCGGCCCGATCGAAGATGACCTCCCAGCACGTGGTGACACCGACCGACACCCCGCCCGCCTGCACGACGCCGCTGCCGGCGCCCGCCGTGAAGTATCCGGCCCGGTCGGCGAAATCGGAAACGTGGCGAAAGAAGCTACGCCAGGGCAGGTATTCACCGAACGGCTGAACGATCTTCTTGTCATGCCGTTGTCCCGGCCCGCTGACCGGATCCCACACGATCACCGAGTTGGCACTGACCGGCGTCGATGGACTCCACTCGGGCCGAGCCAGGACGGCGCCAACCAGAATGGGCGCGCCAACCGCCCCGGCGGCCCGCGTGATCTGCCGCCCCGCATCCTCGTTGAGCAGCGGATCGATATCCGAAGAATTCTCCGGCCAGATAACGAACTGCGGTTGGGCGGCTCGCCCGGAGCGGATATCGTCGGCCAGTCGCAGCGTCTGGCGGACATGGTTGTCCAACACGGCGCGGCGCTGGGCATTGAAATCCAAACCGAGCCGGGGGACATTGCCCTGCACCACAGCGACCGTCACCGAGGGCCCGCCGTGCCCGGTTGAGGCCCACACCAGGGGCGCCATCGCCGCACTGCCGACGGTGACCAGCGCCAGGCACACAACGCACACCGCGACGGTGACCCTGAGATCGGTGCTCGCCGAGCGCCGAACCAGCAGGGCAAGGCCGGCCACACAAAAGCCCACCAACGCCGTCGTGAACGACACCAGCGCCACCCCGCCCACGCGCGCCAACACGGCCAGCGGGCCGTCGGCCTGGCTGAATCCGACCACGCCCCAGGGAAAACCGCCGAATGGAAACACACTCTTGAGCCATTCGATGGCCGCCCACCAGGCCGCCCACCACAACGGCCACCCGATCCGTCCGCGCAGCAGCACGGCCGGCACGGCGAATATGGCGGGAAAAAGCGCACACACGACGGCCAGCGCCACCCAGGGAAGCGGGCCCACCAGGGCGCCGACCCACGGCAACAACGGCAGATAGAACGCCAACCCGAACAACAGACCGTACCCGAAGCCGCCGGCTACGCCGGTCAACGGATCGGCCAGCACCCACGCCAACAGCGCCAGGCCCACGATCGCGCTGAGCCACCAGCCCAGCGGTGGAAAACTCGCCGCCACCAGCAGCCCTGCGGCCACCGCGCCGGCTGCTTTGGCCAGCCGGCGACCCAGCACACAACCACCGTCGGCGCTCACTTCCCGCACGGCCCAAACCACGCAGAACCACTGCGCAGACGATGACTGACTCCGCCACGCGCGATCCCTGGTCTGTACACCATTTACCACCGTCCTCATCGGATTCGCCATCACATCGTGGCGTCACTCAACAATCTACGACCTCAGCTAGTACTAGTCTTGACAGTAGAACTTGAGGACCGGCGATCTTCGCGGGTATGCCTGCCACGCACACACTTGTCGTCAGATTGCCTGACTTCGCGAACATGGAGCCGGAAGATGTCCGCCTGGTCTCCTCCCACATGCCCGATGGGAAGTATGTCGGAGTAAGCAGCCAGGATAACGGTGCGCGTCATGACGGCGGTGCGCTGCGCCGCTCAGCCGAGTTCGTCTCGGACGCCGTGCCCGCTACCGGCGCTGACCGCTGCCGCGGTCATAAACCTCAAGGCAGCCGGCAAGTCATCGCGCGACCGATCCAACGATGTCGCGAATCAATCGTTGTTCTATAAAGATTTGTTGAAGATGCGCGGCACCGGGCGCGCCGGCCACCTACGAAATACGTAGTAGGGCAGTATTGAGTGGGTGCATAACAGCGCACCCACCGCACCATCGCAGCAAGTGCTCGTTGTCGATGGCGACGCCGGCTGGACTGACCTTCTCGCCGAATACCTTCGCGCTGAGGAGGTGTCGGTGGTGGTCACCGACAACTGCGATGAAGCACTGACCGCGGCCAAGAATTTGCAGCCCCGGATAATCCTTCTTGATGCCGATGTGCGCGGCGGCGACGGCATGCAGCTGTGCCGTCGGATGCGCACGCTATCTGATGGCCATATCACCATGTTGACCGCACGACGTGATGAGGGCACTACGATCGCTGGGCTCGCCGCCGGAGCCGACGACGTGCTCGCCAAGCCAATCTCCAGTCGTGAGATTGCCGCCCGCATACGGGCAATCCGGCGCCGCTTGCATGCGTCGCCGGCGGACCACACTGTCGGGTCGTATTCCGAGAATCCGCCAGCAAGGCAGGTATTCGGGCGGCTTTGCGTCGATATTGCGCGGCGCGAGGTCTTCCTTGCCGACGAGCAGATCAGCTTGACCCGAACGGAGTTCGAGATTCTGGCGATGCTGGCTCAACGGCCGGGCGCCGTGACGACCCGTCAAGAGATGTTGGACGCGGTGTGGGGATCGCGCTGGGCGGGCAGCATCACAAACATCCACGTGCACATCGGTCATCTGCGCAGAAAATTGGGAGACGACCCCGCCAGACCACTGCTGGTGTTGAACGTACGCGGAATCGGCTACCGTTTAGCTGTCTAGCTGCGATGCGCACGGCCAATCGTGGTCTGCGCCGCTGCGCAATCCGGACGCCCGCGGTGGTCGCGGACTACCCGACGGTCAGGCCCCGCCGAGCACGATCCTTCCCGGACTGGTCAGCGTCTGACACAGTTGGCGCAGATCGATAATGCCAAACATGTTGGCGGCCAAGGCTTGGCATCCGGTGGGGCGCATAGGCACGTACCAGCCGACGTGTTCAACTCCCTGGCGGCCGCAGACCGGCCACGCCCCCAGTCCTTGCGTGCCGATTACACGCTCGGCGACGCGGATCTGCTCGGTGCGAGCTGCGTTGGCGGGATTGCCTCGACCGCCATGCTCTGCCCATGTCGAGGGCTGGAACTGGAGCCCGCCGAAGTATCCGTTGCCGGTGCTGATCGACCAGTCGCCTCCAGATTCGCATTGCGCAATGGCGTCCCAATCGATCGCATTGGCGTAGGCCGATATTGGATCGACGGCATGCGCGGTGACCGCGAGCGCCCCGCTGACGGCGATGGCGGTGAGAAACCTGCAGACTGCCCTCATCGTGGTCCTTCCCCGACACAGGCGCGGAGCCGCCCGCTGCGATGTGGTGCTTAAGTCAACACTGTGGCCATATTGCACTTCCGATACTGGCGTGACTAGTGGTGCCACAGTGAGAAAAGGGTGGCAAATGTCTTACAGTCCGACGCCGGCATGCCGAAGCGCCAATCAGCGCCCCCGGGGCATGCCTGCGCATACATGGCTAGCGCGTGAACGACTTACGGACTACGGACGGACTACGGACGTCCAAGGGCTCGCTTGCTGTCGGTGACCCACCAATCTGAGTTCGACGGTCCGTTATGGACTCTCACCACGTACCGGAGAGCAATATGGACTCGCATAAGTAGAGGAGAACAACGATGTCGAACAACCCCGAGCGCAGCACCGCGTGGCAGACGGCACTGACCGTCATACAGACCGCGACACCGCCGGCACTTCCCGAAGGCGCGGAGGTGATGACCGTGGTGATTGAGTACCCGCCGGGCGACCCGGGCGCCCCGCCACACCGCCACCCCGGCGGACCAGCGTTTGGCTATGTGCTCGAAGGCGAGATCCTGTTCGAGCTGGAAGGTGAGCCGCCGCGCGTGCTCAAAGCCGGCGAAGCGTTCTGGGAACCCGGCGGTGACGTGATCCATTACCAGGACGCCAACAACCGCCCGGACATCCCGGTGCGATTCCTCGTGACGATGCTGTGCGCGCCAGGTCAGCCGATGCTTGTTCTGGTCGACGAGGACGAACTGGTTGCGCGCCAGGGCCGTCGCGTAGCAGCCGGAGCAACAACGCCGCCCGGATCCTGAATCGTGTCGGCCAGCTGGTGCTAACGATCAGCTGCGGGGTATGTGCGTCGGCGGCGGCATCACGGCCGCCGGCGCCATCCCCTGTTTGACACAGAGCTAGCCGCCCGTCCATGGTGCGGTCAGCAGGGCCACGCTGGACTGCTGGCGGACCTCGAGCGCAACTAACGCCACCACAGCGACCGCGATCACGGCGCGACGCGGCATTCGGACCTGCATCCAGCGTCCGGTCCACCACCCGGCGGCGCCGCGCAGTACCCAGCCGGCCGCCACAACGAGCATCAGGGGAGCCGCGGGGTTGTAGCGCAGCGCGGCCTCCCATTGACCGTGCATTGTCAGATACACCGATCGTGTTGCGCCGCAGAACGGATCCATGATGCCGGCGTAATGCAGCGGCCCGTGGATATCGACCGGCGGAACCCCCAGCACGGCGAGCACCAGCGCGCCCAGCAACCCGGCCAGCGCCAACCATGTCCACACCGGCGATTCCGGTCGCCGCGCCGTCAGCGACACGGGCAGCCACCGGCCTGGACGAGCGGCCGATGAAGTGATGAAGCCCATGTGGTCTCCCGCGATTGGCTGGACTTCCGCCATGGTACGAGTCCGTCGAGCTGCCGCACCAGCAAGCTGTGGGGCCGCATCGACACAGGCGGGGTCGCCGACTCCCACCGGACTAAAGCATGCGAGGACAACGGTTTCCGGTACCCGCCTGCGGAGGACGGCGCGCCAGCATGTGAATCGGCTGCCAGTACTGGCTGGACAGGGCGCCCTGCAACCATTTACGGTCGCGCTCAGTAACAGCGCGCCGGCAGGAAAAGCGGGCGCGGAAAGGTGCCTTGAATGCGGTTGCGGCGTTTTAGTGAGGGCCTGTGGTGGCAGCTGGGCGTGCTGGTCGCGGTGATCGTGATCGTGGCCGCGTTCATGGTCGAGGGGGCGCGCGGCCAACAGCGGCTGGGCGCCGACGAGGTGGATTGCGCCAAATACAAGTGCGTGGCCCTGACGTTCGATGATGGACCGACACCTTTCACCGACCGGCTGCTCCAAGTCCTGGCCGACCAAGGCGCCAAGGCGACCTTCTTCCTCATCGGCAACAAGGTCGCCGCCGACCCCGACGCGGCACGGCGCATCGCCGACGCCGGCATGGAGGTTGGCAGCCACACCTGGGAGCACCCCAACATGACCACCATCCCGGTCGCCGATATCCCCAGCCAATTACGCAAAGCCACCGAGGCGATTGCGGCCGCAACGGGTCACGCCCCCAACCTGTACCGCCCGGCCGGCGGACTATCCAACGACGCCGTACGCGCCGAAGCAGGAAAACAGGGTCTGGCTGAAATCCTTTGGGACGTCATTCCCTTCGATTGGATCAACGACGCCAACCTGGCAGCCACCACCTACATGCTCAAAACCCAAATCAAACCCGGCTCGGTGGTGCTACTGCACGACACCTACTCCAGCACAGTCGACCTGGTGTATCAATTTCTTCCCGTACTGATCGCCAACGGCTATCACATGGTGACCGTGAGCCACCTGCTCGGCGACCGCGCACCCGGCAGCAGCTACGGAGGCCGGGAAAACGGCCCGCCAGCCAACGCGATCGCCGACATTCCCGCCGACCGGATTCCGACACTGCCCGACACCCCCTCACCCAAACCGGCGCCCAACCTGCCCATCACCGACATTCCCAACCAGAATCCGGGCGGTCCACCGGCGTAGCTCAGCAGGACACCCGGATCCTGACGGCGGCTCACCGCATCCGCCCAGTCAACCGGTGATTGTCGCGCCCGGGCGTGGTGACGCCCATACGGCCGCATAGTTAACACTCACACCCGTGCGCAAAAGTTAGCTGGATACTCGCGTTGAGCGGCCCCCAATCGCCCATCTGTGTGGGGCTGAGCTCCTTTATGGGGCATTTCTGTACCCGTTGAGCGGTGCCACAGGATGGGCTAGCGGCTTGCCGATGCGCGTGATCGCCGCACCGCCCCAGCCACCGGCCTGTTAATAATGGGATTGCGGGTGCCAGTGAGACATGGCGGATACGACACGCAAGGGCGCGGTGGCAGTCGAGGCCCGACTTCGGGAGTCGTCACGCTTGCCGCCAGCTGATTGCTACGTACCAGAACAGTAGGTGGACTGCGCATATGAGTTTCACAAGCTTGTCGCACATAGACAATTAGTGAAAAGAGTTGCCGCACTGAGATAGTCATGCAGATCACATAGTCGGCATATATCGCCTGCTCGGCCGGTTCACATCCGCGAATCGCAAGCGCGTAACGACATGGACTCGACTTGGGGACCTACGGAGGATGCCCGTACAAGCTGCTACAGTGGGCGACATTGTGAGGTACAACGACGCCCCCACGAGGAAGCGACTGCAGTCGGCGTTAGCGCTGGCGGTTGTTTTCTGGGTGCTGCTTATCGGCAGTGACGTAGCGTTGCCGTGGTCGGACGGTCCAGATGACCACGGTCCTCACGCAGTGACGACAGCAGTGTCTCACGAGTTTGCTGTGGTGATGGACCACCCACATTTTCAACACGCTTCAGCGGCGATCTCACCCGACACCTTCGCCACCGCCGTGGTGCCGCGGGTCGCCACCGTGCTGGTGGCTCTGGGGTTGGCCGTCGCCGTCGCGGCGGCGTGGCTGTACCGCGGGCACGGGATCTGGGCAGCGGTGCGCGGTCCACCGCGTGGACTTGGCCCTGTCGTATCGGGCCGCCAGTTGCTGGCCCGCTTCTGCATTTCGCGGCGCTGACCGGGCAGCGCCAGACCGACCGCGCTCAGACGGGCACGGCCGGTCGGTAACCGCTGCCCATTGTCAGCTGCCGCGCACCCAAGTCCAAGTCGCGGCTTCGATGCAGAAGCGATAACTCATATGACTGATGTTCTGTCCATCCATTCCAGCGATCTTCACTTCTCGCGCCACCGCGGGCTCGGCCGAAATCACCGGCTAGCCACGATGGTGGGAAACACTCCTGTGCTGCGGATATCCTCACCGTTCAGTGACGATCAGCGCGGCTTCTGGGCCAAGCTGGAGGGATTCAATCCCGGCGGCATGAAAGATCGGCCAGCCATGCACATGGTGGAGCAGGCAACGGCCCGCGGTGACCTTCGTCCAGGTGCGCGCATCGTGGAATCCACCAGCGGCACACTAGGTTTGGGGCTGGCCTTCGCCGGCACCGTGTACCGCCACCCCGTGACCCTGGTCGCCGACCCGGGGATGGAGCCGATGATGCACCGGATGCTGTCGGCCTACGGCGCCGACATCGATGTGGTGACCGAGCCTCATCCGCAGGGCGGCTGGCAGCAGGCCCGCCGCGACCGCGTCGCCGAACTGCTGGCCGCCCACCCGCACTCCTGGTACCCCGACCAGTACAACAACCCCGACAACGTGGAGGCCTACCAGGGCCTGGCCCTCGAGTTGCACGCCCAGCTCGGCGAGATCGACGTGCTGGTGTGTTCAGTGGGCACCGGCGGGCACTCCGCCGGAGTGGCGCGAGTGCTGCGGCAGTTCAATCCTGATCTGCGGTTGATCGGGGTGGACACCGTCGGGTCGACCATCTTCGGCCAGCCCGCGGCCACTCGGTTGATGCGTGGACTGGGCTCGAGCATCTATCCGCGCAACGTGGATTACGACGCCTTCGATGAGGTGCACTGGGTGGCGCCGGCCGAGGCGGTGTGGGCCTGCCGCACGCTGGCGGCAACCCACTACGCCAGTGGCGGGTGGAGTGTGGGCGCAGTCGCGCTGGTCGCCGGCTGGGTCGCCCGAACTCACCCGGTGGATACGGCCATCGCCGCCGTCTTCCCCGACGGCCCGCAACGCTACTTCGACACCGTCTACAACGACGACTATTGCCGCCAGCACGGCCTTGTCGGTGGACAACCACCGGAAGAGCCGGCCGTCATCACCGATCCGACCGATCAGGTCGTTCACTCCTGGACGCGGTGCCTCCATGTGGTCGATCCGGTGCGGAGTGTGCGGTGATGGGTGTCGTCAGACAATTCGGCAGCTTCGGCTGGCCCAGCCGACTGCTGATGGTCAACCAGTTCGGCATCAATCTCGGGTTCTACATGCTGATGCCCTATCTGGCCGGCTATCTGGCGGGGCCGCTGGGACTGGCGGCGTGGGCGGTCGGTCTGGTTCTGGGTGTGCGCAACTTTTCCCAGCAGGGCATGTTCATCATCGGCGGAACGCTGGCCGACCGGCTTGGCTACAAGCCGCTCATCGTGGCCGGCTGCCTGCTGCGCACCGCGGGGTTTGGGCTCTTAATATTCGCGCATTCGCTGCCCGCTGTTCTGATCGCCTCGGCGGCAACGGGTTTCGCAGGAGCATTGTTCAATCCGGCGGTGCGCGCCTACCTGGCGGCCGATTCGCAAGAGCGCAGAGTCGAAGCGTTCGCCATGTTCAACATGTTCTATCAGGCGGGCATCCTGGCGGGCCCGCTGGCAGGGCTGGCCCTGATGGTGGTGGACTTCCGCATCGCCGCTGCCGTCGCGGCCGCAGTGTTCGCCGTGCTCACCGTGGCGCAGCTGTTCGCCTTGCCACAACATAGCGCCAGCCCCGTCGCCGAGAAGACGGCGATCCTCGATGACTGGCGCATCGTCGTGGCCAACCGATCATTCCTGTGGTTCGCCGCAGCGATGATCGGGTCCTATGTGTTGAGTTTCCAGGTCTATTTGGCCCTGCCGCTACATGCTGCAGCGTTGGCACCGCAACACGAATCACTGCTGGTTGCCGCGGTCTTCGTCGTCTCCGGGCTCGTCGCGGTGGGCGGGCAGCTGCGAATCACGCGATGGTTCGCGGCCCGCTGGGGCGCCGGACGATCGCTGATGATCGGCATGCTCATCCTGTCTGCGTCGTTCGTGCCGCTGCTGGTGGTTCCCCATGGCGGGCGCTTTGGTGCCATTGCGGCCATCGTGGCATTGCTGATGGCAGCAGGGCTGCTGGCGGTCGGATCGGCAGCGGTCTTCCCGTTCGAGATGGACACGGTGGTGTCCTTGGCGGGCAACCGCCTCGTCGCGACACACTACGGGTTCTACAACACCATAGTGGGAGTGGGCATTCTGGCCGGCAATCTGGCCACCGGTGCACTCCTGCAGGCCGCGCGCGACGCCGGTGCAGACGAACTGCTCTGGGGCGGACTGGCATTGGTTGGGTTGGTGGCGGCACTTGCGTTGCATCGACTTGACCGCCGTGGCCATCTCGCGCCCCAGCCAGTACTGGCTACATCGGCGCGACGATAAGGCATCGCGGTCAGGTGCCGGCGCGTGCGTCGGCGTGAGCACGACATAGGAATCCGAAATGGGTCGCCGCCAGCTAGGGCCGCCCATTCGATGTGATAACGCACCTTACTCCAAACTGTTCCGCCAGAACCGGGAACACAGTCGGATTCAGCCCGACCCATGGGGACCCCCGCGGCCCCGGTGACTAACCGCGGCGTTTGCTGAGCGGTCGTGACGGCCTGCTGCTGCCCTGCCCACGGCACCACTGCGAGCAGCTATGTGGACTCTTCGAAAAGCCTTGGCGCATATGACGTTAACTCGTTACCGAATCGTGGCGCGCGGGTCTTGGCATGGGTTCGCAACCATGTATTCTCGATGTAGCTACTGATTAGCTACGTACTGAGCGCAGCCGTATATGCGTTGAAGTACGCGAAAGGAGAACAACCGTGAAGATGACCGCACTGGCGACTATTGCTCTGTCTGGTATCGCCACATTCATGATCGCGGCCGCACAACCGGCCGCCGCAGCGCCGGCCGGGCCCGATTCCGTACAGGACACTGTCAACAGACTGGAGTCCAACGGCTACAAGGTGATCCTCAACAAGGTGGGGACAGCACCGCTGGAGAAGTGCACGGTCAGCGGGGTGCGCCCGGGCCGCGAGGTCACCGAGTTTCGCCAGAATCGGCGGGACCAAACTGTTGAGCGCGTTTTATACACGACGGTCTACGTCGACGCGTCCTGCTGACCATGGCGGGGCGGGGGTGGTCTCATCATCGGGGGCCACGCCCTCCCCGCTTCTGGGATCCGGCGGCACGGTGGTGACGGACTCCGCCGCCACTGTGCATCCACGTCGCACTGAACTTGCCGCTGAAGTGTTCAATTCAGATGCGGAGGATCGCTCGCCATCGACGGACGGCGATACGGCACCCAGAGCCCGGTCCTCATGGGCAGCACTTGTTGTCGTGCTTCACGGCGCGCCGTTGCCTGGTGTTGGCGCCAAGTGCACACATCACCGCGCACTTGACGACCGCGCGAACCATAGGATGCCGCGCAACTCGTACCAGCCCCGCCGCCTTGGGCTTCACATCTGTGCTCATCCCTATCTCCTCTCCACACCACGAAATACCCCCTGAGGGTATCCGTTGAGCAGTGCCGCGTACAGGCCACGACGGTCCTGGCAGCGGATGGGAGAGTGCGATCCCGGTTCAGCGTCGTCACGATGACGTGGTGGGGCGAGGCTTCGACCTACTATCGGGCTTAGTACGATAGTGGAGGTGATGTCGTCGATCCCGAGCGTCCGTGTCCACGTCGCCATCGTCGGTGCGGTGCTGACACTGGTTGGCTGCGGTTCTCCCGCCGAACCGCTGACATCGTCGTCGACACCGCCGCCGGTAGGACAGACCGATACTGCGGCTCGCGCACCGCGCTCAATCGGACCGCAACAATTCGCCGAGGCTATCGCCGCACCCGAGCGGGTCACCATCAATGTGCACGTGCCCTACGAAGGCGACATCGCAGGCACGGATCTCAGCATTCCGTTCGACCAAATCGAGGCGCAGATCAACAGGTTGCCGACCGTTCGCAGCACTGCGCTGGCGGTCTACTGCCGTACCGGACGGATGAGCACTATCGCCGCCTCAACTCTGGCCAACCTGGGGTATCACGACGTGGTGGAGTTAGCGGGCGGAATGCAGGCCTGGGAGCAAAGCGGCCGCACCCTGGTGTGGCGCTGACCATCTGCGGGTTCGACGAACCGACGCCCGCCTGCGCGCCTCGTCGTCACAGGAAGTCTGAGTCGCGCCGACGCCCCCAAAGACATGGGTCAACCGGCGTCACGAAAGGCTGCAGCACCGTGGTCCGTTCTCACCGTGGCCGGCACATCGCTTAGCTGCCACTGGCATTCCCAGCGTTCATCGAGAAGCTCATCGATCAAGGAGGTGTCGGGGTGGCCACCGAGCCTGCGAATGGACGCGCTGACCGCGCTGAGCAGTTCGAGTTGGCGGTCGATGGCTTGAAGCCTTCCCACGTCCCTCCATTGGGCTGGACCGGCGGACCGCGGCGTTGACGGCCCGCACCGACATCTACTGTTCTGGTACACAGATGCTAATCGATTCGTCCTCACGCTCGACGCGACTCCTCGGTGCCACCACAGCGTGGCTAGCGCACACGGCCCGGCGGCAGCAGCGTCGTTCGTCGCGACCCTCCACAGGGTCCAACGCGGTCAAGAAGTTGGCCAGGCGTGCTGACTTTCGATTCGAAAGCCGCTTCATATCAACAGCATTCGGTGCGAGGGCCGCTGAAGCTGTTGTGCGTTGCAGGGGCGCCTGTCCATCACCGAAACGGGGTTTGGCCATAGGGGGATGGGTATGCGGCTGTCGACCGTGGGCCACGCCACGGTCAGCCCATGCGATACGCGCCATGGAAATGGAGGACGGTATGAGTACCGCGAGCAAGATGCTTGAAACTTATCCGCAAGACCTGGATGGTATCGACCGCGCCGCGTTGACGTCCTGTATCGAGGCGTGTCTGGAGTGCGCGCAAGCGTGTACGGCCTGCGCCGACGCCTGCCTCAGTGAAGACTCGGTGCAGCAGCTCACCACCTGTGTGCGCACCAACCTCGACTGTGCCGATGTGTGCGCGGCGACCGGGCACGTGCTGTCCCGCCATACCGGTTACGACGCCAACCTGACCCGCTTGATGCTAGAAGCGTGTGCCACGGCATGTCGCTCCTGCGGGGACGAGTGTGACCGCCACGCCGACCACCATGAGCACTGCCGCATTTGCGCGGAGTCCTGCCGGCGTTGTGAACAAGCCTGCCGACAGCTGCTGACGTCACTGGGCTGACCGCGTCCCGCGACTCACGAGCGCACCAGGCGATTGATGGCGTCGGTGGCCTCTTTGATCTTGGCGTCGGCGTCATCGCCCCCGGCGTGCGCGGCGTCTAGTACGCAGTGTTTGAGGTGATCGTCGAGCAGACCGAGCGCGACCGCTTGCAGTGCCCGGGTCAGCGCACTGACTTGGGTGAGGATGTCGATGCAGTACTGCTCGTCTGCGACCATCCGGTGCACTCCGCGCACCTGTCCTTCAATGCGCTTGAGACGGTCCAGGTAGCGGTCCTTGTCCGTCATGTAGCCATGCCGCGGCGGCGTCTGCGCGGGTGTGGGTTTCGTTGCTGATGTGGGCATTTGTTCCTCCCAGATGGTGCACCCGGGATTGACACCCGGGACCGCAGGCCTACGCGTATCCCAGCGGATTCCTGTTCCGATGTAGTGCACAGATATTGTCGCGCGAAATGCGGCGATGGGTGATGCCCGCCGCGCGCATCTGCGCCGGGCGCCACACCACCCATCGCCGATCAAGGGTTAGGCAACAGCGTAGTTCGCCGGGTCGGCGTCGAACTTAGCCTCAATCCGTGGATCGACCCTGTTGAGGTCCGGTCAGACTGATTTTGCTGTGCTGCGGTGGGTGGGCAGCGTGAATCCGCTGGTCTGTCCAGCTTNAGCCTCAATCCGTGGATCGACCCTGTTGAGGTCCGGTCAGACTGATTTTGCTGTGCTGCGGTGGGTGGGCAGCGTGAATCCGCTGGTCTGTCCAGCTTTTCCTGTGGTCTCCGGTAGTGCCTGTTCGGCGAGTGGTCAGACGGTTGCGGTGGCTGGTGGGCTGTAGCCGATGGTGTTGCGCCACAACGTGAGCCAGTGATCTGCCCAAGGCCAATGTGCTGGTAGGTGCAGGATCGGTCGGCGTTGTGGCCGGGCCAGCCGGGCCGGGACGGTGACGATCTTGCGGCGCAATGTCGCGCCGCGGGCTACCGCGTGGGCGCCTCCGGCCAGCACGCCGGCGGCGCGCAGCAGGTTGTGCGCGATCGCGGCGCACAACACCCACGCCGAGTTCGCCCCGAACCGCCCAGACGGCATATGGGCCAGGGGGCCGTCGATCAGGTCGGCGAACACGGTTTCGATGATCGCGTGTTGGCGGTGGGTGATGTCGGCCTTGGCGGTGGGAAGGTCGGTGTTGGTGAAGAACGGGTGATATCGCCAGACGGGGAACAGGGCGTCGCGGAATCTGGCGTCTTTGACCCGGCGCACCACTAGGCGGGCGGTGAACCGGTCTTTGGTCGACGCGAAGGCGGTGTAGCTGATTTCGGCGACCTCGGCATCAGAGATCCAGTCCCCGGTGTCGGGATCACGCACCGCACCGGGATATTTCACTGGTGTCCAGGCGGACTCGTCGATCGCGGTGATGGCCCGATCAACGGCCGAGTTTCGAGTCATGACCACCGAGAAGCGGGCGCCGTGGCTTCGGCAGGCACCCACGACGGCGCGGGTGCCGTAGGCCGAATCACCACGCACCAGAATCTGCCCGGTCACGCCGGCAGCGCGGGCGGTCGCGATGGCTTGGGTGATCATCCGGCCCGCGCCTTTCCCGGAGCCGGTCTTGCCGGCACGCAGTCGCATCCCGGCGATCACCGGTGCCGACCCGGGGGTGCTGATCGTGGTGGCCAACGGCGAGAGCCCTTTGCGCAGGACCTGCTTGCCGGCGATCTTGGTGTGACCGTAGGAGGCACCTTGCTTGGCGTGACCGAAAACCGGACGCAGCAACGAGTCAATGTCGATGAACGCTTGGGTGTCCGCGCCGGGCAGCAGGTCCACCCGTTCACACAGCGCGGCCAGATGATGACGCAGGACTGACTCCAGTTGGCGGGCATGTCCGAAAGTGAACTCCCGCAACAATGTTCCAATCGTCGACGGTGCGTACACGCCGCCGAAGAGGCTCTTCATCCCACCAGAGCGCACCACATCGAGGTCATCGATGCTGTCAGCGCCAGCGCACATCCCGGCGATCACCGTGGTCAGCTTCGGTGCCGGATTGGCCGAGCCAGATCTGACCTTGGGTGCCGGGATGGAAATCTTGTCAGCCAACAGTTTCGGCAGCCCGGTCTGGGTGGCCAGTGTCATCACCGGCACCAGCCCCGCGCACGACACGAGATGCTCATCATCAAAGACCGCCGACCCAGCGGCGAACCTATGGGACACTTTCACCGGAAGTGCCTTTCTGAACTGGCCTGATTGATGCGTAGAGAACACCAATCCTCCCAGCTCAAGGGGCACTTTCCTCATTCCGACACCCCACGACCAACCAATTTATCGGTGGATCGAGGCT
>NZ_JACKSH010000296.1 GCF_025821625.1 Mycolicibacterium pyrenivorans
CTGGGCGACAACCGAGCGCCAAGAGCACGTCGCGGACACCGTCCACACCGCAAACCAGCAGGTCACAACCCTGCCCGACCGCCGGACTACAGATAACCCAGGAATCGTTGAACGCCCGCTACCGCCGCGCCGTGCGGGCCCGCGGTCATTCTCCCACCGAGCAGGCGGCGCTGAAGTGCCTATACTTGGTCACCCGGTCGCTGGACCCGACCGGGACCGGACAGAAGCGATGGACCATACGCTGGAAACCAGCCCTGAACGCCTTCGCGATCACCTTCGCCGACCGCATGCCGGGCAGCGAAACCACCTAACCGAAGATGCCGCTTACACCGTTGATCTGACGGACCCGGCGCGTCACCTTATGTAGACGAGATCACGCTAAGTCCTGGCGAATCAGGCATTTACGACGCGTTCGGCAGGCTGCGGCAGTGCACGCAAGATCGCGACTGGACGTGTTGATCTCTTTGACCGACTTGCCTTTGCGCCGGGGCCGCCAGCCCCGCAATGGCCGAGGTCTGTGGCGATGTCGTCGTGCTGTCGGTGCCCTGCTAACAACATTCGGCCGCGGGGCGCGGGAACAAGAGCACGCGCGGCGGTCGTTGCCGCTATTGTCCGACGAACACCCGGGTGGCGGGCGTTAGCCGACTCCACTCCCCCGATCGCCCGGGTCGGCAGGCGATGCCGATTGCCGCGCCTATCGGTTCGGGCATCTCCAAGTCATCGCCGGCATGGTCCCTGGCAGACCGCCCGTGGCGCTGTGACTTGTGACATGCTCGCCGTGGCCACGGCCGCGAAACCGCTTGTTGCGCAGACCATCTGTGTGCTCGGCGACGCGTTGGCTCGGGTGCGACTTCCTATCTTGACGCTGCTCTCGATCGCAATCCTGACTGGCTGACCTATCATCGCGCAACGGGCTCTTGGAGAAGCCCATCAGATCGGTGGTCGCGAGCAGGCGGCATTGTTCAACCTCGCCGCCGTCGCATTGCTCGGCTTGGCAGTCCTTTCCGAAGTTCAGTCGCTGCTGAGTGGTCTGGCGACGTTGGCTACAGACCTAGACGCCTAGGTGGGGGGAGTGGTCAGCAGGTCGCCCTGAAGGTTCTTCCCCGGCGTCTATGACGAGGCGGCGGCGACGTTCGCCGCGGCAGGCGGCAGCCCAGCGGCTTCCCTTGACCGGTGATAGCGCTCCGCAAGTCCTGCCCAGCGTTCACCGTAGCGGTGCGCGGAATCGACGACGGTCTGCGGTATGTGAACGAAGGGCGGCCGAGCAGCCCCAGCACGCCCATAGCCCGCAGTGTCGATTGCCATCTTCCACCAGGCGGACTGCATGGCTTGGAATTCCTCCATAGTCAGACCCAGCGTTCGAAATGGCGCCTGCATCTGGTCGGCGATGGCCGCGGCCTCTGTCCAGTCGCCACGCTGGCATGCATCGCGCAGCGAAAGCGCGGGCCAGGGGCCCATGCATACGTCGATGCTCCACGCTCCGGCAGCACCGAACATCATTGCGGGGTACATCAATTGGTCCAAGACGAGGACCGACATCTTTTCCTTGACCGCTTTGATGGCGCCGATCACATTGAAGATGTCCATCGAGGTCTGCTTGAGCGCAACGATATTGCGAATCTGGGCCAGCTCCCTAAATGCACCGGGCGGCAATGTGATGCGGAACGCATGCGGGTTCTGGTAAATCATAATCGCCAGCTCCGGAACGGCCTCGGCGAGGTCTTTATAGTACTGGACCGCGTTCTCGGCAGTCTGCGGCAAATACATCGGCGGTCCGCTCATAATGCCGTCCGCCCCGAGGTCGGCGATGACGCGGGCGCGTCGGATCGAGTCGCGCGTGTTGAGCGTGCTGGCACCAACGAACACCGGAACCCGGGCGTTCACCGTCTCCACGACTGTCGTGATGAGCGTGCGGTATTCGTCGTCGGAAAGGGTGTGCGACTCGCCGGCGCTGCCGGTCGTCACGATGCCGTCGACACCATCACGCACCAGACGATCCACCAGAGACGCGAGCGCATCGGTGTCGATCGTGTCGACCGCGTTGACATCGGCGGCGTCCGGCGTCGAGCAGGCCGGCACGAATCCCCACAGCCCCTTCATGTCGCTGGGAACGAGTTCGCTGCTACGTGTTGTCATGAGCCGTGTCCAATCTGGTTTGATGATCTTCGGAATGGCTTTTATTGGCGGTATGGTCGCGCCGGACCGCCCAGGGTGGGACTTGAGCCGATGGTAAGTGCCGATGCACTCCCGTTCGTGGCATTGTGTCCCTCGGCGCGAAGTCAACTCTAGGCGCCGCGATAAGTGCTAGTAGTCGATGTCTAAGCCGCTCTCGAGTTCTGCGAGCCGATCCTGGGCTTTTCCGATCGACATCATCTTCATCATGTTGCCGACGGCTTTCATCTGCCCGGTCATGGTCGCGGTCTGGCCGTTGAGCGCACCCCGAGACAGCTCGACGTTTGTTTCGTAGCTGAGCTCGGCCTCCACGTCGGGCGTGCGCGGCGGGGATCCGATACCGACGATGAGCGACCCGTCAGAGAAATGCATGTAGTAGTCATCGCTGGCCGGGCTCTGCGACACGGATACGCGGAGCACCACGTCATGTCCCTTCGCTGCAATGCGGAACCTCTCGTCGGCATTGGCCGCGTCGGTCACCGCAGTCGCCCAGTCGTCGGTTAGGAACCGGATCGCCATTTCACCTCCATATGATCGTTTTCGTCGTCTCGGCCGTCGAGCCGTTCATGTTGTTGCGGCTTCGAGTGCGCCTGGTGGTGTTTGGGCGACCATCTGGTGGCCCCACACACTGGGTCGGTCGTACTGAGCGACTGTCCAGG
>NZ_JACKSH010000297.1 GCF_025821625.1 Mycolicibacterium pyrenivorans
CGTCGGCATCGAGATCATCAGGCACACCCCATGATCCCCTACACCCGCCACCGGCCCAGGCACCCCGCCCGGCGTGTTACTGACCCACGCTCCTAGGTCCGCTGGTGGTGACTAAGCTGGGGCAAGCAGGATTTGCGCCAGGCGGGTGGTCGTTTCCACGCCATCGTCGTAGCCGCCTTCCCCGTTGAGCGAGTTCATGATCGCCAACGTGTAGCGCTGTCGAGGGCCGGCGAAACCGACGCTATTGACGACCCAGCCGCCCTGCTCTTGAGACCACCCGTTCTTGTTGCCGGGAGTCATGGCCGCGCCCGCTCCCCAGACTCCCCATTGTTGGTTGGCATCGAGGTGTTGCATCTCCGACACGATGGCCGCGGTTTCGGCCGCAGGCAAGCTCGTGAGGGTGTAGTTCATCAGCCGGTCGAGGTCCTCGCTCGTGGCCTTCTGAAAGCCCCAGTACGGGTGCGTGCTGCTGAACCCAGGCTGCGGTTGCAGGCTAGTGAGTCCGTACGTGGCGAAATTGCGGTTGAACGCCATGTTGTCCGGTCCGCTATAGCGTTCCCAAAGCGTATCCGCAGCGCCGCTGTCCGATGAGTGCATCATGTCGGCCATGAGTTGGCGGTCGGCCGGGGTCAAGGTGATCTGGCCGGCGCGTGCCCTAGTCAACAGATCGACCACCATCGCCAGCTTGATGGTGGATGCGGTCCACATCATCGTGTTGGCCACCTCGTTGCGGTGAGTCTCTCCGGTTGTCCGGTCGCGAAGCACATAGCCCACTACGCCGGGACGGGTGGCGAGGTAGGCGTCTGCCTGCGCGACGCGCTGTCCGATCTCAGCGGCGGCCATGGGCGTCGGCGCGAAGAGCAAGACGGTCATAGCGACAAGTCCGGAGACGACGGCTTTCACGTGCGTAGCTTGTCAGCCCCACGGACATCAGGGCCGACGGCACGCCGGGTAAGCACCGGCTCCTACTATCCGCCTACGTACATGCCCGCGGATGGCAAGTGTGCCGTCACGGGCTAGGTGTCGTGACCTGACAGGTTGTTGACGGCGTGCCTGCTTGAAACAGGGAGGGTGGGGACATCATCAGAAGAGAACTAGAACCGAGAAATGAGACCGGCAGGCCAGAGCCTCGCCGCCCACAGAGCCTCGCACCGCCAACCGAGGGCATAACAGATCTACGGTCTTCCTCCGTATATAGTCGGACACGCGATGCTCAACCGCGGGCACGGTCCGAGTCGGAGCTGCGGTAGACGGCTGCTCCGGCGCATCATAGACGTTCGGTGAAACTCAAGAAGGACGCATTCGAATGGCACCTCTCACACGCATTCTGCTGACCGTCTTCGCGGTCATCACCATGATCATCGGGGTTGGCGTCTATCTCTCGGCACAGGACAAGGACACACCCGGCTCCGCGCAAGCCCAGGGTGGAGACGTCGGTCAGCTGGTCCGGGAAAACAGTCGCCGCCTCACCAACGTGCCAAATAGCGATGTCACCTTCGTCGAGTTCCTCGACTTCGAATGCGAAGCGTGCCGCGCGGCCTTCCCGATGGTCGAACAGCTGCGCGCCGAGTACGGGGACCGCGTCAACTTCGTCATCCGCTACTTCCCCATTCAGTCGCACTTCAATGCAGAGCGGGCGGCGCGTGCGGTCGAGGCGGCCGCTCAGCAGGACAAGTTCGAGCCCATGTACAAGAAGATGTATGAGACGCAAAGTGAGTGGGGCGAACAGCAAACTCCGGCGGACTCCCGATTCCGCGGGTTCGCCGCCGAACTTGGGCTGGACATGGCGGCGTTCGACGCTGCCTACAACGACCCCGCCACACTCGATCGTGTCAATGTCGATGTGGCTGACGGTAAGGCCCTCGGTGTCCAGGGCACACCGACCTTCTTCCTCGACGGAACCGAAGTGGAGTTCAGGAGCTACGACGACTTGAAGACCGCAGTCGAACAGGCCTTGAACGGATAGCCGCGGTGATTGATGGCGGCCCCAGGGCGCAGCGGTTCGACACCTCGGCACGTGGATGGCGCCATCGGCGCTAACATGCCGGCGCCGCCTCGTCGACGGCGATGCCGGGGGTCGACATCGACCGCATCACGTCGATCTCGCGTTGCTGCGAGGAAATGATTCCCTGTGCGAAGTAGGTTGCGTAGCGGCTATGTCCCGCATCGACCTCGGTACGCGCCATCTTGATCGCCCCTGCGTGGTGCGCGATCATCAGTTCCAGATACAGGCGGTTGGCTGCGGCATCACCGGCGTTCTGCAACGCCGTGAGATCCGCGGACGAGACCATGCCGCACTGGTTCGGATGATGCTGCTGCGCGGCGGCCGGGCCCACACCCCACAGCGCCAGCCAGCCCCGCATCATCTCGATCTCGGATGCCTGCCGGCTGCTGATGGACACGGCTTGAGCGGCGACCTGTGGGTCGGCGTCTGACTTCGTCACCACGAGATCGGACATCTCGATGGCCTGAGCATGGTGAGGAATCATCTGCTGGAGAAAGGCGACATCGGCGTCGTTGTGAGTGACGGCGATGTCACGCCGCGATACGGGGGCGGTGTCACTGCACGCGCTCAGCCCCAGGACCAGGGCGATGCAGGCCGTTATGCCGACGGTGCGGTACCTCGTCATGAGCCGAGGCTAGCCGTGGTCGTCATCTGCTCGATCGCAGTCGAGCGGCGGCGCGGCACGATCTGCACCGCGATCACCGCCATCACCGCCACAAGCCCGCCGGCAGCGATGACTTGGCCTCCCAACCGCTGGTCGCTCAGCAAGTCTGCATGCCAGCTCAGTTTCAAGGAGCGGTAGAAGGCGCCACCGAGAACCTCACGCATGTTCATCACCACGACCCCAGCAATGACGAACTGCGACAGCGCGAACAACAGCATCGCGATCCGGCCCCGCTTGGGCATCAACCGTGGCACCGGCTCCACACCGCCAACAGCGGTGAAGAACAGTGCTCCACTGAGCAGGAAGTACCCGATCATCAGCATGTGCGAGGCGTGTTCGCTCACGGCGGCATCGAAGACGACCTTGAGGCAGAGCCCGTAGACGCCCACCACCAGAAGCGTGAGCGCCGTCCACGGATGAGCGATGAAACGCAACAATGATGAATTCAGCGCGCTGACAAGCCATTCGCGGGGACCAGGCACCCCGTTGGGATCGACTGCCTGCAATGCCTTCAGCGCGAGGGTCACCGGTGCGCCCTGCACGAGCAACACCGGCACCACTATCGTGAGCATCAATTGAGCGACGGCGTGCATGCTGAACGTTGCCGCCATGTACATGCCGAGTCCTGATGAAGTGGCGAATAGCAAAGCGAGGCAACCGATCAGCCACGACACGGTGCGCCGCGTTGACCACGGGGCGCCGCGGCGAGACAGCCGATACAC
>NZ_JACKSH010000298.1 GCF_025821625.1 Mycolicibacterium pyrenivorans
AACACCCGCCGATAAACCGGCAACAACGATGACTTGCCCAGCATCAACCCCCTTGTTGCATACATAGATTCGAGCGTGTTGCTACCCGTTGATAACGGGTGGCCCGAGGAGGACGACGTTGGAGGCCTTGGCGAGGAACGCGCCGGTACCGAGGTGGGCGATCATGTCCCGGTTCAGCGTTGGTTGGTGATCGAAGTTGAAGTCCTCCAACGACTTCCGCGTCGGAAAGCCGGCGGATCGGATGCGGGTCGCCGCGCCGGAGGCTTCGCGGGCCGAGACCTCCCGGGACAAAACGGCCGCCAGATACTCTTCGTGAGTCCAGCCGGCGTCGCGGGCTTGCTCGGCCAGCCGGGCGGCGGAGTCGCGGATGCGGGGTGCCTTGAGTGCTTGGGCGTAGTGCAGGACGGCCTTCATGGGATCTTCGGCCATGCTCATGCCACCTCGCCGTCGGAAGTGACTGCAGCAGTGGTGAAGTCGACACCGAACGCTCGGTCGTAGTCGGCGAGGTCCCGCACCAGCTGATCCCCTGGCGCCGGCGGTGATCCGGTCTGGAACTGGTGTCGCAGCGCTGAGGCGGTCGCGACGTGGGTGGGGTCGGTGAGGGTTTGGCGCGTCGCCCAGCAGCGGTCGTGGGCCGCCAGTAGGCGCCCTGCCCGTCTCACGGTCACCGCGGTGAGGGTGGTGTGTACCTCGACGAGTTGGCCGATCGCAGTCGGGTCGACGGAGTAGTCGTTGCCGGCCACCCGGACGTAGTAGTCGCGTCCCAGTCGCACCGAGGTCACCGTCTCAACGGTCGGCGCCACCGGTGGCAGGGGCAGCATCTGGGCTCGATCGGCGTCCAGGAAGTCGATGGGACGACCGTCGAGGACCCGCACCCGTCGCGCGTTGGCGACTGGAAGCCACTGAGCTAGTTGATCATTGAAGTCAGCGGGTGAGGCGAAGCTCCGTCCGGACAGGAACGAGGTCTCCAGATAGCGGTTGGCTCGCTCCACCATGCCCTTCGATTCGGGGTCATAGGGTTTGAGTTGCACCAGTCGCGACCCCAGGGTGCCCATCAAGGCAGTGACCGGTTCGGTCAACCGGCCGCGGCGTCCGATCCCGGCTTCGTTGTCCCACCACAACTCGTGCGGAGCCGCGGTGAAATTCTGGGAGAGCAGCTGCCACATTCCGGCCACCAGATCCATGGTCTGGCGCGAGGGCAGCATCACCGCGGCGATGAACCGCGAGAACGCGGCCACCATCACCAACACCGGCAACATCGCTTCCTGACCGAACCCGACCGGAATCTTCGGGGCCGGGAACCACAGGTCGCACTGCATCGCCCGCCCCGGCGGATGCTCGAGACGATCCACCGGATCGGCGGGCAGGTACTCCGGGCGGATCGCCCGGACCCGCTCCCGGAACCAGGAGATCGAACCCGTCCACCCGACCCGCTCGGCGAGCACCGTCGCCGGCATCCGGGGGTACGCCGTCAACAGGGCCCGGATGCGCGGCTCCACCTCGCTGATCGCCGACGGCGGCGAAGCCCGCTCGTACTTCGGCGGACCATCATTGGCCAGCGCACTGGCCACCGTGTCTCGCGCGATGCTCAGCTTCCGTGCGATAGCCCGCTGCGACAACCCTTCGCTGAGGTGAAGATGCCGGATCAAGGCCCAGTCTTCCAAGGAGATCACCCATCCAATCTGATTGGGTGGCCTACTTTTCAACCGTCGCGACTGGCCGGATTTTCAACCGTCGTCAACAGATGCCCGGTTGTCTGCGCCGGGGGCTACGGCCAGTTTCTGACTTCCGCGCAGATCGATGCGGGACCTACGGCCCTGCATCGGAGTTCGTTGGACTCTGGTGTCTGCGGTCGGGTCACGACGATGCTCGGGAAGCGTCGCCACCACGCGTCGCTGTCATGCAACTGCCGCGGTGTCAACGGCTATGTCCTGAACCGGGTTACGGTCTGGAGCTCGGCCCCACGCGGGATCTGTTCATCGCCCCTGACCGCCGCGCACCGCGCCTCACGCAGACATCGGCGGCGTACCGGAGTTCAAGGTGTTCAGCCGCCGCGCATACTCCTCGTCGTCGATCTCACCACGGGCATACCGCTCGGCGAGTCCCTGCTGCGGGGTCGGCGGATGCTGTGGGCGCAGGGCCCGGTGCAGCCAAGGCCGCCTGCTGCTCCGGCGTCAACCCTTCGTACTGCGCTTTGACCGCGCCGATTTGCTCCTGCAATCGACTCTGTTTGGCTTGCAAGTCGGCCCGCACGGCGCCGGCATGCTCAGCGGGCCCCATGTCGACCCGTTGGGGCATGTCGGGCCGGGTGGGAGCGAAGAGAGCGGATGTCGCAATCCCGAACTGTCGTACAGCGCTTACCGCTGCCTCCGTAGCTCGGCCCGCTTCGAGGCGCACCTCGATCTCATCGCAGCGCCGCGCCCAGTTTGACCATCGCGAGCATTTCCATTGGGACCCGCCGGGGCCGGACGCAGCGGCCGGCAACAAAGTGAGCGGCGGGCCGGGCGAGTAACCGCTGTGTGGGCTCCGCGCTGGGCCGCGGGGTCAGTGGCCGGTCGTGCCGTCCTGCGAGTGCGACCGGTCTTCGGTGCTCGGGTGCTGGTGACCGGAAGGCGCCCCGCCATGACCGCCATGACCGCCATGACCGCCAGCGTGCATGAACACCATCGCGGCCACGGCGCCGATCCCCAGCAGTACCGACACCGAAACCCCGGCGAACACCAATCCGACCACGATCGCAATCACGGCCGCAGCGACAAGCAGCTGCTTTTGTTGACGAGTCATGGTTACCTTCTTCCGTGTGCCGCCATGCTGCACCCGGCGACAACGCCCGCGATAGATGTACTAAGCCACTTAGTATTAGGTCGAAAGTCCCCCTTGGGCCCTTAGAACGGTGGATGCACGGCGACAGCGCAGGGCACTGGGAGGCCAACACGAAGCCGAGTTCTGTCATCGGTGTCGAGACCGCACAACCTGCAACTACTACTATGATGCATAGTAGTAGTAAGGAAGGTTAGCAGGGCGGAATGTGAGTAAAGCAGCACGAAGCGGTCCTCGGTGTCCTCGAACGTCGTCGGGCCCGTACGCCCCCGCCCCGCAGCCGGCCGCCGAGCAGCAGGTCTCCAGCGCTCTCTTGAATCAATCAGCAACACAGCGCTCGGAAGACGGAGCGTCGGTCAATTGATTTGTCGCACACGAGCCGCTCTACTTGCAGCGCGGCAGATTAGCGTGACCGACTCGGAGCATTTGAGTCACCCAATGTGTCGTGGAACGACCAATCTGACCCGTCCCGGTGAGTCCGGAGGCTGCTTTTGAAGCCTCAGCGGCCTATGCCGGCGGCGTCTTTCCTTGCGCGTGACGCGGGTGTGCGAGGAAGTCTTGTCGGACACCCAGGGTTTCATCGGTACGGCGGATGGATACGGTGGCGTCGGTGACCATTCCGGACAGGGCGCGGATCGCGTCGATGTTTTCCGGGATGACGATCGCTTGGTTGTCGACGGTGTAGGTGTAGAAGAGTTCAGTGCCGTCGACGGTGAGGATGTCTTCCCACAAGCCGACCTCGTACATGTCACCGCGGGGCCGGCCGATATCCCTCATCAATTCGATGGTGCTGTTGGGCGCCACGATGCCATCCGCCTGGCGGATCAATGCGATCCGTGGCACCGCCCGCAGCGCGTCGAGTATTTCGTCCCGAGCGGCGCGGCGCGCCAACTGCACGGTCCAGAAGTGCAGGTGGTTCTGCGTGTGCGAGCCCTTGGCCGCCATGGTGACGACGTCCAGGTCGGGGTCCACCGTCTGAGCGTCCGGACCTTGATGGCTCGGGATGCGGCTCTCCGGGAGAATGGTGTTCATGATCCCGGAGTGATCGGATTCCCACGGGTCGGTGGCTCGGCGAATGAGAACGCCCCGGGCTTTCACCAGCAGGCCTGCGTCTTTCAACGCGGTCAGGGTCCGCACGGTCGCGGTGGTGTTGCACGACACCACTCGGGTGGTCTCGCGACCCACAGCGGTGGTGTAGTTGGCGTGGGCGACGAACGAATGACCGGTCATCGCGTGGTTTTCGCCGCCCTGGAAGACGGCCTTGACCCGGTGCTGGCGGTAGAGGTCGAGGTTGGCGGCACCGATCTTGGCCGGTGTGCAGTCCACGACCACGTCCACCGCCTCGAGGAGGTCGGGCAGCGCGCCCGCCACCGGTATCCCCGCCGCCCTCATCTGGCCTGCGTGTGCTGCCGTCGCAGCGTAGACGGGCATATCCAACCCGACGGCGGTCTTGATCCGGTAATCCGCGATCACGTCGCTGACCCCAACCATTTCCATGTCGGGCTGGGCCTGTACCGCATCGGCGACGCGTTTGCCAATGACTCCGTACCCGTTCACAGCGACGCGAACCTTCTTGGGCATATCGGCATCCTTTCTTTGATCATTTACATCTTTGATTTGCACCGGTTCCGCCGATCGGCGGTGTTTCACCGTGGGCGACCAGCCCGCACGAGATGGGCGCCGAATGAGCCGGCCGTCCGCCAGCCTGCCCGCAGCAGCGGGCAGCTCCAGGTTTTCGCCGGGCCCGGTCGGCCACCCCTACTGGCCAATCAATCGCGACGGTCATCACCGTCGAATAAGGGACGTGCGGGCCGGTTTACGCGTAAGCGAGCGGATATGGGGTACAAATGCGGGAGTTCGCGCCGCATAATCGCTCCACTGCTGGCCGAATCGTTCTGCCACCGCGTGTTCTTCGCCGCGAGCCAGTCGCGCGTAAACGTACACCAGCACGGGGAACATGATCAGGGTGGGGATCGTCGGCCACTGCAGCAAGAAGCCGATCATCACGAGCAGAAAGCCGTATTGCGGATGCCGTACCCAGGCATACGGTCCGGTGGTCGCGAGGCGATCGGCCTGGGACGCCTCGTGCAGACGCCGCCAGCCCGCTGCGATGAGCCAGAAGCCCGCGCCGATTGCCACATAGCTGGCGAGATGGAAGGGGCTTAGATGTGGGTCGCCGGTCCAACCGACGCGGTCATTCCACAGGTGCCCGCCGGCGTGGGTGTCGCGCAGCAGCGGGAACCGGGACCCAAGCCAGCTCCCAAGCAGATACACGGTTAACGGGATGCCATACATCTCGGTGAACAGCGCCACCAAGAAGGCGGTGTATGCACCCATCGCCCGCCAATCACGATTTGTTCGTGGGTGAAAGAAACTCAATCCAAATGCCGCGAATAGCAAGGTGTTCACGATTACTAACGGCCACAAGCCGTAGGCTGCATCTGCCATCACGCACCTTCTGTGATTGTTCTAGCTGTGACGTTTCAACCTTGCATCGGCCAGCTGCGCGAGCCGATGGGACAACGTCCGCGATGGGGTGTCCATTAGGCACAATCTCGGACTAACCAAAGACCTTCACGTGTCCAAAACCGTCAAAGGCGCTGCGTCCGCTCATGCCCTCATTGGTTACTCATGCCCTCCTTGGTTACTCATGCCCTCCTTGGTTAATGGTGCGCAGTGTGGTCTTGGACGCTCGGGGATTGTGCGGGGATGTCCAGCGTGGCGGTCGTTGTGCCGGATGCGGCCGGAGGGCGCGACGTGTAGCTGACCCCGCTGGGACCGGTGCCGACAGCGATTGTCGCCACAATCGACCGGCTGGGCAGGTCGATGACGGAGACCGTGTTGTCGTAGGTGTTTGTGACCCATGCCCGCGTTCCGGAAGTGTCGATGACTACTCCGTGTGGCCCCGAGCCGGTGCCGACAGTGCCGCGAATGGTCATTGCTGCGGTATCGATCACCGACAGCGCATGTCCGGGCTTTTCTGCAGTGCCCTGATCGGCCGACAACACAGTTGCCTCGTCCGGTGTCAGGTACACCTGGGCTGGAGCGGCTGACACCTGTGCGGTGCCAACTACCTTGCGGGCGGTCAGATCCACTTTCACCACTGCTGGAGGGTCGGTGATGCCGGCGTAGGCGTACCGTCCATCGGCGGTGACTGCCACCTGCGCCGGGCCGGGGCCCACCGGGACAGAGCCCAAGAACCGATCGTTGGCAGGGTCGATGAGATCGACCGTCCCAGCCATCGTGTTGGCCACCACGATCAGCGAGCCACCGGCGGCGGGCCGTAGTCCGTGAGGCATCCCGCCCAGGTCGATCCGGCCCGTCGCCTCGAGCCCCCGAGCCTGGTACACCGACACAGTGCCATCCCCGGAGTTGGAGACATAAACTTTGCCGTTCGGTGCCTCGATCACATGGGCCGGAGCTGATCCTGTGGCTGCGACCGCGGCGACCGTGTATGTGGCTGCGTCGATGGCCATCACCGTGTTGCCCTCGCTGACGGCGTACACGGTTGCCCCCGCGCGGCCGATTTGAACATTGTGCGGTCCTTTGATGCCGGTCACGGTCATCGCCACGGTGTTTGTGGCCGCATCCACGACGGTCAGGCTTTCACCGCCCTCGTCGGCCACCCACACCGACCCGGAGACGGCTCTGCTCGTCCCTACTGGCGCTGTCGTCGTCTGTGGCTGCTTCGGCGACACCGTCGTTGCGCCGGAACAGCCCGCCAGCGCTGCAGCGAGCGTGACAACTGCGGCAGCGGCAACAAGCCGAATGTTCATGGCATGTAGTCCTTTCGGCTCGATGTGCTCGATCTCCTGATGTTCGATGTCACTGTGCCACCAGCGAGACGACGTTCAAGTGCGTCGGACGTGTCCTCGGCGCCGAGCGCCGCGTCGATCTTGTCGGCGATAAGCTCCGTGTCGCTAAGGGCGTAGTGCATTACGTCGCCAACGTTGCACCCCTCGGGCGAGCAGCCCAATGGGACAACGTCGGCTGTCGGCCCACCTAAAGGCCCAAATCCGACTGACGAAAGTCCCTGAACTTGTCGGTCCGCCGCCAACCAGCAAATCGGGCACCTACGCTCATGCGCACCTGGCCAGTACTGTTGGCGCTAGTAGATGGCGCACGCCACGATCAAGGACCGATAACGACGATGGCTGTCTTTCCCGAGGACCGGCCTCAACCGGCTGCCGAGATCCTCCTCCAGCCGCATCCGGCAGGACCCCGATTGGGCCCTGCGTCGGCGCACGTTTGGCCCGGGGACCGCCGGTTCACCGCGACCCGCTGCGGGGTGGCCGGGTCCGGCAGTCCCGGTCGGTGTTGCTGATGCACCTCGACCACCTGCCGGTGCCTGCCGGGCGTACCCGCAACGGCTACGGCGCGGCGATCTTCGACATGGACGGGGTGATCACCGACACCGCAACCGTGCACGCGGCGGCGTGGAAGAAGCTGTTCGACACGGTCCTTCCCGCCATCGGGAGTGACCGCCAACCGCCCTTCGACGCGGATCGCGACTACCGCACCTACGTCGACGGGCGCACCCGCGAAGGCGGTGTAAGCGCATTGCTGGCCTCGCGCGGTCTCAAGGTGCCGGTCGGCAGCACCGATGATGGCCCGGAGCAACTGACCGTGTACGGACTCGGCGCACTCAAACAGCAGATCTTCGAGGACCTGCTTGCCCAGGCAGGGGTGTCGGTGTTTCCCGACGCGAGAAAACTGCTCGTCGAACTGCAGGCACGCAATGTGCCCGCCGCGCTGGTGACCTCCAGCCGCAACAGTCAGGCGGTTCTCGACGCGGGCGGGGTGACGCATTTCTTCTCGGTGCGTGTCGATGGCATCGACGCGATGCGGCTGTCGCTGCCCGGCAAACCCGACCCGGCGATGTTCATCGAGGCGGCCCGCCGGCTATCCGTGCCGCCGTGCGATGCGATCGTGTTCGAAGATGCCACCGCCGGTGTCAGCGCCGCCGCAGACGGAGGTTTTGGTCTGGTGGTGGGGGTCGACCGCACCGGAGCCGGATCAGCGCTGGCCGACGCGGGAGCGGACGTGGTGGTAACCGATCTCACCCAGATACCGCCGACCCGGCCCGGCCGAGGCCACACAAACCGGGCATGGTGCGGAGGCGCGACGGTCCCCACCCAGGCCGGGTGGCAGCTGGTCTACGACCACTTCGACCCAGCACAGGAAGGGACACGGGAGGCTCTGTGCACGCTCGGCAACGGCTATTGGGCTACCCGCGGCGCCGTTCCCGGCAGCACCGCCGACAACGTCCATTACCCCGGTACTTACCTCGCGGGGGTCTACAACCGGCTCACCACCGATCTGAAGGGAGCCACCGTCGAGACTGAACACCTCGTCAACGCCCCGGACTGGACGCATCTAACGGTACGGTTCGCGGGCGGGGGGCCGTTGCGTCCAGGATCGCCGGACATGGTCAGCCACGATCAGACACTCGACATCCACGCCGGCGTACTGACACGTACCAACCGCTACCGCGACGCGGCCGGCCGCACTGTGCGAATCACGTCACGACAGATACAGTCCCTGACCCATCCACACCTGGCCGCACTCGAAGTCATGCTCGAATCCGAAAACTGGTCCGGGGACATGATTGTCGAGTCCGGGATCAACGCCGCCGTCGCCAACCGCAATGTGCCCGCCGACCACGAGCTGGCCCACCACCATCTCATCCCCACAGCCACAACAGAAGTCGACCGCGAAACGGTGCTTGCCGACGTTGCGACAAGCCAGTCTCACATCAGCATCGCCACCGTCGCGCGCACCCGTGTCCGCGGCGTTGACGCAGTGATCAACCGCGAGCCTGTGCTTGCGCCCGCCTACGCAGGACACACCTTGACTGTGCGCCTCGAGCCGGGCACACACGTGGCGATAGAGAAAGTCGCGGCGGTGGCGACCTCTCGGGACCGGGCCATCTCGACCGCCGCCGCAGACGCATGCAACCGCATCGGCTGGGCTCCCGAATTCGGCGAACTGTTCGAGGTCCACGCGCAGGCGTGGGAGCAGATGTGGCAGCGATTCGGGATCGATATGGCCGCGAGCCCGCAGCAGTCACTGGCATTGAATCTGCACATTTTCCATGTGCTGCAAACCATTTCGGCCGCAGAACCAGACCTCGATGCCGGCCTGCCGGCCCGAGGCCTGCACGGCGAGGGCTACCGGGGCCACATCTTCTGGGACGAACTATTCGTCTATCCGATGCTGACCCTGCGCCAACCCGAACTGACCCGGTCCTTGTTGCTGTACCGCCATCGCCGCCTGGACGCCGCCCGCGCCGCGGCCCGCGCCGCAGGCCTGGCCGGGGCGATGTTCCCATGGCAGTCCGGCAGCGAGGGCCGCGAAGAAACACCCACACAGCTGCTCAATGTCCGCAACGGACAATGGGTACCGGACAACTCGCACCGTCAGCGTCACGTCGGGCTGGCCGTCGCCTACTGCGTGTGGCAGTACCATCAGGCCGCCGGCGATATCGGATTTCTCGCCGACTACGGGGCGGAGATCCTGGTCGAGGTGGCGCGGCTGTTTGCCAGCTTGGCGGCACACGACCCGGCCGATGACCGCTTCGACATCGTCGGGGTGATGGGACCCGACGAATATCACGACGGCTACCCCGACACACCCGGGCAGGGACTGCGCAACAACGCCTACACCAATGTCCTGGCCGCCTGGGTGCTTGCCCGCGCGCAGGAGACGGTGGCGCTGTTGGCACACCGTGACTGTGAGCAACTCTGGCGTCGCCTCCAGCTACAGCCCGAGGAGCCGGCCCATTGGCGCCGAGTCAGCAGCAGGCTGCGCGTTCCCTTCCACGACGGCGTCATCAGCCAGTTCGAAGGCTACGGCGAGCTGTCCGAATTCGACTGGGGTCGCTACCGCAGCCGCTACGGCAACATCGGACGCTTGGATCTGATCCTGCAAGCCGAGGGCGACACCACCAACCGCTACAAGCTCTCCAAGCAGGCCGATGTGCTGATGTTGTTCTACCTGTTTTCGGCCGAGGAACTGCGCGCCGTATTCGCCGAACTCGGCTACGAGCTGCCGCCGGAGCTGATCGTTCGCACGGTTCGCTACTACCTGGCCCGCACCAGCCACGGGTCCACGTTGAGCAGGCTGACCCACGGGTGGGTGTCGGCGCGCACCGACCGGCGACAATCGTGGTCGCTGTTCACCGAGGCGCTGCAGGCCGATCTGGCCGACACCCAAGGAGGCACCACCCGCGAAGGCGTCCACACCGGCGCCATGGCCGGCACCGCCGACATGGTGATCCGCTGCTATGGCGGCGTGGAGACCCGAGGCGATGTGCTCTGGCTACACCCGGTGTTGCCCGCCGAACTCACCGCGGCGTCGTTTCGGCTGCGCTACCGCGGTCAGCCGATCAGCGTCGATCTGACTCAGCAGCGGGCACGACTGCATCTGCCGCCGTGTTCGGCCGCCCCGGTCCAACTCTGCGTCGAGGGCATCGAAAAAACGCTGAACGCGGGCGACGTCTGGGAAGTGCCGTTATCGTCTGCGGCGTCGGAGCCCTCCCCCACTGAGCTGAAGATGTAGGCCATGGCCCACGGTGAGCGGTACCGACAGATCGCAGAAACCCTGGCGCGCCATGGTTTTGGATTCTTCATCGGCGTGACGGGTCTGCAACGATGGGTGCCGCTGCACCACGGACTGCTGGGTCATGAACGCCGCGAACAGCCGTATTCCAACCCCGACCACCTGAGGCTGGCTCTTGAGCAGCTCGGCCCCAGCTTCGTCAAGCTGGGCCAAATCCTGTCCACCCGCCCCGATCTGCTGCCCGAGCCCTACCGGCAGGAATTGGCCAAGCTGCAGGACTCGGCCCCACCGGTGCCTGCTCCGGTGATCGCCGAGCTTATCGAGCGTGAGCTTGCAGGTCCCCCGTCGCAGATCTTCGCGACCTTCGACCTGCAACCGTTGGCCAGCGCCTCACTGGGGCAGGCGCACGCCGCCACCCTGCACGACGGGACCGAAGTCGTGGTCAAGGTGCGCCGCCCGCATGTAGTCGAACAGGTCGAGCAGGATTTGGAGATTCTGCGCAATCTCGCGGCACGCGCGAGTCGGCGCTGGGAGGCCGCCGCCGACTACGACCTGGTGGGCATCGCCGAAGAGTTCGCCGATACCTTGCGGGCCGAGCTCGACTACCTGCACGAAGCCCGCAACGCCGAGCGATTCGCCGCCAACTTCGCCGCCAGCCCCACGATCCGGATCCCCCGAATCTATTGGGACACCACCACCTCGCGCGTGTTGACCATCGAGCGCATCAGGGGAATCAAGATCAATGACGTGCACGCGCTGGACGCCGCCGGTATAGATCGGCGAGTCTTGGCGGACAACGCGGCGCGGGCGGTCGCGAAAATGATCTTCGAGGACGGGTTCTTTCACGCCGATCCCCACCCGGGCAATCTCTTCGTCGAACCTGACGGCCGCATTGGCCTGATTGATTTCGGCATGGCGGGCGAGATCGATGAACGCCTTCGCGAGCAACTCGCCGCGCTGCTTGTCGCGCTGGCCGGGCAGAATCCTCGCCGCGTGGCTTCGGCTGTCGCCGAACTGAGTTCAACCAAGGGCACGATCAACGTGTCCGCACTTACCGCGGACCTGGCGCCCATCCTGCAGCGTTACACCGGACGGGCGCTGGGGAACATCCCGGTCGCAGCGTTGATCCACGATGTACTCGCAGTGGTCCGCCAGCACCACCTGAAACTGCAGCGCGAACTGGCGTTGCAGTTGAAGATGCTTGTCATGGCCGAAGGCCTAGGGGCAGAGCTCGATCCGGCATTTCAGCTGGCCGCGATCATCGGTCCCTACGCCCGTCGCCTTGTCGCCGGCCGGTATTCGCTGGACGCATTGGCCCGTCGATTCAGGCAAGCCGGCGTCGACGTGCTCGACGTTACCGCGGAACTCCCTGACCAGTTACGCCGGTTGCGGGACGTGCTCGATGCGGGTGGACCCGAAGTTCACCTTCGTGCAGCCGAGTTGGAGCCATTCGTCGGCAGACTCGAGGCGACCGGTCTCCGGTTAGGTGCCGCGCTGATAATCGCCGCTCTGGTGCGCTCTATCGGGGACGTCATGGCCGCCGATCCGCGCCACCGACGGTCCCAGGCCCTCTCTGTCTTGGGTGCCGGCCTGGGATCATTGGGCGCCTACCTCGCGTTGACGTCGCGCCCACGCCGAAGTTAGCGCTCGTGGCTGGCCGCGCATGCGGAAAGACCAAAAGTGTTCTGCCTTCGAGGAAAAGGATGTACTGACCGGTCCGCGTGCCGGCCCGATGACCGTTCACGCCTGCGTGCTGTGCGGATCGAGTTCATGTCGTTGCAGGATCCGGGGCGGGTTTATCTAGTGTTGTGTCCGCCCCAAGCAAGCCGCTCAGTATGTCGATCACCGTAGCGGTCAGCGCACCGAGGCGGTTCAGCGCTGGCTCCGTGCCGCTATTCGAATGCTGTTGTTGTGGGCCCGGATTGGCGTCGCACAATCGAGTACCGATTGCGCGCACGTCCAGCTCGAGAATCGAGGCGACTTCAGCGAGGTTGACTGGCCCGCTGTATTCCGGGTGAGCACACCAGGTGAGTACCGGGGTCACCAAGAACTTCGATTCCGGGTCGGTCATCGCGGGCAGGGCGCCGAGGAGGTGCACGCTGTGCGGGTTGAGCCCGATCTCCTCGGCCGCCTCGCGCAGGGCGGTGTCGATCGGGCCGGTGTCGCCCGAATCCTGGGCGCCGCCGGGAAACGTCAGTCGCCCCGGGTAGTCGCGCAGATCCGTGGCGCGTTCGGTGAGAAGCACCCGTGGCCCCGCCGGCCCACTGGTGAGCACTACCAATACTGCCGCCGGCCGCAGCGTGACGACCTGCCGGGGTTCTTGCGTGAGCTGCGGGTAACGCCGGGCCATTGCCGCGGCCAATGACTGCGCCCACGGCGGAATCACCGCCGGTGACGCTGAACCCGAATGCGATGCCCGGTCAGGCCCGGCCTGGGCGTCGATGCTGGTCCAGCCGATCAGTGCTGACCGCACGTGCATGGTTGTGAAACCGGCCGCGGCGTCCGCGGACGCGACCAGGCGGGTCTGCTGCCCCAGACCGGGGTGTCCAAACAGCGCGCGCGCCGGACGATGCACGGCATGGTTGTCGGGATCGGCCCAGTCCGCAGGGTTGTTGGCCACCGCGACCAGCGCCTGAGAAGAACCGACGAGGTGGGCGATCTGGCCGGTGAATGGGGTCAGACGTTCGCTCATCGCGGGAACCAGCACCAGGTTGGCACCGGCCTCCGTTAAGGCGTGTACTGCCTGCGGGTTGAGAAGATCGCGGCAGATGGCCACCACAATATGCCAGCCCGCGGCTGTGACGTACACCCGCAACTCTGGCCAACCCTGCGGTTGGATGTCTTCGAGGATCGGATGCTGTGCGGGAGAGTGTTTTTCGTGGATCAGCGGGTCTGGATGCCCGCGCACCCAGGCGGCCGCGGTGTTGCGCCGCCGGCGCGGTGAACCTTCGCTGTGGTGGTAGCTGCCCGCGACCAGTAGTCGAGGTCCGTCCGGGCGGCGCACCCACGCCTGCAGTCGTCGCGACAGCGACTCGGTGACACACAGCTCGGGGAGCACCACGATCGAGGCGCCGGCGTCGGCGGCGGCACCGATGAGCTCATCGAGGATGCGGCGTTGTTGACGTACATTTGTTGGCCGGACGGGGAACGCGGGTTGTGCCGGATCCGCAGGCAGCGTGAACTCCGTTAAGGCCGTGTTCGGGTGGCACGTGGCGATAATGGTGTCGATGGTGACTAGATCCGCCAAAGCGTCAAACAGGCTGTAGTCGAACACGATTCGAAATTGGGTGGCCCACCCGCCAGCCAGCCGAACTCGGCGGATTTCGTCTAGGCGGTTGGCCAACCGCCACGGCGGCGCGGTGGGCCGCATGTCCATCACAGCGCGAATGTCGGGCACTCCCAAGGGAATCGGGTCACCAACTGCTGGCTGATACGGACTGCGCCGTCGGAACGAGTCGGCAAGAAAATCCCCGTAGTGTTGGTCCACGAACCGCGCCAGCGCGTGGGCGATCATCACCGGCGCGACGCCCTCGACAGGAATCAGCGCCTCAGCCAGCGCACTGCGCATAGGCGTGTCTAGGGTTGACTCAGCTGGCCGGGACACGGCGATCGCCTCAATCGGACGAAGAATCGTGGTGAGAATCGCCCGTATCCGCGGATCGGTGACTTGGGCCCACAACACCTGGTGTTCGTCACGGCACAGATGCAGCAGGTGCGTCAGTGTGACCAAGGGGTCCGTCTGTTCGAGGATCCTCTCCCGCAGCCTTTCCAGCCGTTCGGCAGGCGACTGTAGCCGAGCCACGCACGGCGAGCACGGCCCCACGTTCGGATCAAATCCGGTGGGCATGTCGTCACCAACGATCTTGACGGGATGGATCATGGTGCGCCTCATGGCTGGATCGTGTGTGCCGCATGCGTGTGCTCACCCGGGCCAGGGCCAATCCGCGACTTTCGGGGATCAATGTGACGGTGTCCATCGATCCACTGCGTCATCGAGCGGAGTGCAGTCCAGCACCCGCTTGCGGCCCAGCAGACCCGGCAGCCTGGCCGCCTCCACAGTGACCTCGAGGATCCGGTTCGGCCGCCTCGACCGGGCCAGCCGGGCGCGCATGTCTATGAACACCGTGTGGTCTCCCTCGAGGTCCTGACTGTCGAGCACGAACAGAATCTGCTCATCGCCCGCGATGCTCTTCTGGGGTGCCTCGCTGCTCAGACGACTATCGCGCAGCGCTTACTGCCCGGGCGACATACCGCCAGGCGCCATTTCCCCGGGCGCCATAGCTCCAGGCGCCATACCCCCAGGCGCCATACCCCCGGGCATCATGCCTTGGTGCATGGGCAGGCCGCACCTGGCGCTCAGATCCCTGACCGGTTGACGGATGTTCTGGAACGTGGCCGCCACGTCTGGGTGGGTGTCGGTGTAGGCCTTGATCGCGGCCCGCCGCTCCTCGGGTGTGCCTTGGCTCCTGGCATCAATGAACACCTGCTGGACGTCTGGACGGGAGTCCAGATAGTCGGCCATCTGGGTCATCGCGGCGGCGTGTGCCCGCATCACCGCTGCCGGAGAACACGGATCTTGCGGTGGCTGCGCAGCCGCCGCACCCGCTGCTGCGAATGCCACGATTCCCACCGCCACGCCGGCTGCTGCCGCGCGAACCACACGCCGTGGAACCCGCCCGCCATGCATGCGCTTATTCACTGTCATCACTCCTTCCGAACGGCTGCTTCTGATGACCGCCCATGATTACCGCTGAACGCATCGCCTGAAGTCCGCGTTGACCCGGCGTCGGGCGCCGACACCCTCGTGGTGTCGGTTGCCCACGTAGTCGCTTCCCCTGAGGTCTAAGCCGGGGCCCAGCCGACACGGCTTCGCTCCGGGAAGATGCCCGGCGCGCAGTCTTGCGATAGTGCCGCCGCCCACGCAAACCGTCCACTGCAGCAGCGCCACGGGTGTTCGGAGGCTTATTTGATCGACGCTCAGGAATATCTCCCATCGGGCCCCTCTATGTCGGCGCCAAACCCCAACATTCCCTGCAGCCGTATGTCAGGGAACATCTGGATTCACGTCCACCATGCACGATCGTGATGCCGCTTTCGTAACCTATCTGGGATCTACGCAGTTGGTCCATACTTCGCGAAAGTCGACCGCGGCGAGCCGTACCGATCACCGCGGTCGCCGACGATGATGGAGGACCTCACTGCGGCGCAGGCCCGTGCTTACAATGCCTGGTTCCAAACGTGCTGGGGCGCTCATCGGTGGGCAGTGGAACTGGGTGCGGTTGATGATGCCCTCTCGGATATATCGCTGATCTCGTCGTGGTGGAAATCGGGTGCGGCACCGAACGTTCGCGCCATTTCGCGAGATCGGCCGGCCCGAAACGGTTTCGGGCTCCGCGTCGATCGCGTCGTGCCGCAAAGGCGCGGCAGACGACGACCTTGGCCTCCTTGTTCTCATGAGCGAGGGCATGATTGTCGCGAGTCCACCTCGAAGGGGACTCCCCTGTTGCTCGATGGCGTCAATCACATCGCCTGGATCTCGAAAAACGTCGCCCGACTGGGCTTCTACGCCGACGTGTTCGACGCCGAAGTCGGACCTACCCGACCCCACGGAGAGAATCCCGGCGAGACAATGACTGTGCTTCGGATCGGGCCCACACCTTGCTCAACATTGTGGCGATCGAGGGAAACACCGAACCCGACCGGCAATCGCCTTTGTGGGGCCGTGGCCGCATCGAGCACTTCGGCCTCCAGGCCGCCTCACCGGACGCTTTCGAAACGATTCGGCGGCGACTCATCGACCAAGGCGCCAGCGACGGCACCATTAACGACTTCGGCACGGTGCACAGCATATTTTTCCGCGACCCCGATGGACTCGAAGGCGAGGTCCTTGTTCCCAACGTCTAGCTTCCGCCCTGGCTGCATCATGGCCAGGCGTCCGCGAGCCAGGTCGGGCATGCGCGACCGGCGGTGCGGGCATCGATGTGGCCGGCGAGTCGGTCTCGGACGCCGAGCGGTGGCGCCGCGGCACCCCAACCAATCTCGATGTCACCCCTTGCCCTTTGCACGCCGAGCCAGGCCGGGTGCGGTGCGAGTCACCTGGCATTGACAGCTGGCTTGCTGTATGCCGCTGGGACGGCCGGATCGGACCCACAGCCGGTGCAGGATGAGCGCGATGAGCCCGGTGGCCGCCATGGACGCCAGGGGTGCGCCCCGAGTGAGGTTGACCGCGAGGGTGAAGCCGACCACGAGCGCTCCGGCGGCGTTCACGGCCAGCGTTGCGGGTTGTCGGGCGCGGTAGGACAAGCGAGTCATCGCGAGCATGCCAGCGAGAAAGCTGAGGAACACCGCTACGGCGTAGAAGAGAACCAGGCGTTGATCGTTGCCACCGGCGGCGGTGACCAGCGCCGCGGAGCCGACGACGAAGATCAGCACTCCCCAGTAGGGGGTGTAGTGGCTGTTGGTGCGGCCTAAGCCGGCAGGCAGGATCCCCAGCGACGGCTCTGCCGAGTCGTGTCCGGCCGCGAGCGCCTTGAGCAGGCCCGGCCCGGCTTGGAATGACGAACTCGCCGCCGACAACAGCAACAGCGTTGTGGCGAGCTGGAAGGCGGCGAACACTGGCCCGGGGGCGGCGATGCGGGCCAGTTCGGCGATCTGCGTGCTGTCCGGACCAGGGACACCTATGCGCAGGTGAACGGCTTGGGCGGTCAGCCCCAACGTGATTATCCCGACGATCGCCAGGGTGAGCCACAGCGTGATGCGCCCGAACCTGCGCCGGCCCGTGCCATCGAGTTGGTCCAGTTGGGCGATGGCCGATGCGGGCGCCTCGACCCCGGTTGCCAGCGCCATGGCCACCGGGAATGCCAACACCACCGCTGCCGCAGGCGAACTGGTAGCTGGGACGCTGGTTGCCTGCGGTTGTGGGTGGGCAGCGAGCCCATACACCAGTACCACAACGGCGAGCGCGAGGAAGGTGAGGGTCATCGTGGCGAACACCGCACGGCCGAGATGGCCGAACCAGGTCAGACCAGCCACCCCGACGATCAGTGCCAATGCCAGTGGGAGGCGCCATCCGCCGAGCGCGGGTAGGTACGCGATGATCGCTGAGGCGCCTGCGGCGGCGCTGATCGCGATGGTGAGGGTGAAATCCACCACCAGGGCTGCGATCGGCACGAAGGCCCACCGCTCCCCGAATGCGTCTCCCACGGCCGCTGCGGCACCACCACCTGCGGGGTAGCGCGCCACGATCTGGTGATAGTTGAGGGTCACCACCGCTATGACGGCGATGACCATAGTCATCGTGGGCAACAGCAGCCCGAGATCGCCGTCCAGCGCCCGCAACGCAGCCTCGATCGCATAGGCCACCGAGGACACCGGGTCTGCCATCACCGCAAAGGCGAACGCCACCAACAACAGCACCCGCTGGGGCTGCAGACCACTCTGTCGCGGTCGCATGACGAAAGCCAGCCTCCGACTTCCTCTTAATCAGAGGGTGAGCATCGCATCGAAACGGCCTGCGCGACTGCGGGAACCATCTGCCGGGTGACACTCGCAGTCACAACTACGGACGCGCCGGCGCGATGTCACCCCGCCCCGCCGCTCACGGTTTCGACGCCCGGGACCGCAGAAGGTCGGTGCGGGTGGCAGGCATGCCACTGTGACCGCGTGCATCGCATTTGACTGCCAGAATCTGGTTGACCCCGAGCCGGTTCGCCATGAACCCCAGCGCCGAGCCCGCCATGAACAGGCGCCAGACCCGTGCCCGGCCGGCGCTGCTCAGCGCGACCGCCTCCTCCCAGTTGCCTTCCAGATTCGCCACCCAGGCCCGCAGCGTCAGCGCGTAGTGTTCGCGAAGCGCCTCGACGTCGCGGATCTCGAAGCCGGCCCCTTCGAGCGCTTCGATCATCGTGGCCATCGGTTCGAGTTCCCCGTCGGGGAAAACGTAGCGATCGATGAAGGACGTTTTGGAGAAGCCCGCCCGTTTGCCTGGTCTCCGCGAGATCGCGTGGTTGAGCAACCGGCCCTGTGGGCGCAGCAGCGCGTAGAGTTGCGCGGCATATGTCGGCAGCAGCGCGACGCCGACATGCTCGGCCATGCCGATACTGGAGATCGCGTCGAACGGCCCGTCGTCGACGTCTCGGTAGTCCTGCACTCGGATCTGCACCCGCTCGGCGATGCCCTCGGCGACCATCCGTTTACTCGCATACCCCGCCTGCTGGTGCGACAACGTCACGCCCACGAGATGTACACCGTAGTTGCGCGCCGCGTGCAGGGCGAAGGTCCCCCATCCGCAGCCGACGTCGAGCACCCGCATGCCCGCAGTCAGGCCGAGCTTGCGCGCCACGAGATCGCACTTGGCGTACTGAGCCGCGGCCAGATCCTCGCCGGGTTGCGCCCAGTACCCGCACGAGTAGGTCATCGACTCACCCAGCACGAGCCGGTAGAAGTCGTTGCCGACGTCGTAATGGTGGCTGATCGCGGCAGCGTCGCGCCGCCTGTCGTGCCGGTGACCGCGCGCCAGTTTCACCTCCTCTGCCGGTGGCTTGGGTGGCGGACCGATAATCCCCAGCCGCAGCGCCGCTTTCGCCAGTGCCTTCTTCATCTCGGCGTCGGTACGCACACCGGGACCGCGGCTCGGGTCTGACATCTGCTCCAAAACATCCAGCCCGGCGAGCAGGTCTCCCTCGATGTCGATGTCGCCGGATACATAGGCTCGTGCGAAGCCGAGTTCGTTCGGAGCCCACAGCAGTCGCCGCAGACCCCGGCGGTTGACGAGGTTCAACTGCCATTGCGCGGACGCGGGTCCCGACCGGCTGCCGTCCCAGCATCTGATCTTGACCGGAACGTCCCGGCCCACGGCCGCGCGAACCAGTGGCGCCACCGTTTCAGCGATCGTCATGGGCAGAAACCTTCCGTGCAGAACCTGACACTTATCTGTCGGGGCTAATCAGTATTGGTTTAGCGGCGAGGTGCTGGTCTCACCGGCCGCGATGACGCAACTCCCCCACCGCCGGTTAGCGCCTGGCGGTGAGGAGATCGGCGGCCTTGGCGGCCAGGGCCGGCGTGCACACGATGTCGTAGCGCTCGGCGGCCAGGGTGGAGACGGACGTGAAGTCCCGGCGGCCGTGGGTGGCCCAATGTTCGACGAACCCGAAGATGGCGCCCCACACGGCGCCGATGAGCAGGCCGGCGAGCATGACGCCTAACCATGCGGCGCCGGCGGCGAACATTCCCAACAGCAGGCCGATGAACAAGCCCCACCATGCGCCGCCGGCCGCACCGGTGAGGGCGGCGCGTGCAGGGGTCATGCGGCCGGTGATGGCCTCCACGGTGCTCACGCCGTGGCCCACGATGCGTAGATTCTCCACGGGGAAATCCGCATCGGAGAGATAGTCGACGGTGCCCTGCGCCTGGGTGTAGTCGCGGTAGCTGGCTATTACCCGATACTCGGCGCTGGCAGCGGCTTGGCTGGCCGGGTCGTCGAAAGATTGATCGCGATGGCTGTCCATGGTTTCTCCTCCTTGGTGGTTGGGTTTGGGTTCGGATGCCGACGTTCCGGGCGGCTCGACCCGGCGGCGACAGTCGGGATCTGGCCTAAGAGGGCCAGGTCCAGCCGCTGATGGCGGGGTCGTCCTCGCCGTGGGCTCGGGTGTAGGCGCGGGCGCGCAGCCGCGCGTCAACCATCCGCTGGCGCAGCGCCGCCGCGGCGGCGCCCAGGCCCGGTACCCGGTCGATGACGTCGATGACCAGGTGGAAGCGGTCCAGGTCGTTGAGCATGACGAGGTCGAACGGAGTGGTCGTGGTTCCTTCCTCCTTATAGCCGCGGACGTGGATGTTGACGTGGTTGGCCCGCCGGTAAGTGAGCCGGTGGATCAGCCACGGGTAGCCGTGGTAGGCGAAGATGACCGGCCGGTCCGGGGTGAACAGTGCATCGAACTGGGCGTCGGGCAGCCCGTGCGGGTGTTCGGTATCGGGCTGCAGCCGCATCAGATCGACCACGTTGACGACCCGCACCCGCAGGGCGGGCAGGTGTTGTCGCAGCAGCGCCGCGGCCGCGAGCGTTTCCAGGGTCGGGACGTCGCCCGCGCAGGCCAGCACCACGTCCGGCAGCCCGTCGGCGCCGTCGCCGCCGTCGTTGCCGGCCCATTCCCAGATTCCCAGCCCGCGGGTGCAGTGCGCGACCGCCTCCTCGATGTCCAGATAGGACAGCGCCGGCTGCTTGCCGGCCACGATCAAGTTGATGTACTGGCGGCTGCGCAGACAGTGATCGGCCACCGACAGCAACGTGTTGGCGTCCGGCGGCAGATAGACCCGCACGATCGCCGCCTTCTTGTTCACCACATGGTCGATGAACCCGGGGTCCTGGTGGGAGAACCCGTTGTGGTCCTGGCGCCACACGTGCGAGGTCAGCAGGTAGTTCAGCGACGCGATCGGCGCCCGCCACGGTATGTCGTTGGTGACTTTGAGCCATTTCGCGTGTTGGTTGACCATCGAATCCACGATGTGGATGAACGCCTCGTAGCAGGAGAACAGGCCGTGCCGGCCGGTGAGTAGATAGCCCTCCAGCCAGCCCTGGCACAGGTGCTCGGAGAGCACCTCCATGACACGTCCCGCCCGCGCGAGGTGCTCATCGGTGGGCAGCGATTCGCCTTGCCACACCCGGTCGGTTTGCTCAAACACCGCGCCGAGCCGGTTGCTGGCGGTCTCGTCGGGGCCCATCAGCCGGAAATTGTGGGGGTTGTCCCGGATGACGTCACGCAGGAACGCCCCGAGCACCCGCGTCGCCTCGTGCAGCGCCGTGGCCGGCGCGGGGACCGCGACGGCGTAGTCGCCGAAGTCGGGCAGCCGCAGCGGCTTTAGCAGCTGCCCGCCGTTGGCGTGCGGGCTGGCGCTCATCCGCGCACACCCGGTCGGCGGCAGCGCCGCCAGCTCCGCGATCAGCGCGCCGGCCTCGTCGAACAATTCCTCGGGCCGGTAGCTGCGCAGCCACTCCTCGAGCTGGCGCAGATGCTCGGGATTGTCGGCCAGATTGGCCAGCGGCACCTGATGCGAGCGCCAGGTCCCCTCCGTGGGGAGGCCGTCGACCTCCTTCGGACCGGTCCATCCCTTGGGGGTCGCTAAGACGATCAGCGGCCAGCGCGGCCGCTGCGTGTCTCCATCTTCTCGAGCGGCTTGCTGAATCCTGGCGATCTCGGTGACCGCGTCGTCCATCGCCGCGGCGAGGTCCTGGTGAACCTGTGCCGGGTCGTGGCCTGACACCACATACGGCCGGTGTCCGTAGCCCTGCAGCAGGTCGATCAGCTCGTCGTCGGGGATGCGTGCCAGGACCGTCGGGTTGGCGATCTTGTAGCCGTTGAGGTGCAGGATCGGCAGGACGGCGCCATCGTGGACCGGGTCGAGGAACTTGTTGGACTGCCAACTCGCCGCCAGCGGCCCGGTCTCAGCCTCGCCGTCGCCGACGACGCAGGCCACCAGCAGGTCGGGGTTGTCGAACGCGGCACCGTAGGCGTGCGCCAACGCATAGCCCAGCTCGCCGCCCTCATGGATGGAGCCCGGGGTTTCCGGGGCGACGTGGCTGGGGATGCCGCCGGGGAAGGAGAACTGCCGGAACAGTCGGCGCAGGCCGTCGGCATCGCGGCTGATGCCGGGGTAGACCTCGCTGTAGGTGCCCTCCAGGTAGGCGTTGGCTACGAGTCCCGGGCCACCGTGGCCCGGACCGATCACATACATCGCGTTCAGCTCGCGCCCCCGGATGACCCGGTTGAGGTGGGCGTAGATCAGGTTGAGTCCGGGCGTGGTCCCCCAATGCCCGAGCAGCCGCGGCTTGACATGATCGAGCTGCAGAGGCTCCCGCAGCAGCGGATTATCCAGCAGATAGATCTGCCCGACCGACAAGAAATTGGCCGCCCGCCAGTACGCATCCAACAGACGCAGATCGTCGGGTGACAGCGGGCCGGATGCGCCTGGCCGGGCGGTGCTGAGGTCGGAAGTCGGGGTGGTGACGCTCATGAGTTGCTCCTTGAGTATTGGCGGTAGACACGAAACGGGTGTGACGCATCCGCGGTGTCGGCAATGGGTCAGCCTCGGCGCGCGTCCAGCCGCGCCGTCGCGGCTACTGAACGCCGACCGGTGATGGCTCTCCGGATGGCTTCACCGCGGCGGCATCGGGTTGTGGTGGTTGCGGTAGTCGCAGCCGTTTGAGCATCAGGGCGTTGACCGCGACGATCAGGCTGGACCCCGACATCGACAGGGCGGCGATCTCTGGGCGAAGCACCAGGCCCAGTGAGGGTTCGAAGACGCCGGCGCCGATGGGCAGGGCGATGACGTTGTAGCCGACCGCCCATCCCAGGTTTTGCCGCATCTTGCGCAGCGTGCCCCGCCCGATCCGCAGCGCGATGGGCACGTCGAGCGGATCCGAACGCATCAGAACCAGGTCGGCGGTTTCGATCGCCACATCGGTGCCGGCACCGATCGCGATGCCCAGATCCGCCTGCGCCAGCGCGGGGGCGTCGTTGACGCCATCACCGACCATCGCGACCTTCTTCCCTGAACGCTGCAGCTCGGCGATTTTGGTGGCCTTGTCGCCGGGCAGCACTTCGGCGATGACGGTGTCGATGCCCAGCTGCCCGGCGATGCGCTGGGCGGTGGCCTCGTTGTCACCGCTGAGCATGACCACCTCGACGCCCAATTCATGCAGCGCGGAGACAGCGTCTGCGGAGGTTTCTCGGGCGGCGTCGGCCAGGGCGATCACCCCGATCCCGCGCCCGTCGACGGCCACCAGCACCGCGGTCCGACCGGTCGAGGCCAGCTCGTCGCGCCGATCGATCACCGAACTGAGGTCGACGTTGTCGGTGGCCATGAGTTTGCGGTTGCCGACCGCGACGCGGCGGCCTGCCACGTCGGCGGTGGCGCCGTGCCCGGGCACGTTGCGGAACCCGTCCAGCGACAGCCGCGGCACCCCACGGTTGGCGGCGTAGCGCACGATCGCGCCGGCCAGCGGATGTTCGGATTCGCGTTCGACGGCCGCGACGAGGGCGAGCAGCTCGTCCTCGCCGATGCCGTCGGTGACCACGTCGGTGACTTCGGGTTCGCCCTTGGTCAGGGTGCCGGTCTTGTCCATCACCACGGTGTCGATGCGCGCCGAGGTTTCCAGCGCGGTGGCGTTCTTGAACAGCACTCCGCGTTTGGCGCCCAGTCCGGTGCCGACCATGATCGCGGTGGGAGTGGCCAAACCGAGCGCGTCGGGGCAGGTGATGACGACCACGGTGATCGCGAACAGGAGTGCCATCTGCACGCTTTCACCCGCCAGTAGCCACACCAGGAAGGTGCCGGTGCCGCCGATCAGCGCGACAAATACCAGCCAGAACGCGGCCCGGTCGGCCAGCCGCTGTCCGGGGGCCTTCGAATTCTGGGCCTCCTGCACCAAGGCCACGATCTGGGCGAGCACGGTGTCGGAGCCCACCTTGGTGGCACGCACCCGCAGGGTGCCGGTGGTGTTGATCGAGGCGCCGATCACGGCCGAGCCGGGCGATTTGGTTACGGGCAGGCTTTCCCCGGTGACCATGGACTCATCGATTTCGGAGTTGCCGTCCTCGACGGTGCCGTCGACCGGGATCTTTCCGCCCGGCCGGATCAGCAGCAGGTCTCCGACCACGACCTCGGCGGTGGGGATCTCGATCGGTTCGCCGTCGCGCACGACCACCGCCATTGGCGGCGCCAGCTCCAGCAGGGTGCGGATGGCGTCGTTGGCGCCGCCGCGGGCGCGCATCTCGAACCAGTGCCCGAGCAGCACGAACGCGGTCAGCACGGTGGCGGCCTCGTAGAACACCTCGCCGCCGCCGGTGACGGTGATGGCGAGGCTGTAAAGCCAGCCGGTGCCGACGGCCACCGCGACCAGCACCATCATGTCCAGGGTCCGCGCCCGCAGTGCCCGGTAGGCGCCGTCGAAGAAGATCCAGGCCGAGTAAAAGATCACCGGCAAGCTCAACAGCAACGTGAACACGTCGTCGCGCAGCCCGAACGGTGCCGGCACTGCGAATCCGAGGACGTCACGTCCGATCGGGGACCACAACAGGATCGGGATCGACAACACCGCGGCCACCAGGAAACGGTTGCGCATATCGCGCACCATGTCCTGCATCGACGCCCCCGCATGTCCGCCGTGCCCCATCGCCTCCTGCGGGGTTCGCACCGCCGCCGCCCCCGCCTGGGCTTCATGTCCGGTGTGGCCGTCGGCGACTGCCACCGCTTCGTCGTGGGCCTGCTCGGTGGGGTGGGCGTGTGCGGTGGGGTGGGCGTGTGCGGTGGGGGGTGGATCCGGTTCCTCCATCGGGTCGCACACGTGGTGGGGCACCGACTGCCCGGCGCAGTGGAAGCCGCAGTCGCGCACCCAATCGCGCAGCTGCGCCAGCGACGTCGCCCGCGGGTCGAACACGACCGTCGCGGTCTGCGCCACCGGGTTGGCATCCACCTGCAGGACGCCGGGGCGGCGGCCCAGCACCGCGGTGATCCGGCTTTGTTGCGACGCCCACTGCATTCCCCGCACGTCGAGCACGGCGGTGCTACGGTCTTTCGGCTGTTCGGTCATCGCAAAGCCCTTCATGTCATTGGGGATTCGGCAGCTGGGTGGAGGTGGCTCGGCTCGGCGCGCGGATCGCGACGATGGCGAGCCCGGCGGCGGCGACCGCCAGGACGGCGTTGACCCAGAAACCCATGGCGATGCCGGTCGTGAACGCGGTGGCGTCGACGGCCGATCGCGCGAGGTCTCCGGGCCAGTGGGCGGCCACCACCGCCCCCATCACCGCCACACCCAACGAGAGCCCCACCATCCGGGAGACGTTCAGCGTCGCGCTGGCGATGCCGGAGCGCTCGTCGGGCACCTGCTGCATCGCGGCGGTGGTGATCGGGGTCGTGGCCAGCCCGAGGCCCAGACCTTCGATGAGCAGCCCGGGCAGCAGCCGCCACATTCCCCACCCGGGATCGACGCCGGCCAGCAGCACCAACCCCGTCGCCGCCAGCACCATGCCCGCACCGATCAGGACGCGCGCGCCGACGTGCGACACCAGCCATCCGGCCAGCGGCGCGAGGACGGCGATCAACACCGTCATGGGCAACAAGACAAGGCCGGCACGCGTCGGGGAGAACCCGGTGACCAGTTGCAGGTACAGCGAAAGAAAGAAGAACACGCTGCACATGACGGCGAGGTTCAGCAACGCCAGCACATTGGCCGCCGCGACGTTCGGGATGCGAAACAGCGACAGATCCACCAACGGCGCCGCCGACCGCCGCTCCGCCACCACGAAGATCGCAGCGCTAGCCGCGGCGATCGCCAGCATCGCCCACAGCCGGATCGAGGTCCACCCAAGGCTGTTGGTTTGCGTCAGCGCGAGCACCAGCGCGAACAGGCCGATCGCGGACGCGATGAGACCAACCACATCCACCGGCGCACGCAGCGGCCGCCGAGCCGGCCGCGGCCTGGGCAGCGCGGCGTAGGCAAGAATCAACATCGCCACCCCGGTCGGGAGATTGAGGAAGAAGATCGACTGCCAGCCAAACGCGTCGGTCAGCAGCGCCCCCAACAGCGGGCCGACCGCCAGTGCCGCGGCACCGACGCCGGACCACACGCCCAAAGCGAAGCCGCGCCGCGCCCCGGAGAACGACGTGATGAGCAAAGTCAACGCGGACGGCGCGATCAGCGCCGCCGCAGCACCCTGGGCCGCGCGCATCCCGAGCAGCATCGCGCCCGTCGAGGAGAATCCGGCCAGCACCGAAACGACGGTGAAGGCCGCCACTCCTCCCAGGAATACCGGTCGTGCACCGAACCGGTCGGTCAGCAGGCCACCGGCCAGAGTGAGCACGGCGAAGGGCACCGTGTAGATGTTGATCACCCACTCCAGCCCCGACAGGCCCAGACCGAGCTCACGGCCTATCGACGGCAGCGCGATCGCCACGGCGGTGTCATCGAGCAGAACCAGAAACGATGCGACCGCCACCACTGAGAGCACCCACCACTGCCGACTCACCACAGCGGTGGGCCCTATCCCGTGGGTCGCTATGTTCATCGGATCCCCGTCTATCGCCTCGCCGGCCGGCGTGTGGTCTCTGGCAAGACTGCCAGCGGATCATCGGGTACCCAAGGGACTTTAGACCTAAGTACTAAATAACTTAGTAGAGATTTCGGCAGGCGGCGCGGGGAGACGATGGGAAACCTCAATAAGACCAAGTGGCCCAGCTCCGAGGATCGCCCGGATACGCGTGGCATCCCCCGCGTTCTCCCTTCAGTATCCACGTCCTACGTACGTAGATAGTAGCTTTCAGCGTTCGACTGTGCGCAATCGCGGATTCGGGACCCGCGTCACCGGCCGTACGAACAAGTGCCGCCAATACACGTGCGATCGCGGGATACCCGAACCTGTTGCCTCCGCGCGTCCGCCGCCGCGACGTCGGTGGCTAACGAGCCGATGCATACGTGGCCCGCTCATAGCATCTGGTGGCGTTGGAGTGATTTGAAGGAGAAGAAGCCGGCCGCCGCCGGGAGCCAGAAGGTTGCCAGCCGGTAGGCCAGGACGCCCGCGACGGCGGGTGCGCTGGCGACGCCGCCCGCGATGAGGCCGGCGACGAGAGCGGCTTCGACCACGCCGAGGCCCGCAGGCGTCGGGCTGGCGGCCCCGAGTGCCGAACCGCCAAGGAATACCGCGGCGACCAAGGCGGCCGGCGCGTGACCGCCAAATGCGTGCACCGCGAAGCCCAGCGCCGCAATATAGGCCACGTTGGTGCCTAGTTGCCCGCCGAAAACCAGAACTGCCCGTCGCGGGTGGCGGACGATGTCGGCCATCGAAGCGGCGGCTTTGCGCACGTCGGCCAGCCAGTCCCGGCGCCGGATCAACACCGCGATTGCCACGCCGAGCACCGTCATGACGGCGACGAATCCGATCAGCAGGCCCCAGCCGCTCGGCAGTGCCGAGGCGAGCAACACGCGCGACTGGCCGAGCCACAATCCGACGCCGAGCAATTCGAGGATGTGCAGGACCGCGCCCACGGTCACCGTCACAGCGACGGCGGCAACGGCAGTGGCGCGCGACAGCCCTGCTCGCTCCAGGTACCGCTCGTTGACGGCCGCCCCTCCCAGCCCGTAGGGCATCAACCGGTTCGCGAACGAGGTCGCCAGCTGCACATTCAGCGTGCGGCCAAACGCGAGTGGACGCGGACTGGCCCCCATCAGGACAAGGGCCGCCGCGACATACGTCGCAGCCGACATCGCGAATGTGCCTGCGAGCCATTGCCATTGCGCCTCGTCGAGGGCAGCGATCGTATGGCCTAGATGACCGACCTGGGGCAGCAGCACATACGTCGCGAAAATCGTCGCCGCGATCCACCCGAGCGTGCGCCAGCGGAACCGCAGCAGGACCTCGCGCTGCGCCAGTTCCGCGCCGGCGGCATCGGCGACGGCGGAGCGCAGCTCGTCGAGCAGGCCCGGGCGATGTCGGATTGCCTTGCGCGTCGCCGAAGCAAGTGCCAGTGGCTGCAGCAGCGGCGCCGCGCCGCGCAACGGATCGGGGCCGATGATCTGAAGTGCGGTTGCCACAGCGCGTTTCACGCCGACGTTCAGGCTCATCGAAACCAGCAGCTCGGCCACATCGGCGTCGAGCCGATGGTCGGAGGCGCCGGACTCGCCGAACCCGAAGTCGACGATCCACGGTTTTCCGTGCTCATCGATGAGCACGTTGGCAAGGCGAAGGTCGCGGTGCGCGATCCGGGCGGCCCGCAACAGCGGGACCTGGCACCACACGTCGCACAGCACCTCATCGGACACCGGCACGGACATCGAGCGAGCGAGGTTACGGCCCGGAATCCGCTCCTCGGCCAGCCAGGCGTCGCCGTTCTCGGCGACTCCGACCGAGACGATGATCGGGGTCCGCACACCTGCCTGCCGTGCGAGCAACGCGATGAAGGCTTCGTGTTCGGCCTGCTGTTTAGGTGTGGCGAACGGGGATTCGTCCTCGACGTTCCGGAAGACGATGTGGCGGAACAGTTTGAATAGCAGGTCTGCGTTGCGTTCGTGGTAGCCGATGACTTTCACGAACAGGTCGGTGCAGTCGCCGCAATTCTCGGTGGTGACGAGAAACGGTCGCGAGCCTCGCGCATCCAGGGAGACGGGTGCGACCCGGATCGGGCACAACCCGGCGGCGGCCAGGGCCCGCTTGATCGCGGGCGCCTCAGCACGGTGCACCGGGGCACCCCACAGCAGGTGCAGGCCGGCGGCGACCGTCCAGCCCAGCGCGGCGCCACCGAAGACGTCCAGAACGAAATGTGCCCCGGCGAAAACGCGCGCCACGGCGACCATGGCCGCGGCCGCCCATGCGACCCGGCGCCACGGACGTGGCAACCATGGTCCCGCCGCGGCGGCCATCGCGGCCGCAACCGCCGCGTGCCCCGAGACGAACCCCAACCCGCCCTGAAGAGTACGCAGCGTCATCTCATCGAGCAGGACGTCGGGCCGTGCCCGTCCGACCAACGTCTTCACCACACGCGCGAGGAGATAGGCGAGCACGCCCGCAGCGGCCAGGTCACGGGCAAGACCGATCCGCCGCGCGGCCAGCGCCGCCCCGGCCGCGACGCCGACCGCGCCGATCGAGCCCAACTGCATTACCGCCAGCAGGACGGGCGACACCCACGAGGGCAGGTCGTTGATCAACCGGAACACGTCCACCTCAAGGCGAGGCACGTGCACGTCGGTGGAGCGCGCCACCAACGCTGAAATCACCAGTGCCACAACGCCGAGTACAACCCGGACGGAATCACCCGCATGCCGCTGGATGACGGTGGCATACGGTGGCTCGCCGCCCGCGATCATTGCGGGCGACGCCGAGTCCTGTGTTGCCTCCGACGTCATCGCCTGAACGGTCCCAGGGGCATCTGCGTGCGGACTAGGGGATTTCGGCTCCGGTGACAAGGACGATGTGCCCCCTTTGGATTCTCACTCCGCCCGGCCTACCCGATCCGCGCGGCACCGGACACCGACAAGGAGATTCAGCAGGGCACCCACGGCGAGACCGGCCGCGGCCCCGCCGATCACATCGAGCGGCGAATGCGCCCCCAGGTAGATGCGCACCGCGGCCGCCACCACCGCGATGACGAGGATGACGGCCCGCCAACGACGGCTCAGATATGGACTCAGTAACGCCACCATGCCGAAGAGGATGACGGCGTGGCCCGAAGGGAACGACAACCCCGCGGCGGGCGCGTCACGCAGGACCGCCCCAGGTATGGATGCCCCGGGCCGCTCGCGGTTCACGAGAGCTTTCAGGATGCCCCGCTCGACGATCAGCTTCGCCGGAACCAGCAGCACCAGGGCGGTGGCGAGCCGAAACTTTCGTGCGCCCAACGCGACAACCGCGACGACGACCGGTGCGCCGAGCACGCCCGTCAGCTGAGATACCCAGAGTGGCCGATACAGCATGTCGGGCAGCGAGTTGATGCGAGTAAACACCTCGCGGTCGACGCGGCCCGCCACTGAAGAACCGGAAAGCCAGACCGACACCGCGGTCAGCGCGAGGCCACCGGCAACAAGCCAGAGGTCGGCGGTCCGCCGATGCGCGGGCTCGCCCACCGATGTCGTCGTCTCCGAACTACTAACTGAAATAGTATGTTGCCGGCCGGGCCGACGGTCAACACCGGCACTAGCCTAAGAATAGGATCTAGGTCCCCGCTCGATCTGGTGCATCCGCCTACGCGCTGGGCTGCACGGTCGAGCGGGAGACCGGCGGTGAGCCGTCGCGAGCACCCAATCTCCACGCTCGTCATCGACACACCCCCGCGCCCGCGGGCGCCCCGGTCAGGTCGCGTCACCCAGCTCGATCGGAACACCCACGAGCGAACCGTATTCGGTCCAACTTCCGTCATAGTTCTTCACGTCGGAGTGACCGAGCAGCTCCCGCAACACGAACCAGGTATGCGAGGACCGTTCACCGATGCGGCAGTAGGCGATCGTCGGCTTGGATCCATCCAGCCCCACGTGGGTATAGATGGCCGTCAGGTCGTCGTCGGACTTGAAGGTGCCGTCCTCGTTGGCGGCCCTGCTCCACGGCACGTTCATCGCGGTGGGGATGTGGCCGGCGCGCTGCGCCTGTTCCTGCGGCAGATGGGCGGGGGCGAGGATCTTGCCGGAGAACTCATCCGGCGAGCGGACGTCGACCAGGTTCTTGTTGCCGATCGCGGCGAGGACCTCGTCGCGGAACGCACGGATTGTGTTGTCGGGCGCCTTGGCCTTGTATTCGGTGATCGGGAGGTTCACCGTCTCGGTGGTCAGCGGGCGGCCATCGAGTTCCCACTTCTTGCGGCCGCCGTCGAGCAGCTTGACCTTGTCGTGGCCGTACAGCTTGAAATACCAGTACGCATACGCGGCGAACCAATTGTTGTTGCCGCCGTAGAGGATCACGGTGTCGTCATTGGAGATGCCGCGATCGGACAGCAGCTCGGAGAACTGGTCCTGGTTGATGAAGTCGCGGCGCACGGGATCCTGCAGGTCGGCCTTCCAGTCGAGCTTGACCGCGCCTTCGATATGACCGCCGTCGTATGCCGTGGTGTCCTCGTCGACCTCGACGAACACGATGTTTGGATTGTCGAGGTTCAGCTCGGCCCACTCGGCGGTGACCAGAACGTCCTTGCGGCTCACTGCGGTGACTCCTCACATCTGGTTGGAATGGCTCTTGCCCGTCACACCATCTACGTACGTCACTAGTAGATATGCTACTGGCGTGATTGGGCCGGACGGTTTCCGGCCAGGCACGCACCCGTCCCAAGACCCGCCTTCGGCGATAAACCTGCTCCTCGCGCCACCGCACCCAGCTGCGGTATCTGGGCGGTGTTCCACGAGCGTTCTGATCTGGTCGGTCATCGCCGGCGATGGGCCACCAAAGCGGGTGCCTAGTCGGGTTTGAGACTTCATAATGCAAGAACCGCAACGTGATTGAACACTCGTTCGACACCGTCAAGATCTGGCGAGGCGGGCGCCGCGCTACGACAGATTCGCCATCATCCACCCATGCGGCCCGTTCGAGACCGGCCACCCTATCGACCCCTGCGCTGTTTTCAACGCTGTTCGGCGTTGGAGCGGGCCACAACGGATGGTCTAGCTTTGCTACGGTCGTGCGTGATCACGCAATACTGCCAGTCGATCACGGAACTCCGATTCACTGATCTCTCCGCGCGCGAACCGGGCGGCCAGAGCCTGCTCTGGCGACGGCGCATCGGGCGGAAGCGGCGGACGATTCCGCTGATTGCCGATGGCGTATCGGATCAGCGCGACGATTCCGACGATGAGCAGGGCCCAAAACAGCACCATCCCCACGCCCATTCCCGCATAACCCCACCAACCCATATCAGGGCCATACCAAAACATCATGGCGCCTCCTCCAACTCGCTGTTGTACCGCATGACTGAAGGACAGTCTGGTCGCTGAGCCCGCATGTACCGCAGGGTCATTAGCACTACGTTGAAAGGACCTTCGCCACTCCTACGGTCGCGGCTGCCGAAGGTGACACCGGATCAGGTCTGTCGTGGGTGGCCAGGATCGGCAGCATCCCCCCACACAGCACGCGGCCCGGGGCATCGTCGCGGTGATCGCCGGTCTGACTGCTGCGACGACCATGGCATCATGTTTCGTCTGATGATGTGTCGTAAGCGATAAGCGCGGGGATACGCAGTGCCACAATAGGTGTGACGGTTGACATGGGCCTGTACCTCGTTGTCGGTATTCTGATCTCTGCGGGGAAATTAGGACCAGACATGTCGTGTTTCAGTTGACTGCCGCGTGGTGATGCGTTTCGCGTCTGTGACGGCATGCCGCCGTATTGCTCGGTTTATCAACGTATCTGGGAGTCCGTCTTTGTCGCGGGCACGGATAACGCAATACGTACGACCGCCAAGGCATGCAGGAATACCTGTTCGACCAGGGCGGTAAGGGCCGGGTACACGGTGGCCAAATCAGGCGGCTGGGCCCCAACAGTGACGGACTCAACCAGACGCCGGTGGGATCTCGGCGACGCTCAGAACCCCGTCAACCGGTTCCAGCGTTGCCAGCACCGCGGGATAACCTGGTCGGCCCAGCGGTGTACTACAGCGTCGCCAGGACGCCCTGCATGGTGTTGATCTCCTTCTGCTGGGTGTCGATGATCGAGCGGGCCAACGTGACCGCGGGATGAGACTGACCGGAGTCAATTTCGGTCTGCGCCATGGTGATTGCGCCCTGATGGTGCTGGATCATCTGGGCGAGAAAGAGCCTGCTGGCCTCCACGCCTTGGGCGTTCTGCAGGGCCGCCATATCCTCGGGCGACATCATGCCGGCCATCCCCGGCATGTCGGGCATTCCCGGCATCTGGGGCCCAGGCATTCCGGTCGGACTTGGCTGACTTGGCGTCGTGGTCGGCGTTGCTCCCGGACTCTCCCTGTCTGGCATCCCCGGCATACCTGTTTGTCTGGGCATCCCCGGCATACCCGTCTGTCCGGGCGTACCCGGCATGCCGGTCTGTCCGGGCATACCGGTTTGTCCGGGCATCTCCATGCCCGGCATCATCGGCATCGTCGGCTGTCCCCACTGCGTCAGCCAGCCCTGCATCTGCTCGATCTCCGGTCCCTGTGCCGCCTTGATCTGATTGGCCAGCTCCACCACCCGGGGATCGATGCCCTGCTTGGCGAGCACGACGTCGCTCATCTCGATCGCCTGTTGGTGATGCGGAATCATGTGCTGCGCGAACGTCACATCCGCCTGGTTGTGCGCCTCGGCCGCCGCCGAGGTGGTCGTCGAGGTGGTCGTCGGGCTCGCCGATGTGGTTTCTTGACCAGCCTGCTCGCTGCCCGAGCCGCCACAGGCCGCCAACGCGAGGAGGGCGGCGAATGCCACCGCACCGATCATCAGGGATCGCTTCTTCATCACGGGATGAGTTCCTTTCTTCGGATCACCGACGGGAGTCGAGATCGCTTGTCATGCGGGAGTCAATGCCAGCGTTGCGGTTTCGTGCGCCGCGGGAGCGGACAGTGTGGGCAGGCGTCGCCGCTTGAGCATCAGCGTGTTGACCGCCACGATCAGACTGGAACCAGACATGGACAGCGCGGCGACCTGCGGCGCAGCATCAGACCGAAAGCGGGCTCGAACACGCCGGCGGCGATCGGCAAGGCGATGACGTTGTAGCCAGACAACCCAGCCAAGATCTTGTCGCAAATTGCCTAGGGTGCCGCGGCCGATCCGTAGCGCGATCGGCACATCGAGCGGATCTGACCGCATCAACACGAAATCGGCCGTTTCGATCGCGACGTCGGTACCGGCACCGATCGCAGCCCCGAGGTCGGCCTGCGCCGGGGCATCGTTCACTCCGTCGCCCACCATCGCCACCTTCTTGCCACCGCGTTGCAGTTCGGCGACCTTGCCACCGCGTTGCAGTTCGGCGACCTTGCCGCCGTGTCGCCGGGCAACACCTCTGCGATGACGGGTGTCGATGTCCAGCTGCTCGGCGATGCGTTTCGCGGTGGGCCGCATTCGCCTCCACCGATTCGACGCCCGGGCGGCGCAACAATGTGGCTTCACCGATGCGGTCGAAGTCGCCCACTGCAGCCCGCCCACGTGCAGAACGGTGGTGCCATTCATTGACTGCGACACCTGGACAGCCTTTCGCGCGCCGATATGGTGCCGCTAGTCATTCCATAAAGATTTCGTGAAGAACTCGTCGCGACTGTTCGCGGTCTGTTCCCCTCCCGCTGCGCGATGACGCGTCCGACGAGCCCGAACCTGAACCGGTGCCGCAGAATGTGTTCGCCAGCCGCTGCACGCCACGCGCCATTCGAGACGAGCTGACGGGCCTGATCAACCAAGGTCGGCTTCCGCCTGGGCGCAACACGGGGGGTATCTCGTCCAGCGCGGCGGCGGCACCATCTCCCTAAGTCGCCACCTAACGCACGCAGGGCGGCGATCCGCAGGCGTGTTTGGGTTTCGTTTCCTGCAAGCTGGGCGCCCGAGGGCTGCTTGCGGTCATCGTGGGTCATCGCGCGGCGGGCTCGAATTTGTCGGCCCCGGTTTCCACCTCGGGTTCGATCATCGCGAGTTCGGCCGGCGGTGGGGGTTCGACGCGGTGACGGCGCAGGCGGTTGGCGTTGCTGACCACCGAAAGCGAGGACAGGGCCATCGCGGCGGCGGCGATCATCGGCGAGAGCCGCAGCCCCAGCAACGGGTAGAGCACTCCGGCGGCGACCGGGATACCGATGGCGTTGTAGATCAACGCGAAGAACAGGTTCTGGCGGATATTGCGCATGGTGGCGCGGGAGAGCCGAATCGCGGTGACTACGCCGGCCAACGAGCCCGAGATGAGTGTGATGTCGGCGGCCTCGATGGCGACGTCGGTTCCGGTGCCGATAGCCAGCCCGACGTCGGCCTGGGCCAGGGCGGGCGCGTCGTTGATGCCGTCGCCGACCATGCCGACCCGCCGGCCTTCCGCCTGCAGCCGCCGGATCTCACCGGCCTTGTGCTCGGGCAGTACCTCGGCGAGCACTCGCGGGACGCCGACCTGGCGGGCGATCGCCGCAGCGGTGCGGGCGTTGTCCCCGGTGATCATGACCACTTGCAGGCCAAGCTTGCGCAGCGCGGCGATCGCGGCCACCGAGTCATCCTTGACGGTGTCGGCGACCGCAAGCACCCCTGCTGGTTCACCGTCGACCGCCGCGAGGATCGGGGTCTTGCCCTCGGCGGACAGCCGCACGCTAAATGGATCGAGTTCGTCTGCGTTGATGCCGCAATCCGTCAGCAGTTTGGTGGTGCCGACGAGCACGGTGCGCCCCGTGACGGTGGCGCGCACCCCCTTGCCGGTGATCGACATGAAATCGTCGGCCGGGGGAATTGTGAGACCGCGGTCGCGTGCTCCCGCCACGATGGCGGTGCTCAAGGGATGCTCACTATCCGCCTCGGCTGCGGCTACCAAGCTGAGAAGATCGTCCGCCCGCATCGTCGCGAGCACGTGGACATCGGTGAGCGCCGGTTTGCCGGCGGTGATGGTGCCCGTCTTGTCCAACACGATCGTGTCCAGCTTGTGCGCGGTCTCCAGGGCCTCGGCCGAGCGGATGAGAATGCCTGCGCGGGCGCCCTTCCCGGTCCCGACCATGATCGACAGCGGGGTGGCCAGCCCGAGCGCGCAGGGGCAGGCGATGATCAGCACCGCCACCGCCGACACCAGCGCCAGCGTCAATGCGGGAGCCGGGCCGGCCACGAACCAGACCGCGAAGGTGGCAATCGCGATCGCGATCACTACCGGCACGAAGTACGCAGACGTTGCATCGGCCAGCCGCTGGATCGGAGCCTTGGACGCCTGTGCCTGCTGCACCATGCGGATGATCTGCGCCAGCATCGTGTCCGCGCCGACCTTGACCGCCCGCACCCGCAGCGAGCCGGTAGTGTTCATCGTCGCGCCGATGACGGTGTCCCCCCCGTGTTTGGTCACCGGCATCGATTCCCCGGTCACCATCGACTCGTCCACCGCGGACTGCCCGGCCAGGACCGCGGCATCGACCGGGATCTTCTCGCCGGGGCGGATGAGGATCTCGTCGCCGACCACGACCTCATCGATCGGGATTTCAGCCTCCTGACCCGCGCGCCAGACGCGGGCGGTACGGGCCTGCAACCCGAGTAGCGCGCGGATCGCTTCGCCGGTGCCGGCCTTGGCTCGCGCTTCCAGCAACCGGCCCAGCATGATCAGGGTGAGGATCACGCCGACGGCTTCGAAGTACACCTCCCGCACTTCCATCGGCAGGACCGCGGGGGCGATAGTGACGACCAGGCTGTAGCCGTAGGCGGCGACGGTGCCAAGGGTGATCAGGCTGTTCATGTCGGCGCTGCGATGAGCCAGGGCCAGCCAGCCGATGCGGTGGATCGGCCATCCTGTGTAGAACATCACCGGGGTTATCAACGCGAGCTGCAGCCAGTGGTTAAGGAGCACGGCGGGCACCCAGTCCGCGCCCAGCAGCGACTGGGCCATCACGGCGAACAGCACCGGGCCGGTCAGCGCTGCGCCGGCCACCACCCGGCGGCGCAGATCGGCGAGCTCGGCACGCTGTTCCTCGGATTGGGCGGCTTCGACCTGCGCGGCCGACTCCCGCGCCGCATCCGTCGGCGTTTGCGAAGCGGCTTGGCGGTGATCTGGTGCGGCGCTGTGGCCATTGGGGGTAACGACGAGGGTGCCGTGGATCATGTTCATGCCGCAGGCGAACCCAAAGGATCCCGCCCGCTGGGGAGTGAACCGGACAGTCGTGTGCTGGTGCGCGGGCAGCACGGCGGACAGCTGCAGGTCGGGGAAGACCACCCGTGAGGTGCAGTCCCCGCTTTCCTGCCGATCGAAATCGATCTCGACCGGAACACCCTGACTGACCTGCACCACGTTGGGGCTGTAGCCACCTCGCACCGTGACCTGCACACGCTGTACCCCGCCGCTCACCTCGGCGGTGCGGGCGCGACGCGGTGCAAAGAAATACCACCCCAACCCGCCGATCGCCACCACCGCGACCACCACAACGACAACGTCAACACTCGACATGAGTACCTCCGTGACAGCAGGGACGGGGCAACGCGGCTTGCACGGGGGTCACCGACGGCCGCCAGCGACGAGGTCGTTCATCCGTGCCTGATACGTGGCGGCATCGATCTGACCGGACACACGCTGCCGAACGACGAGCGCCTCCGCGATCAACCCCCAGCATCGCGCGACAGCCGTCGCGTCATGACGCCGGCGGCGCGCACGCAGCGCCGCGGCAACAATCGCCACCAGCAGGACCAGCAGCAACGCAGCCCCGATCACAACGGCTAGCCAGCCCTCCCCATATGCCGCCATCACCGTACTCACCTCTTTCCCGGATTCACTCCCGGCCCGGCGCGGCTTCTTTCGGTGTCGTAAGCCATTCTGCGCGCCCATACCCGACCGGGGTAGGGGCCTAGGCCCAATACCGTTCAGTTAGTGGCTGATGACGGTGACGCTGGGTGGGTGTTCGGGTTGTGGCCAGTGTTGGTGCGCTGATCTTTTGACATGCCACTTGGGCATTTTGCGTTTGATCACGCGGGGAGCTGACCGTGTGCGGCGTGCCGGGTTGATGCGGTCGAGGAGGCGACGGAGGAACGCCTGCCAGTGAGGGTCGGCGGATCGGCGCCGGTTAGGGGGAAAAAGCGCCCTGATGGGCGACGGATTGGCGCACGACGCGCAACGCGGCGGTGAAGCTGAGTCGGTCCGGGTCGTGTCCGCTGTGGTGTGCGGCTTGGCTCATCAACGAGCGAATCGCGTAGTGGCAGCACAGGTATCCCCAGATCTCCTGCAGGACGAGGTCGGGCGACTTCGACCGCAGCACCACCTTCGACCCACGCTGGTGGGTCTTGAGTTCGTCGAAGACGCTCTCGATCTCCCAGCGCTGGGCGTACGCGGCCGCCAACTCGACCGCGGGTGCGGTGTCCGGGTCGGTCAGCGTGGTGAGCAACCGGTAGGCCACGGGGTTGTCGCGGCCGTCGTCGACGGTGTAGTCGATGACGCGAGCCAGCATTGGCTCGCCGTGTCGGTCCTTGGCCGCGCGCAGGTGGGCCAGCCACGAACCGTCGGCGAGATCCTCGACGTGAGTGGGGGTCGGGCCGTTGCGTCCGGTGCTCACGCGCCACAGCAGATCGGCTCCGGTATCGGAAGCGTTACGCCACAACGCGTATGAGAAGAATCCACGATCAGCCAGCACGAGCATTTCCGGTGTCAGTGCATCGAGCACGTGCTCGACCATCGTGGACTCCGCGTCGCGGTAGGCGCCGATCGTGGCGGCGAAGATCGCATGAGTGCCGCACTCGGCGACCGCCAACAACCGCGCCTGCGGAAACGCCGACTTCTCACCCTTGTTCACCCCCGGACGCCCGAAGAACTCCTCATTGACCGGGCTATCCGCCACATCCAGGCACGTCCCGTCGATCGCGACCACCCTGCGTCCGGCCACCCACGTCCCCGGCGTATCCGCCGCGCCCAACGGACGAGCGACCCTCGCGAACAACGCAGCCAACGGCTGGGACCCCAATCGCTCCCGCGCCTGGAAAATGGCCGACTTCCCCGGCAACTGATACTGCTCACGCCACCCGGAAGCCCACGCTAAACCATCCGTGAGCTGGGATAACACATCCTCGTAGGAGCCATCGGAGTACAGGCCCATGCCGATGGCGAAATACGCCATCACCCGTGCCGGCAGTGCACGATGACGCACCTGAGTACGCCCCGTCGCCTCGATCACCTCATCAACCATCGCCGGCGGGAACACCCTCGTCAGGACACCCACAGACACCAGATCCGACAACCGACGATCCGATTCAGGCTTCCGCCAACCCGCGCGAGGCATACCAACAAACTACACCCATGTAGTCTTAACTAAACGGTATTGGGCCTAGGCCACCTTTCGCAGGGGCAAAAGTCTCTTCTCGCAGCGGCCCCGACGGTGAATGTGATCATCCCTCTGTATAGCCAAAGGGCTTGGTGGTCAACACCCTTGGCACCGCCACATCGAGTGAAGCCAGCACCGGCTATCACCGTTTCTCTTGACCAGCCGAGCCACCGGCATCCAGGACGGACCCCGGTCGAGCGCGTCAATCCATTAAGCAATTCCGGCCGCCGCGTGGGCGCCATCCGCCTCGGTGATGGCCGCGAAAACCGTGAGGTCCGCGAAAAGTTGGCCGAAGCCTGCCGGTCCGAGGATCAGTTCACGGAGAACGGCGCCGCTCTTGCGGGTCGGGCACGACGACATGGTCGGGGCAGCTTTCCATGGCGGTGCGGAGCTCCACACTCGGGTTCGCCGATGCTGATTTTGCGCTTCCGGTAGTCGATATTGCCGGGCTGGGCAGCGTGACCGTCGGCGCCGGGCGTTGCCGGTCATCGCCTCCCGCGCGGTTTAACCACCTGAGCCGCCCCTGACTCCATCCGATTCCTGAGTTGCCAGATGCTGGAGCCGACCATATACGTGTTGATCACGGGATCCGGCGTGATCTTCAGAAAACAGATCCGTGTTTCCCCGCGGCGGTGAGACTCTTGATACGCCTTCAGGATTCGGCGACCCATCCAGAAGCCCTCGAAGACATCGGTCCCGTCTTCATCAGTCCAGTCCACAATCTCGGCCTGCCCGTGCAGTTGGATAGTGGGTGGTGGCAGAGACCATAGAAGCCGTCTCGTCAACGGGATCACCAGTGAGACGGCGGGATTCTGCGCGATGTTGCGCGCCTTCCGTAGATGTCGTCGTGTCATCACATACAGCACAACCTCACGACCCGCGCCCGACACGCCGTAGTTCACCCCCGCCGAGTGCGGCGTGCCCGCTTCGTCACTCGTGGAGAGCACAGCGAAGTTCCGCTTGCGTAGGTAGCTCAGCACCACGTCCCAGGTCACCTGCTGGGCCGTCATGATTTCGACGCCAAGCATGAAGCGAGTAGCGACGCGGTCGGGCGCCGGCGCATCGGGTAGTCGGCTCGGACGCTGAGCCTGAACACGGCGACACCCACTGTGATACATGGTCGCGCCGCGCCATACATGAGGAAACCTTCCAGGCCTGTGTTGGTGGCGTTAGTCGGACACGAAAAAGGTATGCCACGTTGAGCAATCGCGAGGTCGGATGGGGCGGGAATTCTCTCGGAGCGAGAGGTGGCGCGCAGAACCAGCGCGACGATAAGGAGGATGCCCGGCTCTAGTGAGTCGTCACCGGCCCCAATAGCGGACATGCGATTGGCTTCGCCGACCTGCGCCTGAAACCGATCCGCTGTCAACACTTCTCGTGCTTGCCATGGCCATCGGTCTTGCGCCCAAGACGCCGCTGGACGTGATCGAACCCGCCGCCGCCACGCTCGTCGCGCTCGTCGGGAGATATGCTGTGACCCCCGACGCGCGGCACTGCGGCCACTGCTCATGGCTCCGGAAATGATGCTGTCCGGCGCCGGCCTAGTGGTGCTTGTCACCAATTCCCTCCTGCACCACCAGCGGCAACAGTGGATCGGCTGCATGGCGTACGCGGCGCCGATCGGCCTCATCGGCGCAGCCGTAATCCAGATGGTCGAGCCGGGCGCGTTGACCGTAGCCCGCCTCGGTCTGGTGGGCCCCCGCCGACCGCGGTGTTCATGGGAAAGTGACTAGCGCCCTCGCGGCGTCGGACGGCCGTACGCGTGGGCTGGCCGTCGTCGTGTTCGTCAACCCGCTGGTCAGCCTGTTCTAATACCTGCGCTGGATCATCCCTGCCTTCTGGAGCCCCGAGGAAATCGGGTATGCCGACGAACCGGCGGCCAGCATTCGCCCGCCCGCGCCGTAGTACAAGCCGGCGCGATCAGCCCCATCCTGGGCATCATCGCCGGCCCAGTTTGGCAACTGCTCGCCTGAGGCGCATCCATGTCAGCGGAGGTCCTTGCGCTGCAGCGCGTGAGCAATCCGTTGACAGTTGAACGCCCCATCACACCATCCGGCGACGGATCGCGTGGCACCTAATGTGCGCGAGCCACTACATGTTTCCCGCGCAGCAGGGACAATCGGCCATCGACATCGGCATCGGCATCTCCATTGGCATCGGCATCATCATGTCGCCGTTGCAGCACCACATCATCGCCGGAGTCGACCCGCCATTGGTATAGATGACCGCCATCGGATCGGCACCCGTCACATCGAAGTACACCTTGCCCGTCGAAGTCTGGCCCTGGCTGATGGTTGCACCCGAAAAGGAGCTGGGACTCGCCACCTGCCACAACACCTGATAGCGCTCACCGGAAGCCGACACCGCATACACGTTGGGAATGATCGGTGTCACAGCGCCCGTCAACGCCTCCACCGACGCTGTGGCCTCCCACAGTCGGCCGACGAGTGGGTAGCCGGGCACTGGGTCGGTACTGGCGCGCAGGTCACTGACCGACCACTGCTGGACCACCGCACCACCGGCATCACTCAGCTGTTGAGGTGAGCCGAACCGATGAGGGCAGCTTTCAGGCGCCGCGGTCGCCGTCGGCATACCGACGCCTATCGCCACCAGCATCGCCGCCCCGGCGACAAAGATCCTTGCCGATCTGCGCACGAATGTCGTCCTTTCAGCATGTGGAACCGCGGTCAGTCCGCGCCGCCCGCCATCCTATCTACGTACTCACACCGTAGAACAACGGGCCCGGAGATGGCCGGTCTCGCGGTGCGAGCCTCCACATGGCGTCGCCAACCCGATTCCAGCGGACATCCGTTCCTGGCTGTGGCGAAGACGCGAATGACCGACACTGGCGGAATACCCACGGGGGGTATATTGTCTCCTTGTGTAGATACCCCACCGGGGTATGAAGGAGCTGTGTCATGTGCGCAAGCAGGTGACCGTCGGTTGGCGCCTTCGCGATGCGGCGAAAGGCGCTGCCTACATAGTCATTGCCCACAGCTAGCGAGGAAGGAATACATCATGGCCACCAGCGAATACCAGGTGACAGGCATGACCTGCGGGCACTGCGAGATGTCGGTGCGCGAGGAAGTCGGTGGGATCGACGGTGTCGAGGACGTCGACGTCAGCACGGCGACCGGCAGGCTGGTCGTCACCAGCACCGAGCCGATCGACGATGCGGCTGTACTCGCCGCTGTCGACGAAGCTGGCTATACCGCGGTGCGCGTCTGATGACTTGTTCGCCGCTCAAGAGTCTTGAACAGCCAAACCGCCACGTTGGCAGCGATTGGCCGACGTCTGAGCCTGGACCCGAAAGGACACCCTCAACCATGACAGATCACGGCGCTGCCACCGGCACCAGCCATCACCACCACGAGCACGAGCACGATCACGACTCGGTGGACCCGGGCGTCGACGCAGCCGAGTGCCCGGTCATGCCCGGACGGTTCGTGGCCAAGGCCAAAGCTGAAGCCAAGGGCTGGGTCCGCCAGTACGCCGGGCGCACCTACTGGTTGTGCTGTGCTGGATGCGTCCCTAAGCCTCGATCCACCGATAAATTGGTTGGTCGTGGGGTGTCGGAATGAGGAAAGTGCCCCTTGAGCTGGGAGGATTGGTGTTCTCTACGCATCAAT
>NZ_JACKSH010000299.1 GCF_025821625.1 Mycolicibacterium pyrenivorans
TTGGTCTGGGCATCGGTCCCGCCGTGCTCATTCACGAAGGCTCTACTCTTATCGTCGTCGCCAATGCGTTGCGCCTCCTCGGGATGCCGATGCAGTCGATAAACCCAGCAGCGCCGCGCGTTGAGCGTGCAGAAGAGACGCCATGACGATCGACCCGTTCAGCGCTGCAGATGAATTCGAGCATGCCGACGTCGACACTGTGGTCATCTTCGTCGACATCGCGGGGTTCACGGCGTTCACCGAGGCCCACGGTGATCATCGTGCTGCCGAACTGGCGGACCGGTTCGCCACCATAGCCGCGAGGGTCCTCGGGCCCGGCGACGAGATGATCAAGACCCTCGGCGATGCCGTGATGATCACCAGTTCGGACCCCGCCGCGGCGTTGGCTTTCCTTCGGCGACTCCACGACGAAACCCGGCGTATCGACGGCTTTCCGTTGTTGCGCGCAGGCATCTGTGCCGGGGCGGTGGTGAAGCGCCGCGGAGACGTCTTCGGGTCGACGGTCAACACCGCAGCCAGACTGGCCGCCGTCGCCCGGCCAGNGCGCAGGCATCTGTGCCGGGGCGGTGGTGAAGCGCCGCGGAGACGTCTTCGGGTCGACGGTCAACACCGCAGCCAGACTGGCCGCCGTCGCCCGGCCAGGCCAAATCGTCGGCAACGCCGACGCCGCTTCCGCGCTTCGGGGAACGGATCTTCTCGCGACGACGTCGTTGGGCTCGCTTCGGTTGCGGAATGTCGGTGCGCTGGTGGAAGCGTTCGCCCTCGACGTCGGAACCCGCCACCAGGAGCACGTCGATCCGATATGTCGGATGCACGTCTCGACAGATGCACAATCGCTGACGATCACGCATGAGGAGGACACTTACCGGTTCTACTTCTGTTCGACGGCCTGTCTACGCCAATTCGCAGACCGCGTTGGCGATATGAGCACATCATCTGGTGACGGGGATTCGGCGTCCATTCAGTCGTTCTTGGGTGAGGTCGCGGTCCCTTTGGGCACGCTGAGGTCCCCGACGAGCGGGCGGGGGGCTGCACCGATGTCGACTCGTTCAACCTCCTGCTAAGGGCCGAAGTTCACCACATGCTCCCGAATGGTGTTCGCCATCAATACTATTCGCGCGAGACGAGACCGGTCGGGCCGTCGCAAGTATCGGACGCCTTGCCTATCGATATCTATCGACGCATAAACGTACCGTCCCGGTTAGGAGCGGACATGACCGGCGAGCACCTTCACGAGCTTCTGCACGACGACCGCCAGCTTCTCGACGTCCTGTACTACCAACTGACTAACTAACTAGTGGAGGGACTGAGTACGGGGAAGTGTCCACATCGCGCGCTGACTGGTCGGGGGCGCGCTGGCGAGCCCGCCGTCCCCCGCGTACGCCTGGCTGTTCTTGACGCCGGGAATCGGCTGCGCTGGCCTAGGAGGAGGGCCGCAACGAGGCGGCGGAGGAGCCCGGACACGGTGTGTAAGCGTTCACTCGCGGGGGGAGGCCAATTTCGGTACGAGCCTTGGCTTGCTCTCCCGCTGTGCCGTGCTGCGGCGACTACCAGTGCCTGTGGCGGATCCGTCTCTGATGGGTGTGCGTGCTTCGGTTCAGCGGCCCGGTCCCATCATGCCGTGACCCATGCCGGGACCCATCATTCCGTGACCCATGCCAGGTCCCATCATCCCGCCGTCCATCATTCCGCTCATCATCGCCGGCATCCCTTCGACGACGAATCCGGTGACTTCGCGGGCATGTTCGCGAATGGCGCTGGTCAGCTCGGGGTCGCTGGAGGTTTCGACCACCACCACGCCGCTGGCTGTGAGCGTGATCTGACGTTGATAATCGGCAGCACGGCGGAACAGGGTGGGCAGGCTTGAGCTCATGCAGGTGACTTCACTGCCCTGATCGAGGTGGGTATACATCGACGAGACGTGGGCCTGCAGTTCGGCGACGAGGTCGGCGGCGTCGGATTCGGTGGTGGTGCGCACCCCGCCGGGAATCTCTTCGACGGTGCGTCGAAGCTCCTGATGCCGCATGAACATGTTCATGTAAGCGCGCATATCCATACCGGTCGCGCCACCCATCCCGGGTTGGGCACGGCTGACAGGTATGTCGATAATGTTGCGCAAGACATACCCCAGGCCGAAGAGGGCCCCACCGGTGGCCAGCATTCTCAGCGCCGCTCGCCTGCTCATTCCGGTCATATCCGATGATCTCCTCGTGCTCTACATGTCGTGGGAATTCGCGTTGTCGGCGAACGCTTGGTGCAAGTTGCTTCCGTCTTAAGGCATTGGCGGCTTCGTGCCCGACGATCGCCGACTTAACGAGACAGTCTGAGATTGCTCCTACCGCAGCGTGAATAGGCTCTTGTGCGCTACGGACGGGGTGTAGTCGGCGTGGTTGTCGGCGGCTGCCACTGGCCGGGACCCCAAGGGCCTGAAGGCCCCATGTTCCCCGGTGACCACGAGCCCTGCGGTCCCATCATGCCCGGGCCCATCATGCCGGGCCCCATCATGCCGGGCGTTCCTTGACATTGCCCCCGATTACCGCCGAAACCGTCGGTGGCCCTGCCGATGAAGAACCCGGAAAAGAACACAACTGCAACGATGAACACTGCTGCGGCGGCGATGCCACTCCACGCCAAGGCGTGGTTCACCCCTCTGCGCTCTCCGGCCCCGGCGATTCGTTCACTTGTCGATTCAGGTGTATCGGTCATGCTTCCAATCTCCTTCGCTGTATCCGATTCTTGAGGTGCACGGTCGACCGGCACCGCACGATCCGCCGTCGGCGAGCCCGCGGCACTTGAGTCATCGTGATTCCTGGCTTTCGCGCAGCAGCGTCATTCGCCGCCGAAACTCATCCGCGTCGATGTCACCCTGCGCAAACCGTTGTGCCAAAGCATCTTCGGACCGGAATGAGGCTGCTGAATCAGCACGGTTGCGCTCTGTATCGCTACCGGCGAGATACCGGACGGTTAGCACGACCGCGGTGATCAGGGCGGCCGAGAACAGCACCATCACCGCGCTCATGAGGATCCAGCCGCTCCACCCCCAACCGCCCCACATGCAGCCGTCCGTGCCGTACATCATGGTTGCGAAACCCTTTCACTTGACTGGCCGGGAAATGTCTTACCTGGCACCACGATGAACTGGCAGGGTGCCCCGACGGTAGGGCCGATGTGCCTCAATATGCCCGCCAAAAGTGCGGAAACCCGTGAAGTTCCTGGCTCCGTGGAACGGCATCGACCAACGATCACTTTCCTTGCAGGCTTTTGCCTCGGCCCCAATCTACAATACCCCCACCGGTATCGCGGCGATAGTCTAGGGCCGGACCCAAACAAGGCTTTGGTCATCCGTGGGCGGCGGCAACAGCACGGCCCGGGCGAGCAATGCGCTGGACCGGTTCCAAACGTGAGAAGGACCGTCGGCGCTGCACCTGACGCCGGGCGATCAGCGCAGCGAGAACACGCCCGCGACGGACGCGAATCGCGAACCTGCCATAGGGATATTCGGTTTCGTGCTCCTCGGCCCGTCTGTCGATGTCGGCCCCATCGTTGACCCCGCAACCGCAGGTGACGGTCACAGCTTGGTCACCGTTGCATTCTTTGTCGCGTTGGCTCCGCACGCAGGGCAAAGCACCACCTGGTTGCCGGTGGCGGCCAGCAGCGATTCCGCCGACGCGAACAGGTCCATCGGCTCTGGGCGATTCAGGGAGTAGAACATCTGCTGGCCATCCCGGCGCCCGGTGATCAGGCCGCATGGAATAGGCAGGCCAGATGCGCAGACACAGTCCACTGTGCAATGCCCGACACGCTGATCAGATCCGCCGGCGCCATGCGTTCCCCGGCGCTCGGGATCGACGAGGCAGATCGACTCGCCATTCGGGCGGCTAGTGGTGTCGCTGGCGCCGACGCGGAGGCGTCTTAGGCCAATCTTAGGCCCGCTTAGACGTCAGATCTGCCAGTCCTGGGCTCCGTCGTTTTCGTCGTAGATGCCGACGGAGTTCTTGACGACGACCGGGTCCCCGCTGCCGAAATTGTCGTAGAACCACTGCGCATTCGCCGGGCTCAGGTTAGGGCAGCCGTGGCTGACGTTGCGTTTACCCTGATCAGCCACCGACCATGGCGCACCGTGAACGAAGATGCCAGCGTTGTTGATGCGCACCGCGTCCTGGACCTTGAGCTTGTAACCCTCAGCTGAGTCGACCGGCACACCGTAGGTGGAGGAGTCCATCACCATGTCGGCGAACTTCTCGAGCACGTAGTAGGTGCCGTTGGGCGTTTCGTATCCGGGCTTCCCCAAAGATACCGGCATCGTCTTCTCGAGTGTGCCGTTGCGCATGACCTCCATTTGGAGGGTGGCGTTGTCGATGGTCGCCACCAACGAGTCGCCGGTGCGGAAACTCGATTTCGTGCCGCTGGCATCGATGCTGACCGTGGTGTTGGCGGGCCAGAAGTCGATGGGCCGCCATCTGAGTTGGTTTGCGCTCATCCAGTAGAACTTCCCGGGGACTGCGGGGGTGGAGGAGATGTGGACGGCTCGCTCGGCCAGCGCGCGGTCGGCGATCGGCCGTTGGAAATTGATGATGATGGGTTTGGCGACGCCGACCGTCGAGCCGTTCGTCGGGTTGAACGTGGGGGGAGCGAAGACCGGTGGGCCGAGGTACGGCGCTGGGTTCTGGCCGGCGGGTGTCTCCTCGGCGGCCGTTGACGACGGGCCGGGAAATGGGCCGGATAGCGGAGGGAGGAAGGGATTCGGCGCTGTCGAGTCGGGGACCGTGAGGGGGTCGCCGGGTGTGGGCACGGGTATTTGTGGCTCGGCGGAGGCCGACGGCGCGGTCAGCACGGTCACAGCCGCTAGTGCGGCCGTCATCATGGCCATTAATGGCCTGGGTGGCGGGCACCGCATGCGGGCCTTCTCCCTTCCACTGGTCGCCGGCCGATGCTCGCGGCGGCTGACGACGATTTGTTGCTACGTAGTTTCATAGTAGATGATGTGGCGTCGGGTGCGGCAGCATGGGTGCGGACCTGCGTGGTAGATGAGTAGGTTCGGACACGGTGGATGCGGAGGGTGTCGGACGTCGTGGATGGTGTCACCGCTATCGCTACGTCTGGTCACGTGCTCCTCGCGGTGTTCGTGTCGGCGTTGGCTGGGTTGGTGTCGTTCGCATCGCCCTGCGTCGTCCCTCTCGTGCCCGGGTACCTGTCTTACCTCGCCGCGGTGGTCGGCGTGGATGACCAGGCGCGTGC
>NZ_JACKSH010000300.1 GCF_025821625.1 Mycolicibacterium pyrenivorans
CGTTCATGTTGTTGCGGCTTCGAGTGCGCCTGGTGGTGTTTGGGCGACCATCTGGTGGCCCCACACACTGGGTCGGTCGTACTGAGCGACTGTCCAGGTTTCCTCGTCGACGGTCACCGCATCCCAGCCGTACTCGANGTCAAACCCGCTCGGTGTGCGNACGTAAAACGACACCATCCGATCGTTGACATGGCGCCCCAACGTCATGCTCAGCGGAATGTTGCGCGACATGCACAGGTCATAAGCCATCCCCACGTCATCAAAACTTTGCACCTCGACCATCACGTGGTGCAGTCCCCGCACACCCGGCATCGGAGTCAACGCGATGCTGTGATGGCGCGGGTTGCAGTGGTAGAACCACAGATCCATGAAGGTGTAAATCTCATCGCTCTTCTTAAACCCCAACACCCCCCGCAAAAACCGGTCGGCCTGCGCAAGGTCCGGCGTCGCCANCACCACATGACCCAACCCCTGCGCACCGGTGACGAACCCCGANATCGCACGACCGGGCCGGAAGGAACCCGGCACCACCTTCTGACCGTAAAACAACTCATGACGCAACCCCGAAGGATCCGACAGCGTCACAAAGCCCAACACCCCGCGGGCTCGGGCCGGAAGGAACCCGGCACCACCTTCTGACCGTAAAACAACTCATGACGCAACCCCGAAGGATCCGACAGCGTCACAAAGCCCAACACCCCGCGGGCTGCGCAGTCCTCCTCGGTTCCCACCTCAAACCCAATGCCCCGCTTGTGCAGCAACTCCCCGGCAGCCTCAAGCGCATCCTCGCTGCCCACATCCCAGCCCGCATACAGCATCCGGTTGCGCTCTCCGTGATGCACAGCCAAACGATGATCGGCGTCGTCGATCCGCAACAGGACCGANCCTCGCTGCCCACATCCCAGCCCGCATACAGCATCCGGTTGCGCTCTCCGTGATGCACAGCCAAACGATGATCGGCGTCGTCGATCCGCAACAGGACCGATCCACTGGACGCCTCAACCGCCTCCATCCCCAAAACCTCCGGACCGAACGCCAACCACTCCTTCGCATCCGGAGACTCCACACCCACATAACCCAACGCTTTCACCAACATGTGTAAAACCTCCTATGTTGACCCGACGTCGATGCGCATCGCGCCGGTGGCAAGTTCCAGCCCTCCGGACGGCTGGTTGAGGCCCCGCACGCCCAAGCCGCCGTCGCTGTTGATGACGACGCCGGTCACCGCTCGCGAGTTGTCTGCAGACGCGAGTAGCAGATACAGGCCGGCGTGATCGGCGGGCTGCTGCGCGTACTGCAATGGGTTTGTAGTACTCATAATGTCGGCGATGCCGGGCACCGATGACAACACGTCCTGACCCTGGCCGAGGTCCTCGATTCCACGCAGGCCCGTTACCGTGCCGCCTGGAGCGACGCCATTCACCCTGATCTTCGGCGCCAACTCGTAGGCCAGTTCACGCACTACGCCAACGACTGCGTGCTTGGAAGCGGTGTACAGCGGGCCGCCACCGGAGGCATAGAAGCCAGAGTTGGAGACGGTGAAGATCATGCTCGGGCCATCGCTTTTGAGGAGTTCAGGAACGGCGGCCCTGGCACCAAGGAGGTAGCCCTTTACATTGACCGCGAAGATCTCATCGAAGGCGCTGCTGAGGTCGGCTCCGTCGAAACCCACCAAAGGGGCAAAGTAATCGAAGATCCCAGCGTTGCCGACGAAGACGTCGAGCTTTCCGAACGCATCGACCGTTTCGCGCACCGCCATGACGTTGTCTGCATACGACGTCACGTCACCTGTTACCGCGATGAGCCTGCCGTCGGCGTTGCCGATGGTAGCCAGGTCGCCTTCCGAGCGATCCAGGACGCCCACGCATGCGCCCTCGGCCAAGAAACGCTCGACCACGGCCAAACCGATTCCGGCTGCCCCGCCGGTCACCAGGGCGACTTGCCCGGTCAACCAACTCAAAACTATCGTCCCTCCGGTGATGCGCAATGCTCTTGTTGCTCTGCATCTGCCCACCAGCGTCCTCGCCGCTGAATGGGGGGTCTATCCGCGCAGCGCTGTCGAAGCTCCGATTCACGCGGGTCTCGATGCTCGGGCGAGGAGAGTGCGGGGGATGTCTACGCCAATGGTCCGATGGGATCGGAAGCCGCGTCCCAGACCACCCGCGGCAATGGACATAAGCGCGTGCCCGGATGTGCCTATGAGGACCTTTTCTCCGATGGGTGACACGACAAACCATGGGTTTCGAGGCGCCCCAACTCGTGACGCCACGCGATGGTCTCGTTGAAAGCGTTACCGAGATCAGGCAGCTCTGCTGCATCAGCGTCAGGCAAATCAGCCAGAGTGCCACCCGCAGAAGCGATCTGGAGCGACAAACGCGAGATCGTGTCGACGCTGATGGCCTGTAGTACGGCCCGCTCGACGGTTTCCGCAGCACTGGTGAGGCCGTGGGCCCGAAGAACGACCACCGGCCGGTCTGCCATAGCAGCAACCATTTCCTGGGCTAGTTGCCGATTGCGCACCAATACGCCTCGCCGATAGACCGGCACGCCAGCCGCGGCGAGCCGAAAACCGGGTATGTCAAACGCTCCGACAATCGGTCGGACAGCCAGACCGGCGAGATCGGCGGCGACTACCGCCTCGGGGTGCGCATGAACCACAGCATTGACATCGCGGCGGGTGCGGAGCACTTCGGTGTGCAGTGGCAATTCGTTCGGCGGCTGGTAACCATCGTCGAGTTCTCCTTTGCCGCCCGCTGTACCGTCCAACGTGACCATCCGGATGTCCTCTGCGCTGGTGAACGCGAGCCCTCGCTCGCGCGGACCACGACATCGGATCAGCAGTCGATCTCGGTCGACGCGCAGGCTGATGTGGCCGAGGATGCCTGGCGCCAAGTCGCGCGCCGCCAGGACGCGACAGGCCAGCGCGATGGCGTGTCGTTCGGTGTCTAGCCCTGCGCCCGAAGGGGTGGAGCTCATCGCCAGCTCGGGGTTTCGGTGTCGACGCCGTCCTTGACGACGACAGCGAAGTCTGCGGATGCCTTACCCAAACTGCGATGGGCGGTGCTGGCAGCGTAAATGGCCATCCGGTTCGCCTCCTTGTCCGTTCTTATGGAGCTTGGGCTGTTGAGGCCCCGAAGCAGAAGGGCATCGTTAACCACGAGCCATCACTTCCACGCAGTTAGGCGCTGTACCTAATAGCCTTACTGTATAACAGAGATCTACTCTGTAAAACAGAGACTCTGGTTTCGGTGTGGGCCTATTGTCGCCGACAGTCCGCGCAGGCGGCGCAACAACGACATTGAGACACATACCCTTTCGCGAGCGGCGTCTCGGCGGCCCACGGTTCTGCCGGTTGACTGGGCCAGAGGGTGGGCAGACATGCCCTCGTCCCAGGGTCACGGCCGACGACATCTTCCTTCGACCGTGGGGGTTCTCAGTGCAAACGTCGAGTAGGTCTGCGGATAACCCACACACCCGCCGAATCAAATTTCGCGTGCCTCACGTTCGACGCGCTAAACAGTGACTTCGCAGTTCGTCCAGGCGACGGCCATTCCCATCAGGGCGCGGGGAATGGGCTCATAGACGCTGGCCCATGGCGTGTTGCCGCCGACTGCGCCGACAGCACATATCCACGATCTCAGCTCGATGTTGCCAGAGTTGAGCAGGTCTTCGCTGGTCAGTTTGCTCAGCTCGTAGCCGTTTCCGGTAGCAAGGCACTTCAGGGTGCGGCGATCGAATTCGTCGTCGATTGAACCGTGAACGCGCGGCCCATCGTAGGCAGCCCATGGATAGCCGGCAGTGAAGTGTGAGAGCCCACCGGACGCGTAGAGACCTATCCGCTCGCCTGCGGGGCGGCGTGACCGCACGGCGTCGGCAATCGCGCGGCCGAGCGCGAAGCACCGTTTAGGCGACAACGACGGCACGTGAACGGCATTGAGGAATACCAACACCACCGGGATTTGGTGGTCTCCAAGGATATTGGCCACAATCTCGCCATGGGCGTGTGAGTGCAAGGTGGTCTCACGGAAATCGACAACGGTGGCGACGTCGAACCCCGCCTCGACGGTGTGCTCACTCAAGTCCTTACTGAGGTCGGGCGAACTTTTCCAAAACCGCGCGTCTGGCAAGAAGCGGTCAGACACTGTGAACCCCTCTCCGGTGTGGATGGCTATCTGGGGCAGTGCCGAACCGTCGAAGTTCTCGTTCTGGTCATCACCGATGATGATCAGGCAATCCAGTCGGTCTTGTCTGATGCTGTCACGCAGCCTTTGAAGCCCGTTCTCGATGTGCGCGTAACGCGCCGCAGCGTCGTCGAATGGTTCTTCGTCTTTCCTCAGGCGAGGTGGGGTCTTACCGCGTCGCAATGTGTACTTCTGCCTGTTCTTTATGCGGAAGCCTTCCCACCTGGGAGGCGGGATGAAAGTGAAGGCATGCGACGACGCGTAACCGGCTACAATCTCACCCACGATTTCTCCTCATCTGAAGTCACAGCGATACCTGTTGGGAGAGAACGACTTCGCGATCTTCGTAGGCCGACTGCAGGATGGCGAAACATACTTCTAGCGTCGCGCGCCCCCAGCGACCGTCGTGCTGAACAGGGCGGTCCTCAGTGATCGCCCGATGTAGTTCAGCCAACTCTGCGGCCCTGCCCCGCATGGTGCGCGCGACCGGTATTTCCTGTAATCCGTTCTGCCCGTACACCACCAGCCCGTCGGGCGACTGCCTGATCGCGCCGCGTTCGCAGGAAACCACGGTCAGGCCGAAGTAGGGGTGGTGGATGATCTCTCCGGGGGCGGAGTAACCCCACAGCTCCTGTGACTCTTCGGTCGTCGTCGCAGCACCGTAGCGGCCCTGCTCCTTCTGAGCTTCCAGTGCGACTTCAAGGTGGTCAGGGTTCTGACTGAGCGCAGCGAAGTTGCTGGCTACACGCTGGTTGGCTTGGGGACTGCGGCGGCCGCCGTCCTCTGCCACCCACGAGTGCAACTCCGCGACGTCGAAGAAAGCTCGCGCGTCATAGACGAGCGTCGCGGAAACTCCTGATTCGAATCCGAGATGACAGGTGTATCCCCCGACGCATTTCCGGACGTCGTCCCATATTGTCGACGCACGCACTGTTCTGGCCACACCGCCGACTATCTGCCGCACGATATCGACCTGGTGAGGCCCCTGGTTGAGAACTGGCCCGCTGGTCGAGCGCAATTCCGAAGTCGGCCACGGTCGCCGATTGAAGTCATTGAAGTTCCAGGTGTTCACCATGAGCAACTCGCCGAGATCGCCACTGCGTACCAGTTCGGCCATCGCTCGCACCGGCGCGTCGAAGCTGTGTGTGTGGCCGGCCATCAGCTGCACGCCCGCTGCCTGGGCCGCCTCGACCATTGCAGTGCAATCGTCGATCGACATGGCCAACGGCTTTTCGACGATCATGTGTTTTCTGTAATGTGCGGCCATCAGGGCATGCTCCCGATGCAGCTCGGGAGGGGTGGCGATGTAGACGACGTCCACGCTTGGATCGGCACACAGTTGCTCTGCGTCGGTATAGGTGCGGCCTGCGAACTCGGTGGCGAAGCGGGCGAGCGAGTGTGATCGGGTATCCGCAGCCGCCACAACCCGATACGGCAGCGTCGACATGTCCGGGTACTGCTGGAAGATTCTGGCGACTGCCTGACCGATTCCGAGAAATCCCAGGCCTAGTTCGCGTGAAGCGACATCTGTCATGTGTGCGACCTAACTGAGGGCTATTGGACGACTGGGCATTAGAAGAAGATCGAAATCGCTCGTGGCAGAACGCTATGAGCCAGGGTGATGACCCGGGCGGCCAGCAGCAGGCCCGAGTGCTTGTCTCGGCGTAGAACGTCTTGTCGTTTGCCGATAAAGAAGCTCTCGTGGCGTTCATGGCGCACGAGAAACACCATGACGCTGGATCGGACGCAGAGCTCTTGATCGGACACATCGGTGACCAGGATGTCGCTGACAATGCGCTGAGTGATCGTGCGTGGAGTTTCCCCGGGAGCGAGCCCAGTAGCCAGCCGGGCAATTCTCAGCTTCAGCGATTCGTAGTCGTCGTTGAACAACAGAAACGGCGGTAGGCCGTCATCATCGTCGACCGGATGCGTGCTGGACTCTGGGAATGGCATCGTGTATCTGACATCCGGCGCCAATAAGCCCAGCCACTCGTCCAGCCGCCCATCATCGAGAAGCATGGTCTCCCGCGCATAGAATTCGTTTATTCGCAGCCGCAGTTCCACGTCCAACTGGCTGGTCTCCATGGCTAGGCCGGCTCCGTCATAGTTCGGTGCCAGTGCCGATAGAACTCGCGCTGGTAGGCTTCGCTGATCTGCGGCCTGACATTGCCGGGTAACTCCGCAACCAGCGACTCCATTGGTTCGACGTCCTCGCCGAGTGAGTAGTTGAACGGCACATCCCGGGCGACTCCGGTGTCAAGGGCGTCAGACAATCGTTCGAAGTTTTCGTGATCATCGGGCGTCACGAGACCGGCCGCCGATTGCCGCTGACTCAAGACGAAGACCATACGTTCCTTGACAGCACGGGGCGCGGAGCTTTCCACCAAACACCACTCCCAAACCTCGGTCAACCGCGGTCCCCGAGGCTGCCACATGATGAATCCCCGACCGTAAAAAGCCGTGCCCATGCCAATCATGCTGAAGTTTGGGAAGATATTGGCTACGTGAAAGCTGTAGGGCTGCACGGGGGATGTCGCCAACCGCTCGTCTTGCAGGCGCTGCCGCTCGGTTAGCCAGTCGACTGCTTCGGTACCCAGCGTTTCGGCTTGGGCGAGATCGTCCTGATAGAAATTCTTACCGACTGCCAGTTGCAGCAACCCATGGGGCGCGCAGCCGTCGAGAACCACGCTGTAGTGCTGCCCCTCGTCTATCGAAAAGTTGATGCGGGCAGTCTGCCCAGCTTTCGACAGTGCGGAAACCGATCCGTGAGTGGCAGCGAAGTGATACTGGTCGCCGCCGAAGTTCTCGGCCAACAACTTCCAGTTGACGGGCATGAGGTAGCGGTGCAGGCCGGGAACGACCTGCAGGCCGTTGGGGTCACAGTCGAGTAGAAAGTTGTCGAGGTACCACAGCAGGCCCTCCCCCAGATATTCTTCCAGCGGCGGCGCCGACTGATCCCAGCAAGCAAAGATAAGTCCTTTGTAGGTAGCTACCCGGGGGGAGACGAGGCCCATGCTGGCCTTATCAAACTGCGGCCCGTAGGCGCTCTCGGCTAGCGGAACACTGCGCAGCCGTCCGGCAGTGTCGTAACTCCAGCCGTGATAGCTGCAGTGAAAGATGTTCGCGTTGCCCATGTCGAACTGACAGACTTTATTGCCCCGGTGCCGACATTTGTTCAGCAGCACACGAACACGAGATTCCTTGTCCCGGCATACGATCACGGCGTCGTCGGCCATATAGGTTGTGCGGAAGTCACCGGGCTTGGGGATCATGGACTCGTGGCCGACGAATAGCCACGACCGCTTGAAGATGGAGTCGAGTTCCCGCTGGTACACCGCCTCGTCGTAGAAGGCCGAGGAGTCTATCGGCAGCGCCGGGCCGGTTTTGGAACCGATTGTCTCCATCAACGTTGCCCTCGGGACTCGCGATCACCTTGAAGATAGTTGGTGAGGATTTGGTTGAACTCTTCCGGCCGTTCCCACTGCGGCCAATGGCCACAATCCTCCATCAATGCGAATTCAGCGCCGGGAATTAGCTCGGCTGCCCGCCGTCCGAATTCCACCGTCGCCGAGGGATTGTGACTCGTCCACAGCACGAGCGTGGGCCTGGTCAAGCTGGTCAATCGCTCAGCCGTGAGATTGTCCTCAGCAGTCGCCGCTGAGGGCGGCGCCGTCGCGTTCGTCAGTGCCGACCGCGATTCTTCGCTCTGGTAAAGCGCCCACCGCAGCGCCACCAGTTCATCGGTCAGGTCGCGGTCAGGGTGGTGGAAAAGCCACGCCATCCTCTCCCGCACATTCGCCGGACTCGGGTCAGCCAGGAATTGCCGGGTGACCCGGGCAAGCTCTGCGCGCCCGGCAGCGGTGCGAGCCTCGGCATCGGCGCCGACCTCTAGCGTCAACCGCGCGCCGCACACGTAGATCAACCGGTCGACACGGTCGGGATGTTCCAACGCAGTCCACGCCGCGATCCAACCTCCTAACGACTCGCCGACCAGGTGGGCTCGGTCGATGCCTTCCTGGTCCATGTATCCGAGTAGGTGACTGACATAGTCCTTACGGTTCGGGGCGACCTCACAACCACTGGTGAGACCGTGACCCAACAGGTCCAGCGCATGCACTCGGAAATGACGCGACAGCGCCGTCACATTGCGGGCGAAGGCTTCGGCGTGACCGCCTCCCCCGTGCAGGAGAATGAGGTCCGGACCTTCCCCTGCCTGAATCGTCCTGGTACGTATACCGGCTACATCCACGAAGCGTGTTTCCGCTCCAAGCAAGCTCACACAAATTGAAGCGTCTTTATGCAACCTTCGACATCCCCTCAGCCAGTGCAGTACCCAGTTTTTATCATACTTCACGAATATCTGCAAGGTAGAAATTTAGGCTCCTGTGTAAATGGACTCTCGAAGGGGAGACGATGCCCACGTCAAGCGGGCGCAGCGGTGCGGCTGGCGACGCAAACTGTCGACCATCACATCGACACAGTTCTTCGCTGCGGTCGTGCAGCGTCGTATCAATAATTCTTTCTGTGCCGCAATGTCATTCGCACCTCGCGACAAACCCTGAACGCCACGCGGACTGCCACGTTTCACCAAGGTCGGACGCAACCTAGCCGACGAGCGAACGTTCTTCTCGGGAGTACTCACTACCTGAGTGCACCCGATAGACCCCTCAGTTGGAGCCGTGGATGCCAAGCGAGGACCGGTGAGTGGACGTCAGCACCGTAGCGGCGTCGACCGTCCTATACCCGGGGACCGATCAGGAGGTGCGCTGGCCACTCGGGTAGTTCTCCAAACAATCTATTAGTTCGTTCAGTCGTGCAAGCAGCTGCTGCCTGTGTCGCGGGTTGATACCGGCAAAGAGTCTCTGCAGAAAGTCGTAATGACCGGGCAGAAACTCGGTCATGAACTGATCGCCCTTCTTCGATATCGCGACCACAACCGAGCGCCGATCGCGGGGATTCACCTTGCGTGTGACAAAACCTGCCTTGGTCAGCGTGTCCACCACGCTCGTCAGGCTGGCTTGGCGTACAGAAATAGAATCGGCCAGTGCGCCCATCGTCATCGGCCCGTCGGCGCGCTTCAGGACGGTCAGAACGTTGAACTGGCTCATCGAGAGGTCTACCGGCGTCAACTCATCGACGGCGACCCGACCGAAGGCGGTCACAGCACGGTAGAGCGCAAGCGGGAGCGCCAACGAAGAGGGGTCGTGATCGGGTCCGGCTTCGCGGGTCTTGGCCGCGACCTGTTCGGCCATCGTCAACTTCTCGGTACTCATGAAGTCCCTTGCAACGTTGATCAGCGGTTCGGCAGACATCTCCACCCGGGTGCCGATCATACCGGCAAATGGCTGGTGGTCTTTCTTTCTGCTCACCGATATTCGACCCGTTAACAATTCAGTTAGCTATACAGCGTGACGGGGGTCGCACTCAAGACGTAGGGGTTCACTTCGGAGGCATCGACCGGATTCGCTGAAGAAGTTCTGTGCTTTCGGGGTAGGCACGGTCGCGAAACTCCGAGGCCGCAACACTTTGGAAGAAGTCCACGACGGGCTCAAGCGTCCTGCTGCGGATACCGGCGTTCGTCGCCATACTTTCCGCCAGCGCGGAGTCTTTCGTAATGGTGCTAGCGGGGGCGCGGTTCCTAACTGACTCGGTGTCGTGGCGGAAGTACGCCGCCGCCGTAGTGAGACCCGAGTCCCCCCCGCTGCACTCCGCGATCGCGTCGGCTACCTCGCCGGCATTCAATCCCATCGCCTCAGCGATTAAGAGGGCTTCCGCCGAAGCGAGATACCAGCTGTACTTGACGTGCTGGTTGAGAAGCTTGGTGGCATATCCCGCACCTCGATGGCCGCAGTACACCAAGGTGCGCGAGACGGCGGCGAGGACATCGGCATCAGGGCCGAGCACCCCGCTTGGCCCTCCGACCAGAACGGTCATGTTCGGCGCCTTTCGGCTGACGGGGCAATCGACAAAACGCCTCCCAGCCGCGTCGTAGGCCTGACCGATGATCGCTGCAACCTCGGGATTACAGGTCGACATATCCAGCAGGGCGGCCCCGTCGGCAAGGCCGGCCAGGACACCTCGCTCCGACCCGAGCGCCACCTCCAGTACCTGACTCGGCCCCGGGAGGAACGTCAAAACGACATCACATGCGCCGGCCAACTCACGCGCGTCCGCAGCAGCCTCGGCGCCTAGCTCGACAACTGGGCGTAACACGTCGGGCCGAATGTCGAAACAAACCACCGAATGGTCCGTCGCGAGAAGCGACTCTGCCAGCGCGGAACCCATGGCGCCCAAGCCGATCACGCCGACCCGCCTCATGACAGCAGCCGGCCCAACGCCACCTTCTGCGCCGGCTGTCAACACTTTTGGCATACCACGGCGCCGTGTGCGTGCTGAGAAATCAAAATGACGGCTATTGCAATGCCGGATCGGCGAATTCGACCCTGTTTCGCTTCGCGGCCTCGATGAGGGCTCTCACGTCGCCGGGGCCGTTGGACGCGGCATCCACATCGGAGAAGAAATCCAGCGCGCCGCCCGGGGTAGACGAGGTCGTGAGCCATCGGGCGCCGTCAGAGCGAACGCGATAGGAGTGCACGACGCCGGCCGGCACTCGAATCGCATCACCCACCTGCAGGGTCGCTTCTTCGCCGCCGCGGCTTACCCACAGTTCGCCCTCCAGCACGACATAGCTTTCATCCCAGGGATGCTGGTGCGGAGGCGGTCCAGATGATTCAGGTGCGCGCACCTCGAACATCTGGTAGCCGTCGCCGATCAGAAGCGGGCGCATTTCCTCTGTCATCACTTTCAGGGCGGTCACATCGTCGGCACATCGCTGTGGTTCGAGGAACGTAGACATTCCAGAGGCCCCCTTCTTGGTCGTCCGGCGCGAAAGGATATTTAGGGAACGCTATATTCTTAACCCCTGATGGTCAAGGGTCAAAGATTGGGAGGCATTTTCACAGGATGATCGAGAGGTTCTTGGCAAGCAGCACCGCCTGGTCCAGGAGTAGCCGGCGACGACACAGTTGCCAATCGCCAGCCACACTGCGCCGCAATCGGTCCCTGCGGCGGCCGACCAGAAAATCCGTTTCATCGGTGACCCGATTCCGGTACACCAGGAAGCGGCAGCTCACCTCGACTTCCGCGTCTTCTACCGCCTCGATACGCACGTTGGTGACTAGGTGTGACACTCGCGATACTGGTTCTTCCGCCCAGTGCAGTCCCGTCATCAACTGCTCCACCCGCGAAGTGACCGTCTCCTTCCCCTCGTCGAACCAGCAGATGTCGCTACCTTGCTGAGTCTGTTCCAGCTGCGCGAGGTCGTCGTACGCCACGTTCGTCCGCAGGGGAACGGAATACTCGTAGTCCTCGGTGAGCAGACCGAGCCATTCGGAGTAACGTCGTTCGTCGAGCAGGTCGGCTTCCCGATAAAGAAAGTCGGCAATATCGGCCTGAAGCAGCAACTTCTCTACCGCATCCTGCCTCGTGGAAATTTCACCGCCCGTTGCACTCACGACCGTGCGGCTCTCTCGTCGGATTTGGCAAGTTCGGTGAGTTGAGGCCACGAGAGGTTGTCCACGAACTCGGCCCATCGCCGGTAAAAGGCGCGAGCATTCACCTCACCGGCGATGGGCTGGTGAGAATGCACAGCCTGGTCGAGCGCACTGGGAGTTTCCATATCGAGACCCTGCTGATAGTTGTACGGATACCGCCGGGCTATCACGCCCTGGCTGGCCTGCGTCGCGTAATTCCAGTTCTCCATATCGTCTTGCTCCGTCATCCCTCCAGGACCCGAGTAGCGCATGTAATAGCGGCGCAGCCAGTCACGTACATCATCGGGTGCGTTCTTGTCGATGAGGTACCACCGCCACACTTCGGTTTCGGTGGGGCTGATCGGGTGTGACACCAGGATCGTCCGCGGAAAACCGGCCGAAAACGACATATTGGGGAACATCGTCGCTGGGCCACGACCACCGAGCTGTCTGCCCTGCGCCTGCAGTCGCTCCTTGCGGACCGCCCACGCCTGGGAGAAGTACTCACTCAAGGCCGGTTCTTCGGCGAACTCAGGATAGGGAATCTCATACGCCAGATTGTCCGACGCGCCATGGCCCATCCGAAACGACGTCTTCACACGGCCCTTCGAAAAACCACCCTGATCCTGTCGTTCACCGTGACGCCGGGAGTTTCTGCCACCCGGCCCGATGCCCACCTGTTCAACCGAGGCATGGGTCGTCGCCCCGTGATAGGTATCGCCCAAGAAATTCTCTGAGACGAATTTCCAATTTGATTTGATGCGCCACTTCTGCACCCCACGGAACACCTCGGTACCACCTTCCGTACCATCAAAAGCATCAGACAGGTTATCCAGCCAATGATGAAAGTCCCCAACGTATTCATCGAACTCCGGGGCTGATGGATCCCAGCACGCGAATACCAGGCCCTTGTAATTGTGCACCTTGGCAGCCCTGACAAGTCCCCAGGCCGCTTTGTCAAGGCCGTTGCCGTAGGCCATGCCCTGCTGCGGCACACCGTGCAAATCCCCCGGGGTGGACACCAGCGAACCGTCCATCGAGTACGACCAGCCATGATAGGGACAGGTGAACTGGAGCGCGCGACCCTCGTCGTAGCGACACACCGCCATACCCCGATGTCGGCACGAATTGAGCAAGACATTCACACCACCCTGAGCGTCACGGGTCAACAACACCGGATCCGAGCCCATCCTCGACGAGAAGAACTGACCCGGCGCAGAGACCTGCGAGGCATGACCCACAAACAACCAGCTCCGCGGAAACAAATACTCCAACTCACGGTTGAAAATCGAAGCATCGGTGAAGATTTCGCGACTGATCTCCCCGCGATCGACATCGACGAGACTACGAGCGGTCGTGTCCGAACCGCCTGAAGTACTCATTCTTAACGTCATCGGTACCTTTCCTTTGCTGTAATGCCCGAATCACCCCGAGACAGCCGTAACTCAAATCACCACAAACCGTCACCGCGTCTGCCGGGCACCGATCTCACGCGTCGAAGTGGAAGTGGAGCCAGATCCTGATTGAGGATGCAATACACGAGAACTCATGTCGGTTGAGACTCAAGGACATTCGACGATCCGACTCGTCTCCACCATGCATCCGACCCCCTGATACTTGCGCCGTTCACGGCCGTCTCACTCACACCGTTGCGAGACGTAGAGCCGAGACGGGACAACTGCGAATCGCAGTGACAATCCGCGCCTCATCGCTCTCGGCTACCGTGTCATCAAGAATGACAACAGTTCCCGCATCACCGATGTCGAAGACGTCGGCCGCTGCAACGACACAGTTCGCGTAGCCCTGGCAGACCTCCACGTCCGCCTTGATAACACTCATCGGAACCCTCCTTCTCCTACAGAACTCTGATCAGCATTGCTTTTTGCCGTTGAGATGAATGGCGGCAACCCCTTGCGCCGCTTGCCGATCCCCGGCGAAGACACCGAATTCGAGATCTACGACGTCTGCGCCTGCCTGCGCATGCTTGCCGGTCACCGTCCATCGCGCCTGCACCACGTCGCCCGGGTGAACTGAGGCACTCATCTTAAACGGACCCAGCTGCACCAACCTGCCGCGAAGGCCCATCCAGCGACGAAGCCCGGTCTCGAAAAGAGTTTCCAGGCCACGAGTATTGAAGATGATGTCGGCAAGCCCCGCGGCATGAGCGGCCGCGGCGCTGTGGTGTATCCCGGAAAACATGCGATCCGCGGCAATGTTCATCACCATGCGCTGGTAAGTCAGGGCCAGAGCCGGTCCGCGCACTTGCGCACCGACCGTAACGTCGTCGAACTGAAGTGGCGTGTTCCAGTCGACACTGGTATCGGCATCGTCCACTGAGCGCGTGCGGGGACCTCGGTCGCCCTGCTGGGCGCGGGCCGAAGTGCCGGGCTCAGGCCTGGAGGCGTCGTCTGGGTCGTAGTTGAAGACGGTATTTCGGTTGCGCGCGACCAGTTCTCCCGAAACCTTCACGTACTCCGACTCGTATTGCAGGAAGATTCCGGTACCTACCCGGGTGCGCTTCTGCTCTACCGAGATGATCGTCGTAGTCCCCTGCAACCTGTCCCCGAGGTATAGCGGTGTGTGGTACTGCCACTCGCTGCTGACGTTGACCGATCGGCTGAACGGCAGAGCCAGCGTGTCGGTGATGTTGCCCGTCATCTCCTGCCCGTCGACCAGATAGGGACTGGGCTGTCCGGGTGCCCAATACGGCGGCAGCCCCCACAGCGGGGTCATCGTCACCGGGGCCACAACGCCGAGGTAGCCGTGCGCCTTCGCTGCCGCCTCGTCGTCATGCAGCGGACAGGAAAAGGTGAAAACCTCCAGTTTGCGGCGGATGTCGTTCTGCGTCACCGAGTCGGCGCCTCGAAAGTGGATCTTCTCACCGACACGATCGCGCAACTCGTCAGCGGCGGCCATTGCCCCGCACTTCCGCAGCGGGCAGCCGAAATGCCGGCAGCACAACATCATCGGCGGCGTGCACATAGACAACCTCGACGGCCGCATCAACCAGCATCGCCGTCCCGTCGGCAACTAGGTCCACTATCCGTGCCACCATCCGCACACCCTCATCCATTTCGACAACGGCGCACACGAACGGGACGGCCTCGTCGAACCCGGGATGCAGCGCGCGGTGAATAACCGTGTGGCTGAATACCACTCCCCTGCCCGACGACCTCTGCCAAGACCAGGAGTTACTGCCGCAGCCAGCACACGTCAGGCGAGGAACGTGACGCCAGCGATCGCACCTTGAACACCGCTGAAACGACAGCTCTTCACGTCGGCAATGCTCATAGAACTGGGCCGTGAGACCTTCCAGGGATGGCAACGGCGGTGCTGCGACATCCGGTCCCGTTCGCCTCACATCGGTCCCCTTGTGAACCGGCCAGTCACAACGCTGTCACCGACGCAATATCGCGAGAGCACCTGAACCCCATCCGCCGCCCATACCGGTCACTACCGCCAACTCCGCATTGTGGACCTGCCGCTGCGGTAAACCACCGCGCAGCTGCCGCACCGCCTCGACCAGATTGTTCATGCCTTGCACGTGGGCTTCGGATAACAAACCGCCGTTGAGATTCGTGGGCAACGAACCGTCAGCGGCGATACATCCGTCGAGAACGAAATCCGCTGCTTCGCCCGGCTTGCAGAATCCGGCCGATTCGATCTGCCGCAACACGTTGACAGTGAAACTGTCGTAAACCTCGAGCAGATCGATGTCAGACGGGGTGACACCAGCGTCGGCAAATGCGCGCGGCGCCGCCTCGGCAAGCCCAATCTCCAATGGGTCGGCCCTGTTGGCGAACTCATCGACGGGAAATGGGCGACCTTCGGCCACACTCATCACAAACACCGGCCGGTGCGGGCTGTCAGCCGCACGATCGGCCGCTGATACCACCACCGCCGCTGCGCCGTCGGTCTCCAGACTGCAATCGAACAAACGAAACGGCGTACTGATCGGTGGAGCGTCGAGGTAGTCCTGCATCGTCAGCTCACGGCCGCACATCACCGCATTCGAGTTGAGCTGCGCGTTAGCACGAAACGCGACTGCCACCGCCCCCATCGCTTCAGGCGGCACGTCATACTTGCGGACGTAGCGGTCGGCCACGAGCGCATACTGGTGCACCGCCGACACCGCGCCCTGTGGCGCGTAATAGTCCCGGACAACCTTGCCTATCGCCATGTCCGCGCTCGATGCCATCCCGCGGGCACGCGGACCTGAGTACCCACACCAGCCCGCGGGAATGAGGACATGCCGCGCGACGCCCGACCACACCGCCATCGCCGCAGTTGCCAGGGCCGCCACACTTGCCGCGCCTCCGGTATGGGAAGTCACCGCGTAACGAACATGCGTCAGGCCGAGATTCGCGATGAAATCTTCGGCCGTGCCACCGTTGATCGGGCAGATGAGCCCATCGATCTCGCCAGCCGACAGCCCGGCATCCACGATCGCGGCATGGGCCGCTTCGAGTTGCAGGCCAAGGTCCGTTGCCGACTCAGTGCCATCACGACGGTAGGCCGTATGACCAACGCCGACGATGCAGGCCTTGTCGCGCAGCGAACTCAATGCCCGGGAACCTCTCCGTCAACGTCGACCGCCCCGACGACGCCACTCGATACCAGCGCCTCGTACTCCGAGTCGGCCATGCCGAGCCACTCGGTCAGCACCTCTTGGCCGTGGATCCCGAGACCGGGCCCAGTGCTGCGCACGGATCCGGGAAAGTTCGTCAGCCTTGGTACCACCCCGGTGACACGGACCGGACCCAATTCCTGGTCGGCGACCTCGACCAGGCTCTGGCGAGCCGCGAACGTGGGACTGGAGAACATCTCTGCCGGCGTGAAGATCCGCGCAGCCACGACACCGGAGCTCGCGCAGGCCTTTTCGACGATATCGGAGTTGTTTTCGGCGAACCACTGGCGAACCATCTCGCCGAGCTCCTCGCGGTGCAACATCTGCAGTTCCTGAGTCGCGTACTTCGGATCGTTACGCAGAGTCGTGCCGCCCAGCAGTTCGAGCAGGCTCTGCACTGACCGAACGGTGCCGGTCGCCACGGTGTACCACACCCCATCGCCACTGAGATACGTGTCTGACACCGGTGACGGGCTGACCTGGAACTGATTGCCCTGACGCTCGGCAACAAAGTTCAACTGGTCATAAAGGATGACCTGCCAGTCGATACCACGGAACAGTGATTCGTAGAGAGCCAGGTCGATACATTCCCCATCGAAGCGATCCCCGATCGCTTCGCGTTTGAACAGTGCTCCGGCAACAGCGAATGCACCCATGATTCCTGTCGTGACATCGCCGAGGGAGAAACCGAAATGCGTCGGTGGCCGGTCAGGATGCCCGGTGATGTGTACCGCTCCGCTCATGGCCTCGCCGACGCGTCCATATCCCGGCTTTGCGCTCTCCGGGCCGATCTGGCCGTACCCGGAAATCCGCAACATGATCAGCCGCGGGTTCGCTGCGTGCAGCTCCTCCCATCCCAGTCCCCAGCGCTCAAGCGTTCCCGGGCGGAAGTTTTCGATCACCACGTCTGCGCGTTCGACCATTTTGCGCACGAGCGCTTGCCCTTCGGCGAGCCGCAGATCGACAGCGACGCTTGACTTGTTCCGGGCCGCGGACTTCCACCAGAGGGGCACTCCGTCTTTACGAGGACCGGACCTACGCAACATGTCCCCCGAGCCGGGGTCTTCGATCTTGATGACCTGTGCTCCGAAGTCGCCGATCAGCGAGGCAGCGAAAGGCGCCGCGATCACGTGCCCCAGCTCGAGGATCGTCAGACCGTCGAACAGACTCTCCATATTCGCGGACACTTAACTCCTTTGGTGGGGCGGCGTGACAATCGACGGCGCGATACCGGTCGTGCTATGCCGATGGGTCGATCAGAATTTTTACGTGTGCATCGCGGTTGACGCGCAGTTCCTCGAGACCCTGACTGACCACGGCATCCAACGGGATCTCGTCGGTGATCAGTTCACCGAGGTTGATCGCCCCCGTAGCTAGTAAGTCAAGAATCGCCGGGACCTGCCTTTGCGCTTCGTAACAAAATGAAAAGCCGATATTGGCTTCGCGCATGACGCTTCGATTGATGTCGATACCGGCCGGGGCCTCCCAAATCGCCACGACCATCAATCGACCGCGGGGGCGCAGCACGCCCAACGCCGCATCAAGCGCGGGTTGTACGCCCGCAGCGTCGAAGGAGATGTCGACGCCGTTTCCGTTCGTCAACATCCGAACCACCTCAACTGCATCCTCCGCCAGAGGATCGATTACGCGCGTAGCCCCGACCCGGTGAGCGGCAACGCGGCGCGTCGCCGAAACCTCACTGACGATGACCTGAGTCGCACCTTGGGCAAGTGAGAACTGCACCAGGGCGAGGCCGATCGGGCCAGCGCCGGCGATGAAGACGGTCCCACCCGCTGCCAACCCGCTACGGCGGACAGCGTGGTACGCCGACGCGATCGGTTCAACGACGGCAGCCTCGGCGAGACTGATCTCATCCGGGATGCGAAACAACGCCTTCGTCGGCAACGACGCGTAGCGGGCAAGCGCTCCGTTGACAGCGAAGCCGATGAAACCGACTGCTCCGCAGAGTGCTTCAGCGCCCTGTTTGCAGAAGCCGCATTCACCGCAGCCGAAAACGCCGACGCCGCAGACTCGGTCACCTTCGGTGAACTCGCGCACGCCGGACCCGACGCCGACCACCGTCCCGGAATATTCGTGGCCAATGACGACCCCTGGCGCAGCATGCATCGGACCGGCGATGTACTCATGCAGGTCTGTGCCGCAGATCCCCGCTCGGGCCACCTCGATGACCACTTCGCCCGCACGTGGACTCGGGTCGGGAAGCTCTTCAATCCGCACGTCTTCGCGACCGTGATAAATAGCTGCGCGCACCTACCGGCCTACCTTAAGGACAGACCCAAATTCGCTCGGCCACAACGTTCGTGGGCCGGAGTTTCGGCGGAGGCGCCGCCGTAATGATGTCAAGCTCACCGGCACCTTAGATCCAGAATGACAGGTTGTGCGTGGGCAACGTGGTGTGATCCAGCAGGATCTCGCGCTGGACCAGTTTCAAACCCGTCTCGTCGCGACGAATAATGTCTCGGCGCTCGGCAGAAACTGTCTCCGCCTTGGCTTCGTCCCCGCGCGTGCGCACCAGCAACGCATTCGACGTCACACGGTACTCATCGCCGTCCTCACCAGACCTGACCCTGACATTGGTGATGTAGTGCCGGATCCGCGACGGAGGATCCTCAGCCCAATCCGACGACGTTCGGTGCCGCTGAATACGCATCTTCAGACTCGTGTAGTTATCACTCAGGTGCATAGAGCGCTCAGAGAACCCCGGGCCACCTGCTCTGCGAAGCGTCTGACGGACGCGCGCGAAATAGTGCACATTCGGTGCCAGCAATTCCAGCCACTCTTCGAACTCATCGCGATCCAACAGATCGGCCTCGTCGAAAAGGAAGTCTTCGATTTCCTCGCGCACGTCGCGCGAAACCCTCGCAGCCTGAGGTGGATCCTGCGGCACCGTTGTCGTCATACGTTCTCATCCCTTCTCGGTGTGGCCAGATAGTCGAAGTACTGCTTCCAGTACTCGCGCTGATTCTGTTCGGCGTAGCCACTGGCCAACGGTCGTCCCGGGCCCAGCCACGTTGGATCAGGAGCCAGATTGTCCAGTCCCATCTCCAGGTTCAGCTCCACACCACCAGCCAACTCGCCGCGTGTTCCCTTGGTAATAGCCTGGAATATCTCGGCGTCATCCTGCTCGAAGACACCCCCGACCCCGAACGTCCGAACATAAGTCTCAAACGACTGCTGCTTGAACTCTTCGGGCGCGTTGCGCTCCACGAAGAACCACGACCACACCTCCATACGCGCTGCGTCCAAGGGACGCCATTGCCGCAAGGTCAGAATGGGCACCGGCATAGACTCCCCGTCCTTGGCGATGAAGGCGTTCAAGAAGGACAAGTTCGGGAACACATTGCCATGAATGAACATCGTCCGTTTCAGCAACTCGCCATGGACGTCATCGCCGTAACCCTCGCTGAGACCGGAGACGACTTCCTCCGGATAGCCCATGTACGGCGGTGCGGGTATGCCGGGTGGTGCGCCTAGAACGCCCGCCCCGTGCCCGCCCGATAGGCTGACGTGGGCCGGCGAAACGGCCACATTATCGGGCGGTAACAACCCCAGCTCACACATCGAACGGTGCGTCATGACCGTGTGATAGCCGTCCCCAACAAAGTTATCGGCGCCGGTCTTCCAGTTCGCGTCAATCACCCAACGCTGCGGGGCACCCCACGCCTCAAGGCCGGTCGGGCTCTTCTTCATCATCAAGTCGAGATACCAGCGCATGTCCCCGAGGTACTCATCCAGTCCCGGCGCCTCATCCGACACACACCCGAAGACAAGGCCCGCGTACGAGTCCAGCATCGGCAGAGCGCGCAACCCTAGCCGACTCTTGTCGAACGCAGCACCGTACACTGCCTGCTGCGCAGGTATCGCGATGAGATCACCGTTGTTTCGATAGGTCCAACCGTGGTACGGACACTGGAACGCCGACTCATTCCCAGACTCGGTTCGGCAAAGCAGCGTGCCGCGGTGCCGACACGAGTTCGACATCGCCCGAATCGTCATATCCTGCTGCCGCGCGACAATAATTGAGTTATCAGCGATGTAGCGCACTACATAGTCACCCGCATTGGGGATCTCGTCTTCGTGGCAGAGAAACTGCCAGGTCCTACCAAATACTCGCTTCAATTCAAGCTCGTAAAGCGCTGCATTAGCGATGAGAGACGCAGGGAGGCGACCCTTTAGGATGGAGCCGCGCGCATTCTCTAAGGTTCGCATTGTCGTCGCATCAGGCGCCATCGAATCCACCGGGCGCACCTTCCTATCGATTTGTGCCCCTAGAACGTGAGCACTCATGTGGGCTACATCACGCGGAAGCTTACATAGGATGACAACTGTTTGCAAGCTATTATTTAGGCCACCGCGGTAACGGCGGTATCAGCCGGCATCCCCTCGCAGACCGACGTCTGCCACCCAGGACTCCAACCGAACAGAGTTCTTCTCGACAGTCGCGGCCCTTGGTCCACCAATCCCGCCATCTGACCCGACTTCTGCAGACCCCACAGCGACCCTGGCATGTTGCAGGTTCGCTAGGCCGGACTGAGAGTCGTTCGTTGAGCGATCCGGCCGCGGCTTTCATTCAGTGTTTGGCGGGCGGCGCTGACTCTTGCTATCGCATCGCGCAGCGCCCTCAGTTCATTACCCTCAAGTGCCGCAAGCGCTTCGGGAGCCGGGTCGTCGACCGCATTGATGGTGGCCACCATCGACCAGCCGGCGTCGGTCAGTGATACCACTTTGTACCGCCGGTTGGTGGGAATAGTCTGACGCATGACTAGGCCGCGGTCCTCCAGATCGTTGACGGCCACCGTGGCCGCCGGGGGATCGATTGTCACGGCGTGCGCGACCTCTTTGACGGTCATCGACCCGCGGGACAGCCGGAGCAGTATCCGGATGCGACTGAAAGGTAGGCCCGTCTGGTCGACGGTCGCTCGCCTCCAACTGTCGCGGTTGTCGGTGACCAGTGCGGTCATCGCGCGCCAGACCTCGTCCGCTTCCGGATTACGCGACATCGGCAGCCTCCCGTCGCGGATCGGTTCCTGCGATCAGCGGCGCCAGATGCTCTGCTGAGCGCAGCGCGCGCTTCGACGTCGAGTAGACACCGAGCGTGAAGATCAGCACACCAACTCCAGCGAACACTAGCCATAGGGGCTGGGCGGAGACCGCGAAATCGACGTTGGTGTCGCCCAATGCCGCACCAGCGACCGGGCCGCATATCGCCACACCGATGGCGACGCCCACCTGTCGGCTCGTGGATGTGATAGCCGCCGCCGCACCGGCGCGGTCGGTCGGCATACCGCTGACGGCCGCGGTTGTGACCGGTGCGTTCACCATCGAAGTACCGACGCCGAAAACCGCAAAGGCGACCAGCATTTGCCATTGCGGGGTAGCGTCGCTCATCTGCGCGAACATGAGAGTCGCGGCGACGATCAATGCGCCGGCGATCATCAGCGACGGTCTGGCACCAAATCGCCCCACCAGCCGGCCAGACAAGGGCGAGAAGATGAATGCGCCGACGGCCACGGGCAGAAACATCAGCCCGGTATTCACCGCTGAAAGCCCGCGCTCCCCTTGCAAATAGATTGACATCATGAACAGGAACGCGCCCCATGCAGCGAATGCGCACACCGCGATGGCCGTCGCCGAAGCAAACGGGATGCTGCGGAAGAATCGGAGCTCGACGAACGGGTCGAGGCGGCGTGACTCGTAGCGCAGGAATGTCGCGAAGGCCAGCGCTGCGAGGCAACAGCTAACGACGACGCGGGTGTCGGTCCAGCCCATCCCTGGCCCTTCGATGAGTACGAACACCAGTCCGAACAGGAAGGCCATGCCCAGGACCAAGCCGATCAGGTCGACGTGGCGCATGGTGACCGACTTGGATTCGGGAACGAAGATCGCGGTCAACAGCACCGCAAGCGCGCAGATCGGCACGTTGATCCAGAACACTGCTCGCCAGTCAACATACTCGAGAAGTATTCCGCCCATGATCGGACCCAAGGCCATCGAGATGCCTACGACGCCCCCCCATATGCCGATGACGCGCGCGCGCTCCACTCTGCCGGTGAACACCTGCGTGACGATCGACAACCCAGCAGGAGTGAGCATCGAACCGCCGATCGCCTGCAGGAAGCGGGCGCCGATCAGCGTTTCGACGTTGGGAGCCACGCTGCACAGTAGGGAGGCCGACGCAAAGATTGTCAACCCGATCTGCAACGTACGCCGCCGACCGAATCGGTCGGCCATGGCACCCGAGAGCAGCAATAGCGAGGCCACCATCAAGGTGTAGATGTCAATGACCCACTGCATTTGCGAAGGCGACGCCGAAAGGTCGGCGCGGATGCTCGGGATTGCAACGTTGGCGATGGTCACGTCGATCGACACAATGAGCACGCTCAGGCAGCAGGACGCCAGGACGAAGGCCTTGTGCCGGCGGCTCAGTCGTTCGACAACAGTTTCATTCACACAACTATTTTGAAACTACAACTGATGCTAGCGCAAGTCGGCGTGTACCAGACGATTGCGTGCTGCCCGACCCGACGCCGGACATAGCCGCCGCCGCGGGCATCGGAGGGGTTCCGGGGGAAACAGCCGCGTGTCACATACCCGCAACGGAGCGATGCCGTGTCCCGAGTCGATTTTCTAATCGGTCGCTTATCGTCTGGGGCGCCGATGCACGGCCGACTGACGCCCTACGTCAAATAGCAGTTCTCCCACAGGATTTCGACTGCGAGAAAGGTCACCGTCCGCTGTCGACGCCTTCCAGCGCATCGACGCAGTTCAGTCCAAGGTGACGGTTACTGCCTTGACTTGGGTGTAGGACAACAGTTCCTCCGTGGACTCTTCGGATCCAACACCTGACGATTTCCAACCGCCGAAGGGCAACCCCCAGTAATGGCGTGCACTGCCGTTTATCCAGACGTAGCCGGCGTCAAGTCCCGCAGCCATGCGGTGGGCTTGGCTTACGTCGTTGGTCCACACCGCGGCGGTCAACCCGAACTCGACGCTGTTGGCAACTTCGACAGCCTCGGCTTCGTCACGGACGGTCAGCACCGAAAGAACGGGCCCGAAGATCTCGTCGCGGGCGACATCGGCTTGTGGTGCCACTCCAGCCAATACGGTCGGGGCGACATACCAGCCTTTGCTACCAACACCCTGCGCGCGTCCTCCACCGGTAAGTACGCTGGCGCCGCCCGCCCGTCCTGACTCGATGGCCCGCAACGACTTTGAGTATTGCGCTTGGTCGATGACGGGTCCCATGTCCGTGCCGTCAACGAGCGGGTCGCCTACCTTGATGGCAGCGACCTGATCGACGACCAGATCAATCACCTCGTCAGCGATCGCTTCGTGCAGCAGCAGTCTGCTTGTTGATCCGCATGATTGGCCCGCGGTGGTGGTGAAGTTCATCCCTACCACGGCGCTTTTGGCAGCCGCCTCGAGGTCGGCGTCGGGCATGACGATCATCGGGTTCTTGCCGCCGAGTTCCAGCGTGACGTATTTGACGCCGTGCTCGGCCGCCAAGCGCTGGATATGTCGGCCCGTGCCCGGGGAGCCGATGAAGCCGATTCGCCGGACTAGTGGATGGGCAACCAACGCGGCGCCGGCAGTTGCCCCGTGCCCGGTTACCACCCCGAATAGGCCTTCGGGCAGGACCTCCCTGGCGAGCTCGGCGAGCCGGATGGCCGACAACGGTGTTTGATCGGGAGCTTTGAGCACCACGGCGTTCCCCGCCATCAGCGGAGCGGCGATCTTGGATCCTGCAAATAGGACGGGATGATTGAAGGGGACGATTCGAGCGACTACGCCGTAGGGCTGCTGCAGCGTGTAGTGCAGGTTCGCCGAGAGCGGGATAGTCCGTCCGCCGAGGTCGAGCGCGTCGTCTGCCATCAGCTCGAGCACGTCGGCCGCCCACGTGACGTCGTCGCGCATCGCAGGCAGTGGAAAGCCGCCGTCAATTGCGTCGAGCAGCGCGAGCTCTTCAGAGTGATCGCGCATGAGTGTCGCCAAAGCCCGCAGCGCGGTGCCGCGCTGGCGAGGCGTCCGCAGCGCCCAATCGCGTTGAGCGGCATGTGCAGTCGCCACCACCCTGTCGACATCCTCACTGCTGCAGTCGGGCACCTGGGTCAGCACGTCGCCGGTACACGGATCCTCCACGTCGTAGACGCTTTGGCCCTGCAAAGTTGCGTCACCTAGCGGGAGCGTCCACGTTCTCATGACTGCACTCCGTGGGTCGTCTACCACTCATCGCCTCCTTGATAGTTGACACGTGCTTGTCAGCGGGCATCCTCTTGCTAGCAGATAATATCTCCGCAATACAGAAAGTTTAGCTCATCGAAAGCGTGCTCCCAAAGCTTCGTTGCCTGCCGGCTGGCCGCATCACCGCACGGATTCGAAGAATGCGCGGATGTCGTCGACGAAGAGCCTCGGTTGTTCCAGAGCGGCGAAGTGCCCGCCGCGCGGCATGGTCGTCCAATGGGTGATGTTGTAGATCGGTTCGCACCAACTTCGCGGTGCGCGCAGGACCTCCTTGGGGAAGGCAGCAATACCAGTGGGCAATTCCACACGAGTTGTCGCGTCCAGGGTCTTGAAGCTCTCCCAGTACAACCGGGCCGAGGAGGAGCCACTATTGGTAGCCCAGTACATCATGACGTTGTCGAGGAGCTCATCGCGGCTGAGCACGTTCTCGGGATGGCCGTCGCAGTCCATCCACGCTGCGAATTTCTCGACGATCCAGGCCATCTGGCCGACCGGCGAATCGGCCAGTCCGTAGCCGACGGTCTGAGGCCGGGTGGACTGCTGCTCGGAATAGCCTGTCTCCCAACGCTGATAAGTCGTTAGGGCGGCCAGGGCCAGCTGTTCTTCCTCGGTCGGATCGGTGATGCCGCCCGCTGGAGGGTAAGCGATCGGCATATTCAGATGGATGGCGGCGCAGTGGCCGCGGTTGCGGCCCATTTGTGTGGTGATCGCTGCGCCCCAGTCGCCGCCCTGGGCGCCGTAGCGCTGGTAGCCAAGGCGCAGCATGAGCGTCTCCCAGGCCTGCGCGATCTTCCCGACACCCCAGCCGGCGTTGGTGGGCTTGCCGGAGAAACCGTAGCCCGGAAGCGCCGGGCACACCACGTGGAAGGCGTCCTCGGCCCGTCCCCCGTGGGCAGTCGGGTTGGTCAGCGGCTCGATCACGTTGTGAAACTCCACGATCGAGCCGGGCCAGCCGTGGGTGATCACCAGCGGAAAAGCCTCTTGGTGCGGAGATCGCTGGTGGATGAAATGGATGTCCACGCCGTGGATTTCGACGACGAACTGATCGAATCGGTTGAGGGCGGCTTCACGGGACCGCCAGTCGTATCCGTCGGCCCAATAGGCGGCCAGTTCGCGGGTGTACCCGAGCGGGATGCCCTGGGTCCAGTCCGGTACACATTCGGCTTCCGGCCAACGGGTCCGCGAAAGACGCGTTCGTAGATCGTCGAGAACGTCATCGGCGACGTGGATGCTAAATGGTCTCACTGCGCGCACGGCACTCAAGGTCACTCCTCACACGTTGTTATCGGCGGACTCGGGGGCCACCCCGACCCTGAAGTTTGGATGGTGCTCATTTCGGCTCGAAACCCGATATCAACCAGTGGGATCCGACCTTGTCGAGGCTGACCTGGACTACGGAGTCGGTCTCTGTCGGCGCGTCTTTGCCCACAGTGGTGGTTTGGTCGACGAACACCATGACGATGGCACGGTTCTTGCTTACGGAGACGGAGGCGGCGGCTGACACCCTGGCGGTGGCTGAGATTCGTTGCTGCTGTGCCCCAGGAATGACGACATCCTCCGTCAACGATGTGTATGAACCGCGAAATGGTCCCGTCAGTCGATCCCGCGCAGCCTTCAATTTCTCGGCTGCCGTTTCGGGTGTGTAGGACAGCATCGCGACCGTCGCTTCGGTGGCGACCTGAACGGTTTCAACGCGGGCGCGATCCTCGTCACTGGCGGTTCCTTCTTGATACTTGAAGTAGGCCGCGCCCAGCGCGAGCAACAACGCGATAGAGGGCAAGAGCCAGAATCCGAGCATCCGCACGAAAGTGCCGCGACGGTCGGCTATCGAGGCCACATCGTCGCGGTCCAGGCATTCTGGCGCTACGGCGGCCTCGCATCCCGACGCGCTCTTCGATGTTTTCTCGGGTGATGGTGGTTGGGCGTCGGCTCCGGCGGAGTGGGCGGCGTCGCCGTCATCGGGCTCGACTTTCGCTGGTGAATTCCTCATACCACGAACTCCACGTCAGCGACCTTCGCATCGTTGCCGACTTTCTGCACCGTGACGCGCATTCGCCATGCTCGGGGTTCCTGTTCGGGCCCATCGCCGACCGTGGTCTTCACGCTGACTGCGACCAGCACCTGGGCCGTGTCACGGGAATGCGATTCCAAGCCGGCCTCGGTAATGGTGCCCACCGATTTCGACTTTACTTTGTTGACCACGTCGATGAACGGCTGTGACCGCTGGGAGAACTCGTCGTAGAACGTGCCGGTAGCCGAGTCGAGAATGCGCTTGACATCGACGTCGGCGTGCTGCCAGTCGATCGTGGTTAGATTCAGTGCGCCTTGCCGTCCGACCTGCACGAATTGCTGACGTTGTTCGGATGCCTGATGCGCTTGGTGGGTCTGGAAGCCAAGCCAACTGGTCAGTGCTCCCATCGTCACGGCTGCTACCGATCCCATCACAAGCGCCAGTCGCTGCGGCGGCATTCGGTTGCGCCAGGCGCGAGAGGTGTCCCGCTGGTGTTTGCCGTCGACGACTTCGGGGTCCTCGCTGTCGGCGCCCGCACCGCCAGCGCCCTTGTCGGTGCCGACATCGAGGGTGTCATCAGGGGCAGGCGAGCACGGTGTGGGATCGTCGCCCGCGGGGTCGTCGGCGGTGTGGATGGTCACGGATCACCGTCCTTTGGCGGAAGCAGCATGTCCTGCCAGGTGTGCTGCCCGGCAGCATTCTGGCCCAAATCCGCTTGCCTGTACTGTTTGCCATCAGGTCCGATGTAGCTGCCGGTGCTCGGGTCGTACTCGGCGACCGCAATCGGGGCGGTCACCGGCACAGGGGGGGGCGGGTCTGGCGGCGGCTGCGGAACCGGCTGACCGGACAGCGTCGCGTTCGGATCACCTTTCCAGTTGGTGCCCTCATTGAGCGGTACGTAGTTCTCGTCGCTCTCGCACATCTTCACCGTCGGCGCGCGCTTCCCCGGCCGAGTCACACACGGCAGGTTGCGGGCCCCGCGGACGTTCGTGAGGCCGGACTCCTGCGGGATCCGACAGTACAAGTCACCTGGCGGCTTCGGTGGATAATCCACTTCAGACGGTGCGCGTTGTTGTTGGGCAGGTAGGTATCCCGTTCTGCACGGCGGCGGCACATTGAGGTTCAGGTTGAACGACAGGAACAGGCCTTTGTAGTCCTGTTTGGTGTTCCGGTTGGCCAGCGCGGCACCCTGGAGGCCGGCGATCTCGATCGGATACAGGGCGAGGATCTGCTCGAGGTTGGGTTGATAGGTCAGCGCCACCTGCCCGAGGCTGACGAGATTGGCCAGCAGGATGGGCAGGGTGGGCTGTACCCGTTCGAAGAGCTGACGTACCTGGTCTGCGGCGGGGGGTCCGTTGACCAGTAAGCCCTGCACCGATTCATCCTGCAGCTGCAGCTGATTGGTGACTTGAGCGAGGTTGCTCGCCCAGGTCTGGATGGAATCGGAGGTTTCGGTTTGGGTGTCGAGGATGGGTTTGGCGTCGTCGATGAGGGTGGTCAGGGCGGGTAGGTTGTTGCGCGTGTCGATGGCCAGCGTGGTGGCGCCCCGCGTCAGCCGGGCCAGGTCGGGACCCAGGCCGCCGAAAGCGATGTAGGACTCGTCGATGACCGTCGTGAGGTTGTCGCGGGGGATCGCCTGAACACCGGTGTTGACCGCGCGTAGCAAGGCGTTGATGTCGGGGGGCACCGAGGTGCGGTCGGCCGGGATGACGTCGCCGTTCTTCAGCGGCGCACCGTCACCGCTTCGCGGCACGAGGTCGACGAACAACTCGCCGACCGCGGTCTGGCTGCCCACGTGGGCATCGAGGTCTGCTGGGATCTTGGTGTCCGATTGCAGCGACAGCATGGCGTCGACCCCGGCGTCGCTGAGGCGGACGTCTGAGACCCGGCCCACCGTTGTGCCCCGGTAGGTGACGTTGGCGTCGCGGTACAGGCTTGCTGCGTCCTGAAGCTTCATGGTGACTTGGTAGCGGCCGACACCGAAGAGCAGGCTTGGCAGCCGAAGATAGGCGAAGGCCATGCTTCCACCGGCCACCACGGTCACCATGGCGAAGATGGCCAGTTGCAGCCGGACTCGTTTGCTCAGGTACATTACGGTCCTTGATCCAGCCGGTAGGGGACGATCAACGGGTTTCGCGCGGTGTAGGGGCTGGGCAGTTGCCCGATCGTGCGGCCCCACTGCAATTCCAGTTCGGTGAGGTGCCCTTCGAACCGGGTACCGGTGAACAGCCCCGCGTCGATACGACTCAAAGTCAGGTCCACGATCGTGGTGATGTTGGCGTAGTCACCGCGCCACCACTTGGTCAGGTTGTCTTTCACGAACGGAATCGTGGTGAACAGGTTCAGGGACCGGGTCAGCGCCGGGCCGGCGTTAGCCAGTGATTCCAGTACCGGTCCCATGTCGTTCAGGATCTGGATCAACGACTCTTGGGACTGGTTGACCGTGTCGGCGGCCAGCGCGCTGAATTTGCCGAGCTGGTCGACCGCCTCCACCAGCTGATCGCGTTCGGCGTTGATAACCGCCAGCGCGTCGGGGATTGTTTCCAGGGCCTTGTCGATGATCGGCTTTTGCGCCGCGAACTGGGCGACCAGATTGTTGAGGCTGTCTGTGGCCGCGATGATGTCGCCGATTTGACCGTTGACGTTCGCGGTGAAGGTGTCCAATTGTGTAAGCAGGCTGCGGAAGTCGGCTTCGCGGCCTCCCAGCGCAGACGTGAGGGCGGTGGTGATGTCCTGTACTTGCCCCACTCCGCCACCGTTGAGCAGGAGGGATACCGACGCCAGGGTCTGTTCGGTAGACGGGTAAGCCCCAGCTGAGGTCAACGGGATCAGTGAACCGGCCCGGAGTTTTCCCGCGGGACGAACATCGGTGGGGGGTGCCAACTCGATGTGCAGTGAGCCCAGCAGGCTGGTTTGACCCAACGACACGGTCGAGTTGGCGGGAAGGTCGACGTCGCCGTTGAGTGCGAGTGTGAGCAGCGCATGCCAGCCTCGACGCTCGATCTTCGTGACGGTGCCCACATTGACGTCGCCCACGCGGACACGTGAGTTCGGCTGAAGGGTTTCGACATCGGGCATTTCGGCCTGAATCGTGTAGGAGCCCTGCCCCTGGCCTTGCGTCCCGGGCAGCCGAAAGGAGTTCAACCCGCGAAAGCCGCATCCCGACAGCCCGGCGACGGTCAGCGCGATCATGATCACCGCGGCGGCGCGAGCGAAGCGCTTCCCCGTCATGAACCGCCCCCGTGCGGAATCATCATGCCGGGCAACCCGGCGGCCGGATCGGTCTGCCGATTCGACGGGTCCGGCATCGGCACCGGAGCTTCGGCGGGCAGCGTCGGCCCGGTAAGCGGTGGCGGCGCGTCCGGGTCGGCGCCGGTCGCGGCCGGCAGCGTCGGCTGCGGCGGAACGTAGTCCGGGCGCATCCAATCCTCGCTGTAGGTGACTTCATTCGGTCGAACAGTCGCACCGACGAAGGGGTTGACCCCGATCGGCGGGAAGTTGTATTGGCGGTTCTTGATGATCGGCGCCAAGTACTGCACACATAATTTCGCCGACTGCTCGTTGTTCAGTCGCGAGGCGGCCTGCACTGCGCCGCACAAAAAGGTGATCGGATCGGAGAAGTTGGCGACATTAAGAGCTCCGGTGAGCGTGCCCTGGGCGGACTGGTAGAGGTTGGCGGCGTTAGACAGCGTCGTCGGCGCGATGTGCAGCAGCTGTTCGATGTCGTCGGTGCTGTCTGTCAGCGCCTGTGAAACCGACGTCAACTTGTCCGAGGTGGCGCCGATCGTGTCGCGGTTTGCGGCGACGAACGCGGTCACCTCGCCCACCACGTCATTGAGGTTTTTCACCGCGTCCCCGACTTCGGTGGGCTCGTTGGCCAAAAGCCCGGTGACCGACGCAAGGTTCTGATTCAGCTGACGTATCAGGACGGTGCTGTCCTGCAGCGCCGAGACCAGTGTCGACAGGTTTCTGACGCTGGTGAAGATGTCCGGGCTGTGATCGGCGAGCGCGGACACCGATTGGGACAGCCTGATGATGGCGTCGCGGATCGCCGGACCCTGACCGCGCAAGTTGTCGGCGGCGGTGTTCACCAGGGAGCCCAGCGTGCTCACTTCGCCCGGCTCGGTGGGCTGCAGCAAAGCGGTCAGCCGTTCGAGCTGTTGGCGGAATTCGTCGAACTCCACCGGAACAGCGGTGCGCGCCCGGGGGATGGTCGCGTTGTTCTGCAGCGTCGGGCCACCAGTGTAGCCCGGGGTTAATTGGATGGCGCGGGACGTGACCAGTGTCGGGGATAAGATCACGGCTTTGGCGTCGGCGGGCACCGGGTATTTCGCGTCGAACCAGAAGGTGATTCTGACCTGTGTGGGTTGCGGTTCGATGGCCTCGATCCTGCCGACGCGGACGCCCTTGATGCGGACGTCGTCGCCGACGAACACACCGTTGCTGTTGTCGAAGTAGGCGACGACGTGAACACGATCGAGCTCGTGTGCCGCGCGTGTCACCGCAATCGCGCCGCCCACGACGAGGCTGACCAAAATGATTGCCAATCCGAGTTTGGTCCGAGAGTTCGTCATCGTCTGCCTTGGGGGATCGAGGAATCTGTTGGTCCCGGCGCGACTTCGTCGGGCGCCGGCACGACGACCGGGCTTGGGGTCGGCGGCTGCGGGGCCTGCTGATCGGGTGGTGGCGGTGCCGGCGGACCTGGTGGGGGACCACCTGGCGGAGGGGCCGGTACCGATTCGCGATACGGGTAGCGGGGATCACCCGGGTTTCCGGTGATCGCGTCGGGCAGAGTCAGTTTGGGGTCGCCCCCTTGGCCGGTCCTCGGATACGGAATCGGCAGCGCCGGGGTGCCGGGCTGGCCCACCTGAGGGTCGGTGCGCTCAGAAGGTAAGAGCACGTTGGGATCCAGACCGAGATCGGAGAACGCCGCATCGACGAACGGTTGGATGAACTGTCCGGGCACGAGGTTGGCGAGGTAGGCGTTGAAGAAGGGGCCGGCTGCAATAGTCTCGCCGAACTGCATCGCGTAGGCGGCCAGACCCTTGATGGATTCTTGGATCTGAGCTTTCCGGTTGTCGAGGATCGCGAGAACCCCGTTTAGTTTCTCGAGGGCGGGTTTGAGTGTTGTCTTGTTCTCGGCGATGAAGCCCGCGAGTTGGCGACTTACCGCGGAGATGCTGGTCGAGATCTCGTCGAGCGCTGCGCTTTGGGTGCGCAGCTGCGCCAACACCGCGTTGGTGTCGGAGATCAGCCGCACGATGTCGTTGCTGCGTTCGCCCAGGACGGTCGTCGCCTTGGCGGCATGGGCCAGTAAGTCGCGCAGCTGGGCGTCGCGCTGGTTGAGGGTTTCCGAGAAGCGGGCGATCCCGGCGACGGCGAACCGCAGATCGTCGGGGGTGTCTTGGAGGGTCTGGGACAGCACTGCCAGCGAGGCGGACAGCTGGCCGGTGTCGAGTCCGCTGATGGTGGTCGTGAGGTCTCCGATAGCGTCCGGCAACTGATACGGCGAAGTGGTCCGCTCAACGGGGATGGTGCCCGCAAGCGTCCCGGCGCCGCGGGTCGTGAGGTCGAGGACCTTATTGCCCAGCACACTGGTCGTCTTGATCGACGCCTCGGTACGGTCGCCCAGCCGGATGCCGTCGGCTACCGTGAACGTGACCAGTACCCACTGCCCGTCGAGGGTGATGCTCTGCACTTGGCCGGCGGGAGCCCCCGACACCCGCACCGGGGCGCCGGTGGTCAGTCCGCCGGCCTCGTCGAAATACGCCGAATAGCTCTTGCCGGAGGAAACGAACGGCAGCTTGTTGTAGTTGAGCGCACCAGCGACGATAGCCGCGGTGAGAAGGACACCGATGGCGCCGATGACAATGACGTTGCGCTCGCTGAAGGTCTTCATTGGGGCGTGCACCTACCGCTGGATTGTTCGACCAGTTTGATGTACACCGGCTGCCCACCCTTCCCATTGACTTTCAGCAGCAGATCGCACAGGTAGAAGGTGAAGTAGTTGCCGTAGAGACCTTGCCGGAGCATTACCCGATATGTGTCGGGCAGGGTGTTCAGGAGGTTGTCGAAATAGTCGCGATCGGCGAGCACAGCGGTCGCGGTGCGATCGGTTTCATGGACCGCTTTCTGCAGCGGTGGTCGTGCTTGGGCGAGAAGGTCGGCGATCGAGCGGGCGGCCTCGTTGGCGTAGGCCACTCCGTTGCTAATGTCCTGTTTACGGGCTTGAAGTCCGTGCACGAGCTGCGACAGTGAGTCGATGGCCTTGCCGAACTGGTCGCTGTGCCCGGCCAGCGATCCCAACACCACGTTCAAGTTGACGATGGTTTGCCCGATGAGCTCGTCCCGGTCGGCCAGGGTGTTCGTTAGCGCTGCGGTCTGAGCCAGTATGGAACCGATCGTGGCGCCTTGCCCCTGAAAGGCTGCGATGAGCTGGCTGGTGAGGGTGTTGACTTGGGTGGGGTCTAGCGCGTTCAGCAGAGGCCGGAAGCCCCCGATCACGGCGTCGAGATCCAGTGCCGGCGCGGTGCGGTCCAACGGGATTGCGTCGCCGGGCCGCAGTTTCGTGGTTCCGCCCGCGCCTTCCTCGATCGCCAGGTAACGGTCGCCGATCAGGTTGTCGTATTTGATGACAGCGCGGCTGCCGTCGGTGAGTACCACCGAGTCGTCGGCCCCGAACTCGACCGCCACGGTGGAATCATCCCGGACAGTGAGGGTTCTGACCTTGCCGACCTCGACACCGGCGATGCGGACAAAGTCGCCGCTCGTCAGTCCGCTGACATTCGCGAACACAGCGGTGTAGCGCTGTTCGCGCTCGAAGCGCAGCTGCGCGAAGACGGCGATGAGGGCGAAGGCACCCAGAGCGCACACGACCACGAAGATTCCGAGGCGCCACAAGACGGCCGATATCTTATTGGTCACGGCGATGCTCCCCTCCGACGTTTACAGGTATTTTTCGACGATCTGCGCGGCCGGCGGTCACGGTGTGGGTCCTGCGGAGGGCGGTGGCGGGACCGGGACACCGGGATAGAGGGGCGTTCCGTCGGGGCCGTACTGGGGAGCGCCGTAGGGCGGTGCACCGGGGTAGGGCATCGGTCCGGGTGCTGGGCCGCCCGGGTAACGGATGCTCGGCGGTTCGGGGACCGCCCGAGTCACCGGGAAATAGTTGGCGTACCCGGGGAAGCCGATGCCGGGATTGGGTCGCCAATCTAGTCCGGTGCCGAACCCGGTATTGGCGATCAGCTGGCGCACCGGGAAGTTCTGGGCGACGTCGGGCAGCGAGCCGCAGCTGGGCTTACCACCTTCCCCGCCCTTGGCGGCGTTGATGGGCCGATGGTCCGGATAACGGTATGGATCGTCTCCCAGCAGCAGCGCAGCGTCCATGATGAGAGACTTGCCGTTTCCGCCGAGCATGTCGGCATAGCCGGTGTCGAGTGTGGTCTTGGCGCCAACAAACAAGCAGGTGAGCATAGGGTTGTACTTCATCAGCAAGTTCGTTGTGGGTTCCAGCAGGTTGACCGCTTTCACCAGGTTGTCTTTGCTGGCGCCTAGCAGGTCGATTCCGCTGCGGGATAGCCCCACCACGTTGAGCAGCAGCGTGTCGAGTTGCTGTGCATGCGTGGTGACCGTCGCGCTGGTGGTGGTCGCCGCGGCTACGGTGTCGATGATGTCCTTGGCTGCCGCACTGTAGGTGTCGCTGACACCTTTGAGCGCGCGGAAGTCCTCGCGCACAGTGTCGGTGCGTGGATTCAGCTCAAGTAGAACTTGATTGCTCGCGGTGATCGCTTCACCGATCCTGTCGCCTTGTCCTCGCACCCCTTCGGCGAGCGCGCTAAGTACGGCGTTGAGCTTGAGCGGGTCGATCGTCTTGATCAGCTGCACCACATTTTGGAACACGGTGTTGACCTCGGTGGCGGTGTTCTGTGATGTCAATACTGCTCCCGCGGACAGCCGCTGCGGGCTGGGGTCGGGTGGGTAGACAAGGTCGACGTACTTCGCCCCGAACAAGGATATGGATTGGATGCGTGCCTCGACGTTGGCCGGGATGTGTCGGATCTGGTCGGGGTCGATGGCCAGCTGGATGCGCGGGGCATCCCCGCCGGTGACCGCGCTGACGCGGCCGATCTGCACCCCGCGCATCTTGACCCGCGAGTTGGGCTCCAGCATCAGACCCGAGCGGTCCGCTGTCAGGGTCACCGGCACGGTCGGGGTGAACGTCCTGTTGAACATGGCCAGACTCAGCACCACCGCCGCCACGATGCCCGTGACCAGCAACATCGCCCACCACCCGGGGGAGATCCGCCGAGCACCCGTACCGTCAGCCATGCGCCTCACCCCGCGTAGTTGAAGGTGCCGGTCTGGCCGTAGAGAGCCAGAGTGACCAAGAGAATCACCATCTGCGAGGCGATCAGCGACGTCCGGGTCGCGCGCCCGACCGCCTCACCCACACCGGCGGGACCGCCAGTGGCGTTGAGTCCGTAGTACGTGTGGATCAGCATGATCACCAGCGCTGCGGCGACCGTGACGGCGAAGGAGAAGAACACGGCTTGCGGATTGAGAAAGGTGTCGAAGTAATGGTCGAACACTCCGGACCCCTGCCCATAGAACGCGGTGGTGATGACCCGCACCGAGAAGAACGACATCAACAAGGCCACGCAGTACAGCGGGACGACCACGATCACGCCCGCGAGCAGACGAGTTGAGGCTAGGTAGGCGATCGGCCGGATGCCCATCACCGCTAGCGCGTCGATTTCCTCGTTGATTTTCATCGCACCGAGCTGCGCGGTGGTACCAGCACCGATCGTGGCGGCGAACGCGAAGGCGGAGCTGGCCGGGGTGGCCAACCGAACGTTGACGTACGCCGACGTGAAGCCGGCCAGCGCTTCCACGCCGACTTGCGACATCTGGTTGTAGGCCTGACTCGCCAGAGCGGCGCTGGTCGACAAGTTCAGGAAGGCGACGACAGCGACTGTGCCACCCACCACCGCCAAGGATCCTGCGCCGAGACCAATCGCGGCGATCTGGCGTAGCACCTCGGCACGGTAGGTCGTGGCCGCCTGCACGGTCGAGCTGATCGATTGACCGTAGAAGCGGGCCTGATCGCCGAGATCTCTCCAATTGGCCCTCCACTGGCTCAAAGAGCGGGCGGTCCCGGGAAACCGCTGCCGGAAGACAACGCCGGCGCTCATTTCGTGACCTCGAACCCGACCGCAGTGACGATGGCATTGACGACGAAGAGCAACAAGAACGCAATGACAACGGTTTCGCTGACCGCGTTACCCACTCCGGCCGCACCTTTTTGCACTCGCAAGCCTTGGTAGCAGGCGATCAGACCCGCCACGAAACCGAACAGCGTGGCTTTGACGAGAGACACGAGGACATCGCCGAGACCGGTGATCAGCGTCATGCTGGCGACGAATGACCCGGGCGTTACATGCTGGAAGTACACCGAAAATAAGAAAGCGCCTAGGAGCCCAGTAACGGTCACGACAGATGACAGGAGCACCGCGACCAACGTCGTGGCCAGCACTCTAGGGACGACAAGGGAATGGATCGGGTCAAGGCCGAGGACCCGCATTGCATCGACTTCCTCGCGGATCGTGCGCGACCCGAGATCGGCGCACATCGCCGAAGCGCCGGCCCCTGCGACGACGAGGACAGTCACGAAGGGGCCGATCTGGTTGACCGCGCCCAATGCTGCGCCGGTTCCTGAGAAGTCTGCGGCGCCGAATTCGCCGAGCAACGTGTTGAAGGTGAATGACGTGAGGACAACGAGGGGAATCGACAACGTCAGCGCTGGGACCATGGAAACCCGCGCCACGAACCATGTCTGGAGGAGGAACTCGCGCCATTGGAAGGGTGGTTTGAACATCGCGACGAACATGTCCAGCGTCATCGCGTAGAGCCCGCCAATGATGCTGAGTGGTTTCAGAGCTTTGACGTCAGCCGCTGTCGGGAGGTTCTCAACCTTGCTACGGAGCGAAAAGCCCTTCACTCAGAAGCCCCCATAAGGTTGCTGAGGTGCGCGTCTGGGACCGGAATCTCCCTCACCGCGGCTAGGCCTGCCCCAACAGCACGGCCGAAATGCGTCGATGACAGCAGGCATGGTGAGGCCGGACCGCCCCCGATCGCCTGAAGCCGGCAACACGGTCACGTCGCAGCTTCCTGTTGCGGCTCAACAAAGGTTTCAACCCTCACGCCGTGTGCTGGCCGCAGCGTGATGTCGAAACGAAGTCCGATGTCGTCGCGGGTGGCAATCAGGGCTTGCCGCCGCTCGGCGGGCAGGCGGCGGAGCAGGGGGTCCTTGGCGAGATGGCACCCTGGAAGGTAGGCGCGGGTTATCAGCCGATCGAGAAGCCCTCGAGTATGCACCGACACCGCAATGAACGGCGCTGCCCCGTGCTCGGGTGCTCGAGGCGGCACCATTCTCATGCTGTAACGACCCTGTTGGTCGGTGATGACGCTCTTTGGGCGGGTGTAGTTCCGGCCGTCGCACCGCGGCCGTCCGATCTTCGTCGCCGCGTTGTCGTCGTCCCCCGCGGCGTGCCAGGTCTCGATCAGGACGTTAGGAACTGGTCGACCATCTTCATCCGTAATCACCCCGTGAAACTGAATGGCCCCGGACGCGCCCGCCGCCCGGTCGCACTGCCACCGTGGAGAAGCTGCCATGTTCAGTCTCCCCAGACGAGTCCGTCGACCTGACCTAGGAGGCGGAGTCCGGCGCCGAGCACCGCCATGTTCGCCATCGCCACCTTGACCGGGCCCACGAATTTGATCTTGCGCGTCGCGATGGCGTTCGCTACGCCGAGCTCGCCGTCCGCGACCCGGTGCCAGACGCTCGCGGTTGCAGTCAGAACGAAGTCAGCCTTTCGCCCTTGGATCTGCACCCCGCCGTAGACGGCCTCACCATCGGTGATCTCCAACTGTGAGACCTGGTCGTTGGCGTCCTGTACTCGCCATTCGATCAGCATGCTCAATTCTTTGGCACCCTGCCGGATCTCGGCCGAGTCGTTCCACAGGTCGCGGTACGCGCGTGCCCACTCGGGCGACATCAACGCAACGGCAGTCATTATCTAATCCACTCCTTCGGTCGACGAGTCAAACGGGGTACACCAGATAGCGCGGCGGAGTGTTGTCCACCACCACGAATTTCTGCTGAAACAGCGCGGTTTCATCGTCAAGGACGACGACGTCTTCGCTGTAGCCGCTGACCAGAATCCCCGGCTCGCCGGAGGCGCCGGTGTAGGTGACGAGGACGTTGGACCGTACCTCCCAGCGGTCTTCGCCGAGCTCACGCATCGCCGTACGCTGCTGAACGTGGCGGGTGTCGTAGGGTTCGACCGTGCCCGCCCAGACCTCCTGGATCATCTTCACGCGGTCGGCCAGCCGTTCTCGGCAATCGTCCATCATGTACGCCAGCGGCAGCCCCTCACGGACGTTCTCCATCGCGCGCACCTCGTAGGCACATTCCGTCGCGAACAGGGCAAGCCACGCGGTGAAGTCTTGATCGTCGACTGCGCGGGCGTAGGCTCCCAGCAGTTCGTCCACCAGGTACGCGGCACGTGCCCGCCGATCTTCGACGCTCGATGTCAGCAAAACTCCATCACCTCCTGGTAGTGCGCCCACCAGCCGGTATTGGCGACCTCGTCGTTCTGCGACGACTCCGATAATGGTCGGCCGACCCCGGCGACAAAGCGCTGATAGCCGCCGTCACGCGCGGTCGCCTGCACGCGGTTGTAGACGGCGGCGTCCTCGATACTGATGAAGCCGCTCGGCCCCAGCAGATTTGACGACTGGCGGACTCGGTGGCGTGCGAAGTCCTCGGAGTCACTGGCATGGCCGAAGAACGTGTATCGCACCTCGGTACGATCAACCCCCAGCGGGCGGGCGTACCGGATGTTGATCGTGTCGACGTGACGCACGATCCCAGTGACCGGCCGTAACGCAATCACGCGGGCTCGGCTGTCATCCCCCATCCGCGTGACCACACTCGGGTCAGCCAGGAAACCGTTGTCCACGTAGGGTTGCGCATCGTACAGAATCGACATGTGCCCATAGGGCTCGCTGACCAGCACGTTTCCGCTGCCGCCCTGCCAGTTGAGCAGTTTGAACGCGCTGTGCAGCAGCGGCGCGTGATAGGGATCGTTGTCGATGTAGGTTTTCCAATTACTCTGAAACACCACCGTCTGGTAGCCCAGCAACGTCAAGTCCCCGTCATCGACCATGCAGTCGCGCAACGGATCCGCGCTATCGCCGAGATAATCGTCGAACGGCGGCGGCTGCGCAGCCATGCTGACGAAGATCAAACCCCACGCCTCGACTACGTGCAGCTCCCGGAGGCCGTAGTCCTCCTCGCGAAAGTCCGGGCGAAACTGCATGCGGCGGGGCGCGCCGGCGAAACGGCCGTCATTGTTGAAGATCCACCGGTGATACGGACACTCGAATCGCTCCGCCACCCCGCACCGGCGCTGTTCCAGTAGCGTTCCCCGATGGGCGCAGGAGTTGACGAACACGCGGATGCGGTCATCGCCGTCCCGCACCATCAGCAGCGGCACGTCGGCCAGCCATCTCGTCCGGAAGGCGTTGCGCTCGGCCAGCTCGGCCCGGTGCGCGATCGGATGCCAGTAGGGGCCATAGAAGATGCGGGTGAGCTCTTCCCGGTAGACGTCGGGGTCGCTGAACACCTCCTTGGGGATGTCCGCGGCAGAGGTGAACCGTTTCCGGATCGCCGGCTGTATGTGGTCGAACTCCATCGTCGGTCCAAGCTTCACTGCGCTGTTCCCTTCTTCGGCGTCGCGATGTGGGTGATCGCGCCCAGGCCGTCGGCCAGGCACTTCCAGGTGTGGCCCTCGTCTTCCGACACGTAAAGCCCACCCGCCGTGGTGCCGTGGTACAGCAGCAGCTCGCCGCCTTCAGTGAGCTCGCCTTCCAGCGCCCAGACCATGTCGAACAGGCCGCGGTCGTCCTCGCTATCCAGCCGTACCCAGGAGGCGCCACCGTCGTTGCTGCGGAAGAATCCCACGTCGGCGCCGCGGCGTCGGCGCAGTTTGGACGGCGACAAGAAATAGACGTTGCCGTTGATCACGCCCATCACCAGCCGGCGCACTGCAGCCCACTTCGGTGGGATGCCGTCGGCCGCGGCGAGGAACACCACGTCGGGGTCGGCGGGATGCACCACGATCGCGTCTTCGGTGTAGTTGCGCTCGCCAAGTCCGTTGTTGGACTGCACCCAGCTCGATCCGCGGTCGGTGCTGCGGTAAATGCCCTTGCCGCCGCGGTAAGGCTTGGTGTCTTGGCCGGTGGTGACGATGAGCCGGTCGGGAGCTTCCGGGTGCAGGACCACGCGGTGGATGTCGTGACCGAGGCCATCGATCTCCTCCCACGTCTGTCCCCGGTCCCGGGTGATCAGGAGGGATCCAACTTCAATGCCGACGTAGACGACGTCAGCTTCTAGTGGATGCACGGCGATGGTACGGACGTGCGCGATTCCCGGGCGGATGGGGAAGCTCCACCTTTTCGCTTCGGGTACGCCGAGGACGTTTCCACACTCGGCCCAGATCCCGTCTTGCCACCGCAGCAAGTGCGCTGGTTCTGTTCCGGCGTAGAGCGCGTTGGGCGTGTGCGGATCGAACGCCAGCGCGCGCACGTCGCGGTGGGCGAGGCCATCGCCGAGGTCAGTCCAGTGGTCTGCGCCCGCGGTGGCGAGAAACACGCCGTGCTTGTGGACGGCGACGGCGACGCGCTCGTCCTGAACAGCCATGGCCATGACCTGCCCCGGCAACTCGGGCCAGGCCCGGGCCTTGCCGTCGCCGGACACGGTGAACACACCGCGGCTTGTCGCGGCGACGACCATCAAGCCTCCCTCACTCACGGCTTCACCAGCACCTTGACCAGACCCTCCCGGCCCTCCAATAGCCCGCCCAATCCCTCCTTGACGGCGCGGTCCAGCGGGACTCGAGCGGTGATTTGCGGCGCGAGCGCGAGTTTTCCGTCGGCGATCAGGGCGAGAACGGCCGGGAAATCGTCGAACATGTCGTAACCGAAAACCATCCGGAGCTGAATCTCCTTGAGCAGATGGCGGTTGACATCGAGCGAGGCCGCGCCGGCCCACGACGACATCTCCATGAAACGGCCCTGTTTGCGGAGGCAGTCCAGGCCCTGTGTGAACGCCTCCGCGCTGCCCGCCACATGGAAGACCACGTCCACCCCTACACCGCGGGTCTCCTCCAGGATGCACGCGGTGGTCCCGGGGTCATGCGGATCGAGCACCAACGTGGCGCCGAGGTCGCGCGCCAGGCTGGCCCGCACGCCGCTTGGTTCCGTGACGAAGATTCGCGCAGCTCCGGCCGCGCGTGCGCACTGGATCACGGTGAGCCCGAGTGCCCCGGCACCGAGGACCATCACCGTTTCGCCGAGGAGCAGTTCCGCTCGCCGCACCGCGTGGAACGCCACCGCCGTCGGCTCGGTCAGCGCCGCCTCCTCGAGGTCCACCACGTCCGGCACTCGGACTGCGAGCCGAGAGGGCACTGCGACGTAGTTCGCGAGGCCTCCGTTTCGGGTGAAGCCGATCCATCCTGGGCGCTGGCACAAGTGGTAGAGCGACCGGTGGCAGTAGTGGCAGCTCCCGCAGAAATCCATCGGGATCACCGCGGCGCCCTGCCCGATGCGGGATTGGTCGACGCCCGCTCCGACCTCCACGATCCGGCCCGAGACCTCGTGACCGAGCACCACCGGCGGCTGCGAGAAGGTGGGCCCCGCGACATACTCGTGGAGGTCAGTTCCACACAGCCCTGTCGCCGCCACTTCGATGATGACCTCACCGTCCTGCGGCGCCGGGTCTGGCACCGACGTCAGACCGACGTCGTTGGTGCCGTTGAGAACGATCGCTTCCATCTCAGCTCGCGGTGCTTTCGTGGGTCCGGTGTAGATTCCAGCGGTTGGGGATCATGCTCATACCGCCTCGAACGCCCGGAAAGTGACGCCGGCGGTCATGCCTCCGTCGACCGGCAGTACGGCACCGGTGATGTAGGACGCCTCGGGCGAGGCAAGAAACACAGCCGGCGCCGCGATCTCGTCTGGTCCTGCGAAACGCTGCATCGCGCAGAGGTCCACCATCATCGAGGCGTGTTCGGGGTGCTCGGCCAGGAACCGTTCGATCCTCGGCGTGCGGGTGCCCCCGGGGGCGATCGCGTTCACGCGGATGTTGTCGCGGGCGAAGTCGAGGGCCATGTTCTTCGTGAGTAGCACGACCCCGCCTTTGCTTGCGCTGTAGGCGGAGCACCTGTTCTCGGCGAGGATCCCGGCCGTCGACGCGACGTTGACGATCGACCCGCCGCCACCCTGGCGCAGGAGTGGGATGACGGGTTTGGACATCTGAAAGACACTGCCGAGGTTCATGTCGATCTGGCTGCGCCACTGCTCCTCGCTGATCTCCTCCACGTTGCGAGCCAGGCTCCCGCCGACGACGTTGAACAGTGTGTCGAGCCGCCCGAACTCGGTCAGCGCCCGTTCGACGACACTGTTGGCAACATCGCTGAGGCAAACGTCGCCGGCGACGCCGCAAACCGCCGCGCCGGACTCGGCCAATTCATGCACGGCCGCATCGAGGCCCTCGCCGTCGGTGTCGGCCATGACACAGGACCCACCTTCGCGGCACCACCGCAGGGCGATCGCCTTACCGATTCCCGCGGCGGCGGCAGTGACAATTGCGACCCGGCGGTCCCCCGCCTTCACGGCACTCACGCGGCGCCGATTGGTGAACGGGCGCACTTCGCGCATAGCCTGGGCAGAAGCTTCATCAAGCACGCCCGCCGAATGCGGGAGGCTGACCCATGTATTCCAGCCATCTCCCCCAAAACCGCCGCTGATTCTGCTCGGCGTACCCGCTCGGGAGGGCCTCTCCCGGCCCTGGCCAGTCGGTGAGCGGAGTCAAGTCCATGCCCATTTCGTAGTTCAGCAGGCCTTCACCGGCGAACGGGCCCTGGACAGATTCGGTGATGGCCTTCCATGCCTCGGCGTCGTCCTGTTCGAAAACCCCACCTGGGCCGAAGTTGTTGACGTAGGACGCCTGGGACGCATCGCGCAACCATTCCGGAGCATCGCGTTCGACCAGGAACCAGGAGAGGATCTCCATCCGATCATGGGAGAGCGGATGCCATACCCGGAACGTGATGAAGGGGGTAGGGGGCGACATGTGGTCCGGCGCGATGGTCACGTTGATGAACGACAAATTCGGGAACACGGTGCCGTGAATAAAGGCTGAGCGTCGCATCAGGTCCTTGTGTACCGGCGACGGGTAGGACGTCGCCATCTGGTCGACGACTTCGTCGGGGTATCCCTCGTACTCGGGAAAATCGGCGAGCGTGGGCGGAAAGCCGAGTACGCCGACGCCGTGGCCGTTCTGCAGCGAGATCTCCGCTGGTGCGCTCGCGAAGTTTGGGTCACCGGGCGCCATGCCTAGCTCGACCATCGAGCGGTGAGCAAAGAGGGTGTGGTAGGAGTCGCCGACAAAATTGTCGGCGGCTGTCTTCCAGTTCGCTGACATCACCCATCGATGCGGTGCCCCTATCACCTCCAGACCGCCCGCTGTCTTCTTCGCAATGAGGTCGAGGTAGAACGTCGTGTCGCCGAGGTAGTCGGTCAGGCTCGGCGCCTTCGGATCGACGCTGCCGAAGATGAATCCGGCGTACGAGTCGACATGGGGGATGTGACGTAATCCCCACTGCGACTTGTCGAAGCCGCCGGGATAGGCCTCCGTCATCGCCGGCACGCCGACGAGCTCTCCGGTGTTGCTGTACACCCAGCCGTGGTACGGGCATTGGAAGTGCGCGGTGTTTCCCATCTCCGCCCGGCACACGAGCGCACCACGGTGGCGACAAGAATTGGACAGCGCCTGGATGCGGCCGGAGTTGTCCCGGCAAACGATCACCGAATCGGCCCCGATGTGCCGCACGACGAAGTCGCCGGACTTGGCCAACTCCGACTCGTGTCCGAGAAACACCCAGGCGCGCCCGAAGATCCGCTCCATCTCGATCGTGTGTAGCGCGGGATCGCTGACGACGCGGGCCGGTAAGCGCCCGACCTTGAGCCCGTCCGCTACCTCCCGCAACGCGCGCCGCAGGTAGGGATCGGTCGCGTCAGCTGTTCCGGTTGTTTCGGTGGTCATATGGTTGGACCCTTTCTGGAATCGGCGATATCCACGAGGAGGTGGTGAACGGAGCTGGCCCTACAGGACTACCGACAGGTTGCCTTTCTGGAATCGGCGATATCCACGAGGAGGTGGTGAACGGAGCTGGCCCTACAGGACTACCGACAGGTTGTCGATAGGCAACGTCGAGTGGTCGAGCAACACCTCGCGCCGAGCCAACCGCAGCGAATCGTCGGTGCGGCGCAACACGTCGACGCGTTCGGCCGAGAGCAACTCCCACCGGCCGCTATCTCCGCGGCTGCGAAAGAACAACAGATTCGAGCGCACGGTCAACTCATCAGCCTCCGGTCCGGCAACCGTGCGAATGTTGGACACGAAGTGCCGGGTCCGCGACCGAGGTGACTCGGCCCACGAGAAATCCGTCTCGCCCCGAAGGACCCGCATCTCCAAACCCGTGTAGTCGTCGTTCCAATGCGCGATCGCACCCACCCAACCCGCGGAATCCTCACGGGTGGTGCGCACCGGAACCACATACCGGATGTCGGGGTCGAGCAGACCCAACCATTCCCGGAACTGCCCCCCATCGAGTAGCTCCGCCTCCCGGAACATGAACTCCTCGACAGCCTCACGGGTATCCCGATCGACCGCAACCGCGTTCATCACACCGAACTCCTCGACCAGACCATCAACACTCACTCTCTATTCTGCTGAACAGATGTGTCCTCCGCTGTAGAGAATGTAAGCTACGTCTCACCGGGCCGTCAAGACAACATCTCCGAATGGACCATGACCAAAACGGCTCCCACAGCAAGCCCCACGGCGCTCCCAGAACCAGCCCCACGGCACACGTCGTCGACAGCCAGCGAACCCATAGACGACGACCAGAGGCATCGCTCGGTCGTCGTCGCCTTGCCAGCGGCTTGACAGCGGCGGCGGCCCTTGCAATGTGCGCACAGTCGGTGAGAGCGCTGCCGGTGTGTTCCTCGTCGAGGCGTGGCAGCACACGCACGTCTATTGGCGGTCTCTACGTTAGGAGGGTCGAATCGCCGCGAACGTTGGGCCGGAATGGATCATTAATGGGGGCATCCCTGCCGAAGCACGCGCCGCCACGCCTTCACACCGTCGGCGAAGTTACCTGTGTGCATCGATACCGCCGCGTCGTCGTCGCTGATCAACGCCCGTGACGCTTATGTGTTGGTCAGGCTCCCCGCCGGACTCAGGACAGCGGAGGGCCTGGCGGCCCGATGCGACGGCTGATTGTTTGTAATTCGGTGTAGGAATCCAGGCTGGCTGGAGAGAATTCGCGTCCCAAGCCGCTCGCTTTCGCCCCGCCGAAGGGTGCGCGGGGGTCGAGGGAGGTGAAGGTGTGGCTGTTGATGAAGACGGAGCCGGTGTCGAACCGACGGCCAAGCAGGAACGCCCGCTCTTCATCTGACGTCCAGATCGAGGCGGCAAGCCCGTATTGCGATTGATTCACGAGCCGGATCACGTCGTCGAGTTCGTCGTATTTCAGCACGGGCACTACCGGGCCGAACTGTTCCTCTTCGACGATTGCGAGGCGGGGATCAGCCTCAGTGACCACGCTGGGCATCATGAAGTGGCCGTGGTCCCAGGCCGCCGAATCGAGCCGCTGCCCGAGGGTGGTGACGGTCGCGCCGCTCGAGCGCGCGTCGTCCACGATCTTCTCGACGAGGTTCTTCTGCTGAGCGTTGTTCAGCGGCCCCATGGTGACTCGGGGGTCGTCGCCGGGCCCGACGACGATTTCATCCACGGCGGCTGAGAACGCTTCCACGAAGCGGTCGTGGATGCGGGTCGGCACGTAGATACGTTTCAGACCGAAGCACACCTGGCCGGTGGTCCCGAACGCGCCTTTTACGATCTGCCGCATAGTCTCGGGCGAGAGGTCGACGTCGTCGAGGAGGATCGCAGGGTCGTTTCCGCCCAGCTCGAGCGTCACCCGCTTGATGTCGCGCGCGGCCGCGGCCATAACTTTGCGCCCGGTATCGATGCCGCCGGTGAAACCAATCTTGCGAATTCTCGGGTGAGCGACGAGTGCTTCTCCGACCGCGTCGCCTCCGGTGACCATGTTGAGCACGCCCGGAGGGAAGTGCTGTTGGAGGGCTCGGATGATCTCGGCGAGAACCAACGGGGAGTTTGCCGCCGGCTTCAAGACGACTGTGTTGCCGGCGACGAGTGCGGGCGCCAGCTTCATGAATGCCAGGACCACCGGGAAGTTCCACGGCGTGATGGCGGCCACCGGCCCGATTGGGCGGCGGCGGATGAGGGTCGTGCCCCCGGTGTCGCGAATCTGTTGGTCTGCAAGGATTTCAGCCGAAATGCCTGCGGTGTAGCCGCAAATGCCCGACGCGAATTCGAGGTCGACGTGCGACTCTTCGAGGATCTTTCCGTTCTCCCGGCTCAGGATCGGCGCATATTCCTCGATCATGTCGTGGATCGTGCCTGCAGCGGCAAGTAGTGCTCCCTGGCGTTCTTCCAGGGGCCGCGATGACCATTCTGGGAACGCCATTGCAGCAGCTGCGACCGCTTCGTCGACCTGCCCGGGTGCGGCGTCTGGGACCGAACCGAGCAGTACCCGGATATCAGCCGGGCTGACGACGTCGATCGTCCGGTCGGATGTTTCCTCACGTCCGTTGATGATGAGGTTTGCGCTGATCATGCCGAAGTCCTAACTTTCCTGCGGGGAACGGTTGATTTGTGGGAGCCATGTCTGGGTCATCGGAGGATCGCCCGGCGACCGCCAGATAAGTGCCGAATCCGGCGCCGGCCGCATCGGGCGGCCATCATCGCCTGACCCCGCAGCGTGGACCTTGCCGACACCGAACACGCCCGGCTCGCGCTATTCCGATGGACATCAAGTTTTCTTTTCGTCGGGCGGAGCGTCGCGGCTGCCGTCGAGGGGCTCTACGCCCGGGAGGAAGGGGTCGGGGATCACCAGTGCGTGGCTGACAACGATCGCGTCCACGTGGCAATCGATTGCGCACAACCGACAGGAATGACAGTCGTTGGGGTAGATGATCTTGGCTCGCCACTTGGTCGTGGACCACGGTTCGTCGCCCTCCACCAGCCGGATCACCCCGGTTGGGCAGCTGTCGATGCAGACGTTGCACCCGTCGCACGTTGTTTCGTCGATGCTTTCGATCACTGAACCGCCGCCTCCTCACGGTAGCCTTGCGGCACGGTATATGGACTTGGATGGCGGCCGGGCGGGGCCTGCACCGGCCACGACTGGATCGGCAGGTCGCGTTCGCTGAACTGCAGATCGAATTCACCGCCGCTGCCCCGGCGCACGAGCAGCCACTTCAGCCACTCATCGTTGTCGGCGTAGGGGTAGTCGATACGAAACAGCTCCCCGCGACTTTCGGTGCGCCGCTTCATCGCCTCACAGGTGATGATCGCCAACGTCAGGTATGCGCGCACCTCATGCGCCTTCTTAAGTTCTTGATAGTCCGGCGCGAAAACGTAACGCAGTACCCGATCCCGGATCCGGTACAGCTCAGCGAGCGCTGAATCGATCCGTGCCTCCGACTTAAACAATGCGAATGCCGGATTGGCCGTCGCCTCGCCGATGGCTTTCCACACATCCACCGGCCGGACCTGCCGCAGCCGACGCATCGGCGCGAAATACTCCGCGAAGCTCTCCTGTGCCTGGTTCTCCCACACACTGCGCGCTACCGCGTGACCGCCGCGCGCCGCCGCCGCAGTGCCCGCCCGGTACCCCGCAACAGCCGAGAAGCTCGAGATCCCGCTGCCAGAAATTCCCGACATCAAATGCGGACACGCCGTGCCATACCCGGCCGCGTACAGGCCGGGCACTGTGGTGGCTCCGTCCAGGTCGATCGTGGGACCGCTGGTGCTGCTCGTGCCGAGCACGATGAACGGGGTCACCTCCAGCAGGTCAGTGGAGGGATCGACCTCAAACTCGGTAAAGGCGCGCCGCACCGTCGGAGACACTTCATACAGCACCTCTAGATCCGCCTGTGGTACGTGACGCAAGTCGAGATAGCACGGCCCTCGGCCCTCGACCATCTCGGTCATGATCGCGCGCGCGATGGTGAACAACCCGCCCTTATCGCCCCAGATCGGGTCATAGCGGTCCATGAAGTACTCGCCCGCCGCGTTGCAGAACTTGCCACCGATCCCCTGAATCTTGGCTTGACCCGGTGTGAAGAATGACCGATTGAAGTAACTCCAGGCAGCGAACTGGCCGAATTCCATGCCGGCGAACTCAGCACCCACTCGCCAGGCCGCCACATGACCTTCCCCGCTGCAATGGTCGGCGAACGCGTAATGCAGCTTGGGGTACCAAGGGCCGGTGTTGAGGATGACGCTGCCCGCCGTGAAGACATGACACTGGCCAGTGACAACATTTACCCCCACCGCACCACACACCGCACCAGCGGTGGGCCGACACCCGTCGGTGGTCAGCAGATCAATCACATCGACCCGCTCGAACAGTCGCACCCCCGCCGCTTTCATCCTCTCCTTGAGGATCTCCATACACACGCGACCATCCACACCCAGCGTCGTGCCAAGGTTGTGGCCGCGGACCGTCACATACTTCAGCGACCCATCCTCATGAGTGGAATAGGGCACACCCCACTCGATCTGCTCGTTAACCCTGTCATAGGCCTCGGCTATGTACTGCTGCACCCAATCCTGATCGGCCAAATAATTGCTGCCCACCACGAACTCGCGCGCCCACTCCGTCATCTCCTCACCCTGCACCCGGTGATCAGGGGCGTATTGGCTGTGGACATACGTCATCGGCCCTGCCCGAGACACCACCGCTTTCTCCACCAGAATCACCGACGACCCCAACTCCGCGGCCCGTAGTGCTGCCCGCACTCCGCCAATTCCCCCACCCACTACCAAGACGTCGCATTCTTGGACCGACACATCCAGGTCACCCATAACGCCAGTCACGCCTTCACCAACATCTCGATCAAGTCCGTCTCGGTTGTTTCGGTGGTCATATGGTTGGACCCTTTCTGGAATCGGCGATATCCACGAGGAGGTGGTGAACGGAGCTGGCCCTACAGGACTACCGACAGGTTCCCTTTCTGGAATCGGCGATATCCACGAGGAGGTGGTGAACGGAGCTGGCCCTACAGGACTACCGACAGGTTGTCGATAGGCAACGTCGAGTGGTCGAGTAACACCTCGCGCCGAGCGAGCCGCAGCGAATCGTCGGTGCGGCGCAACACGTCGACGCGTTCGGCCGACAGCAACTCCCACCGGCCGCTGTCTCCGCGGCTGCGGAAGAACAAGAGATTCGAGCGCACGGTCAACTCATCAGCCTCCGGTCCGGCAACCGTGCGGATGTTGGACACGAAGTGCCGGGTCCGCGACCGAGGTGACTCCGCCCACGAGAAGTCCGTCTCGCCCCGGAGGACCCGCATCTCCAAACCCGTGTAGTCGTCGTTCCAGTGCGCGATCGCGCCCACCCAACCCGCGGAATCCTCACGGGTGGTGCGCACCGGAACCACATACCGGATGTCGGGGTCGAGCAGACCCAACCATTCTCGGAACTGCCCCCCATCGAGTAGCTCCGCCTCCCGGAACATGAACGCCTCGACAGCCTCACGGGTATCCCGATCGACCGCGACCGCGTTCATCAAATCGAACTCCTCGACCAGACCATCAACACTCACTCTCTATTCTGCTGAACAGATGCATCCTCCGCTGTAGAGAATGCTAGATACGTCACACCGGCCCGTCAAGACAACATCTCCAAATGAACCACGGCCAAAACGGCGCGCAACTAATGATGATGCTGCACAACCGAATCTGGACGCGAGCTCATGTGGCGCCTCCATCGGATGCGCAATGCCCGGGCGCCTGGCGCGTCGGGACTGTCGCGGTAACGGTGTAAACGGCCTGATCGGCCCCGGTGTGTCGGGGCCGGAAAGGTCGCGTGATGACCGAAACTGTCGTGGCTGTGGAGCCATCGCAGAATCCCGATGATGAGGCCGCCGTGGCGGCCATTGATGTCCCGGATAGCGGTGAGGTCGACGAGGGGACTTGACCCCGTGTGTTGGACACGCTCAATCCCAGGAATGTGCTGGGGGAAGCGAGATGATCCAACCCGATGGCAAGGAAAAATTACCCCGATGAGTTNGGGACTTGACCCCGTGTGTTGGACACGCTCAATCCCAGGAATGTGCTGGGGGAAGCGAGATGATCCAACCCGATGGCAAGGAAAAATTACCCCGATGAGTTCAAGCGTGACGCGGTCGCGCTCTACCGGGACACCGAGGGCGCGACGATCGCCCAGATCGCTGCCGAGCTCGGTGTCAGCGAGGCCACGCTCTCGGCGTGGTGCAAGTCGGCCGGGGTGCCGATTCGGCACCGCCGCGGTGTCGTAGTGGCCGAGCCTGTGCCAGGGGCCGAGAGCCCTGAGCAGGAGCTGGCCCGCCTCCGCAGTGAGGTCAAGGCGTTACGCGCCACCGAGGCGCGGTTGTCCACCGAGCGTGACATCTTGCGGTCGGCGGCCAAATATTTCGCCGGGGAGACGAACTGGTGAGCCGCTTTCAGTTTGTCGCCGACCACCTGCACGCCTTCGAGGTGAAGTGGCTCTGCGCAGTCGTCGAGGTTGCGCGTTCGTCGTTCTACGCGTGGTTGGCCGGTGCTGACGGACGAGCGGCCCGTCGGGCTGCTGACGAGGCGCTGGCCGAGCGTATCCGCGCCGTCCACGACGAGGACAACACCTACGGGGCGCCGCGGATCACCGCCGAGCTCAACGACGGTGCGCCCGAGGGGCAGCGGGTCAACCACAAGCGGGTGGCTCGGGTGATGCGCGGCGCCGGGATCGCCGGTTATCGACGCCGACGTCGGGTCAAGACGACCGTGGCGGACCCGGCGAACCAGAAGGTCCCCGACCTGCTCAAACGCGATTTCACCGCCGCGCAGGTCAACACCCGTTACGTCGGCGACATCACCTACTTGCCATTGGCGACCGGCGCCAACCTGTACCTGGCCACCGTGATCGACTGCTGTTCACGGCGGGTCGCCGGGTGGGCGATCGCCGATCACATGCGCACCGAACTGGTCATCGATGCGCTCAAAGCCGCTGCTGCACTGCGGGGTTCACTGGCTGGTGCAATATTCCATGCAGATCATGGAAGTCAGTACACCTCACGGGATTTCGCGAATCTCTGCCGCGATCTGGGGGTCGTCCAGTCGATGGGTGCGGTGGGGTCAAGTGCCGATAACGCGTTGGCCGAATCGTTCAACGCCGCCCTCAAGCGCGAGATTCTGCAAGACCGTGCCTGCTGGCCGGACGCGGCGATCTGCCGCCGTGAGGTCTTTCGGTGGCTGGCCCGCTACAACACCACACGACGGCACTCCTACTGCCGTCATTCCAGCCCCGCGACCTACGAAAGGAACCTGACACCGGCTACGCTGCCCGAAGCCGCATAACCACAAATCCCGTGTCCACTACATGGGGGCAAGGCCCGATTCCAGCCCCGCGACCTACGAAAGGAACCTGACACCGGCTACGCTGCCCGAAGCCGCATAACCACAAATCCCGTGTCCACTACATGGGGGCAAGGCCCGAGCTCGAGGTTGCCCGGGAGTTGGTACGCGAGGCCGGCGTATCGCTGACCGGTCCGGGCGGGTTGCTCAAGGCGATGACCAAGACGGTCATCGAGACCGCTCTGGATTAGGAACTGTCCGAGCACCTGGGCTATGACCGTCACGATCCGGCTGGGTATGGCTCGGGCAACTCCCGCAACGGAACCCGGGCCAAGACCGTACTGACCGATGCGGGCGGGCAGATCGAGATCGAGGTGCCGCGCGACCGCGCCGGCAGCTTCGAACCCCAGATCGTCCAGAAGCGCCAACGTCGCCTGACCGATGTCGACGAGGTGGTGTTGTCGCTGTATGCCCGCGGGCTGACCACCGGCGAGATCAGCGCCCATTTCGCCGACATCTACGGCGCGTCGGTGTCCAAGGACACGATCAGTCGGATCACCGACCGCGTGGTCGAGGAGATGACCGTGTGGCACACCCGCCCGCTGGAACGCGTGTACGCCGCGGTGTTCATCGACGCCCTGCACGTCAAGATCCGCGACGGCCAGGTCGGCCCCAGGCCCATCTACGCCGCGATCGGGGTGGACCTGGCCGGGCATCGTGACGTGCTGGGCATGTGGGCCGGCGAGGGCGAGGGCGAGGGCGAGTCAGCCAAATACTGGCTGGCGGTACTCACCGAGCTGAAGAACCGCGGGGTGGCCGACATTTTCTTCCTGGTCTGCGACGGGCTCAAAGGCTTACCGCAGTCGGTGGGCGCGGTGTTCCCCGACACTGTGGTCCAGACGTGTGTCATCCATTTGATCCGTGGGACGTTCCGCTATGCCGGGCGCCAGCACCGCGACGCCATTGCCAAGGCGTTGCGGCCGATCTACACCGCGGTCAACGCCGAGGCTGCAGCGGCAGCGCTGGACGCATTCGAGAGCCGAGTGGGGTAACCGCTACCCGGCGGCGATTCGATTGTGGCGCAACGCGTGGAGTGAGTTCATTCCGTTCCTGGACTACGACACCGAGACAAGGAAGGTGATCTGTTCGACCAATGCTACTGTTATCTGTAGTGCTGCGGTGAGCGTCTTTCATGTGGACCACGAAGTCTCGAAGTGGTCGGTTCTGCGTTCTGGATGTGGTTATCTCCAGCCGTCCAT
>NZ_JACKSH010000301.1 GCF_025821625.1 Mycolicibacterium pyrenivorans
GATCGGCGCGGCTTTAGGCTCGTAGTTATCCGCCCGAGGAAAGGATGTGGCCGTGGAGTCTGGGTTGCAGCAACAAGCCAGTCAAATCTTGGATCTCGCGACGCGGGCGAAGAAAGTCTTCGGCGGTGATTCCACCCCGCAGCGGCCACCGGAGTTCGCAGCGCCGCGCGATCTTGAAGAGACGATCTCTCGTGATCACTTCTGATTTCAGTGCGGCGGCGGGCCTATCGCCGTCAATGATGTTGATGCAGAAGAGGTTACGATGACCGACGCTCGCAAGTTCGATGAGCTGGTGTCCTGGCATGCCAAGCCGGTCGCCGGGGTCGGTATGGGCTGGGATCCGGGTTGGCGTGCCGACGGGGGAGCGTTTGCCCCCAACATCAGCCCCTCGGACCCGTACTGGAACACGGTGTTGGACAAGGCCCAAGCGGCTTATGGCGATCCTGGTATGCGGTTCAACACCTCTGACCCGAGTGCGGACCGCTATCTCGTTTTCAGCGACGGCACGCGGGTACCGACCGATGGCTCGTTGGCTTATCGCGACAACGGCAACACCTACGTGATGAACAACGATGGCTCGGTGTCGCTACTTGGTGGTGACGGCAAGGCCGGTCAGCCGTTCTTCCCGGAGTTCCGGCGCAACGAGGCTGGCCAGTATGTGCCGGTCAACGCTCAAGGCCAGCAGGTCGCCCCGCTGGCCGCCTCCTACGTGGACGATCCAGCGACAGGCAAGCGCACCTACTACAACGCCAACGGAGACGTCGTGGGATCTGAGCAGCGGCCCGCCACACCGCCTCCGGGCAGCCAGCCCGGCGTGGCGACCGATGAGCAGCAGTCGGGGCGCACCGCTGACGCGGTACGCAAGCTGCACGACGAGATGAAGGACCGCTACAGCCAACTCAGCGAGGCTGAGGGCAAGTTGACCGAGGCGATGCTGAGCGCCCGGACCACGACCGCCGAGGGCCAGCAGAAGCTCAACGACGATCGTCGAGGCGGTCAACAACCCGGCGATGTCGCTGGACACTCCGGCGGGCGAGCAGGCGTTCTTGAAGTTCTTGCGCAGTCAGGTCGCCGCGATCGGCGAAGTACTCCAGTCGGGGACTTTGACTGCTGAGGATCAGGCCAAGGCGGCGTCGGCGCTGGCCGCCCTCTACGACATGGACGGAGCCTCCCCGGGCACCGGGGGCGAGACTCCCAGTGACCCCAATGCCCAACCGGGACCTGCGACTCCGGCTCCGGCGCCGCCGGTCAGCGATCCCGCGCTTGTCGATCCCGCGCTCACCGATGCGGGGCTGGGGCCGATGGAGCCGATGCCCGATCCGATGTTGTCGGATTTGGGGATGGGCGGTCCGATGGG
>NZ_JACKSH010000302.1 GCF_025821625.1 Mycolicibacterium pyrenivorans
TCACTGCTCCGACAGGGACCACATCGCTCGCGCCTGTGCGGGGGAGAATCTCGATTGCGGGAGGCCCGGGTGCGGCCTGCGGCGTCTGCTCAACCTCCACAGCACCGGGCGCAGTCACGGTATTCGACAGCCGAGATTTGAGCGCACTCGTCTGCGATGCCGTCACGAGTACCGCGACAGCCGAGAACACGCTCAGCACCGCTACATGTCGGCGTCCAGTCAACACTTTCATCACAACAATCCGTCGGGTCGCACTCCTGGTCATTACGTACCCACATAGTAGTTGGTGGGCCGACCAACTGCCGATCCGGCGGGGCGACATACCAGAAGGGCGGGCGCCCAGATTCAAGCGACTGACTACCGGTGTTGGCGACATGCGGATACGTACTTAAGCGGCGACCTACCGCAAACTACGCGCAACCTCTGGCTTAGACGCCAGTGGGACGGCCGCTTCGGCAGCTCGCTCGAAGCGACATTGTGGCGGAATCCCCCGACAGGATTCCGCCACGGTGCTTCGTCGGTATCGGTCCCACCTCACCTGACGGGTCCACAATCTACTATGCAACTCAGTAGGACGCACAGGAATCTGGTGAGAGGCTGTCATCAGCCTCCGAACAGAAGGTTCGCCGACGACCGCTCAGCGGCCGTGGCTGCGATAGCTGAACCATCCCACGCCAACATTTGACTGCTCCGCCACCAGGGCGTCCAAGAAGCGTGCGCCTCCAGCTGGAGACAAAGCAATAGCGAGCAGGAATTTCTCGGCCGCGCAGCCCCATTGCAACGCATCACTCGGAGACTCAACAGCCGACGATTTGCCATACAGATGGCGGATCCGCCAACTCCCGCCATCTCAAATGGCAAGCCGCCATCGAGAATGGCAATCTACAACGCCGCCGCGCAACATGTAAGTTGCCGAACTGCGTGTCACTTGTCCGCGCCCCGACCAGGTACAACCGTGGCAGCGCCATCGAAATGTCAGTCGGGTTTTGCCATCCGAATGTCGAATCCTAGAACCGAACGGTTGTCCAAGAAATCGCAGGGCGTCAACCGCTGACATCTCGCCTGGAGTCGTTCCTGCAAGGACCGTAAGCTGGCCGCCGTAACCCGCGTGGCTGATGACGGGCCGCAAAGATCTCAACTCCACCCATCTGCGCCGCGGAATGCTCGAAGGGCTCACAGACCGCGCAAACCACACCGGGTAGGCGGCTACATCAGGAAGGCTGGTATACCCCGTGCCCGTCCCGCCCGACCGCGCCGCTATGGTCCAACGGCAAGGACACACGGCTTCACCGCCTCAGGAACTTGCCCATACCGACACTCGAAGGCGTGCGTAACTGATGGTGCGGTCGGCGTCGCTGTCGCGCCCAACGTGACTGGGCGCGAGCCGGACTCGGTGCCTCCCTGCCGGTAGCAGCTACCGCGGCGGCGCCCACTGTCCCTCAGCCCGGAGCCATGCCGGCACCCGACGACCGCAGCAACTCGTCGCCGGCGGACGGCGCCGAGGCTAGCTTTGTGGGACACCAACGCTGCCGGTGATGCCCAGCGCCAACGTCGCGGGCGACCCGGTGGCCATCATCCGGCGGTCTTGGAGATCGTGGCAACTTCTGCGCACAACTGACTGCCGGCATAGGCCGAACCTTCCTCACCAAGCGGGGCATCCCTCCCGTGACCGCCGCGGCAGATCCCGCCATAACCAACAGAGGCATTCTGCGCCTCCACGGTCGCCAGGCATCACAGTTCGTGATCCGTCGAACCATGTCACAACTCGGAATGCCCCAAACTCGTGGGGCGGCGGCAACGCCAACGGTCCCTCGCGAGGCATCGCTCAGGGGGCCAACGCCCTGGGCTTCGACTGCTGCGGACTCATGCAGTATGCCTTCGCCGGCGTCGGTATCAACGCGACCATTTCGCCGGATCGCAATACAGCGCGGGCCGCAAGAATCCTTCATCACAGATGCGCCGCGGTGCCCTCATCTTCTACGGCTCGAACGCGCCAGCACGAGCTATGTATCTCGGCGGCGGCCTGTTGATCGAAGCTCCCCCCATCAGGTCCGTCGTCAAGATCTCCCCCGTGTGCAGCTCCGGCATGACGCCTTATGCCATCCGCTTGATCGAGTACTGACACCTCGCGGCGACCACTGCGCGGTTGGCGCATCAATCCGCCCCTGAGATGCCTCCCGCCTCCCGCCGCTCGGTGTGGCGCGGCGGCGCGGCGGGGAACAGCGCCACGGCGCCGGCAAAGGCGACGCCCCACAGCACGACGACGACGGCGCACAGAATCAGCCGCGCTTCCCACCCGAGACTGTTCGGGCAAACGTCCATCAGCCAACGCATGTCAGGCCTTCCTCCACGTTCAGGGTCACCCTTTTGCAGGACGCAATCGGTATGTGTCTCGTAAAGATCTGCTGAAGATCGGGCCGGGCCGCTCGGGCAATCAATCAGGGCCGCATCAACGGGCGCCATATGGAGCATCGAGCACCACCCGGGGCGCAGGGCCTGAGCACGCGAAGGGATACCGCGCTGGTCGTCGACGACGAACTTCCCCTGGTGGAGACCGGTGGCCGCATCAACCCATCGGCGGTGCAGGCGATGGCCGAGGTTGGCATCGACATCACCGGCGAGTTCGTCAAGCCTGGACCGACGAAATCGTCTAGGCCGCCGACAGCGGTGATCACCATGGTCTGCGAACATGCCGGCCAGAATCTTCCCCGGCAAACGCTATGAGAACTTGGAAACTGCCCCATCCCGAAAGGCCAAGACGTCGCCGCGGTACGGCGGATCCGCGACGACCTCCAAGAACGGGTTAGGCGCTTGCTTACCGAACTCCACGTCACCGCACGTTAGGCCTCAACCCCAGAATGACCGACTCCTCAAGGCCTTCCGTGTCGTTCGTCTGCGTCAACGACGACGGTAAATCGCAAATTGCTGCGGGTCTCATCCGCCAAACTCGCCGGCGACACCGTGGACGTGTTCAGCCGGCGCCGCGGTCAGCGATCTGTTTGCCCAAGCCCTGCTGGAGGTGAGCGTCGACGTCACCAGAGAGTAACCCACGTCCGCGGGCTCTGAGCTGGCCCGCAGGGTCGACCTGGTAGTCACCCTCGGCCGAGAAACAAAGCTCGACCCGCGGCCGGGCACCCGGGTGAAGAACTGGGACACCGACAAATCTTCCGAACGCGAAATCGACGGCATCGAACGAAAGTGGTTGATACGCATTTCGATGATCGCGTCCAGCGCCTGCACGCAACGCTCACCGACCCCACCGCCCGACACCCAGCCCGCGGCAGGGCAACTTCGCCGTCACCCGCCACCCTCCCACCGATCGCCGGAGTTCTCGAACGCTGGGAGCACATCCCTCACCCAATCGTCCTGATTGGGCTGCCCGCAAGCCTCAATCAGTCGAACGGCAGCCGCCGCCGCAACGCCTCGGAGAGCTGGGTAATCGTCGGCAGACCCTCAAACCGGCATCGGTCTGATATACCCGGCACGCCAACTCCGTCACCGGCACCGCATCGTCGAAAGCGTCTGTGCCATCGAGGAGCATGGTTGGAGAGCCGGCAAACGGCAAGGACGCCGCCTCGTCGTCTGTAGTGACCCGCCGATACGTGATCTCAACGTCGACCAGGCCTGCTGCTGCCGCGCCCACACGGACACCGACTTCCCGCCAATTCGGGCACCCTTCGAAATAGACAATCTCCACTCTCATGCGTCAATCGTGGCGTAAAAGAGCCCGTGGTGTCATCGGCAGCGGACTCCACCTCCCAGGCACGGACTTTCCACACCAGAGAACCGTTGTCCCGGTGAAGGTCTCACCGGATAGAACCGGGAGCATGACGCCATACGCGATTCGCGTCATCGAGAGTTAGCGCCGGCACGCGGATCACCGACGTCCTCTAATAGTTGCCGACACACTTCGATAGTTGCACATATTGCAATGTATGCATATATTTGAGCTGGAGGTGGTTGCGGTGGCTGCGATAGGTGCTCTGGTTCTGTATTTGACGTTCGTCGCACTCGGGTTCGGGTGGCGTAGTTGGCGCCAATATCGACTCACTGGCTCCACCGGTTTCCACGGAATCAGCGGCCGGCCGGGCTCACCGGAATGGGCCGCCGGCGTCGGCTTCGTCCTCGCCATGCTGCTCGGCCTCCTCGCACCAGCCTTGCAAGTGTTTGGCGTGCTAGCCCCAATCGCTGCTATCGAGGCCTGGGGGCTTCAGGCATTGGGTTCGGTGTTGGCGCTCGGGGGTCTCGCGGGGACACTGTGTGCGCAAAACGACATGGGTGAATCGTGGCGGATAGGCGTGGATGCGCAGGAGTCCACGACTCTGGTGCGCCGCGGCGCGTTCGCGGTCGTGCGCAACCCGATCTTCACGGCGATGCTGTCGTTCGCGACCGGCGTCGCGTTGATGGTCCCGAACGTGGTTGCGCTGGCTGCACTCATTCTTCTGGTCGTGGCGATCGAATTGCAGGTCCGCGTGGTGGAGGAGCCCTACCTCATACGCACGCACGGTGACGCCTACCGGTCCTACGGTCAAGCTGTCGGCCGGTTTCTTCCCGTACTGGGACGCTTTCCTAGGACCGTTGGCGGTGAATCCCACTAAGCGGAAGCCAGCAGAATCCGCGCCAGCCGCGTGGTCGTTTCCACACCATCGCCGTAGCCGCCTTCCCCGTTGAGCGAGTTCATGATCGCCAATGTGTAGCGCTGCTGAGGGCCGGCGAAACCGACGCTGTTGACGACCCAGCCGCCCTGCTCTTGGGACCACCCGTTCTTGTTGCCGGGAATCATGGCCGCGCCCGCTCCCCACACTCCCCATTGCTGGTTGGCGTCGAGGTGTTGCATCTCCGACACGATCGCCGCGGTCTGGGCCGCAGGCAAGCTGGTGAGGGTGTAATTCATCAGCCGGTCGAGGTCCTCGCTCGTGGCCTTCTGGAAACCCCAGTACGGGTACGTGCCGCTGAACCCCTGCTGCGGTTGCAGGTTAGTGAGTCCGTACGTGGCGAAGTTGCGGTTGAACGCCATGTTGTCTGGTCCGCTGTAGCGTTCCCAAAGCGTATCGGCAGCGTCGCTGTCCGATGAGTGCATCATGTCGGCCATGAGTTGCCGATCGGCCGGGGTCAAGGCGATCTGGCCGGCGCGTGCCCGAGTCAACAGATCAACCACCATCGCCAGCTTGATGGTCGATGCAGTCCATATCATCGTGGTGGCCGCCCCGTTGCGGTGAGCCTGTCCGGTCATCCGGTCGCGAAGCACATAGCCCACCGTGCCCGGACGAGTAGCTAGGTAGGCGTCTGCCTGCGCGATGCGCTGTCCGATCTCCGCGGCGGCCGCGGGCGCCGGCACGCACAGCAACACGGTCATAGCGACAAGTCCGGAGACGACGGCCTTCACCTGTGTAGCTTGTCAGTCCCCACGGACATCAGGGCCCACGGCACGCCGGACAAACACCGCGGTTCCTACTATGTATCTACGTACATTCAGCCCCGCGGATGGCAGGTGTGCCGTCACCGCTGCGAAAGCCACAAATTCCCGTGACGGGTCGACCCGCTAAAATAGACACTATCCGTGACGGTGCGACCGCAAACGCCTTCACCGGGGCGAATCGACGTTCTGCCAAAATGGATTGGGTGTTGAGCAGCATTGCGCACACTCGTTGCGTGTTCCGATCGGACGCAGCGTGACGCGCCGCGCCACCGCCCGGAGGCGTATTGGCGGGAGATGGCCCCCGCGAAGCGCACACAACCAGCGAGCGGCGGATGCGACATCTGGAACGGGCACACGTCGTCTCCCAACCGGACCCTTGGCTACACACATGCAATCACGCGTCGATGCTAGCTTTGGCGCTGCGTCGACGAGACCTTCTCAAAGCACTCGGCCAGCTAGTCGTGTGATCGTCGCAGCGCCCAGGTCGCTATCGGGCAACAACGCGTCGACGCGGGCCTCACGACCCCGATGGCCGCGCCCACCGATCGTGCCGCACTCGTGAGCGGGCGGAAGGATCAGAGAACGATGGCGGTCACGACGTCGAACCAGAACGCTCGGCCGTGGCCGACCGTTGCCGCCGCAGTCGCGCTAACAGCCGCGGCGTTGAGCGTGGGGTATTGGGCGCTCGGGCTAGCAACCATGCTCATCTTCACCGCCGGGTTCGTCGGGGGCTTGCTTCTGTGGCTGGTGTGGCCGAGTGGCGGCGGATGGGCCGACATTCGCGCGCCGTATTGGATCGCCCTGTTGTTGTTCCTGGCCCACCGCGTCGAAGAGAAGCAGACGGGGTTCTTCGCATTCCTGGCGGCTGTCACGGGTGTGCCGACGCCTGCGGTGAACTCGGTGCCGGTGGTGCTGCTCGTTGCCCTCTCTGCGGGCGCCTGGCTGTTGGTTCCGGTCCTCATGGGGCGCGGCCGCCCGATCGGCAGATACCTGGCATGGACGTTCTTCGCCTCGTTGGGCCTAACAGAGTTGGCGCACTTTCTGGTGTTCCCGTGGCTCGATCCCTCCGGGGCCGGCTACGTGCCCGGAATGTGGACCGTCGTCGCTCTCGCTCCCGTCGCCTGGTGGGGAATGTGGCGACTCACTCGCGGGCCATCCGTCGAATCCGCGTCCCCAGGGCAGCGCCCGATCCAACGCCTCCGTGACACCTCATAGGTCAAGTCCACCATTGCGGTGACATCCGTTGATAGCTCGGTGTCTTGCCCAAGGCGACAACGGCTTTTCCCGCTATGTGCCCTTCGTCAGAAGCTAGTTCTCCGACGACGTGTGTCTTTGCGGCGGCCGGCATCACAGCGGTGGCATCGTGAAGTTCAACCTCGGCAGCATCCCACTCGGAAGTAGTTCAAAGGTTATGGATGTCATGTCGTTCTCCGATCTGAGGTTTCACTGCACGCGCTCAGCCCAAGGACCAACGCGATGCAGGCCGTTGTGCCGACGGTGCGGTACACCGTCCGCCAGCCGTGGCTAGGCGCCGTTCGTCCTCTGCTCGATCGCAGTCGAGCCGCGGCGCTGGAGGATCAGCACCGCAAGCGCCACCCCCACGGCCAGAAGCCCACCGGCAGCGATCATTTGGCCTCCTAGCCGCTGGTCGCTCAGCAAGTCCGCATGCCAGCTCAGTTTTAAGGAGCGGTAGAAGACGTCGCCGAGAACCTCGCGCATGTTCATCACCACGAGCCCAGCAATGACGAACTGCGAAAGCCCGAACAACAGGATCGCGATCCGGCCCCGCTTGGGCATCAACCGTGGCACCGGCTCGACACCGCTGACGGCGGCGAAGAACAGCGAACCGCTGACTAAGAAGTACCCGATCATCAGCATGTGCGAGCCGTGTTCGCTCACGGCGGCATCGAAGACCGCTTCGAGGCAAAGCCCGTAGACGCCCACCACGAGAAGTGCCAGCGCCGTCCACGGATGCGCGATGAAACGCACGAGCGACGAATTCAGCGCGCTGACAAGCCATTCGCGGGGACCAGGCACCCCGTTGGGATCGACTGCCTGCAATGCATTCAGCGCGAGGGNCACCGGTGCGCCCTGCACGAGCAACACCGGCACCACTATCGTGAGCATCAATTGAGCGACGGCGTGCATGCTGAACGTTGCCGCCATGTACATGCCNAGTCCTGATGAAGTGGCGAATAGCAAAGCGAGGCAACCGATCAGCCACGACACGGTGCGCCGCGTTGACCACGGGGCGCCGCGGCGAGACAGCCGATACACNAGTCCTGATGAAGTGGCGAATAGCAAAGCGAGGCAACCGATCAGCCACGACACGGTGCGCCGCGTTGACCACGGGGCGCCGCGGCGAGACAGCCGATACACCGCAACAAGGTAGATACCGGCGATGACGAACGCCGCCGTGCCGAAGATCAGGTCGAATCGCCATTCCACGAACACCCGGGCGATCGTCGGCGGCTCGGCGAGATCGAAGCCGAGCGCAGCCTCAGCCGGAAGCGGTTCGCGCGTCGCGGGCGGCGGTGGCGTGCGACCCAACCCGACCGCCACTCCAATTGCGACGCCGAACAGGGCGGCTTCTGTGAGTGCGAGCCGAAGAAGGGGTCGGCGCGACGTCGGATCACGCTGCAGCGCAACGATCGACGTCTGTCGCTGTCGCCAGCCGATCACACCGAGGCCGACCAGCGCCGTCACCTTCGCCACGAGGAGGAGCCCGTAGCTGCTGTCCAGCATGGTTGACACGTCGATCCGGACCGCCGCGTTGACGATTCCGCTCACGGCCATCGCCGCGAAGCACCACAGCGCCAGACCCGAGAACCGCCGGGCGGCTATGTCGGTGTGGCTGCCATCTCGCAGCGTGTGCACGAGCAGCGCCAGCAATCCGCCCGCCCACAATGTCCCGGCCACCAGGTGAATGATCAGACTGTTGGTCGCGATGTCGTGTGAGCCGCCCGATGAGGAATGCCCCGTCACGGCCAGCGGCATCAACGTCATCAGGCCGCCCGCCAGTAGTGCGGGAGTCCACGACCAGCGCAGCACCGTCAGGCTCGCTACGGCGACGAACGCCGCCAGAATCGAGGTGGTGCGCCATGCCGCGCTGGTTTCGACCAGGTCGGCCGCCGACCATATGTCCAGCGGGGTGAGCTCGGTCAACGGTACCCCCGACACGTCGGAGATCGTCAGCGCCACCAACAGCGCAGCGCACACAGCCCATACCGCACAAGCGGCACCGCCCACCCTAAGCGCCCGGTAACCGTCGACGTCGAGTACTCCACTGGGCTGCGGCGGCACGAGGAACGCCGCGAACAAGAAGTGTCCGATCGCCACCACCGCAGCGATCTCTCCGGCGGCGCGCACGAACGACAGCCCGTAGGTAGTGAAGGGCCCCGGATCGCTGAGCCCGGTCACCGCAAGAACCTCAGGCAACGCTAAAGCGCCGATCGCCGCGGCGGTAACGCCCGAAATCGTTGCCACACCCAGCAACACAACCCGCACCACCCAGCGTCGGGGAGCGGCAGACGTCGCCATCACCGCCCCCACTCCGATCCCGCGATGTTTTCACCGTCACGGCTCCGGCGGTTCACGATCAGCACATGGATCCCCGGGGAGAGCGACGGCGCGGTGCGCTCGAACGCGACTGCGTCATATCGGAAGTGTGGTGTTGGTGACGAACGCATCGCGCACCCACGACACCACCTCGTTCCACAGCCCGGTCAGCAGGGCGATGCCGACCGCGACGAGGAGCACGCCGCCGAAGACCTGAATTCGCCGGGTGTTTCGGCGCAGCCAGCCCAGTGCCCGCATCGCCCGGCCGGATGCCAGCGCGAATAGCACGAACGGAGCGCCCAGGCCCACACAGTAGGCGACGACGAGTGCGATTCCGCGAGCGACGTTGGGCCCCTCGCTGGCAGATGCGACAGCGATCACACCCGTCAGCGTCGGGCCCAAACACGGGGTCCAGCCCAGCCCGAACACCGCCCCAAGTACCGGCGCACCCCACAGGGTGGACAACGACGTGGGAGTAAAGCGTGCGTCGCGTTGCAGCGCAGGGAAAAAACCCATGAACACCAGACCCATCACGATCGTGACGACTCCGCCGATGCGCTGCAACAACACTCCATTGGTGATGATCGTCGTCGTCAGACCCAGAATCGCGACGGTTCCCATCAGGAACACCGCCGTGAAGCCGACAACGAACAGCCCCGCGGCCCCCGCTACCCGCAGACGTGCCCTGGCCAGCGGCTGGGCACGCGCCTGGTCATCCACGCCGACCACCGCGGCGAGGTAAGACAGGTACCCGGGCACGAGAGGGACGACGCAGGGCGATGCGAACGACACCAACCC
>NZ_JACKSH010000303.1 GCF_025821625.1 Mycolicibacterium pyrenivorans
CACCAGTACGACCAGCACGGCCGCGGTCGGCTGGCAGGGCGCCGGTGGTGCGGCGATGACGATGACCGCTCAAGCGTTCGCGGGAATCTTGGGCATGGCGGTGGCCTGGTTTGAGGAAGCTGTCGTGCAGGCGACGGCAATCGTGGATGCCTATCACCTGGCCAAAACCACGATGGTGCCTGGACCGGTGTCGGATCAGAACCTCGTCGACACTGAGGCGCTGGTCGCCACGAATTTCATCGGGCAGAACAGTCCGGCGATCGCGGCCCTGGTCGCCGAGTATGAGCGGCAGTGGATTCAGAACGCCACGATCATGTCGAGTTATCAAGGTGTGGTCACCGCGGCGCTGGGCGTGCTGGCGACGCCGCCGCCGTTCGCACCGATGGCACCCAATCCGGCCGCAGCATTGGCCGCCCTGGGCAACGCCGGGGCACAAGCCGGTGTGCAGGGCGCCCTGCAGGCCAGCTCACAAAGCATGCAGCAGGCCAGCACCGCGGCGGTGCCGGCCGCTGAAGCGGTCTCGGCACCGGCCGACGCAATGTCGGCGATGGGCGGGCCGATGGGGATGATGGGGCAGCTCTCGTCGGTCACCGGCATGATGGGCCAGGCTCCGCAGATGCTGGGCCAGGCCCCGCAGATGCTCAGCCAGTTCATGCAGATGCCGATGGGCATGCTCGGCCCGCTGTCGTCGAGCATGGGCGGTCTCGGTGGCGCCCCGGGGGCCGCGTCAGCGGCTCCGCTGACCGGTACACCGGTGGCGACGCCGGGGTTGGCCAGTGCGCTCAGCGGCGGCGGCGGTGGTGGCGGCGGCATTGGTGCCGGCGGCAGCGGGGTCGTTCCTACCAGTTCCTACACCCGCCCGGTGGGGAGTTTCAGCACCCCGAATGCCCCCAAACTGCCCGGCGGATTCGGAGGTGCCATCGAACCGGTGGCCACCGGACCGAGCCCGTCAGGGGGTGCAGGCACTGGTGGCCTGTACGGCGCTCCGGCCTCGGCGATGGGGCGCGACGGCGGGGCAGCGACCGAGCAGCGGCAGGGACGCACGATGCAGGTCACGCTTGCCCGATCGGCTG
>NZ_JACKSH010000304.1 GCF_025821625.1 Mycolicibacterium pyrenivorans
ACGCCACCAACGAGGGCAAGGAAGTCATCCACCGCCACGGCCAGGCCGCCGACCAGGCTGGTGTGGACTTCGTGTCCCAGGACGGGGCCTCTGCCCAGACGTTCATGGTCTAGGACGGCCCACCAGGGGTGCTGTAGCGACAATGCCGAAAGGGGGGCCAACTGAAGTTGGCCCCCCTTTTTGCTGCTCGAAAGAATAGATAGAAGGGATAGGACATGGCGCTGACGACAACCGTCGGGGGCGTATGGGTACTGCAGGCGCTGCTGGGGGTGGAATCCATGCCAACAGCGTTGCGGCTCAAGCCATTTATTCCGTCAGTGCATCACGAACTGATTGTTGAGACCACAGCAGGGCCGGTCCCGATCGCTGAAACCGCCGAGTATCTGAGCCTGGTGCAGGCCGGCGCTATTTCCCCCAGTGGCGCGGTCGACGACCCGGTGCGCGACTGGATGACCGTGCTGGGCCGCCCTGATCGCCAAGCCGTCCTGACCATACGGCGACCGTCAGGGCAGGCCGTCCACAACGGTGAGCTCCCGACTGTGGAGGAGCGGGTGGTCGTGGTGTGCCGGTACCGCCGGTGGCTGGCGATGGCTGCCCGCGACGGCAACGAGATGGTCGTTGACGCAGTGGGGGAGACCGATGACCCCGCAGTCCAGGCGGACTTGATGTGCCAAACCTTGATGCCGGCGCTGGGTGTGGCCGCACCCGCTGACATCGACGGCGTCAACATCCCCGCCGACCTGATGCAATCGACACTGGAAGCCGCTGTCCCGCAAGGGCGAGACGCCACGATCGCCGCGATGAGCCGGCTGGGACTGCAACCCCAGCAGGCCGAGGTCCTGGCTGCGGCGACACGCTTGGACGACTCGGCCATGGCCGTCGCCATGGTGCTTGACCACGACATCGCCCAGCATGTCCATCCCCGGGTGGTCACGGTGGCCGACACCGAGTTTGGCCGCGTGAGCATCACCACGAGCACGTCGGCAGACGGTAAGCAGTGGCTGAGCTTGTGGCCGGCCACCACAGACGCCGTGCGCGAGGACCTCTACGGGCTGCTTTCCGCGCCACGGGCGGCCGCGTAAAACGCCATGCGTACATATGTCGGGGGGCATGAAATTGGTGCCGATTTAGGGTCATTGTCCCTAGTAGGGTGGGCAATATGGCGCTGAATTTGACGTCGCGGCTGCAGGTGACGGCCCACTATTTCTGGAACCGCCGCAACGCGGCGGCGCTGAGCCATCACGGCGTTCGGCTCGAATACGACCCCGAACAGCGCCGCAGCGCTGCCCTCATCCTCGGGGTCATGTTCACACTGCTGGCCATGGCGCTGATGTTCGTGCTGTCGTGGTTCAAGCCGGCCGGCCAGGTCGGCCAGTCGGCCATTTTGGCCGACCGCGACACCGGCGCGGTCTACGTGATGGTCGACGGTCGACTACACCCGGCGCTGAATCTGATGAGCGCCCGGCTGATCGCAGGCCAGCCGAACAACCCCACGTTCGTCAAGGCCGCAGAGTTGGAGAAGTACCCGCAGGGGCCGCTAGTGGGCATCGTGGGCGCTCCCGCGGCGATGCCGATCCGTACGGCGTCGTCCTCGGACTGGGCGGTGTGCGACACCGCACCGACCGCGACGTCGACGACCTCGGCCGCCTCGGAACCTGTGGTCACGGCGATCGCTGGCCAACTGACGCTGGGCCAGCGGTCAGCGCCGCTGCAGATGCCCGATGCCATCCTGGGCCGCTACGGCAATCGAACCTATGTTATCTGGGAGGGACACCGCTCCGAGATTGACCTCAGCAATAAGGCTGTCGCTTTAGCCTTGGGCGTCGATACGACTGCCCCGGAACCGATTCCGTTGTCGCCACCGCTTTTTGACGCCCTTCCGGCGACCGACCCGCTGGTGAGCCCGGCCATTCCGGGGGCAGGGGAACCGTCACGGTGGAATGTCGCCGACGGCGCGGTGATTGGGTCTGTGCTGACGGTGCGTGACCTCGGTCAGCCCAACGCTGCGGAATCGCTGTACGTGCTGTTACGTGATGGCGTGCAACGGGTTTCGCCGTTCGTTGCTTCACTATTGCGATCGGCGAACTCGTTCGGCGATGTGGCCCCGATTCAGGTGGCCCCCGACAAACTCGCTCCGATACCGGTGGTGGATAAGCTGCCTGTGTCGTTCTACCCGGCCACTCGGCTGCGCCTGGTGGACACTGCCGTCAATGCCACCACTTGCTTGGCATGGTCGAAAGGCGCCACGGACCGCGCCGCCGAAGTCACGATCTTGTCGGGGCAAGGATTGCCGATCCCGCTCGGCTCTGCCGATAACCGCCTGGTGAAACTTCCGAAGGGCGTTCGTGATCCCGAATCGGTGGAGGCTGACCAGGTGTACATCGGCCCTGGTGCCACGAACTTGGTGATGACGACCAGTGCGGCCCCAGCGGCGTCCTCGCGCGAAGCGATGTGGTGGATTTCAGATCAGGGGGTCCGCTTTGGCATCGAGTTGTCCGACGACGCATTCAGAGCCCTCGGGGTGTCCCCGGATAGGTCGCAGCAGGCGCCGTGGCCGCTGATCCGGGCGTTTGCGCCAGGGCCAGCACTCACCCGCGCCGACGCACTGGTCCAGCACGACTCGCTCGCTCCCGTCGGGGGCGCCGAAGCGCTGCCCACCAGGTCTCCGGGAAGCTAGTTGCCATAAATCGAGGGTCGAAAAACTAGTGCCGATATACGACATACACGCTGATAGGATCTGATTGTGACTGACCGCGACCTTCCCCCTGAGCAGCCGGGCTACCCTCCGAGCGAGGGTGATCCCCGCGACACCGGCGCGCACGCCGCAGAGCCGCCGGCACCGCCGGCACCGCCGGCGGTGCCGGGCTGGCCC